>DATLOT010000064.1:0-60289 GCA_035536095.1 Gammaproteobacteria bacterium | reverse complement strand
TACACTATTCATGCGTTATGTGATGTCCATATTTGAACATGGAGACATAACCTTGTTCGTTGAGCAAGCTAAGAGACATTTATCGAAGGAAGCAGGAGACGCAGCAATGACTATCGCGCAACAATTAAGAAATGAGGGTCGCCAAGAGGGTCGTCAGGAGGGTCGTCAGGAGGGTCGTCAGGAGGGTCGTCAAGAGGAAAAACGATCGGTTGCTTCGAAACTAATAAAACTAGGTCAGAGTTTTGAATCAGTTGCTGAGTTAATGGATCTCAGACCGGAAGAATTATATCTATTGCTAAAAGAGCAACCATTGCATTAAGCCTGATTGGACGTCATAGAGATACGAAATTGCGCAGGACGCTTTGATAAGCCCCAATGTGTTGCTATTTGTCCTGTGGACTGCATTCTGATTGATACTGCCCACCCCGAAACGCAAGAGCAACTTCTTGAAAAATATCAACAATTAACAGAATCTAAAAATCATACCCCTCGTTAAGGACTTGTTAAGTATAGGTTCGCTATAATAGCTAATACATAAACAAATAAAAAATGAGGGTGCTTATTATGGTTCAACAGAATAAAGCAGCTGCGATTTCAGAAAAATCTGGCAAACGAGTTGGGCCTACTCAAGTCAGAGGAATGCAAGTTGCACGAGATGAATTTACTGCATTCATCAATGCTAAGCAATATGAGCTGGGCGCTGAACTTGTTCAAGCTGCACGCGCACTCATTGGTGCGTGCCCTGATAATGTGTTGTGTGAATTGACTGATAAGAATGAGAAAGAGCTTATCCAGCGTGCTTTTAAAGACACACAGGCATATCTTGCAACAATATTATCTCCTGAGTTTTCTCTAGAAGAAATTTTCATAGAAAATGGTAAATATATTGATTTGGTAAAAAATTGTCATAGAAAAAAACTAAAAAAAGAAAATATAACTGTGGCAGGTGAAATAGCGAAAGCGATTTTGAAGATTGCAAATGTTGTCACGAATAGCGTCATTTCTTCCATTCTACTTAGAGCATGTGTTATTTCCCCAGCTGTGAATTCTTTGCCGGACACATTAACTTTTTCTTCCTTAAGAAGCGGAGATAAAAATATAGCAGCTGAGTTAAAGGCGCATATGCAGGCGATACAAACTGCATCACATTCATATAAAACAAATCTTGTTGGCATGTTTAAGAAGAAAGCTACTAACACAGCATCGAGTATGCCAAGGGAAGAGCGTAAAAAAGAACGCAGAAATTCTGAATTTGATCCACTGAGGGCTTGTGTGTTAACGCCCGCTCAAAGAACAGCGCATGAAAACAGAGAGCTTGCATCACCCTATGAGCCGCGTTTTTCTATTCCACCAGATGAATATGATCCCAGTGATGTGGGACGATTTTTTAATGGATAAGCCACTGATTAATGGCCTGTAAATCCTCAAAACTGAGTGTGCCGGCGGCTTGTTTTAGCTGCAACACATTATTCACAAATGCATAGCGATCTATTGCGTAGCGCGTTTGTGCTTGGAAAACATTTTGTTGTTGATTTAATACGTTTACCAGCGTCTCTGTGCCAACTGCATAACTCGCTTCCATACCTCTCAACGAGCTGATCGTTGACTTGACTGTTTCTTTGTCTGCCGCAATTTGGCTAATACCCGCTGTGACATTTAAATAACTTTGCCGTGTTGCGTTTAATGTGCTACGTATCACTTGCTCTAATTGCTGTTGTGCAACCTGATAATCGTAAGTTGCTTGATTGGTTTGAGCGACAACACCACCGCCTGCAAATAATGGTAAGCTGATATTAATGGCCACCGCTTTATTTGTGATGACACCAGCGCCACCGTTGTCTAGTAGTGATTGGTATCCATTGATATTATTCTGGTATTCTCTGTTCAAAGACCCTTGTATGTTTACTGTTGGTAAATGCCCTGCAAATTGCTGTTTTATCACTTGTAACGCATTCTGCACATTATATTGACTGGATTTGATCGTCCAGTTTTGTCTTTCTGAAGTATGCACCCATTTTTCTATATCATGTGGATCTGGCGAAGTCAGTGGAAACTTTTCACTGAGCGAAGAAAGATGCGGGTAATATGTGTTTGTAATGGCGCGTAAATTCTCTCTATCGTTCGCTAAAATAGTTTGTGTCGTAATATAATTCGCAACAGCGGAGTCATAAGAAGCCTGCGCAGTATAAAGATCTGTTGTTGTTTTTAATCCAACTTTAAACTGCTGCTTGATTTGATTCAGTTGTTGCGCAAAGGCAGCTTTCGTTGCTTTGCTGTAACTTAAATTATCTTCATCTCTTAAGATCGCGAAATAGGCTGAGGCGACACGCACCATCAGATTTTGTAGTGCGGCATTTAATGTGGCATCTGCTCCTTTGGATAAGGATCTTGCACCACTCACGCTCGCAAATTGCGCATAGTTAAACACAGTTTGTGTGGCTGTGAGCATCAGATTATAAGTGCGTGCTGTGTTATTGCGTGGATTAGCGCTGCGGCCAGAAATAGAATCCAGTGCCGAACCAGAAATAGCACTGTGCGTCACAGTGGGATTCACGCTGGTGCTGATGGTTGGTAATAATGCAGCGATACTGATTGGAACACCTTCTTTTGTTGATAAACGTTGTGCAATGGCTTGCTGAAAAATAGGATCACTGATCAGCGCTTGTTGATAAACTTCAAGTAGCTGTGTTGCGTGTGCGCTCACAGAGAAGATGATGCATATCGCTAAAAGTATACTTTTTTTCATAGGATGCGCCTTCTTAAAAATAAATACCCTCAGGCGAATAGCTGCATCTGTATAGCTAGAGCAAGTGCTGCTCGCATACTGCCCGGGTTCGCCTCTCCCGTGCCTGCTTTATCTAAAGCCGTACCATGATCAACAGAAGTGCGCGTAAAGGGCAGTCCCAGCGTGACATTCACAGCCTGGTCAAATCCCATGTGCTTTATCACAGGCAAGGCTTGATCGTGATACATGGCGAGAATAGCGTCTGTTTTTTCTAAAAAATAAGGTGTGAAAATGGTATCGGCACTGAAGGGTCCTTGTAAACAAAAATCGGTCTCGTTAGAAACATTTAATGTGTGAAGTGTTGGTGTGATAATATCGATTTCTTCCATTCCTAAGTGCCCCCCTTCGCCTGCATGAGGGTTCAAACCAGTTATACTAATGCGTGGATGTGGAATATGGAATTGTTGTTTCAATCCTTCGTGCAGAATGTGAAGCGTTGTTGTTAAGCGTTCAGGTGTGATAGCGGCAGACACGTCGCGTAGCGGTAAATGCGTGGTTGCCAGCGCAACTTTCAGCTTATTAAGGACAAAAAGCATCACCGTATGGGGTACGCGCGCCTGCTCAGCAAAAAATTCGGTATGGCCACGAAAAGGAATGCCCGCTTCATTCATCGCTTGCTTATGCACAGGCCCTGTTACCAATGCGCTCGCTTGTTTTGTTAAACAAAGCGCTGCTGCTGTTCTTAAAGTATCTAACACATAGGCCGCATGTGCGAGATGCAATTTGCCGGCCTGTGCCGGGCTGGGTAAGTGATGTGCTATGATTTTTAATGTGCCCGCAGGTGTTGGTGCCGGCGTTGCTTTTAAGTCGCAAGGTATTAATGTTAAAGGTAAACGCAATTGCTTTGCACGAGACAATAATAAATCTGGATCTGCTAACACAACACATTCAGCACCCCAGGTTTGTTGTGCAATCTGTACTGTCACATCGACGCCGATGCCTGCAGGTTCGCCAGGTGTAATGAGGATACGCATGATTTAGGTTTTCATATTTTCTGGAATGACAATAAAAGCTTGTCCACGTAATTTAGAAACCCAAATCTGCATCGCTTGTTCAAATTTACGTTGCATCAGTAATTGTTGTAGTTGCTGGTGTGTTGGAGCAGGCTGTTTGACGGCGAGTGCTCTTGATTCAATGAGATGCAGCACATGCATACCATTGCCAGCCGCTACTGGCGCAGAAATGTCTTGTCCTTGCATATGCGCAATCACTGCCGTGAAAATCTCAGGCATTTCTTCTATTTTCCGCCAACCCAAATCATTGGTTTCGATAGGCGCTGCGATTTGACTGATAGGAAGATGATGGTGTAGTGCGACGACTAATTGATCAGCTGTTTTTTTGGCTGCTTGTTTTTCTGTATCGCTTGCGCCTTCAGCAAGCGGAACAAGAAAATCTTCAACGTGGTATTCTTTGGGTCCTTCCGTTACCCATTTTTTTGAGCGTAAAAAGCTTTTCATATCATCATCTGTGACGCTGATGCGCGACACAATTTCTTGCTGTTGTAGTTTTTGTAGCGTAATTTGATTGCGTATTTCATTTTTATACTCTGTTTGCGTCATACCATCTTGCTCAATACGGGCAAGTAAACTGGGGACACTCATCTGATTTTGATCAGCAACGCGTTTAATAGCGCGGTCTAATTCTTTTGAGTCCGTTGTGATGCCCCCTTGCTTAGCAAGCTGTAACTGCAATTTTTTATTGATGAGCTTATCGAGAGTTTGTTTTCTGAGCGTGCTGGTATCAGGAATGGATTGATGACTCTGTGTTAGCTCCATTTCAGTTAATGTCACTGTGCGTGCTAATTCTGATTTGGTGATGACATCATCATTGACGACAGCAGCAATTTGATCCAAGGGTTCGCCTTGAACTTGTCGAGGTGATGCATTTGCCAGACTCGCGCTGAGACTGCTTAACAGTAAGCATGTTAATACAAGGATCTGTTGATATCTCATCTAAAATTCCTGCCCAAATTGTGGCCTATAGCCTGTAATATTTGTTAAAAGCCCATTGGCATTGCCGTTACCCACATTGCCTAACCCTTTCAATGCAAATTGTATATAAAACTCACTATTATATTGCGGTGTATTGTTATCAGCAGCCAGATTGGTAAAGGCTCGTCCACCAACCATTCTAATTGCCCAGCAACAGGTGTCGTATTGTAACCCATAGAGCAGGTTCTGGAAATGGTTGGTATGCCAGTCTTGGCTCCAACGGCCCATTGCGCTCACCTCACCAATAAGAGGCCAAGTAAATGATAGATCTGTTAATTTTAGGTTGTTTTCTGTGCTATTCACATTAATACCTGAAAAATAATCTCCATTTCGTACATAGCTGTAACCGAGATTGATAATGCGTATTTCATCTGGTTGGTAATGTATGCCCAAACTGGAGTTGTCTATCTGTTTGCTAATCGGGTTCCATAATAGATTTGTTGAAAAATTCCACAGATCACTTAAGTGGTAATCCAAAACGCCCGATAAGGGGGAGAGCCCATAATGGTTGGTTGGATTTTGAGGGTAGTCTGTGCAACCAGCGTTAATGGAGTTACAGAGTGTCACTTTACGGTTAGAGAAATAAATGATTTCACCCGCGGCTAACTTAAGTTTTTCTAATCCTGATTCTGGACTGATGAACCGTGTTGAAAGCCCTATTGCCAGTTGATTGGCATCTCCAATACGGTCTAGCCCGCTGAAGCGGTTATAATTAAAAATTTGGTCGTACACCAATGTATTGACGGTCGTATCGAAAATAGGAATGCTATTTTGGTTACGATAAGGAATATAGGTGTAATAAATTTCAGGCTCCAGCGTTTGTTCAAAAGGGTGATGTAGGAAGCTGATATCCTGTTCTAAGAATAATCCGGAAGCAACATCAACGATAGGTATGCCGCGGCGTTTATTGGTGGGTGTTTGTGTGTCGGTGGTTTGGTAAAGATTATAGTCCGTTAAGGCGAGTTGCGCGCGCGGTGTGAAATAAGCGGCAGACCAAGTCAGCGGCAAACTGATGCCTGGCTGTACATGTAGTCGATTGCCAATAGGTAAATTAGCAGGTGTGCCTGGTGTGTTTCGAATATCAAAATGTGTTGCTTCACTATTGATAAAATATTCCAACTGAAACGGTTGATCGGGATAATCACCATTTAAAATAAGCTGTGGAAAACGACGATATTGGTTTTGTACGAGTGGTTCATCAATGGGGTGGAGTGTTTGGTACGCTTGTAGCAGGCCTGAAAAATTCCAATTTTGGCTTTTGTAATCAAGCTCAGCAAATTGAAGCAACTGATTCTGTGTGATATCGCTGATATTGCTACCAAAGTCTCGAAGATAATAGTCATCCCCAACATAGTTGTAATCAATGCGACTGGACCAATGGGTGTTGTATTGCGAATCGTTCTGCCAGATGAGACTTTTGCGCGTTGTGCTATCGTTCATTAAGCGCGTAAATTCAGCTTGCGTGGTATTATTTGTGGAATCTGCATACAGCGGATTCTCTTTGGTTGCTGTTTGAAAGTCTGAGAAGAAACGATCGTCTGGTAGCGCACTCACGTTAATGTGTCCGCTACTGTCCTCTGTGAGATAGCGAAAATTATCGGATACCCACACGCCACGTTTTGTTAATAGGCTGGGCGTGATAGTCATATCGTAGTTGGGTGCCATGTTCCAGTAGAAAGGCATGAGTATGTAAGGTCCCCAGGAATTAGAGACAATGCCAATGGTTGGCCATAAGAAGCCAGATTTACGCTGCTTATCAATGGAAAAACTGAAATACGGCAGATAGAACACAGGCACTTCTTTTACCAGCAGGCGTGCGTTAGTAGCATAGCCGCGCCCTGTGTTTTTATTCAGTACAATATGGCTGGCTTTGACTTTCCACATGGTGTGGCGAGGTGGACAGGTGCTGAAGCTGGCGCGGGATAATTCATAGATGCGGGGTTCTGTCTGAGACAAGGCATCTGCGCCTCCCCAAGCCGTTAATCCTATTAGCTTTCTAGGTTGTGTCAGTGTTCCAGGTGATAGCTTCAGAGTTGAGTTTTTTTTATCCAGCAAAGAGGTGCGGTAGAGTACATCGGAAAGATATTTTGCTTTGCTGTCGGAGAAATACTTTCCTCTTTTGCTGATTACCAAAGTATTGGGCTCTCGTAGATGTACATCGCCTATCATTTCGATGGTGCTGAGTTTTCCTGTTTGGCTATTCATATAGAGAAAAGCCTTGTTGGTTGTGATTTGTTGCTCTTCTCTGTTAATGGTGACGCCACCTTCTAGGATAGAGGTGCCGCTTTTGGTGAGTAAAGTTTGGTTACTGGTGATCTTAATCAGACGATTATTATTGGTTTCACTGAGGTAGGTGAAGGGGGCATCGAGATAGTAACCCCCGCAGTCGTTTTCTGAGCTGTCTACCCACCCCAATTCATCAGCGGCTGTAGGCGCTAAGGATGCCGCCGCAGCGGTCTGCAGCGCAGCAATGAAAATAAAGATAATTTTTAATTTTCGGGAAACAAACATGGTATACCATTAAAATATCAGTATATACTCTCTGCAAGCGAGAATACGGTTTTTAGCAGCCAGATTGCAAGAGATGAATAGATGGAATCAGTGGTTGAATGTAAAACAATCAATTTTTTCACGGCCCCCGATCAGCGAGAGGTTTTATTGTCGGCATGGCTACAGCAAGATAATTGTTTGGCGCCAGTGACAATAGCCGCTATGCCTGGCGATGCCAGCTTTAGAAGGTACTATAGAGTACGAGCATCGCAACTGTCCTATGTTGTGATGGATGCGCCACCTGAGAAAGAGAGTTGCCAGTCTTTTGTGAACGTTGCGCAAGCGCTGAAGGAACAAGGACTCTGTACGCCAACCATTTTCCGAGCAGATATTGCACAGGGATTTCTCTTATTGTCTGATTTTGGTGATGCGACTTATTTAAAAACCCTGTCTGATCGGAATGCGGATATGCTTTATACGCATGCTTTGGATGCGCTCAGTCTATTGCAAAGTTGTCGTGATGTTGCAACCTCACGCTTTGATCGCGATTTTATGTATAGAGAATGGGATTGGCACCAAGAATGGTTTTTGAAAAAATTGTTAGCAATAGATCCTGAACCAGCATTAGAACATGCTTATGCTTGCCTGGTGGCATCTGCAACGGCGCAACCACAAGTGCTGATGCACCGCGATTATCACGCGGGCAATTTAATGGTCTTAGAAAATGCAAAAGTAGGTATTTTAGATTTTCAAGATGCCTTGATAGGGCCTATAACATACGATCTTGCGTCTTTGCTCAGAGATTGTTATATCGATTGGCCTGTCGCGCAAGTAGAGGTCTGGGCGTTATCGTACTATCAGCGCTTGTGTGAACGAGGGTGTTTGGAAGCTGGTCGCCAAAGTGAATTTTTGCGATGGTTTGATCTGATGGGTGTGCAGCGTCATTTAAAAGCGCTGATGACTTTTGCGCGTAAGAAGGTGCGAGATGAACAGCCCCAATATCTTAATTATATGCCGCGCACATTGCATTATATACTGACAGTGAGTGCGCGATATCCTGAGTTAGCCGCTTTACATGCGTTCTACAAAGAGAAAGTGCAACCTGTGTTGGAGAAAAAGATATGCGTGCAATGATTTTAGCGGCTGGGCGTGGTCAGCGTATGGGCGCATTTACAACGGATACACCCAAGCCGTTGTTGAAAGTGGCTGGGCGTTGCTTGATTGAATATGTTATTGATGCCATTAAGCGGGCGCATATAGACGAAATCGTGATTAATATCTCTTACAAAGCTGAGCAAATCAAAGCAGCGTTGGGTGATGGTGCGCGATACGGCGTGTCAATTTGCTATTCTGAAGAACCGACTGCATTGGAAACAGGGGGTGGCATTGTGCAGGCATTGCCATTGTTGGGTGATCAACCCTTTCTCGTTTGTAGCGGTGATATCATTTCAGATTATCCTTTAGCAGCATTACCAAAAGAACCTGTTGGTTTGGGACATCTTGTGATGGTTGATAATCCTGCTTATCGTGCATGTGGGGATTTTTCTTTAGAGAATGGTTATTTGCGAATTGGCAAACCCACACTCACATTTGCAAATATCAGCGTATGGAAACCTGCATTCTTTCAAGATATCAGCCCTGGACGTTTTCCGCTGTCTCAGTTATTATTGCCAGCTATTCGTGCTGGTGAATTAACAGGCGAGTATTATCAAGGGCAGTGGTCTAATGTCGGCACGCCCGACGATCTATTTCAAAGTCAAACCATGCAACCGAGCCGCGACTGTGAGGGAGCGTCACTGTAATCTCGTCACACATTTGATTTTTGCTTTAGTTGCCTGTACGATTCAGCACCATCACTGACCGGCAACTCCCTGCTGGTCGCGGCTCGGTATATCTTCCCCACCCATAAGGAAACCCACCCATGGCTTTAGCTATTGTGTATTGTCGTGCTTCATCTGGTATTCACGCACCATTGATAACGGTAGAGGTGCATCTCTCATATGGTCATCCCGGATTTCGTATCGTTGGTCTACCGGAAACAGCTGTGAAGGAAAGTAAAGATCGTGTGCGCAGTGCGTTAATGAATACACATTTTGAATATCCTATTCGCCACATTACAGTCAATTTAGCACCTGCAGAATTACCTAAAGAAGGTGCGCGTTTTGATTTAGCCATTGCCTTAGGAATACTCGCAGCGAGTGAGCAGCTTCCAAAAGAAAAGTTACTGATGCACGAGTTCTATGGTGAATTAGCATTGTCTGGTGAACTACGACCCATGAAGGGGGTGTTGCCAGTGGTGTTAGCAGCAACGCACGCAGGCAAACAACCCATTGTGCCTTATCAGAATAGTCACGAAGCCTCACTGGTTGAGAAGGCAAATGTGTTATGTGCTAATCATTTATTAGAGGTCTGTGCTTATCTGCAACACGATACCCCCTTATTACCCTGCGTTTCTTCTGCTGTTTTAGAAAAAAAACCAACACTCAATTTAGCAGACGTGAAAGGGCAGCCACACGCAAAGCGTGCTTTAGAGGTTGCGGCAGCGGGACAGCATAGTCTGATGTTAATGGGGCCGCCTGGTACAGGTAAAACAATGTTAGCGAATCGATTAACAAGCTTATTGCCCGAATTATCTGAAGAGGAAGCATTAGAGATCGCAGCAGTGGCTTCTGTGAGTATGAATGGTTTTGATTCGGCTACTTGGCGACAAATACCTTTTCGTGCGCCGCATCATACAAGCTCAGCTGCGGCACTTGTAGGTGGGGGTCGTCCACCACGTCCAGGTGAGATTTCATTAGCGCATCGCGGTGTGCTACTGTTGGATGAGCTGCCTGAGTATCATCGTCATGTATTAGAAAGTTTGCGTGAGCCGCTAGAATTCGGATCGATTACGATTTCTCGTGCGGCGTTTCAAACAACGTTCCCAGCCAAATTCCAATTTTTAGCCACAATGAACCCGTGTCCCTGCGGCTATGCAAGTAGCTCAGAAGAAGAATGTCGATGTTCGCCCGAGCAAGTCAAACGTTATCTCGCTAAAATTTCAGGCCCTCTACTTGATCGCATTGACATGCATGTTGAAGTTGCGCGCCTGCCAGCGGATGTGTTGACAAAAGCAAACATGGTAAAAGAAGAAGATAGTCAAACGGTACGCGAGCGCGTGATGCAGTCTCGTGCCTATCAATATGAACGGCAAGGAAAATGTAATGCAGCGCTGACGGCCTCTGAGATCGAAAGTAAAATTGTCCTGGAGGGAAGTGCGATTGCTTTGTTGAATCAGGTGATGACGCGATTTAATTTATCCGCGCGCGTGTATCATCGTATTATTAAGCTAGCGCGTACGCTTGCGGATCTCGATGCTTGCCAGGATGTTGCTGAGAGTCATATTTCAGAGGCGATTAGTTATCGCTGCCTGGACCGTAGGAGAGGAGGGTAAAAATTGTACATTTTTTGTCCAAAATCGAGCTATTTTTTTTGGCCAACCAGGTGATTTCTGTCAGAAGCGCTATAATGATCATATAAGTACTAAAAAAGCGATACAAGCGAGGAGGTTGAGATGTTGGTATTTTATCCCTCTCCAGAAGATTGTGGTTATGGTACGCTTCAAGAAAGGTTAAGCATCGTATCCAACGCTGCTGAGCAGTATCGTTCGGCTGTGCTAGGGGGTTCGTTGGTGCCAGGTGCGACAGCCGAACCACCAAAATACGAAACACCACGTGAGCAGACAGTGGCCTTTAACTGGGAGACGATTGCCTGTCTGTATCGTGAAATTCACGCTTTAACGGAAGCAACATACTCAGATAAGCAAGAAAAAGCAGATTTACTAATGCAGCTTTCAGAAACATATGAAGTCCTGCGCGCTGCAAAAATGCCGAGATTGGAAAAAATCAGCAGTGTGTTGGCGGCTGAGGCGAATCAACTAAAAGCGACTGTTTTATAACTCATAGTAATGCTTTTTTTAACGCTATCATCGCTCTTTTTTCTAATTGGCGAATGCGTTCCGGTGAGACGTGGTAATGGTCTGCAAGATCCTGTAAAGTCAGTTTTTTTTCTGCTAACCAACGTGCAGCAAGAATATGTTGGCTGCGTTTATCAAGCGCTTGCATGGCCTGATGAAGTGCTTGCGTATTTCGTTCAGACCAATCACTGTTTTCAAGTAGTTGAGCGGGATTGTAACGCATATCTTCTAATAATCGCGTGGGTATAGTGTTTGTTTGTTCATCTTCTTTTTCTACATCAAGAGAGGCATCTGATACAGTTAACCGCATTTCCATCTCGCGCACGGTTGCTTGATTAACGCCGAGATCCTTAGCGATAACGTTGATTTCTTCTTGTGTCATCCACTGGAAGCATTTCTTAAGACTGCGTAATTTGAAAAATAATTTTCGCTGTGCTTTGGTCGTGGCAACTTTTACAATGCGCCAGTTTTTTAAGATGTATTCGTGGATTTCTGCTTTAATCCAATGCATCGCAAAGGTAACCAGGCGTACACCCACTTCGGGGTTGAAGCGTTTAACCGCTTTCATCAGGCCAATATTACCTTCCTGTACTAAATCAGCCAGTGGTAGGCCATAGCCGAGATATCCCTTTGCAACGCGTGCAACATAACGGAGATGGGATAAAACCAGCTGCCGAGCCGCATCGAGATCTTCATGTTGTCGCAGCCGTGTCGCCAGATCCTGTTCCTCTTCTTGGGAAAGGAGCGGAATTTGGTTAACGCGATGAAGATAAGCGGTGAGTCCGTTAATGGGTAAGTGAAGATCAATACGTTGTAAATCTGTCGTCATGGATGTGATACCAGGGCTAAATCAACGTGGGCATCCTAACAGAAATACGGTGTTTATTCAAGTCAGGAAAACAAGGCATCCACAAATTCATCAGCTTGGAAGGGTCTGAGGTCGTCGATACCTTCTCCAACCCCTATGAAATAGACGGGGAGTCCCGTTTCCTTTGTAAGGGCAAAGAGAATGCCCCCTTTTGCTGTGCCATCTAATTTGGTCAAAATAATGCCTGTCACGCCGACGGCAGCGTGAAACTGCTTGACTTGGTTGATCGCATTTTGACCAAGCGTTGCATCCAGGACAATGAAGATGTCTTGGGGGGCTGCGGGGTCAATTTTTCCGAGTACGCGTTTTATTTTCTGGAGCTCTGCCATGAGGTGAGACTGGGTATGTAATCTGCCAGCGGTATCAGCAATGAGTAGATCAATATGGCGCGCTTTTGCGGCAATCAGTGCATCATAAATAACAGCTGCGGTATCTGCGCCAGGTTGTTGTGCAATAACAGGAACGTCGTTTCGTTCCCCCCATGTTTGTAATTGCTCAATAGCTGCAGCTCTAAAAGTGTCACCGGCTGCTAACATAATGTTTTTTTGGGTCTGCTTATAATGGTGGGCCAGTTTACCGATGGTTGTTGTTTTTCCGGCACCATTGATGCCAACCACAAGCAACATATAGGGTTTTGTGTCTGCCGGTAGTGTGAGAGATTTTGCATAAGGTCGTAACAGTTGCTTCATTTCTTCTTTTAAACAGTCTAAGGCGGCGTCTGTATCGTTTAATTCATTGCGTGCCAGTCGTGATGTGAGTGTTTGAACCAGTTCAGAGGCAGTACTGACGCCTACATCAGCACTGATTAAGAGCATTTCTATGTCGTCTAGTATATCGGCGCTGAGCTCTTTTTTGCCCAAAAAAACACGCGCAATGCCAGTGCCGAAGGCGCTACGTGTTTTAGCGAGCCCTTGTTTTAGCTTGGACAGTAATCCCGTGGATTGAGCAGGCGGTGTTTCTTGCGCTGCTTGGTCGAGGCTCTCTTTCTTTTTTAAAAAATTAAACATATTAATAGTGCAACGTTAGCAGGAATGGTTAGCGGGGAGTATACTAACATGTCTTCGGGTGGGATTCATTAGGTTTTATGAACGGGCGAGTGCGGATTATTGGTGGAAAATGGCGCAGCAGGCAACTGTTTGTGCCCACTATGAAAGATTTGCGTCCAACGCCGGATCGGGTACGTGAAACATTATTTAATTGGCTGAGCCCATGGATCGCGGGCGCGCGTTGCCTGGATCCTTTCGCAGGGACGGGAGTGCTTGGTTTTGAGGCGCTCTCTCGCGGTGCTGCGTATGTAGAAATGATAGACACTGCACGCGGTGCAGTGGAGAATTTGCAGCGGTCTGCAGCATTGTTAGGCGCAACCGAGGCGCGTATTTATCAAGCAAAGGCACCCGATCAAATGAGGGTGCCTGATCAGCCCTTTGATATTGTTTTTTTGGATCCGCCTTACCAAGAAATGTTGTTGTTACCAACGTGTTTTTATTTAGAAGCGCATCATTATCTGGCAGATGTTGCATATATTTACGTAGAGGCGCAGCATGCTGTTCATGATGATGACTTGCCGTGTGGCTGGCAAGTCGTGAAATCTGGTCGCGCCGGGCATGTTTTTTATCATTTAGTTTGTAGGAATAAATTATGTTGAATGCTAAACCACGTTTGTTAACAGGCGATACGCCAACAGGTCGCTTGCACTTAGGTCACTGGGTGGGTTCTTTGGAAAACCGATTAAAATTGCAAGAACAATATGAAAGTTATTTTCTGATTGCGAATGTGCATGCTTTTACAACGCGTATGGAACAACCAGCAGATATTCACCAAAGTGTGATGGATATTGCAATAGATTATTTGGCTGCCGGTATTGATCCCAAGCGCAGCCATATTGTGTTGCAGTCAGAAGTGCCTGCTATTGCAGAAATGACTTTCTTCTTTAGTATGCTTGTTTCGTATCCGCGTTTGATGCGTAATCCGACTATTAAAGATGAAATTCGAGATAAAGGCTTAGGCGAAAATTATCCTTTCGGTTTTTTATTGTATCCGGTTGGACAGGTTGCAGATATTTTGGTTTTTAGACCAGAGATTGTACCGGTTGGAGAAGATCAGGTGCCGCATTTAGAAATGACGCGAGAAGTTGCCCGGCGTTTTAATCAATTATATTGTCACGTGGATCCGCAAACAGATGATGCCGATTATGTTAAAAAGGGTGGTTTGTTTCCTGTCGTTAATGTGTTGCTGGGTCGATCGCAGCGTTTAGTGGGTATAGGTCCGCCTGGGCCAACGGGTCAGCTGCTTAAGATGTCTAAATCACTCAATAACGCTATTTTGCTCAGTGATGATCCTGATACCGTGAAAAAGAAAGTCATGTCCATGTATACGGATCCCAACCGCTTAAAAGTGACGGATAAAGGTACGATTGCAAATAATCCACTGTGGATTTTCCACGAAACATTTAATCCGAATAAACAGTGGGTTCAGGAAGCGGAAGATTTGTATCAAGAAGGCGGTATTAGCGATGTGGCTTGTAAAAAGCAGTTGATTGATGTGTTAGTTGCGCTTATCGAGCCTATACGTCAACGTCGTTTACAAATTGAGCAGGATTTGCATTATGTGGCCTCTGTCTTAAAAGATGGCACAGAGAAGGCAAACGAAGTTGCAAATGCGACATTAATGCTTGCTAAAGAGGCGATGCGGCAGCGCTACTGGAGCTAAACCGAGCCCCGCGCTAAGCCAAGCGTCACTGTTATTGATCAGCGCGCGTGTTGGTTATGTACCGCTCCCTCACGGTCGCGGCTCGGTTTTGCAGCTTGACTTTGCGGTAATGCGCCAAATTTAATCAAAATATACTTATTAATTATTATTAACCCCCCTTTGCACCTGTCGCAAAATTGTATTAAGATAGGTGCACTGTGCATGTTATAAGTAACAGCGCGACCTGCGTTGCTTGAGTAGTGGTTTCTTGGGATGGCAGGCGTAACAAAAAATGTATTTAAATTTTATTTTAGAAGGAAAAGTATACTATGCGTAAAAATATTATTGTTGCTGCTTTCGTTGGTTTATGTGTAATGGGTTTAGTTGGTTGTTCAAAAGGTGAAGATAAATCTGCTGATAGCAGCGCTGCACCAGCTGCAACGCAAGGAGAAACACCTGCTGCTGGCGGCGATCAAGCGCAAGCTGCTCAACCAGAAACCAATCAGCAAGTTGCAGATAGCACCAGTTCGACGACAACGACGACAACGGCAGCACCTGCAGCAGCACCAGCTGATGCTTCTACAACAACCAGCAGCAGCACAACCACAGCAACTGATCAAGGTCAGGTTACAACGCAGACAGACACAACAACTGCACCTGCTGCCGCGCCTGCTGCAACAGATGCAAATGGTTCTGCTACAACCACCACCACAACAACGACCAACTAGTTCGTTGTTTTTTCATAAGAACCCCTGGTTGCCTACGCGGCCAGGGTTTTTTATTCGTTCACGACTGAACTTCTCACTTTAAAGATTCGCATTGCAGCCTAGCGGGCTCTCCCTATACAATTGCGGAACGATTTCCGCTAGCGTAACTGTGCCTAACGTATTGAGTATTTTATGCTATATTTTCTATCAAAATATAAACAAGTGATAGTCACTCTGCTGCTTGTGATATCGTCTGCTTATGCGGAGCAACCTATGCAGATGCCGACACAGGCTGCCTCAGGTAGGATTTGGAATTTGCAAGATGCAGATATTCTGAGTGTCATCACAGAAGTTTCAGAAGAAACAGGTAAAAATTTTGTCGTAGACCCACGTGTGATGGGTAAAATTAGTTTGGTTTCGAGTAAGCCTTTGAGACACGAAGAGGTTTATGAAGTTTTTCTTTCTATTTTAGAAATGCTAGGTTATTCAGCAATACCAAGTGGTGGTGTAATAAAAATTATCCCTAATATTGATGGCGGGGAGCAGGCAACACGTATTGCGACAATACATTCTCCGGGCAAGGGTGATGAGACCGTCGTGCGTATTATGCGCCTCGAAAATGCGACAGCGCCACAGCTTGTGCCGATGATACGTCCTTTGTTGCCGCAATGGGGCAATGTGACGGCTTATGCGCCAGGTAATATTTTGATTGTGGTGGGCCATGCGGCTAATTTAAAACGTATTTCTCGTATTGTGGCCGAGCTTGATAAAGCAGCCAATATCAGCGTGCAAATTGTACCGCTACGGCATGCTTCAGCTGTGCAGTTGGCGGTTGTTTTGAATAACATACAATCTGCTGCACGTGCAACAGGCGAGCCAGCTGCCGTGTCTATTGCAGTAGATGAGCGTAGCAATAGTTTGTTAATCAGCGGATCGCAGATTGCAAGAGGGCGATTGCGTGCGCTGATCATGCAATTAGATACACCAGCTTCTATGAGTACAGGCAATACAGAGGTCATCTACTTACGTTATTTGGAAGCAAAAAACCTAGCGCCATTATTAAGTAAAATTGCTGCGAATATTCAAGGAAAAAACATACCAATCGCGAGTAATGCTTCTTTTAGTACACCTGCTGGTGCACCAGCAGGTGGTGGAAACAGTGGTGGTCTCTCAAAAGAAGCAGAGATGGCAACCAATATTCAAGCAGAGCCTAATATTAACGCTGTCATCATTACGGCTTCACCTACACTCATGCGTGCCTTAAAAGCAGTGATCGCGAAACTCGATATACGCCCTGCTCAGGTGATGGTCGAAGCGATTATTGCAGAAGTGGATGAAAGTAATATTACTAATTTAGGTATTCAGTGGGGTAGTGTGACACCAAATGGTGAGTTGCAAACAAGCGCAAATGGCAGTTCCATCACCGCTTTTCCGAATTATGGTGCGGGTGTGGTTGGTGTGATGCCGAGCGTGCAAATTCAAGCGGTGCTGAGTGCGCTTCAAAATCAAAACGGTGTTGATATTCTCTCTACGCCTACTATTATGGTGTTGGATAATCAGAAAGCGACAATAGAGATAGGGCAGAATGTGCCTTTTCAAACAGGTGCTTATGCTACGACAGGTAATGCAACAACAGCAACGCCATTTACGACGAATAATTATGTGCCTGTTACGCTGAAGTTGGATGTGACGCCGCAAATTAATCTAGGCAGTGCTGTGCGCTTAAAATTGAATTTGAAGAACGATACCTTGCAAAATCCACAAAATCCGGGGCTAACACCGATTATTAATACAAGTAAAATAGCAAATTCTGTGATTATTAATAGTGAAAATGTATTAGTGTTGGGTGGGTTAATGAGTCGTTCAAATAACGATAATGCCAATAAAGTGCCTATTTTGAGTCATATTCCTATTGTTGGATATCTGTTTCGGCAGGAAACCAATAATCAGCAAAAGAAAACACTGATGGTTTTTATTAAACCTATTATTGTGCGTAATAACGATGGCGCAACGACGTTAAGCCAAGCAGCGTATAGTAATGTGAGGAAAACGCAGGCGAATTACACAGATGACCTGCTTAGTATTGGAGATCAACCTGTTGATACGAGGCTGCCACCCTGGAAAAATAAAAAAGATTTACCAACGCCTTTTGCTAGTCAGGCTGTGAGTCAGGAAACGAAATGAAGAAGATTCGCTTTTCCTTCGCGAAGCGTCACGGTGTATTGCTTGGTGGCGAGGAAGAAGGTATTGCACATATCTGGTGTCGTTGTTTACCTTCGGCGCCAATCATTGCTGAGTTGCGTAGGCAGCTGCAAATGTCTATTCAATTGATGCTTGTAGATGACGTCGTATTTAATCAGCATTTAGTGAAAGCATATGAAACGGATGCATCAACTGCAATGCAGATGGCGGAAGAAGAATCGTTAAATTTAACAGAGCTGATTCATGTGCTGCCTAAGGTTGAAGATTTATTGGAAAAGCAAGACGATGCACCCATTATTCGTTTGTTAAATGCATTATTAAGCGAAGCGATTAAAGAGGGCGCCTCTGATGTGCATGTTGAAACCTTTGAAGAGACGCTAAAGATTCGTTTTAGGTTAGATGGTATGTTACGAGAAGTGTTAACGCCACCTCGTGTGCTTTCTCCTTTGGTTATTTCTCGTATTAAAGTGATGGCAAAGCTTGATATCGCAGAAAAACGATTGCCCCAAGATGGTCGTATCACATTGCGCATTGGTGGTCGCGCTGTGGATGTGCGTGTTTCGACAATGCCAACGAATCACGGTGAGCGCGTGGTGCTTCGTTTGTTGGATAAACAGCAAGCGCATTTAAATTTAGCATCGTTAGGGATGAAAGAAAAAACACTTGCTACCTTGCGTGAGATTATCACTGAGCCGCATGGTATTTTTTTAGTAACGGGACCCACCGGTTCTGGTAAAACAACGACACTGTATGCGGCTTTAACGGTGCTCAATAATCAAGAGCGCAATATTTTAACCGTAGAGGACCCGATAGAGTATGATTTGGCTGGTATCGGTCAAATGCAGGTGAATAATAAAATCAACATGGGTTTTGCTAAAGGCTTGCGCGCTATATTACGACAAGATCCAGATGTTGTGATGGTTGGTGAAATTCGCGATTTAGAAACAGCGCAAATTGCAATACAAGCGAGTTTGACGGGGCATTTGGTTTTAACAACCTTACATACTAATAGTGCAGTGGGTGCGATTACGCGTTTAGAAGACATGGGCGCAGAATCCTTTCTCTTGGCTTCGAGTATTAAAGCTGTGTTGGCGCAACGTTTAGTGAGATTACTATGTTGTTTTTGTAAGGCAGCGAAGGAAATCACTGAGGCCGAGCGTGCGATATTGCATTTTCACGAGGATGTGCCTACGATGATTTATCATCCGGTAGGATGTCATCATTGTAGGCAATCTGGTTACAGTGGTCGTACGGGTATTTATGAGTTGATTGTGATAGATGAAACCTTGCAGAAAATGATGCACGATCGTGCGCCGGAGTTTAGCTTGCGTGAATATGCAAGAGAACGATTCCCAAGTTTAAGACAAGAGGGTTTTTATCGTGTGTTGTCGGGCGAAACATCGCTGGCTGAAATTTTGCGCGTGACAGGTGAGCACTGATGCCAGCATATCACTATATTGCTTTGCCGACCCAAGGAAAAGAACAGAAGGGTGTGATTGAAGCTGAAAATGAGAGGCATGCCAGACAGTTGCTTCGTGAGAGTGCATTATTTCCTTTAAAAGTTCACTTGGTAAAAGAGGGGCATCATAAAAAAAATGATTTTTCTCGATGGTTATCATTAAGTGCCTTTTCTTTTTTTAATCACCAACTGCTTTCAATGATATTGAGGCAACTTGCCACCTTATTGTCTGCTGGTTTGCCGGTAGAAACAGCGTTATTGGCTATTGCTGAGCAAACGGAACGTGCTAAAGAGAAGGGTATTGTTTTTGCAATGCGGAGCAAAGTGGTGGAGGGTTATGCGCTTTCTGAAGCGCTGTTAGATCATCCTCATCTTTTTCCGCCTTTGTTGCACGCAACAGTTGCTGCGGGTGAAAAAACAGGACGTTTAGATAGTGTCTTATTAAGATTGGCAGACTACACAGAACAACAGTGGCATATGCGAAAGCGACTGGTATCTGCTTTGATTTACCCTGCGATGGTTTTGTGTTCTGCTTTCTTTATTGTTGGATTTTTGCTTGCTTATATTGTGCCAAAAATGGTTTCTGTTTATACCAACTTACATCAAGATTTGCCTTTTTTAACAAAAATGTTGATTGCGTTGAGTGGTTTTGCGCAAGCAACAGGGATCTACTTTCTTTTGTTCTTTGTGTTATCTGTGGTTGCGTGTCGTCGTGCGATTAGCCGTGTACCCGCACTCAAGTTGCGAGTGCATCGATGGTTGTTAAAGCTTCCTTTGTTGGGTAAGTTACTGAGAGCGACGGATACAGCAAGGTTTTCGCGCACTCTATCGATATTATCTGTTTCAGGTGTGCCTGTTGTTGAAGCGATGCAGGTAGCGACAGCCTTGATTACGATGGTGCCGATACGGTTGGCTGTGCAAGAGGCAGTTTCTCAAGTGCAGGGTGGTGTTTCTATCTCTCGTGCATTAAAGCAAACGGGTTATTTCTCTCCGATGAGTGTGCATATGATGTCATCAGGGGAGGCGAGCGGGCAATTAGAGAGTATGTTAGATCGTGTTGCACAGAACCAGGAGACGGATGTTGCGCAGTTTATTGATATCAGCCTGCGTTTGTTTGAACCCATGATGATTATCCTCATGGGTGGTATGGTTTTATTTATTGTGTTAGCGGTTTTGTTACCTATTTTTCAGTGGAATCAGTTTGTGATGTAGCGTCACGGTCATTAATCATTGTAAATCTGACTCCGTGAGAGGAGTCCAATGCTTCCTTACACAAGTTTGCATTAAAACACTTAACTCGTTGATTAATTTAAATTTGTATCACAAATGCCAGTTATGATGATTTGCATTAAAGTATAGCGCTGGGTAGGTGCTGAATATTGAAAAATACAATAATATGTTGTATAATGCAATAAATAATAGGAGATCACGATCATGAACATCGCTGTGAGTTTAGATGAAAAATTAGTTAATGATGCGCGTTCCCAGTCGAGGGTGCTAAGCCGGTCAGTGACCAAGCAAATTGAGCACTGGGCCAAGATCGGCCATATTGCAGAAGATAATCCTGATTTGACTTATTCTCAAATCAAGGATATTTTGCTGGGTTTGGAAGATTATCGTGCTGGCAATGTTGAGAAATATAAACGCGGTCTTTTATGAAAATAATCATAACCAATACATTTAAAAAATCTGCAAAAAAATTAATGCGTAATCAAATTGACATTGTTGAAAATGTTATTGATGAGATTGCAGAAGATCCCGAGATGGGGGAGTTAAAAAAAGGGGATCTTGCGGGTGTCAGAGTTTATAAATTCCATATTCACAAACAATTAATGTTGCTAGCGTACCAATCTTCAGGAAAAGAATTAGTATTACTCTCTTTAAACACACATGAAAATTTTTACCGCAATCTCAAAAAGAACCTTTAGTTGCGTAAATGGGAGCACCGCTCCGCTAAAAAAGACTGCATCGCTTGCCATGAGCGATGATCTGATTTTTTATTATAAACTGTACCAAAGCTGGGGTCGTTGGCTTCTGGATTGGTGAAAGCATGCAATGTATTACCGTAAGCGTGTAGTTGCCAGTCTGCTTCTCTTTGTGTCATCTCATTTCCAAAAGCAACAGCTTGCTCAGGTGTAGCCATTGGATCCAAAAAACCATGCAGCGCTAGAATAGCCGCTTTAATAGGCGGCTGGGCAACATCATGGGGCGCTTGCAATAATCCATGAAAACTCACAACGCCACGTACATCCGCACCGCTGCGCGCAAGGTCCAATACACATAAACCACCAAAACAAAAGCCAATGGCCGCAATGCGTGTCGCATCAACACCAGGAAGCTGTTTGACAGCCTCAAAGGCAGCCAGTATTCTCTGTTGTAATGCTTGCCTATCCTGCATAAACGGCTGTATGAGTGAGGATTTCTCTTCCTTCGATTGACCAAGGATGCCTTTGCCGTACATGTCTAAGGCAAAACCCACGTAACCCAATTCTGCCAAGGCTTTTGCTTTCTGCATTGCAAACGCATTTCTGCCAGACCAATCATGCGCGACGAGTATCGCAGGTTTTTTATTGGCCGCATTGCAATCTGCGTAATAACCTTCTAGTAAAATGTCTTTATCATAATATTCAATATATTTTTCTTCTAACATGGGTATCCTTTTCCTATTATTAGGTTGTCAACTGCTGTGGCAAAACAAAGTGATTTAAGTTAAGTGATAATAAAGGATTCACTTTTTCAGTAGAGGATAAAACATACGTCGCTTTATTCTGGTTCATAGAAACATTGACCAGTATTGCCTTTTTAGACAACATGCTTTCGTAAGATTCATTCATTAACCTAAATAAACCCCAGTCGCCAGGAAAGTCCCGACTCATGGTTTGATCATTCACCATCGTAAGCTCTACCGAAGTCAGTTTGCTTTTATTATTGTTAGGCCAAGTAACCATGTGCGGTGTTTTGTTGCCCGATCGCATATCTAAGAAATTTTTATCATTAATACTCAACTTCACGCTTTTAATGCGATTACTGAATTCATATGGTTGCAATGAAAATGCAACAGATAAGGTAGCGTCATTTTTAGGAAAGAAAGTGTCGTGAACATGCATGGCCTGTTGAATTTGTCTCAACGCATCTTCTGTTAAAGGTAGTGGGAACCCCTCTATTTTCTTCCAGCGCCATTCAGCATTTTTGGTATCAACAAAAGGCTGTAAGTAGTTATCATAAAAACTGACAACAGCACCAGGATTTCCAAAAAAACTTGTGAATGTTTTAATATCAACTTCCTCGTTGCTTTTGACATTAAAAGGATAGCGACTCGCAATGTCTGCTTTATAAGGATGGAAAACTTGCGTGCGCCACGCCGTATTTAAATAGCGTCCTGACTCCTCTACCAAGAAGTGCCAGGTATTATCCGCAACACTTTCTATCCAGCTTTTAACCGGTTTGGGGAAGTTAATCGCTGATAATCTGAGTTGCGTTAACACATCGGGTGTGCTTCTGTCTGAAGCAATAAATTTCACCGCTTCAAAGGCAGCTTTCTGCTGATCTGTTGCGACAAGGATTTTTTGAAGATACTGATGTAATGCTTTTAGGTTGATGAGCATCTGAGCTAATTGTATTTCCGTTGGCTTATTCTTCTCGGTTAATGTATTTAAGTCGAGCAAACGAGGGTTTGTTGCTGTGATTACGTTAAAATTCGTATTTTCACGTAATGTCTGTAGCAATTGTAATAGCGGCGATTGATCGCTTGTCAATGTGATAATCATTTTATCTAGCTGGGCCAGTGTTGTTGGTGCAGCAAGCTGTATATCATCGAGCAGCTTTTCCCAGGCATTAATATAATTATTAATGTACATCACGCGAAGTTGCTCCACCAATTTGTTTAAAAGAACAGGATTTTTGTATCCACGATAATCCGTACTTAAAACCCAATTGCCAAGCAAGACTTCCTCTGCTGAGACGTTGATCTGTTGTGACAGTACAACAGGGAATGCTTTTGCTGTATACATATAAGGAATTAACCGACTTTCCTGTGAGTGTGTGAAGACAGGTGTTTGCTGTTGCATTTCCCAGCCTAAATGCAGATAACTGTTCTCATTGTTATTATTCATGTTTTCTAAGATAACATAGGCAAGCTGTTCGTTTGATAATGATGCTAAATGTCTTCTTGTTTCATTGATCAGTGCGTCATTTAATAAAAGTGGCTCCCAAAAAGCATGAAACGCAAGCAGGGTATGGCTAACCAAGTGATTGATTTTTTCAGGTGACATGGTGCCATTTAAGAGATTCTTTAATGTTATTGCAATGTAGGCGGGCTTAGCATGCGCGGGGTTGCCAAGCATCAAATAAGCTTCTAGTGAAGCATAAAGATACCGAGGGTTTTGATGTGTTGTCTCTCCCTCTAAACGACTTGATAAATAATTTTTGATCTCAGGTAACAATACGCTGTGTAATGTTTTCTGGTAAAGCGCCAAATTTCTTTGCTGTGCTTCCTGAGAATAGAAAGAAAGCACATGAAAAGCACGTAAAGGAGAGGTTGATGGGCGGCTCACCGAGTCCAGGAAGTCCAGCAAGCTCACCGCATCGCTTAATCTTTCTGAGGGTGAATGCGGATAAGAAGCGTTGAGGCGATAAGTGGCCAGTGTGTTTTCAACCAAATAACTTTGCTCCATGCCATGCTTAAAATCTTGCCCAAAAATAAGAATGGCCATTGCAACAGCGCAAAAAGAAATTGCAAAAGCAGTGTAATGTTTTAAAAGAAATCGTTTTTCAGTAATTGTTGATCCGCAGAGAGACGGTAGTTGGTTATTTAGAAATTGCTTAATAAAATAAGCGCGTGTTTGCGGAGAAGGCGCTTTGAATAACTGCAGTGATTGTTGGTTCTGCGCAGATTGCGGTATCACTTGATCCGTTGTTTCTTCCTCAGGCTGTAATGCGCTTGTCAGGTAAACGCCTTTCACCGTGAGATGCGTGTTTTTTTCAGAAAGACGCGTGATAAAATCTGCGATAAATTCTTTCAGCCGCTCAACTTGCAAAGGGAAATCTTTGATGTAAGGTCGCGCAGTTGGGTTACGCTCTTGATGTAGGCGCCAAATCAGCTGTTGATTCAACTTCTTAATGAGCGCATTAAAGCGATTGATAAAAACATCTTCTACTGTTTCGTGCGATTCCGGGTAAGGTAAATTGATCCCCCAAGATTGGGAAATTTCCTCTTGGCTTGATTCTGCAAAAAAATCTGAAAATCCTGTGAGTAAATCGCATTTTGTAATCACAAGATGGCAAGGAATGTCTGAACGAAAAATATCTTCTAGTTCGCTGATGCGCTTAAATAGATAGGCAAGCGCGCTATGATATTGTTTAAGATCTGTTTTTTTCGTTTGGAGTTGCTTCATGATTTCGGGTAGTGGTAGTGCAATGATCAGGCCTTTAATTGCATTTTTGCCACGGTATTTTTTCATGAGTCGTAAAAATGATCGCCATAGCAAAGGATAGAAATTTTTCTTTTTTTGTGTATCCTCTTCTGGTGCGGGCCTATCGCTTAATAATTTTCCTGGGATATCAATGATGCTTGCTTCGCGTGTGATCCACCAATCGCAGTGCTCAGAAGCGGGTTGCTGATGATTGTGCGCAGACTCCTTTGTTTCCTGAAAGCGACGTTGCAAAAGAAAAGGCATGCCAGAGTGCGCAACCAAGCTGGTTTTGCCTCCTTGGCGTAATCCCACCAGGAGAAAGCAGGGTAATGCGCCCAAACGAATTTTTTTGCCCTGTTTAGCGATTGATGTTTTTAGAAATTGCATAGCGCCTTTAAAGTGAAGCGAAAGTTGATTTAATTTCTGCTGCGCTTGATTGTCAATGGTGCGCGTTTTAGCAGGTGCTACGAGTACAAACTTTAATAGCCAGCAAAGATAGACAAGTAAGGTAAGATAAATGCGTTTCTCTACACTAGAGAGAGGTGCATAGAACAGACCTATTATCCAAATTGCCGCGGTTGCAGCGCTTAACAGAATGAGTTGATTGATTGTGCTTTTTTTAAATATCACTCTTTTTAATTTATTCTCTTTGATTCTCTGTTGCATGTATTTCTCCAAGCAAAAAATAGGATTTTGAAAGGAACAGTTACGTTAGTGTTGTTTGTGCGGTTTTTTCAATTTTCGCGAGCGTTGTGTATGTGCTTTTTGAGACATTGTCTAGAAAATAATTCAAGCTGACAAAGAGAGAAAGAATAATGCACGCGGTTACAAAAAAAACAAAAAATAAGGAAACATGTCTCGCGCTCGCCTGTTGTGTGGCGTCTCTGCCTATTTTAAGCGGCGCTGGTGATAGTATGCGGCTGAACGTGCCCCGATAAACTTGAATATGCTTATAAAGATGGCTTGTGATTTGTTCAAGCTGGTACTGACTGTGTTCGGTAGCGCGATACTGTCCCCTGTACCCCATGCTTAAACAAATATACATTAATTCCATGAGGTCAATATAGAGACGAGGATCTTTAATGGCACCTTCCATGATAGAGAAAAATTTATCTTGGTGATGTGTATCATGGTTGAAAGCGTTGAGTAAGCTGAATGTGCTCCATTGACCCTGGTTACCCCAAGGTGTGTGTGTAATGGTCTCATCCAGTACCGTGCATAGCACATACTGACAAATAACCATATATTCAGCGGGATAGCCATGGTGCTTGATGGCTTCCTGGAAATGGTTGAGTTCTTGGATAAGTTCAGTCTGTAACTTACTGAGCTGATGATAAAATTTCAAATGCTTTAGTTTGCTCAGTATAGAAAAAAGATAGGAAGCGGCATCTACAATAGGGTTTAGCCCTGATTGTGGGTGGTGCGTCATCGTGCGGCTGGGGAGTAATAACGGTTGTGCTGTGCTCGTGTATGCCTGCTGAACACTTGGCGTCACCGTGCTTTGTTCTGCAGCAGACTGAGCCGGTACGTCGCATTGAGGAGGTAGAGCAGTGCTATCCTGTTGGCCGTTTTCCGTTTGGGTCGCGATCACACTTAACATCCTTATCCGCTACACATCATCATACAGTCACTGCCCGCGGTTAAGCAAAGATTTCTTTATCAGAAAGAATACCACCAGCAGGGATCTGTTGGTGGCTTTTCTTCTACATATCTTTAGTCAAGCATCCCGTATACTTTGAGAAGCTTTCTTAATGTTCCTCGACTGAGGCCAAGCAATATCGCAGCGCGAGATTGGTTGCCGTTTGTGAAGTTCATCGTCGTTCGGATTAAGGGTTCCTCTACTTCCTGTAAGATTAACTTATAAACATTGTTTGGGGTTTGCCCATTCAATTGAGCAAAGTAACCTTCAACGGCTTCTCGCACGCTGTCGTGCAATGGTTGGTTTTTTTGAGTCAACTCGAAAGGAGACTCTGTTCTTTCTAGCGTAGTACTGTTCATCGTTTATTTCCCTCACTCCGGGTTGTTCATTTATACAGCAAGTATTTTACACATTGTCCTTTGTTAGATCAACTATTTTTTGCCCAAAATGGAATAAAAAGTTTCATACTTAATCTAACTGTATCATTACTATAAAACAATCATCTGGCCGATTTATTGCTGTTTTTCGTATGTTGTTGTTTTAAAACACATAATTAAAACATAACCGGATACAGAGACGATATTGTAATGGATGAAGCTTATAAGTTCATCCATTTTTCTAAATAATGAATATTAACGAGACCCTTTTGGAAGGAGTTCCCTCGTAAGATATCCTGATGCAGGGGGATATTGGTTCGGATGCCCTCTATCACGGTCTCATCAAGCGCGCTACGCATCCTCGCGAGTGCCAGTTCCCTGGTTTCCCCATGAGCAATGACTTTGGCGATCAGGGAGTCATAATAAGGGGGGACTTTATAGCTACTATAGATATGAGAGTCTACGCGTATGCCGGGGCCGCCGGGTGCGTGGAAGTAAGAGATAGTGCCAGGAGAGGGGGTAAAGGTACGTGGATCCTCAGCATTGATGCGGCATTCGATGGCGTGCCCTGTGATACGCACATCTTTTTGTGTGTACGATAGCTTCTGACCTGCTGCAATGCGAAGCTGTTCTTTGACAATATCAATGCCTGTTACCATTTCTGTAATAGGGTGCTCAACCTGTACGCGGGTATTCATTTCAATGAAGTAGAATTTGCCGTCTTCATAAAGAAATTCCATGGTCCCAGCGCCGCGGTACTTCATGTCTCTACAAGCTTGTGCGCACAATTCTCCAATTTCTTCGCGTTGTTGTTGCGTGATGCCAGGCGCAGGTGCTTCCTCGATAATTTTTTGGTGGCGTCGTTGTATAGAGCAGTCTCGTTCGCCAAGGTAAATGGCATTGCCTTGCCCATCGCCGATGACTTGAATTTCAATGTGGCGTGGATTTTGTAAATATTTTTCAAGATAAACTTTATCATTATTGAAAGCTGCTTTTGCCTCACTTCGTGTGAGCGCGATCGCATTGATGAGATGCGATTCTGTATGTACGACTCGCATCCCTCTTCCGCCGCCACCGCCGGCTGCTTTGATGATAATGGGGTAGCCGATACCTCGCGCTAAGGCGATCGTTTCAGCGTCATTCTCGCCAATGGGGCCGTCTGAACCAGGTACGCAAGGTATACCTATCTGTTTAATAAATTTAATTGCAGCAACTTTGTCGCCCATTTGCCGGATGGTTTCTGGATGTGGTCCAATAAAAATAAAGCCACTTTTTTCAACTTGCTCAGCAAAATCCGCATTTTCTGATAAGAAACCGTAGCCTGGATGAATGGCAACGGAATCTGTGATTTCTGCAGCGCTAATAATAGCAGGGATGTTGAGATAGCTGCTGGCTGTGGGATGTGGGCCAATACAAACAGATTCATCCGCTAAACGCACATGAAGCAATGTGTCATCCGCTGTTGAATAGGTGGCAACTGTTTTAATGCCTAATTCTTTGCATGCGCGTAGTATGCGCAGTGCGATTTCTCCGCGATTAGCGATGAGAACTTTATCTAACATGTCTTATCCTCTTGCTAATGGGCTATTCAATGACAAATAAGGGTTGATTGAACTCGACCGGTGTGCCGTTGTCGATCAAGCGAGTTGCGACAACGCCAGCCTTGTCAGCTTCAATTTGATTAAACATCTTCATGGCTTCAATTAAGCATAGCACATCGCCCACTTTGACTGTTTGGCCAATTTCAACAAACGGTTTCGCCTCCGGCGTGGATGAAAGGTACACTGTGCCAACCATCGGTGCCTTTACCGTATGCTTATTGTGGGTAGCTGATACTGGCTCCGGCTTCTGTGAGGCAGGCTCTGGTGCGACAATGGGTGCGGCAGCAGGTGGTTGCGCAGTGACATAGACAGGAGCTGACGAGGGGGCAGATGCTTTGGTAATGCGTACCGATTCTTCGCCTGTTTTGATTTCTATCTCGCCGACCCCGCTTTCTTGGATCAGCTCGATTAATTTCCTAAGTGTTCGCATATCAATCATAATAACAACTCCGCGTAAAAGATCCGCCTATTGTGTATGAATTTTATGATGCTGTCTAGATCGGGTAAGATAGGCGCTGTTGGTTGCAAGTTCGAAGCATTTACAAACTAATTGGTGCTGTTCAATTTTCGACGAAAGTAAGCTGCGCAAAGCGGGGTGAGCGAGAGTAAGATAATGCTATAGATAGCCAAGGTAAAGTTATTTTTCACGAAAGGGAGGGTGCCAAGTAAGTATCCCAGGCCTAGGAGTGTTCCCACCCAGAGTAGTCCGCTAATGATGTTATATAAAGAGAACCGACGCAGTGGCATGGTGCTAATACCGGCCACAAAAGGAGCAAAGGTGCGAATAATAGGGATAAAGCGCGAAATGACCAGCGCTTTGCCACCATGCTTTTCGTAAAAAGCATGCGTTGCCGCTAGGTGTTTTTTCTGGAATAGCCAATGATGTGGTGCAGCGCTCATTTTGGTGCCGAGGGTTCGTCCTATTATATAATTGAGTTTATTGCCTAAGATAGCTGCCAATAGTAGCAGTAAAAACAATAACTGAATACGTAGCGGCTGATCTTGATTGGCAGACAGGCTGCCTGCTGCGAATAGTAGAGAGTCCCCGGGTAGAAAAGGGGTGATTACCAGTCCTGTCTCACAAAAAATGACAAGAAATAAAACGGCGTAAGCCAATGTGCCGTATTGAGACACAAAAGCGAATAAGTGTATGTCTATATGTAGTAAATATTCTATTAATTGTTCCATTCCGGCATAGTATCTGCTCTAAAGGTAAATATCAAATCGACTGCTACTACCTGTTAGTGAAAAGCTCGGTTTGTGGTTTGCCAGAGGGAGTGCTAGGCGGGGTCGTTTAACCACAACTCGCCATTTTGCTTTTTTGAGTGAAATTGACAGCAGTTCGTGTGCGTTCTCGTCAATTTCAAGCAAGTTTTGTAAAATAACAAGCTCTTTCTTGGCAGACGCAGACTTTTGCCGTTCTGGGAACATAGGGTCTAGGTAGATGATATCGTAATCATCATTTTCTAGTATGTACGAAGCAGAATCATGCAAGATAAGGTTAATACGAGACATAATGTCGCAAGTTGACGCATCTTTCTTCCCTCTTGCTATGGCGTCCTCTAATAGTGCGTGGAGTATGGGCGAGCGTTCAACCGAGGTTAATTGATACCCCAAGCTTGCCAATATAAAGCTATCTCGCCCGAGGCCTGCTGTGGCATCTAGAATACGGGGGTGCTGATGCGGCTTCTTCCCCATTGCTTTGGCGAGGTATTCGTTGCGTAAGCTGGCATGCTGGCGTCGATAACGCATCTTACCAGAGAGAAAATCAATAAAGAGTGGTGTTGTGCGTGGTTCTTTGGGGTTCAATAATCCCAGATAGTGGGGTGTGTAGAGAAGTAAATAGTCATAGCCATTTTGTTGATCAAGTGGGATACACGCTACCCCCAAGCGTTCTGCAAGTCGCTCGGCTTGTGGTTGCTGTTCAGCGTTCAGGTAAGAAGTTGCGATACGGTGTGTCATCCTCGCGATTATACCTATTACCATCTGACAGGTGTATACTTCCCGCATGCAAATCTTTAAGAAAATCACACAATATGTCACTTTGATACGCCTTAATAAGCCTATTGGTATCTTGTTACTGTTATGGCCAACATGGTGGGCGTTATGGTTAGCGCATGGTGGCTTTCCTGCATTGCGTTTATGGGTCATCTTTAGTCTGGGCGTGATATTGATGCGTAGCGCGGGTTGCATACTCAATGATATGGCGGATAGGCACATTGATCCTCATGTTAAACGTACGCAGGGACGTCCACTGGCAACGGGTGAGGTTAGCGTTCAAGAAGCATTGTTGTTGGCGGGTTGTCTTCTTCTGATGGCATTTGGTTTGGTGTTACTTTGTAATAGACTAACAGTATATCTTGCTTTGATAGGCGCTGGCTTAGCAGTCTTATATCCTTTTTTGAAGCGCGTCACGCATTTGCCGCAAGTTGGGTTGAGCGTGGCGTATAGCTGGGGTGTACCGATGGCCTTTGCTGCGACACAAGGCACAGTGCCATTACTGGCATGGGTGTTATTTTTGGCAGCAGCGCTTTGGACGGTCATGTACGACACACTGTATGCCATGGTTGATAGAGAGGATGACATTAAAATAGGCGTAAAGTCGACGGCTATTTTATTTGCGCAATATGATAAGTGGATGATTGCTGCTTTGCAGGGTGATGTGATGTTGATGCTCTGCTTTGTTGGGTTTCTTTTTCATTTGCACTTATTTTATTGGCTAAGTTTATTGTTAGCAGCACTTTTATTTTTATATCAACAATGGTTGATTAAAGATCGAGATCCGGCGCGGTGTTTTAAAGCGTTTTTAAATAATAACTGGGTGGGCATGGTTGTTTTTCTGGGTATTTTACTCAATTAAAACGGAGCCGCGAAACCGAGCCGCGACCGTGAGGGAGCGTCATATGACTAGCCGCATCACTGCTCAATCACGGTAAGGTGAATTACTTATGATAAACATTCTCGCAGACCAAGATATTCCTTTCGTGGCATCTTATTTCCCGCAAGATGTTGATTTGATTTTACGGCCAGGCCGAGCAATCACAGCAGCTGATGTGAAATCAGCCGAGATATTGCTCGTGCGTTCTGTGACAACAGTCAATGCTGATTTGCTCACAGGTAGCGCCGTGCGATTTGTAGGGACTGTCACAGCTGGCACAGACCATATCGACCTCGATTTTTTAAATAAGCAAGGCATACAGTGGTGCGCCGCGCCGGGGTTTAACGCCCCACCTGTTGCAGATTATGTCGTGAGTGTGATCGCTGCTTTACAGCAGCGTGAATTGCTGTCAAAAAATGGCTTAAAAGCAGCTGTGATTGGTGTAGGAGAAGTGGGGCGCCGTGTTGTTTCGCATCTAAAAGCGCTGAATATCACCGTGTTGCAGTGTGATCCGCTTCGCACGGCAGCAGAAAAAGATTTCGAGCACACTCCTTTAGAGGATATCGCTGATGTTGATATTGTCTCTGTGCATGTGCCGCTGGTTCGTGATGGAGAATATCCAACTTTACATTTTCTAGACGAGGCTTTTTTTAAGCGTCAGAAAAAAGGTACGGTGTTGATTAATGCCAGTAGAGGCAATGTCATTCAGCCTCAAGATTTAATGACATATGCAAGGCATATGCTTTGGTGTTTTGATGTGTGGCCGAATGAGCCGCATATTGATCTCGATATGTTAGAAATGGCGCAGATTGCCACGCCGCATATTGCGGGGTATTCTAGGCAAAGTCAAATACGTGGTATAGCGCAAGTGTATCGCCGTATTTGTGAGACCGGGATGATAAAAGCTGATTTGTGTGATGGGAAAACGCAGCTGTGTACGCTGATGACGGAATGTCATGATTGGCAATCTTGTGTGTTGACTGTATTTGATATTTGGCGCTGTACGACGGACATGAAAAAGCAGTTACGATCTGACATGCAGTGCGCTGTTATTTTTGATGCGATGCGGCGCGAATTTTTAGAGGGAAATGGTAAGGGTAGGATGGGGTACTGTCGTTCTGAGTTTGCATTTCTCAGATTGTTGAGCGATCATCTGTCGTCGGATGATCGCAACTTGCTGACTCGGTTGGGATTCAGTATGAGGTTGTCCAATGATATTTGAATCAGTTCGTGGAGGATGATGTGTTAAAAAATATTTTTCGATGGGCGTTAGTAACGTTTTGTGTAGCCTTTTCAGCCAGTGCAACAGCCAGTATTAATATTAATATGACGCTGACGAATATAGACGGCACGGGAATATCTGTCGGTACAATTGTGATTGATGAAACGCCATACGGATTGCTATTCACGCCACATTTACATGCTTTGATACCGGGCGCGCATGGATTTCATATCCATCAGCACCCCACTTGCGAAAAGGATGGCATGGAAGCGGGCGGACATTACGATCCTAAGCACACAGGAAAGCATTTGGGTCCTTATAATGAACATGGACATCTTGGTGATTTACCTATTTTATTTGTTAACGCAGATGGTACGGCTACGTTGCCTGTGCTTGCGCCGCGTCTTCATAGTCTTCAGGAAATCCAACATCGTGCCTTGATTATTCACGATGGTGGCGATAATTACGCCGATGTGCCGCAAAAATTAGGCGGTGGCGGCGGCAGAATGTTGTGTGGCGTGATTGATTGGTAGAGATGATTTGATTTTTCACTAATTTATCATATTGATTTTATTCAATAAATTATTAAATCCCCTTATCCGCACACAAAGTGTAATTCACTCTGTGTGCGGATAACAGCATTTCAAATTGCATTTTGAAGTATGATGGGTATAGACATCATATGTGTGTTGTGCCGCCAATCAATGATCGATTAGCTGCACAACAAGACAAACGCTAAATAATGCATGGGGTTCGGAAATAGCGCTATACATTAAACCGAAAATGCATCACATCACCATCCTGCACGATGTATTCTTTGCCTTCAAGGCGCCACTTACCAGCTTCCTTGGCGCCTTGCTCGCCTTTGTAATGCGTAAAATCATCGTAAGAAATGACTTCTGCGCGGATGAATCCTTTTTCAAAGTCTGTGTGAATCACGCCCGCTGCTTGTGGTGCGGTGGCGCCTTTTTTGACGGTCCAAGCGCGCACTTCTTTCTCGCCAGCCGTAAAATAAGTTTCTAAACCTAGCAGTTTGTAACCGGCATGAATTAAGCGATCAAGCCCCGGTTCCGTTAAATTCAACTCAGCAAGAAACGTCGCTTTGTCTGCATCATCAAGTTGCGCGATCTCAGCCTCTATCGCTGCGCAAATAACAACAACTTCGGCATGCTCCGCAATAGCAATTTTTTTCACTTCATCAAGCAGAGGATTATTGGTAAAACCATTCTCCGCTACATTCGCGACATAAAGTGTTGGCTTTGAGGTTAGTAAATGCAGGCTCTGTAAGATAACCTTTTCTTCTTTACTAATATCAAGTATGCGCACAGGCTTTCCTGTGTTTAAGTGGTTCTTAACGCGTTCCAATAATGCAACTTCTGTGATCGCTGCTTTATCGCCAGATCGCGCGGCTTTCTGTGCGCGAATCATGGCTTTTTCTACTGTGTCGAGATCCGCTAATGCCAGTTCAGTATTGATCACATCAATATCTGCAACAGGAGAGATCTTGCCAGCAACGTGCGTAATATTATCATCTTCAAAGCAACGCACAACTTGCACAATAGCGTCGGTTTCTCGAATATGAGATAAGAATTTATTACCAAGGCCTTCCCCTTGCGCTGCACCAGCGACTAAACCAGCAATATCAACAAATTCAACGAAAGTGGGCACAATCTTTTCTGGGCTTACAATGGTCGCAATCTTGGCTAAACGTGGATCCGGTACATTGACAACGCCCACATTGGGCTCAATGGTACAGAAGGGATAGTTTTCTGCTGCAATTTGCGCTTTTGTAAGACAATTAAATAAAGTGGATTTTCCAACATTGGGTAGTCCAACGATACCACATTGTAATGGCATAAAAATCTCCGTTAAGCTGAAGGTGGTGTTGAGTGTAATTGTTGCATGGCTTTTTGTATTTCGCCTGCCGCAATCAGCGGTAATGCTTCTTTTGCAAGGTAAATACCCTCGTCTATTTTAATCCGTTCTGCTTTGGTAGGTGAATCAAGCACATAATCTACGGATGTCTTTTGATGCGAAGGTCGCCCAATGCCAATGCGTAATCTGTAAAATTGCTTCGTGTTTAAGTGACGCATAATGTCTTTTAAGCCATTATGTCCCCCATCCCCGCCGTCAAATTTGAGCCTGACTGTGCCAACTGGTAGATCCAAATCATCGTGTGCTACAAGTACAGCATCAGGTAGTATTTTATGGTAACGCATACAGGCAGCCACCGACTGACCACTTAAGTTCATGAAGGTCGTTGGTATTAATAAATGGCAAGGCTGTGCTTCTAGTCGAGCATTTCCATATAGGCCGTGGAATTTTGTTTGTGCTTGCAGCTTTGTTTGAGTGGATACTGCAATTTCTTCTACAAACCAAGCGCCCGCATTGTGTCGGGTGTCTGCATATTCTTTACCAGGGTTGGCTAGTCCGACAATCAGTTGAATAGGTGGCACGAGAACTCGCTCCCATTATTCGGTAAGCAGTGAAAAGTGATGTCACCTCCAAGCAAGCGCTTGGAAGTGGATCACACTTGGTTTAGGACTTGGATTTCTTGTCCCCATCAGATTGTTCTTCGCCTTGCGCCTCTTCACCGTCTGATTTCTGTGCGGTTGCAGGAACTTCTGAAGCCTCAGGTGCTTCGGTAGGTTCTGGTTCTTCTTCCTGAATATGAGGCATATGTATAGAAACAATCGGCTTATTATCTTCATGCGCGAGTGCGACAATTTCTACCCCTTTAGGCAGTTTAATATCCGATAGATGTAGAATATCGTTCAACTGCATTTGAGAGATATCAATACTGAGATACTCTGGCAAATCATCGGGGAAGCAACTGATTTCCACGCTGCTTGCAATGTGAGAAATCACGCCACCCGCTTCAATTGCGCCAGGTGCCAGGTCTGCGCCTTCAAAATGCAAAGGAATAGACATGGTGAGTTTTTCGTCAGATCGAACACGTTGAAAATCAATATGTAAAATCCGTGGTTTGAAAGCATGTCGTTGTAAATCTTTTAAAATAACACGCTCTGCTTCGCCATTTGTTTTTAAGGTAATGATGTGAGAATAGAAAGACTCATTTTGAAGTGCCTTAATAACTTGTTTATGTTCGAACGTTAGGGCAACGGGTCCTTTGCCACCACCATAAATCACACCAGGAAGTTTTTCTTCTCGGCGTAGGCGGCGGCTCGCACCTTTCCCTATTTCGTGGCGAACATGTGCATCCAGTTCAAATTTTTGTGCTGAACCCATGATAAATACCCCACTATAAGTTGGTTAATAAAAACTCACCTCGCGACCAAGGTGAGGAGCGCCTATTCTATCTATTTTTACGCAATATCCAAGTACTTTCTTAAAAATCGGATACAATTCAGCCAGCATAGTAAAATTGTTGGCTTTATTCGTGAAACATGCGGCTCAGTGACCCAGCTCCACTGATGCGACGAATGGCCTCAGCAATGGTTTGGCTTAAGCTCAAGGAACGAATGCGAGCGCATTGCTTGGCTTCTTCTGATAATGCGATGGTGTCAGTGACGACAATTTCATCAATTTGAGATTGTTGAATATGGTGAATGGCTTGCCCAGACAGCACAGGGTGTGTGATATAAGCCGCAACTTTGGCAGCGCCGTGATCTTTGAGTGCTTCGACTGCACGGCACAATGTGCTGGCCGTGTCTAAAATATCATCAACAATGACGCAATCTCTATCCTTTACATCACCAATGATGTGCATCACTTGCGCTTCATTGGCGCGTGGACGCCGTTTGTCAATAATAGCAAGATCTGCGTTAGGTACACCTTTAGCAATAGCGCGCGCACGAATGACGCCACCAACATCTGGCGAAACAATCATTGTGTCATTATAAGATCGCCCTAAAATATCTTCTAACATCAAAGGTGTGCTATAGAGGTTATCCACAGGCATGTAAAAGAACCCTTGTATCTGATCTGCATGTAAATCGACAGTCACTAAGCGGCTGATGCCAACAGCAGCCATCATATCTGCAACAATCTTTGCAGTGATGGGTACACGGGCAGAACGTACACGTCTGTCCTGGCGGGCATAGCCAAAATAAGGTGTCACAGCTGTAATTTTGGCAGCAGAAGCGCGCCGCAAGGCATCTGCTAAAAGCAGCAGTTCCATTAAGTTATCATTAGTGGGTGAGGAAGTAGACTGAATGATAAAAACATCTCTACCGCGCACATTTTCCTGAATTTCAACCATTGTTTCGCCGTCGCTAAAGCGGCTGACAAGCGCCTTTCCCAGTGGGAGGTTGAGATGATCTGCAATACGTTGGGACAATTCGTGGCTAGCGTTGCCATTAAAAATCATGATTTCAGGCACAGTGGCAATCCTTCAACCTTCAATAGTAAATACGGCGTTGGCTGGGGTGCTAGGATTCGAACCTAGGGATGCCGGGATCAAAACCCGGTGCCTTACCGCTTGGCTACACCCCAACAATAAACAAACATGAAGCCGGTATTGTGCTGAGAGTCGTAGAGAGTGTCAAGCAGAGCCTATCGTCCAATGATAGATAACAATTTTTACCTTTAGCATGGCTGAGTTGATGATAATTTTATCTGGTAGGGAAACAGCGTCGACGGCCTGATAGCTGGGAAAAGCAACCTGCCAGCCTGCTTGATTGAGTGTAGACAAGTGATGGGCATCGTTAAGTGTCGACTTGTAGGGTAGTTGTGGAACGGGTAATCCACGTACCCAATAAGCTAAATAAGAAACGGGGAGATGCCAGCCCCATTGTTTCGCAAGTAAGTCTTCAGGAGAGCGGGCTGTTGCAGATTGACCTTCTGCCGTTTTGACATGCGCTTCCCCTTTTTGGCCATAGAGTCTGATACTGTGCGTGCCAAATGGACCGAACAAGGAAATATCATAATGTTGATTATTTTGCATCCAAGTCAGAGATGCGCTACCACCATCCTTGTTTGTCTGCACTGCAATCTTACCGTTTAATTGCCAGTGCGTGATCTGTTTTAGAGCGATTGTTTGGTTCTGCTTGGTTGTTTTTGTAACAGGAGGAGAGGGTGCGATGGTCGTGCAACCGGCCAGAAAGCCTATCATAATAGGTAAAATGTATGTAATTGATTTTTTCATGTGAATATCCTTTATTTTCAACCAGGTTTAAGCATAAAATATGCCCAAAATAACGAATTGGCAACTATTACTATGTCTACCTCTATTTTTGTTTTGGGTATGAACCACAAAACGGCTGCGCTTCAATTGCGTGAGAAAGTATATTTTTCAGAAGAACTGTGGGGTGCTTACTTACAGGATTTGCTGAGCCGCGGTCTTGCGGAGGAAGCAGTGCTGATCTCTACATGCAATCGTTCGGAATTATATTGCGCGACAGATGATATTGCCTCTGTTCGAGAATGGTTTTGCGCGCAAACGACTTTATCGTTTAACGAATTGGATCCTGTGCTTTATGTTTATCGTGATGAAGCAGCCATTGAACACATCATGACGGTGGCTTGTGGGTTAGACTCAATGGTATTAGGGGAAACGCAGATCCTTGGTCAACTCAAGCAAGCGTTTTCTGAAAGTTGTGCAGCAGGTGCGGTGAATACATTATTTTATCGTTTGTTTCAGCGCGTGTTTGCGATTGCAAAAGAGGTGCGTACAGCAACAGCAATAGGTGCTTGCCCTGTATCAGTGGCTTCGGCGGCTGTGCACTTTATCAAGCAACAAGTGGGCGTTCAACAAAAAATACTTTTTAATGATGCTAACGTTGTGCTCGTCGGCGCGGGCGAAACGGCATCGCTATTGTTGCGTTATTTGAAATCCCAGTTGAATCAGCGGATCACGATTTTAAATCGTAATATAGACAAAGCAGAAGCCCTGGCAGAAGATTTTTTTGCCCAGAGCAATACCTTAGATCACTTAGAAGTTGCTTTAGAGGCCGCAGATATTGTCTTCTCTGCAACGGGCAGTCCGACACCTTTGTTAACAAAAGAAATGGTGTTGCGTGCCGTACAGAGACGAGAGAATAAGCCGCTTATCTTTTTTGATTTGGCGGTACCTAGAGATATCGATCCTGAGGTTGCCACTGTGGCAGGCGCATACCTGTATTGCATTGATGATTTGAAAATCATGATAGAACAGCATCGACAGGGTCGTGAACATGCGGCAGATAAAGCGCGTGAAATGATTCGCAAAGAAAGCATTGATTTCTTTGCACAATCAGAATCTCACGATAAAGTAACGCATACCATTCGCGCTTATCGCGATCAGTTTAATGTGATTTGTGAGGGCGAACTGGCGAAAGCAAGGCATCAGTTGCGGCAGGGGGTGGATCCTGAGCTTGTTTTATCGCGCTTTGCGCATGCTTTTATGAAGAAATTATTACATGTACCCAGTGTGCAACTGCGCCAAGCTGGCGCGGAGGGGCGCTTCGAGTTAGTGCAATTCGCTAAACAATTATTTGCTATTTCTGATCCAGAAACTGAGGCGTTATGAGACCATCCGTAGAATATAAATTACAAGCTGTCACAAAGCGTTCCGAAGAGCTAAAAACATTATTGTCTGATCCGGCAGTGACGAATGACTTAAATCGATACCGTGATCTTTCTAAAGAATGCGCGCAAATAGAACCGCTTGTGCAAGCTTATCATCACTACCAAACAAATCAGAGTCAACTAGCGGAAGCGAATGTGTTGCTCAATGATGCAGATCCTGAATTGCAGCAAATGGCAAAAGAGGAGATTGCGAAAATAGAGAAAGATATGATAGCTCGCGAAGAAGAGCTGCTGTTAGCATTGTTACCGAAGGATCCGCACGATGATAATAATATCTTTTTAGAAATACGTGCTGGTACAGGTGGTGATGAAGCAGCTATTTTTGCTGGTGATTTGCATCGCATGTATTGCCGCTATGCGGAATCGCTGAAGTTTAAGGTGGAAATTATCAGCGAGAGTCATGGTGAGCATGGTGGATACAAGGAAATTATTTCACGTGTGATCGGTCAGGGTGCTTACTCTGTCTTTAAATTTGAATCAGGCGTGCATCGTGTGCAGCGTGTACCTGAAACAGAGGCACAGGGGCGTATTCATACCTCAACGTGCACTGTTGCTGTCTTGCCTGAAGAAGATGAAATTGAAAGTATTGATTTAAATCCAAGCGATTTGCGTATTGATACATTCCGTTCTTCGGGCGCAGGTGGACAACACGTGCAAAAAACAGATTCTGCTATTCGTATTACGCATATTCCAACGGGTACAGTGGTAGAGTGTCAGGATGAGCGTTCTCAGCATAAAAACCGTGCTCGTGCAATGTCTTTATTAAAAGCGCGTATTTTATCTGCTGAACGTGAGAAGCAACAAAAGCAACAAGCGCAAGCAAGGCGCAGTTTGGTTGGTACAGGAGATCGCTCTGAGCGTATTAGAACTTATAATTTTCCACAGGGTCGCCTGACGGATCACCGCATTAATTTGACATTGTATCAGCTGCCTCAAATCATGGAAGGTGAATTGGCTCCTGTTGTTGATGCGTTGAGTCAAGAAAATAACGCAGACTTGATTGCATCATTAGAAGATTAATGTGATGAAAATAGGTGATTGTTTACGGTACGCAGAAGATAAATTAGCAACCGTCACCGATGTGCCCCTGTTGGAAGCAGCGTTATTATTGGCTTTTGTGCTAGATAAACCGCGTAGTTATGTGCAGGCTTGGCCAGCGCAAATGCTGACTGCGGCGCAATTTGAAGCATTTGATATTTTAGTAACGCGTCGCTGTGCAAAAGAGCCCCTTCCTTATCTGACTGGGCGCCAGGCCTTTTGGTCTTTAACATTTGCTGTTTCTCCTGCTACGCTCATCCCGCGCCCAGAAACAGAATTGCTGGTTGAACAGGTATTAGCGGTTGCGCCATCTGATACTGTCTTATCTGTTGTGGACTTAGGAACCGGCAGTGGTGCGATTGGTTTGTCTATTGCGCATGAGCGGCGAAAATGGCATTTGTCTCTCACGGACCAAAGTGAGGCAGCATTAGCAATGGCGAGTGCGAATGCAGCGCAACTTGATCTAGAAAACGTTTCTTTTTATTGTGGCAATTGGTGTGAGGCTTTACCACCGCAGCAATTTGATATCATCGTGAGTAATCCGCCCTATATTGGATTGCGTGAGTGGGACGCCTATGCAGCGCAATTGCAGTATGAACCGATAGAGGCGTTGGTTTCCGGCGAAGAAGGGTTGGATGCAATCAAAAAAATTATCTTGACAGCCGGGCATTATTTGAAAGAAGGTGGTCACCTTTTCATTGAACATGGTTATGCTCAGGGGGAGGCGGTGCGCGCTTTGTTTCTTTTGGCAAATTACGAAGCAGTGTGTACTTTTACTGACTTGTCAGGTCATGAAAGGGTCACTTGCGGAGTTTTGATAAAAAGTGATCTTCCAGGGTAGCTATATATTTTATTCTAATATTTGACTTTCATGTAATAAATAGAATAAAATATATAGTATGAAAACTGAATTAGGCGGGTTAACAAGCGTAGGACGGCAGCTTTTGGGGAAGCTCTTACGAGCCTCTAAAGAGAGTTTTACAGTAGCAGAAGCCTCTCAAATTTTAGATGTCAGCCGATATCGCGCCGCTTCTCTGCTTGCTATGTGGACAAGAAATGGTTGGCTTCATCGCGTTTGTCGAGGGCTATACATTCCTGTCCCACTACAATCTCCTTCTGTAGACGTTACGACAGAAGAGCCTTGGTTAATCGCGCATAAGCTTTTTTCTCCCTGTTACATTGGAGGGTGGACTGCAGCCCACTATTGGGGATTAACGGAACAGATATTCAACTCTATTTATGTAATGACTACTAAAAAAGTACATCAACGAGAACAGAGCCTGAGTGGCGTTGCTTTTAAAGTTAAGACTGTTCTTCCTAAGAAAATTTTTGGTACGCAGACTATATGGAGCGGTAAAGTTAAAATCAGCATTTCCGACCCAACTAAAACTGTGGTTGATGGGCTGAATGATCCCGCTGTTTTTGGTGGTATTCGTATGGTAGCTGATGTTCTATCAGCTTATATTCGTTCCAAAGAGTTTAATCAAAGTACATTATTTGAATATGCCCATGTGATGGGGAACAGCGTTGTTTACAAAAGATTGGGTTTTCTCGTTGAATTATTAAAGTTTGATGGCGCTAACGCTATCGTACTTGTTTGTAAAGATAATTTAAAATCTGGCTATTCTCAGCTCGATCCCGCAACTCCTGGAGATCGTTTAGAAACACGGTGGAACCTATGGGTGCCCAAGTCATTCAATATTAAGGATCAAGCATGATACTCAAAGAAGAAATTCAGAAAATTGCTACTGCTAAAAAGCTGGGGATGGATATCGTTGAAAAAGATTATGTTCTCAGTTGGGTGTTAGCGGGGATACACCATCATGCTGCAACAAAAAACTCATGGATATTTAAAGGCGGCACCTGTTTAAAAAAATGTTACTTTGAAACGTATCGTTTTTCAGAAGATCTTGATTTTACCTATTACGGCAAACAGCATGATGTTAGCGAGGGTTTTTATAAGAATATATTTATCGAAATTTCTCGTTGGGTTTACAGTAATGCTGGCATTGAATTTCCACAAGAAGGGATTGAGTTTGATATTTTTAAAAACACCAGAGATTCGATCTCTGTGCAAGGTAAATTATCTTATCGTGGGCCTATTCAGCGCAATATAAGCGTTACACGATTGCCGCGTCTTAAAATCGATCTCACTCTTGATGAGCCATTGATTCTTGGGTCAGAAATCAAAAATATATATCATGCATACTCAGACATGTTGGAAGGAGGAAAAAAAATTCTTGCTTATTCTTATGAGGAATTATTTTCTGAAAAATTGCGTTCTCTAATGCAGCGATTACGACCAAGAGACCTATATGATGTTATTCATCTTTATCGAAAAAAAGACTCAAATGTAAATTTCAATCTGCTTAAGCAAACGCTTCGAAAAAAATGCGAGCTGCGGTCGGCTCCATTTCCGAAAATGAGGCTAATTGAAGCGCATGATAATCGGAAATTTCTTGAATCAGAATGGGCGGTTCAGCTGCGACATCAGGTATCTAAACTTCCGGCATTTCATCTGTTCTTAAATGAGCTAGAAGAAGTTTTACATTGGATATCTAATGAAGAAGAAAATTAGCATTAATTATTCAAAAAACTTGTTGTTCTATACCATTCGCCCGTCAGGGTGAATGCATCTAAATTTTGATCAAATCGGACATTCCACAATTATTCAACGAAAATAATAACACCAACAGTGCGAAAAGCTTAAACCGAGACTCCCCACGCTTCAGAGATAAGTTCTATCGTAGAAAAACACGCTGTAAATACATCCATGTACGCTCGAGTTTTTCATCCCTGAAAAACACGGTTTTTCTACGATAGAACTTATCTCTGAAGCGTGGGGCGCCACGGTGATTGTTGTGACTCAAAAATTGAACAGATAGAGCTGCGGACTATCCAATAATGCAACTTTTAATCAAATTTGCTTATTCTGTAGTGAGGGAACCCTGATTGATCAATAAAGTTACCTTTATTTCTGTGGTATGGATATGTAGACTACGCCTTCTGAAAATTGACAGGATGGCAAGAAAGTGGGAGTTCAGACGGCATGGGACTGTTCTCTTGGGCGAGTCGTTAGTGACGCTAAGAGTGACGCTAAGTTTGTCTTGCGATGTGAGGTTCTTTTTGATATAGCTGTTAAGTTTAGGCTGATTAGGAAGTCTGAGAAGGGGTGTGGTTTATGACAACAACGGGTATAGGTAAAGATAAGAGTATTTTGGAACCCAGTCTGGAAGTATTAGGGATAGAACCCTATAAGCAGAAAAAGACTGAAGAATATATGAGTGCGAAAATGTTAGAGCATTTTCATCATATCTTAATGTCACTACGCCAGCGCTTATTGGAAGGCGGTGATAAAATTGTGACACATATGAAAGAAGAAGCTATAAATTACCCAGATCCAAATGATCGGGCAACGCAGGAAGAAGATTTTCGTGTGGGTCTGCGTACCAGGGATCGTGAGCGTAAGCTATTGAAGAAAATAGAAGAATCGTTAGAACTGATACGTGAAAAGGATTATGGTTATTGCGAAATTTGTGGTGTAGAAATTGGGTTACGTCGATTAGAAGCCAGGCCAACGGCCACACTCTGTATAGATTGCAAAACACTGGATGAGATTAAAGAAAGGCAACAAAGGCAGGAAGAGGAATATTAACGGCTAGAAAAAAGTTTGATAGTAGGATAACGTGAGTATGGTTAGCGAATAAACACCAAGCGTTCGACTGTGAGGCAGATTTGGCGGACGTTTCTATAAGGGAACCTGAGCACAAGTAGAGGTTATATGCCACCAGCAGCCCCGCAGGGTAACCAGTCAGATAATTCTTACGGCATTATTTGGGGTACGGCCGCGATCTTCATATTGCTAGGCGCTGTCTGGTATGCTTTGAAGGATCAGATTGTTTATGGTTTTTTCACGCTTAAGTTGTATGAGTTAACTCTTCTTAGCTATTTCAGTGATCATCTCAACATAGATCCCCATCATTTTGATAAACTACGCAACGTGGTGACTTATGCTAAAAATAATCCCAAAATTATTAAATTTGATCAATTAATCACAATAGGGGCTGCTGTGGGTGAATGGCTGCGTTACCCTATTGTTCTCGTGTTGGGTGTTTTGGCAGTCGTTGTTTACTTTGGTAACGCTGCTCGTTCTTATCGCACGACTTACAAAATGATGCAATTTGCCAAATGTGAAGAGGTTAATTGGCCTCAAATTTCGGTTGTCACAGATCTCGATTTATTAAAAAAAGATATTGATGTGGGTCCTTGGGCAATGGCGCTCAATCCAATGCAATTCTGTAAGAAATATAAATTATTAGAGGAGTATAGGGCTGCCCGACAAGAAGGGATGCATCGTAAAGACTGGGATCGTATTGAAGTCGTATTGAAGCGTGGGGAGGCCAGTAAATTATTCAGCTTGCAGCTAGGTCCATTATGGAAGGGGACACGATACTTGCCCCCTTATATGCGGGCATTATTTGCTGTGTTCGCGGCGCGTATTAATGGAGATACCAAAGAAGCTGTCACCGTGTTAACGCAGCTCAATATTTCAGCCAAAAGTGGTAAACTCGATCTCACAGGCGTGGATGGCTTAATAAAGAAACATGAAAAAACAAAACTTGTTCAGAAAGTTGTGGGGGAGCATGCCTATGTGATGACTGTGATGGCGGCAATGTTGCGTGGCGCCAGAGAAGATGGTGTGCAGGCCTCAGCAGATTTTTTATGGCTCAAGCCGGTTGACCGTCGGCTATGGTATACTTTGAATTCTGTTGGCAGGCAGACGCCTTATATTGAAGTAGGCGGTATTCATGCTCACTGGCTAGCAGAAAAAGAGATGGGTAGAAAAATTCTAACGCCCATGATTGATGAAGCAACAAATGCATTAGAAGCTGCTTTAAAAGACATTCTTTATAAGCGGGATGAAGAAGAGTAAATAGGTAAAAACATGAGACTGCGTGGGCTAGAAGAGCAACATGAACTTTCTCCACAGCTGCTGCTGCGTGATACGCGCACGCTGGGGATGAAGATTGTTGATTTCTTTAAGAGTCCCGTCAATAGCGCGATTCTGATGATGAGTTTTGCGATGGGTGCTTTTTTCTTTTCCCCTGTTTGTGATCTGATTGGCGTCATTGGTATATTAATCTTTCTGTATGCTTATACACGCCGTAGTGTACTACCTTTTCGTATGCCGCAGCGATCCTTGGTGTATGATTATAATGATTTTTTCCCCGGTACAACAAAGCCGCGCAAAGCAAGAGGCATTACCTTTTTTGGGAATCGTCGTTCAGATAATGATGAAATCTGGTTTAACAATGATGATATGCGGACGCATGTCTTGATGTTTGGATCCACGGGTAGCGGTAAAACAGTGGCGCTGACCTCACTTGCGTTTAACGCTTTGGTTCAAGGTAGTGGATTTCTTTATATTGATGGTAAAGGTGATAACACGCTTTTTGCCAATATGTTCGCGATGTGTCGTTCGATGGGTCGTGAAGACGATTTACTGCTGATTAACTTTATGACGGGTGCACGTGACGTTGTCGGGCCACAAGAAAAGCGCCTTTCTAATACAATGAATCCGTTTTGCAGTGGTTCATCGAGTATGTTGTCGCAGCTTGTTGTCAGTCTGATGGATGCGGGTACGCAGAGCGCAGATGGTGATATGTGGAAAGGTAGAGCGATTGTCTTCGTAGAAGCGCTGATGAAGGTATTGGTCTATATGCGTGACAAGGGAAAATTGTTATTAGACGCTAATGCTGTCCGTAATTATTTTGAATTGCCACGACTAGAAGCCATTGCAGTGGATAAGGTTTTTCCGCGTGATAATCAAGAGCCAGTGAGTCTTGCTGATGCGCCTGATCTCATTTTAGAGCCTATCAAAAACTATATCAAAAACTTACCCGGCTATGATGCAGGAAAAAAGGGGAAGCAAGTTTCGCAAGTCTTGGAACAGCATGGATTTATTACCATGCAGCTAACGCGCGTGTTTGGTTCGTTGGCAGATACGTATGGACATATTATTCGTACAAATTTAGCGGAAGTTGATTTGAAAGACGTTGTGCTGAATCGACGTATTTTAATTGTGTTGTTGCCTGCTTTAGAAAAATCAACGGATGAACTGGCGGCATTAGGCAAAGTCATCATTGCTTCGCTGAAAGCCATGATGGCAGCTGGTTTAGGAGAATCTGTAGAAGGTTCATATCGTGATGTGATTATGCGTAAGCCAACGAATGCACCAACACCTTATATGTGCATACTCGATGAGTATGGCTACTATGCAGTAAAAGGTTTCGCTGTTGTGCCTGCGCAGGCGCGTTCGCTCGGATTCTCTGTTGTCTTTGCTGGACAAGACTTGCCTGCTTTCCAAAAGGCGTCTAAGGAAGAAGCTGCCTCTATTGGTGCAAATACAAACATTAAAATTTGTATGAAGTTAGAAGATCCGCTTGAAACGTGGGATTTCTTTCATAAAACAGCAGGCGAATCTTGGGTGACTAAAGTCGATTCTTTCCAAACAAATGCAGGTACTTTATTGAATAATTATATGGACAGTCGTAGCGCTTCTTCTGAAAAGAGGCAACGTATTGATTTACTTGATCTCAAGAATCAGCAAGAAGGTGAAGCCCATATCTTCTTCAAAGCAAAGATTGTACGTGCACGCATGTTTTATGTGAAGTTAGATCCTGCTCAGAAAATGCGACTCAATCATTTCTTGAAAGTTGAACCACCATTGACGCGTGTTGTGTTTGATTTAGAACAGCGTATGGAAAAATTTGATGCGCTGGTAAAAGAAGATATTGTATTCAACTTTACGGGTGATGAAACGGATGAAATAACCTATATTGCAGATGCATTACAAACTGCGCAAGGCGAGAATGCCATTGAGCGTTGTCTGAATGCGTTGCTTGCTTTCCATGGACGTAATGAAGTTGTTGCTGGTGAAGAAGTCGCTGCTGTGACGGGTGAGGCAGCCGATGATTTTGTCAGAATGGGAGAAATGAATATATTCAGCCGTGTCTTCTTGTCTGATACGGTTATGGCAACTTTAACAGAAGCAGAGAAGAAATCGTTTAGTCTGGCTCTGCTAAATAAAACTCTTGTAAAAGACAAGATAGAATTGATTGAAAGAATTTTAGGTCGATCAGTTTCGCAAGCGTCAGGCATGACGCAGGAAATCATTAAAGATATGGGAACGTCAACAGAATACCCACCGCATATGGAAAGTTTCTTGTTGACACCGATGGAAGTGATCGCAATGGCGAATGAAATATGCAGCTACTTTGTTGCGCTTCAGAGTCGTTCTAGTTAGGCGGAAATAAAAAATGATGTGTTCAAACAATAAGAAATGGTGTGTGAAATCGTCGCGACTTTTGCGGATGGGTTATTTTTTTCTGTTTGTTTTTCTCTGTGGCTGTGCTGCGTCTGATGTGTCTCGTGATGCGGCGACGAATATGGATATGGGTGTAGACAATGCCAAAAACTTGGTGAGTACGGACGGCAATATCAGTGATTCCTATCAAAATGCAACAATGGCAACAAAAGGTGCTTTATTGGGTGGTGCAGCAGGTGGTGCGGCGGGTGCCTTGGCTTCTGGGGTAGGGTTTTTCCCCGGTGCAGCAACAGGTGCAATACTGGGCGGCAGCTACGGTAGTTATATTGATTCACATACCAGTTTGAAGGATCGTTTGGAAAATCGTGGTGGAACGCTGGTTGTGTTGGGGGATCAGATATTAATCATGGTTCCCTCGGCGCGATTATTCGATGATATGACATCAACACTGAAGCCGCAGGCCTACTCTACTTTGCAAATGATCGCGCAGTACGTGAATCAATATACCAAAATCCTCGTGAAAGTGGCCGCTTACACGAATAATAATAGCTCTTATTCAACAGATTTGGCCTTATCGAAGCAGCAGGCGCAAAATGTTGCTAAGATATTGCTGGCTTATGGGTTAGATGGTCGGCTTGTGTATGCAGAAGGCTATGGTGGCACGCACCAGGTGGAGCGTAATACGCAGGATTGGAATGGTAATGCAAACTACCGCATAGAAATTACCTTAACGAAACTTTATGTGTGACATGGAATAGAAAATGTTAGAAAAAAGAAATGAAGTTGCGCATTTCCAAAGTCTTTTTTATAGAGAAAAATTTCGTAAAACGTTGCGTTGGATCGAATTTTTAATTGTTGTGATGTGGGTGCTGGTGGGTTGTATTGTGTATGTGGTATTGGCTGAGCCTCACCAGCGGTATTATGCGAATACGACAGACGGTATCATTCTGCCGATGCCGAAAGCTGTTCACCGTTCGATTGGCCTAAGGTAATAAAATGGTATTAGACGCTTTTGAGAAAAAATATGTGCCACGTGATAATGGCTTTTATAGAGACCATTACCATCATATGCTGCAGGGTGTGATGATCATGGTTTTATTGTTAATCATTATCATGGCTATTATTTTTTACCAGGTTGCGCATCGCCCTTTGCCTCAATTTAAAGCGCGGCAGGCAGATGGTGCGACGATGATTTTGAATCCTACGACAATGCCCAATCAATTGCCTGACACGATTTTACGTTGGGCGAGCAAGGCAGCGGCGTTAGCTTATACATTTGATTTTTTAAATTATAATCAGCAAGCAACGATGGTGCGTCCTTATTTTACAGACGAAGGTTGGCGAGATTATTTGGCATCGGTGCGTTCTCTAATTGCAACAGTGATTAAAAATCAGCTGTTTGTGAATGGGGTAGTGACGGGTGTGCCTGTGATCGCTAACCAAGGACCATTAGATGGTAAATATGTTTGGCGTGTGCAAATTCCCTTTTTAGTGACTTACCAGAGTGCAAATACGATTTCTACGCGTCATTTTTACGTTGTCATTACAATCATACGTGTGCCAACAGTGGCGAATCCGCAAGGCGTTGGTATTGATCAGTTTGTCATGACATCGCAAGGTTAAGAGGTTGCAGATATGGATGTAAAAGATCCGCTTGTTTTAATTTTTACGCGCAATGCATTCTATAAGCGGATGCATTATTTGGCATTGGGTTTATTTGGGCTGTGTTTGTTGGTTGTGATTGCGTTGCTATGCCTGCTCGTCTTTATTTTTAAAAATCCCAGCCCCTCTATTTATTTTCCAACAGATAAAGTCGGTCGTTTAATACGCGTACCACCCGTGAATGTGCCTTATTTTAAAACAGAAGAGGTTGCTCAATGGGCAACCAAAGCGATAGAAGCGGCTTTTTCTTATAATTATGTGAATTATCGTCAGCAATTGCAGGATGCGCAAAAATATTTTACGCATTTTGGCTGGGAGATGTACATGAAGACATTGACAGCGAGTAACAACTTGCTTGCAATTAAAGAACGCAAGATGGTTGCCGTTGCGCATGCTACGATGGCGCCGCGGCTCCTGAAGGAAGGTAAGTTGGGGAATGCCTACGGGTGGCAGTTTGAAGTGCCTATTTTGCTGACGTATCAGCAACCTCCTTACGATGATAACTCTTTGTTTTATAATAATTTAAATGTTACTGTCTTAATACGGCGTGAACAAATACAAGAGGGTGACCAAGGCTTAGGCATTGTGAAAATTATTGGCGCTGCGCCGAAAATAGAAAATGAAACAGGATCTTGACATGACTGAAGAGTGGCAACGATTAACATTAACGGACGATTTCTATAGAGATGGCATTCGCCAGGTGATCTTTATTGTTTTCGGACTGTTGAGCGTGATAGTGGTATTGGCTGGCTTATCCCTTTTCATTTTTTTGGATAAACCTGTTCCCACGACTTTTTCGGTTCAAGCAGAGTGGCGTGTGCAGCCGCCTATCCCCCTCGATAAGCCGCATTTGACAAAACCGGACTTGTTGCAATGGGTAGCAAGTGTGATTTCTCGGGTTTTCATCTTTGATTTTGTTAATTATGACAGCCAGCTTGAATCCTATAAGCAGTATTTTACAGAAGAGGGGTGGAAGATATTTCTAGATCAATTGAATATCTACGCAAACTATAATACTGTCCTCGCAGGCAGGCTCTTTGTCAGCGGTGAAATTTCAAGTGCTCCTTTTATTATCAAAGAGGGGCGTTTATTGGGTAAAGCATCTTGGTGGGTTCAAATTCCCATGCAAATAACGTATGCTGGGGTATCACCTTTGCCGGATAAGTCGGTGACCTTTCAGGTGTTAATTGAAAGGGTGCCAACATTGAATAATCTATCTGGGGTTGCTATAGGTAATATTATCTTGGCGCCTATCGAGTAGAGGTAGCCAAATCTGTTTAGGATGAAGTGCATGCTGAAAGTTGTGATGTTATTGTTATTACTCATATTCGGTCATTCACTGAATGCTTTCGGTGCAAACCAATCTGTTTCTCCTAAACAATTCCAAGAGTGGTTACAGCATCAAAAAGAAATGGATGCGGCAACCCCTGCGCAATCGCAAGCACCTGCTCAGGTCTTAACAGGTAATGGTTTGTCCTCTCCTGCTGCGCCTGCTGTAACATCAACTGTATCGACCACGACAACGTCAACCACGATACCTGCAACCACAACACCTTCGGTAGATCGTATGATGATGAGACAATCGGCAACGTCAGGTGCGCAGCAAGCTGCCCCATGTCCGCCGCCTCGTGTGAGTAAAATCAGGAGACCGTTAACTTTTAAAGAAAGCCAAGAGGCGATGTTGCGCTCTGTGCCCAGCAGTGGTAGACAGCCAGATCCAGATGCAACAATGGCATTCAAGATGTTGCTTAGTCAAAATATGCCACTGACACCAGAACAAGTGGTGATGCTTCGTCAACAAATTGATGTGTCGCAACGGGCAGCTGCCATACCGCCTGTGATTCCGCCCAAACCTGTTTCAACAACCTTGATGGTAAATCTTGCGCCAGGCAGCACGCCCCCTGCGATACGACTTGCGCAGGGTTATGTTTCTTCGTTGGTTTTCGTGGATTCTACAGGGGAGCCTTGGCCGGTTGCTTCTTTTGATATCGGTAATCCTAAATCAGTTAATATGCAGTGGGATGGAAAAAGCAATGTCTTACTCATGCAGTCAGTCACGCCTTATACAAGTGGTGATATGGTGATCCGCTTGGTTGGATTGCCCACGCCTATCACGTTAGAGCTCGTTTCTGGCCAACCGCTCGTTGATTACCGCGTTGATTTGCATGTGCCCGGTATTGGCCCCAATACAAAAGAAATCCCTTCCGGTAGTGACCTACCTGAAAGCGCTAATCAACTATTATTAGGCGTGTTAGATGGTGTTCCGCCACCGGGGAGTCGATCGTTGGTTGTGCGTGGTGCTGATGCGCAAGCTTGGTTATTAGGGGATCGTGTTTATTTTCGCACACGGATGACATTGTTATCCCCTGGCTGGGTCAGTAAGATGGTTAGCCCAGATGGTATGTTGGCTTATGAAATACCCAAGACCTCATCGGTGCTTGTTTCACGATATGGTGAACCCACAGAACTTAAAATTGAGGGATTATAATGGCGTTTGATTTTTCTAAATTGAATTTTTTTAGTCGACTAGATGCGCGTGCCAGGGTGTTTGTGCTTGTTGGCAGCATGGTGGGTATTGTTTTTTTTGTTTACCTGGGAACGCGATTGTTATCGGGTGGCGACAAAGCAATTGGTCCTTCTAAGGTGGCAGCAGCACCTGCAGGATTGCAATCAATACCTGGCGGTAAATTAACATCCGAGTACTCTCGTGCTTTAAAACAAGCCAATGCACAAACGGCTGCGACAGCGCAGAAAACGGGAGAAAGCGCAATTGGAACATTAATTAACACCAGCGACGATGCAGATAAATCCAATACAAGCTGTGTCGTCTGTTCTGATAAATCCGCTAATGTGAAGACATTGTTTAATGATTGGGTGCGTCAAGCTAAAATTTTACCAGAAGTGGCTTCTGAATTAGAGGCCTTAGCATCTAAAGATGTGTCTGTGAGTGACTATGCAAATGAGTTAGATAGGTTAGTCAAGGCGGGGAAAATCACACCTGAGCAAGCACGAGAATTATTAGAGCAATATAAAAAGCAGCATGGAAATAGTATGCTCGCAAGCAGCGCCAAGATAATGGATGATGAGATTAAAAAAGGCGCGTTGCCATTGGATGCGGCAAATGCGTTATTAAAAGCACAGAAAGAAGGCATATCTCTTGCTGGCTACCGCAGTTTGTTGCAGAAATATGCGCATGAAGGTAAGTTAACGCCTGAACAGATACAACGCTTTATGGCGCAATATACACAACAAGTGGCAAAAGAGGTGATTGGTCAAAGTATCGTAATTTTACGTAAAATGGGAGAGAAGGGAGAAATCACGCCAGAAGTTTTAAAGGATTTAATTGTTTTAGAAGATCAAATGGGTCCTGTTGACGCTTTTTCTGATGAATTAAATCGTTATGTTTCCTCTGGTAAATTAACACCTGCTGTGGCTGCTAAAATTTTAGATGAGTATAAAGACCAAAAAACAGCATTAGGAGCGGGTCCAACATTACTGGATGCGCGTTTAGCGCAGGCTGAAGCAGCGGCATTTCAGGAAATTACTGATCTGCTGAAGCTGGGCACCATCACAGAAGAAGTCGCCTCACAATTACGTGCACAAATCCAACAAAATGTATCCTTGGATGCTTTTAAGCAGACGGTTGCCGAGTTGGTGAAAGCCGGAAAATTAAAGCCCGAGATTGCGAAGCTAAAAATAGCAGATTATCAAATGGTAAAAGGATTGCGTGATTTAAAATCACAATTAGTTTTACTGCAAGAAAACAATGCAGAAATTGATAAGCTAGTTAACTTGCTAAAACAAGGCGTGGCGGATGGGCTCATTTTACCAGACGAGGCAGCCCAGCTCTCTTCTAGTTATCAGGGTGTGCAGGTTTCTTCTGAGCCAGAGACAACCACTGCGAGCACCGAACGTTTTGCAGAATTACAAAAACGCATGCAGGAAGTGCCCGCTGCGCAGACGCCCAGTGCGGAAAATTTTGCTGCACCCGAACGTCCTTCTGCTGAAGTGAGTCAAGCTTCGGCGCAGGCTGAGCAAGATCGACAGAATTACCTGCAATCATTGGTGACAGGTATGTCTGGTCAAGCGCAGCAGTTGGTTGCGGCATGGCAGCCTGTTGCGATGCAGCATAAGCAAGGTGTAGAGGCCAGCACGACAAAAGAAGGTGCGGGAGGCAGCAGCAGTACAACGGCAACAACCACTACCACGACAGAAGGCAATAAGGGTGCGCCAAGCAAAGGTCCACTTCTGGTGAAGGCGGGTTCTATTCTATTTGCCGTATTAGATACTGAAGCGAATAGTGATTATCCGGATAGTCCGGCGATGGCGACGGTGGTAGATGGCCCGATGAAAGGTGCGAAACTGCTTGGTAAATTGGTAACGACCAAAGGTGTGACAGGTCAGATGGATAGGATCACCTTGAATTTTACGTTGATGAATCTGGATAGTTGGCCAGCTTCTAAAACAGTCACAGCTTATGCCATCGATCCAGACACGGCGCGTACGGCCTTAGCTAGTCAGGTTGATTATCATTATATGATGCGCTTTGGTGCTATCATGGCGACTTCATTCATGCAGGGTTATGGTAATGCGATTAATAATTCTGGTGGTACGACCACTACGGGTATTTTTGGCACCAGCACGCAGCGTCCAGCGTTAGATCCAGGTCAAAAACTGGCCTCTGCGCTTGGTCAGATGGGTCAAACAGTGGGTGCAGCAACACAAAATTATATCAATAGACCGCCTACGGTGAGGATCAATGCTGGGGTTGGCATCGGTATATTATTTATGGCTGATCTTTCATGATGCTCTTTTTTGAAAAAAATCGAAAATAAGGCTAGCGACTACGCTCAAATCAACTATACTAATATAGTGGCTCAATGGGCGTTGTTTAGCCAGGGTGGGTTATATGTGCCAGATTTATATCCGTTTTTGAGAGGGGATGCAAAAATGGGAGTATGCATTTTTAGGGAGGCAAGAGGCCTATTATGCTAAATGAACCAACGAACAATCATGAAGAAAATGACGACGATAGTGTCTATCACTTTTCTGATGAAGAGTATGAAGTATCGGAAGGTGCTTCGTCTTCAGAGGCAAAGGGGTTGACTAAACCTCGCGCCTCGTCGGCGAAGCGATTAGCTATTAGTATCGCTATCTTCTTTGTTTTGGTTTACATCGTATACAAAATTGTTTCACCAAGTAGTTCGTCGCCAGACACGGATATTGCACCTGTTGCCACAACAGAACCCAGAGGAATGCCTGTTGTTAAATCAGCAGCAAAAGACGCTGTGCAACCAAAAATGGCTGCAGCACCCGTCATGCCAGTTATTACCCCTCCTTCGGGGGTGGTGGCGCCACAACCACTGCAATCATCTCAGCCAGCACAAGTTGCCGCTCAACCAGAGCAAGCGGCTGCTAAGCCAGCACAAACTATCGTAGCATCGACACCGCAGCAGCCTTCTCAATTAGCGCAACAGGCACCTGTGCAGCTGCCGCAACAGCCATTACAACCGGCACAAGGAATTGTTGCTAATCAACAACCGGTACAGCAGCAGCCTACTCCTGTTGCGCCGCAACCCGTTGCCCAGCCTGCCGTACAGCAACCACAACAACCACAATCAGTGGCAACGACGCAGCCAACACCTCCTCTTTTTCAGCCTGAACAGGTGAATGCACAACCAGCGCAGTCTATGCCGACTGAGCAACTGCCCGCCCAGCAGCCTGCGCAAAACATTGTCTCGACTACGCCAACGGTAGATATGCAGCAAGTCGTTGGTGCTTTGTCGAATCAAGTAACAGGTGGTGTGAATGCGCAAACGGCTAAGTTAGCATCAGACACCGAGAATTTAAATAATCAATTACAAACAGAGTATGTTCAAAGATTGAATGATTATGGCATGCAGAATAAAATTTTGCTCAATCAGATTGAAACATTGAGCGCAAAAGTTGCGACGATGGAGACGCAATTGAATCAATTGGTGCAGGCCTTAACGCGTGCACAAAATCAACAAAATACAACAAGCAATAACAATAGTGGTAATAATAGTAATGGCATTAGCATGAGCCAAGAAAATGGAGGAGCCAAGCCTTCTCTTGCTGCGGCTGAGCCTAGGTCGAATTATAATGTGCAAGCGATTATCCCAGGTCGCGCGTGGTTAAAATCTGAAAACGGCGAGACGTTAACGGTTGCAGAGGGTGATGCCATTCAGAGCCTGGGGCGTGTCACAAAAATAGATCCTTATGATGGCGTTGTAGAAATTAATACAGGTAATAAAATGATATCGCTATCATACGGCAGTGCTTAGGTTAGTAGCTGTTTTGCTAACAGTGTCAAAACGAGGTGAAAAATGCCACAACTTGACGAGATTGTTCACCGATGCATTGCCCCAATCAACACTGAACGTTTTCGTTTGCTTTTTGTTTTCTTTGCTTTCTTATCACTATTCCCCCCGCCTGCTTTGGCTGTTGAGGTAGCGACTTTATCTGTTGCAGATATGCTCATCAATATCGGGAAGCAGATTCCCAATATCACGCAACTGGTAAAAGCTTTTGCTTTTGTGGCTGGTTTTCTGTTTGTTATCAATGGTGTCATTAAACTTAAACATGCGGGTGAAATGCGCACCCAAATGTCTTATGAGCATAGCATGTTAGCGCCGCTGGTTAAAATTCTGGTAGGTGCAATGCTTATTTATTTGCCATCTGCGCTGCAAATGGGAACGGTTACATTTTTTGCAGATATGGCGCCGTATGCTTATGTGCCCCCAGAAAATAATCCGTTGGGCAGTCTTTTAAAAGCTGGCGCATTGATTATTCAATTATTCGGTACCATCGCTTTCATTCGCGGACTAATGATTTTAGGGAAGTTAGGAACTCAAGGTGGGCACCAAGGTGGGATAGGTAAGGCGGTAACACACCTCATCGGCGGTATTTGTTGTTTGAACATCTACCAATTTATTGGCGTTATTAGCAACACGCTTGGTATTCATACAGGATAGGTATCCGAAAGAGTCTACTTAAAAAATATTTGCCTCAGGCTACTTATTGTTCCAAAATTCAGACATAATAGGTAAAGGTTGCTATTGGCTTGGGTTGTATCTAAATGAAGGAGAACGTGATGAGGAAATTAGTGATTGGGCTGCTCACACTGGCTTGTTTGGTAGCAGGGACAGCGGCATTTGCCGCGGTGTCTGGTGGCTTAGGAACAGTTGCAGAAAATGTGAGAGGAAGCGTTAGCGCTATTGCGAAGTTAGTCACAGCGGCAGCTTATGTTATCGGTATGGCATTTGCTGTTGGTGCGATCATTAAATTTAAGGCGCACAAGGATAATCCCACGCAGATTCCAATTGGTACGCCGGTTGCCTTGTTATTTGTTGGTGCTGCATTGATCTTTGTACCAACTGTTTTTAAAGTATCCGGTTCAACGTTATTTGGAGAGGGTGCTACAGTAGGTGGCGTTTCTGGTGTAACGGAGATTAAGTAAAGTCGCTTGCTGAACCAGTCATAAAAGAAGGTCGTATGCAAGAACTCGCGCTGGCAGTTAATTTAATGGGTTGGCGGATTTTTATTAAACGCAAAGAAGATAAAGCGTTTCAATCCGTACAGAAACGCATTTTCGAGCGTGATGTTTATGCCTGCCGATTTTGTGGATTCCAAGCTAAGGAATATCAAGAAGTCGTTAATCTTGATGGTAATTACGCAAACAATAAAATGGGCAATATGGCGACAGCATGTTGCTTTTGCGCGCAGTGTTTGTTCTTGCAAGCGGTTGGTGTTGATGAAATGAGTGGAGGGCAACTCGTTTTTTTACCAGAAATGAGTCAGGCTGATCTCAATAGTTTTTGCCATGTGTTGTTTTGTGCAATGGATAATAACTCCAATTATCAAACAACGGCTCAGTCTTTGTATCGCAGTTTTAAGTTTCGCAGTCAAATAGTAGAAGATAAATTTGGTCCGGGTACCAGCCAGCCGCAGGTGCTTGGTCAGTTGATTCTAGAAAGTCAAGCGCAAGTACCTGATGCAAAAATCGACTTTTTGAAAGAATTGCGTTTGCTGCCCTCCAACGTAAAATTTAAAGTGCAACTGGATGCTTGGGCACAATCAGCAGCAGAGGAACTTAAAGCAGAATGATGTTTAAATGTGAAGGATAGTGCATGGAGAAGCGCACGTTTATTGATCCATTGTTGGATAGTATCGATTCGGTGCTGGCATGGTTTAGCACAGAATTAAAGCAAACGGTGGAATCTTATTGTGATATAGAAACAGCCATTGAGGATGCGGTAGTCGCGCGTGATGGGTCGCTTGTTTCCGTTATTCGTGTATTTGGTGTGACACAGCTGATTGGCCAAGAAGAATTTAATACCATTCATGCTGGCGTGACGCAAAGCTTGCAAGCAACATTGAAGCGCCCAGGACATGTGGTACAAGTTTATTTTAGTTACGATCGAGAAACCGTTAAGCCGGAAATTGCTGATATTTTAGCGCCAGCAAGCGCAACAGCGAAGCGATTGAATCTGGACTTAGAAGATTTATTTGCAGAACGCATTAATTATATTTCTAAATACTGTGCGCATGAGGAATTATATTTTGTACTATGGACGCGACCTTATTCACTTAATGCGGAGCAGTTAAAGCGTACAAGCAAAGAGAAGTTGGCTTTTATACGTGAACATAATATTCCTGCTTTTAAGAATGGTCAGAATTTAATAGCCGCTATTCCTGATTTACATGAGTCGCACACTTCTTTTGTGCGGTCATTGATTACTGATTTAAATCGTTTGAATATCTACAGCGCTTTGTTGCCCGTGCACGATGCTGTCGCTGCGATGCGCGCTTCTGCTGATCCTGAATTCACAACAACAGAATGGCGTCCTGTTTTGCCGGGGGATAAAATCCCCGTTCGTGAAACAAAATCATCTGTGAATGGGTTGTCGGGACTCATGTATCCGCCGTTATCGCGGCAGATCTTTCCTCGTGATGCGGTTACGCTTGATTTGCGTACCATTCGTATAGGCGATAAGATTTATACGCCTGTTTTTATTGATTTATTCCCGCAGGAATTGAAATCTTTTATCAGTTTATTTTCCCGTACACTGCCAACGCATGTGCCTTGGCGCATGTCTTTTTTAATTGAAAGTGGCGGTTTAGGCATCTTAAGTTTCAAATCCATGATGGCTGCTATTTTAAGTTTTAGTGCAGCGCAAAATGGATTGATACATGATGCGGTGAAACTGTTAAGAGATACTGAAACAAATACAGATGATGCCATTGTAAAATTGCAAGTGAGTTTTGCGACATGGGCACCAGAAGGGAGCGTGCGTGTATTGCGTACGCGCACCGCTGAGCTTGCCAAGGCCATTGAAGGATGGGGAAGTTGTGAAGTGTCGGAGCTATCTGGCGATGTATTTGCAGGTGTGGCGTCGAGTTTATTAGGTTTTTCAGCGAATAGTATTGCAACACCTTCTGTCGCACCCTTGTCTGATGTGGTTTATATGCTACCGTTTAGTCGACCTGCTTCTACTTGGGAGCATGGTGCAATGTTACTGCGTTCTCCGGATGGCAAGCCTTGGCCTTATCAACCGGGTTCATCTAAGCAAACAACTTGGATTGATTTGGTCTATGCGCGGCCAGGTTCTGGTAAATCTGTTTTATCGAATGCGGTTAATTTAGCCTTGTGTTTATCAGGCGGTATTACACGATTGCCGCGTATTTCTGTGATTGATATTGGTCCTTCCAGTAGTGGACTGATTTCTTTATTAAAAGAAGCGCTTCCGCAAGATCAAAAACATTATGTGGCTTACCATCGATTGCAGATGACGCCTGAGTATTCAATTAATCCTTTTGATACACAATTGGGTTGTCGCACGCCTTCTCCGCAAGAGCGCAGTTTTTTAGTGAATTTTGTGACATTACTAGCAACACCTTTAGGCGCAGAACGGCCTTATGATGGTGTTGCGGATATGGCGGGGTTGATTGTTGATGAGATGTATAAGTATCTTTCTGATGAGGGTAGTGCACATCTTTACACGCCAGGGTTAGAAGTCATTGTGGACGATGTGCTTGCCGAGATTGGATTTGTGTTTGATGATCGCACGACGTGGTGGGAAGTCACAGATGCTTTGTTTTTAGCGGGATTGCATCATCAAGCAATGCTAGCACAGCGTTATGCGATGCCGTTATTAGCGGATGCTGCTGCAATCTGTAGAACGCAAGTAATTGAAGATTTGTATGGTCAGGTGCGTGCGCCTACGGGTGAGCCTTTAATACAAGCTTTTGGTCGTATGATTTCCAGTGCGGTACGTGAATATCCTATTTTATCGAATATTACGCAGTTTGATATCGGTGATGCGCGCATTGTTTCGCTAGATCTAGATGAAGTTGCAAAAAGTGGTGGTGATGCGGCGGATAGACAAACAGCAGTGATGTATATGTTGGGACGTTACACGTTAGCGAGACATTATTATTTTACAGAAGAAGCGATGACGAATATTCCTGAAGCGTATCGTGAGTATCATCGATCGCGCATTTCTCAGATAAGAGAAGATGCAAAGCGTATTGTGTATGATGAATTTCACCGCACATCGAAGGCGCGCGCTGTGCGTGACCAAGTGGTGTTGGATATGCGCGAAGGCAGAAAATGGAATGTGCAAATTGCATTGATTTCACAGTCATTGGATGATTTTGATAGCGTGATGGTAGAGTTTGGTACGTCCATTTTTATTATGGATGCGGGTCCTGAACAAGCGATTAAGCGATCAACAGAAATTTTTGGATTATCAGACACGGCGCGTATTGCGTTGAAAACGCGCGTGCATGGTCCGCGGGAAGGCGGTGCAACTTTCTTAGCGCAATTTTCGACAAAAGCGGGGATGAATACGCAGTTACTCACGAATACACTGGGTCCTATTGAATTGTGGGCGTTTAGTACGACAGCAGAGGATGCGCGATTGCGCAATAAGCTTTATGTACGTTTAGGGCCTAAAGAAGCGCGTCGTGTTTTGGCGAACCTCTTTCCTTCGGGTTCTGTGAAGAGCTTAATAGAAACCCGGCTTGCGACTTTGAAAGAGCAGGCAGGGATGATTGAAGAGGGTTCTGGCCTCAGCATGGCTGATCAGTTGCTGGAGGAAATTCTAGAGGCTTATGCTAAAAACCCAGATGTGAAGAGTTTAGAGAAATGAGCGTTTACCGAACTGTAAAACTGAGTCACGTTACCGAGCCGCGACCGTGAGGGAGCGTTACTGTCGATAGTAGTAACGCTCCCTCACGGTCGCGCTGAGTTATCCCCACAAAATATTGTAGGGATTCATCTCTGAAGCCGAGCCTCGCATGTCTTCTCCCTCCGGGGGCTTTGTTGAATAAATCGGAAATGACGTTACCGAGCCGCGACCGTGAGGGAGCGTCACATGAATCTGATAAAAGATGGTGTATAACAGTGCAACATTTTAACCACTTAATATCATAAAGT
>DATLOT010000063.1:0-25947 GCA_035536095.1 Gammaproteobacteria bacterium | reverse complement strand
GTAAATTGGTCATTTGTAATGGTAAAACTATCATTCACCCATTTCTTTTTAAAGCGGGGATAACTTGCTTTCTTCTTGAAGAAATTCTTAAATGCCTGTCCTAACTGGATAATCGCCATCTGCGGTGCATTCTTAGTGACTGCTAGCATCCAGGGGAATTGCTCTCGCTTGATACTATTTAACTTCCGGCGTAAAGCAGCTTCTGTTGGTTTACCACCTGCCTGATATTCTTTTTGCCACTCATCTAGTCCCCAATTATAGGCCTTCCGCGCAACACCACAGGCCTTCGCAAAGTACGTCGCCTGCTTATTGTTGCACTGTAATTCTATCTTATGTGCTCGTATTTTCATCAGCAACTCGCTTCATCTCTTCTATCAGCTTCTTCGTCTTCTTCGATCGGCTACCGTATAGCCTCGCTGAAAAAACAGTAATGATTTCTAACACATCTTTTGCTAGCTCTTCTTCAAACTTCCCTTCTTCACCCTTATTCAAAATAACAACTTCTACTTCCTTCGCTTCACATATCGCAAAAATTAACTCCGCTCCAAATCGCAATAAACGATCTTTGTGTGTGATAACAAGACGATCAATCTTACCCGCTAGTATTTCCTCCAGCAATCGTTTTAGGCCTTTCTTACTATAATTCATTCCTGAACCCAGATCAGACATCACCTCAAACGTCCAGCCCTGTGACGCACAATATAATTCCAGCAACTCTCTCTGACGCGCTAAATCTTTTTTCTGATCCCTGCTGCTCACCCGTGCATAGGCAATCGTTTTGCCGCTGCTAAAAGATTTTCGAAAAGAGCATGATTTTATTTTCGATATGTCGTAACGCCGGTGACTACCCTCATTCCGTTCCTCAGGTTCAATATTCCCAGTCAACTCCCGGCGTCTCAGTGTGCTAACCGAGACTCCCAGTAATTTTGCCGCTTCGCTAATCGATACTAATCTATTCATGGTGAGTAGATTTACATATATTTAGATATATTTCAAGTAACAGATACGAACCCTCTCAGGGCTCCCTCATTAAAATTTAGCCATTAGTACGCTATCCAAGAATTAGCCAACGAAAATAATAACATCAACAGTGCGAAAAGCTTACTGTGATCCTCCCACGCTTCAGAGGTAAGCTCTATCGTAGAAAAACACGCTGTAAATACATCCATGTACGCTCGAGTTTTTCATCCCTGAAAAACACGGTTTTTCTACGATAGAGCTTACCTCTGAAGCTTACAGCAGTGGCTGGTCATTTGCGCTTAAAAGCAGCATTCTGATGAAATCCTTTGCAAATAGTTACTGCTTGGTTTTAGGTTGAGCGGGACACTGCGGTGAGCTTCATAGATAAACGTTATTGTTGAAAAACCGTGTTTTTCAGGGATGAAAAACTCGAGCGTACATGGATGTATTTACAGCGTGTTTTTCAACAATAACGTTTATCTATGAAGCGTGGGGCACCACGGTGATTGTTGTGACTTTTAATCAAATTTGCTTATTCTGTAGTGAGGGAGCCCTTCACACCCTCTACTGGGCAGTTGCAAGCGTTAAGAAATTAGATTAGGCTATAGTAATTTATATAAATGAATCAGTATTTCTTACCGCTAAGGGTATAACATAAGAATAGTGCACCTAGAACAAATTTAGAGAAACCAATAAAATATTATTCAACAATGACGACATCCTTTGAGAGAGGCGGTATGAAAAAAATTGCAATGACAGCTATAATTTTACTATTTTCAGCATCTAATACGTTTGCAGCCAATATAGAAAGACTATTTTATTTAACTCCAGATACACCTGAATCCTCTTTCAGCGCAGAACAACTACAGAAAATTAAAAACCATGCTAAATCTATTGATATTATTGCTCCTCAAATTTATCGACTTGATGAAAATGGAGTGATATGGGGAAATATTGACGCAAGACTGCTTGCCGTTGCAAAAGAAAATAATCTCAATATTATGCCGTTAGTTATTAACCTTGGCTTTAATCAAGCACAATTTCACAATTTTTTACATAACCCTCTAGCCCAAGAAAGAGCGATTTTAAAAATGCTTTCCTTATGCGAACAGTACCACTTTTATGGATTGCAGTTCGACTTTGAAAATATCAATATTAATGATAAAAGTGAATTTACTCGCTTTTGCCAATTAACCGCCAATCAATTACATCAGGGTGGCTTTACAATGAGTATTGCCGTTGTTCCCCGCATATCAGATGTTTTTTATAGTACCTATGATCGTTGGCTCTTTGAAAATTGGTCAGGGGCATACGATTACCAAGCACTAGGACAAAGTAGCGATTTTATTAGTGTCATGAGTTATGATCAACACACCAGCTTAACAACGCCTGGCCCAATAGCGACTATTGATTGGGTAGAAAAAACTATTCAAAGTTTGTTGAGAGTTGTTCCTGCAAAAAAGATTTCTCTTGGCATTCCGAGTTATTCTGGTTACTGGTCAACTGGAAAGCTTGACCCAGGGAATATTCCAGAGATGAATACCTACCGCTCAAAAGAAACCCAGATTGGCTATTCCAGAGCATTAAACTTGTTAGCAAAATTCAATCAGTCCTTGATATGGCAAGATCAATGGAAGTCTTCTTACATTATGTATAATAATGATGAAAAAAATGAATATCTTTTTGTCGAAGACGCTAAATCATTTCAAGCAAAATTAGAATTAGTAGAGCGCTATCAGTTACGCGGCATATCAGTTTGGAGATTAGGGCTAGAAGACCCAGCAATATGGGAAAATCAGACTTTAATTTAGATGATTCATACCAAAAAACCGTATCCGCTAATTCACCAGCCTACTGAGGTGGTGTACTAAAAATGGAAGGCTTACCTTATGGTATTAACATGAAAATAATGCATCTAGCGCAATCAAAGAAGTATTAAAAACAATCGATATTATACCTGCTATCGAGAAAGGATTTATTGCCTATTCAAGTGGTCGCGCTGTTGTACCACCTGTGGGCGAATTACTTTTTAAAAATCCCCCCGGGGATACTCACATTAAATATGGCTATATCATTGGAGATGAATATTATGTCATAAAAGTAGCATCAGGATTTTACGATAACCCAACATTAAATTTACCTTCAAGTAATGGTTTGATGCTGCTTTTTAGCCAAAAAACCGGAGCTGTTTTAGGCATTTTGCTCGATGAAGGCCACCTCACTGATTTAAGAACGGCAGCAGCAGGTGCCATTGCTGCCAAATATCTTGCACCATCTAACATAACAAACATTGGCATTATTGGAACGGGCATACAAGCAAGACTGCAACTTATTTTTCTAGCAAAAATCACTGATTGTAGAAATGTTATTGTTTGGGGGAGAAATTTAGAAAAACTAACAAGCTATCAAACTGAAATGAAGCAAGAAGGATTTTCTATTCAAATCACACAAGAAATAGAAGCTATCGCATCAGACTGTAACTTGATCGTAACAACCACGCCATCCACATTTCCTTTATTGCAAGCAGCCCAAATTAAGAAAGGAACGCATATCACAGCAGTGGGTGCAGATAGTCCTCACAAACAAGAACTCGATTCACGTTGTTTTGAAAAAGCTGACATTATCGTCGTAGACAGTATAGAGCAATGCATTGAACGTGGTGATACTGCTTATGCGATAAAAGAAGGTGTTATTACTCAGGAAAAATTAGTTGAACTGGGAAACATGATATCCGGCAACAGCCCAAGACGCACTTCAAACGAGCAGATCACAATCGCTGACCTGACCGGACTCGCTGTTCAGGATATTGAAATTGCTAAGGCTGTTTTTGAAGCGAGCGTTTTGTTTAAGTAAAAAACTAAATCATTCTTTCCCCACAATACCCGCCACCCCACCACCAGCGCGCTCGGCGCCAAAAAGATCCGTTGCTTCTCCTTTTGCGAGGAGCTCCTGTTTCAGCCCAGCCAATGCACGCGTCAGCTTATCTGCCGTCAACGCCACTTTCTTTTTGGTCACTCCTTCAGTAGTCAATATGTCCCTGTCATAGGCATCCAGTGAGAACCATGTGTCAGCAAACAAGGTTACCAGTTCACTATAAACTCCGCTAAAAAATCTTCTTTGAGAAATAAATCTTCAAGAAGGTTTGAATCTTGTCATGATCTATTTCTTTACCTACTGACGCATCCAAAAAATATTCTAATTGCCACTTTTGAGTTTTTTGAGCCTGACGGTTCAGCGCTTCATCCCATGGTGGATAAACACGTATAGCTCGTTTTCCACCTTTTCCATTTATAGACAATACATCTTGTTCACGTAGGACAGATTTTGGAAATATAAATTGCCCGAAACAATCATCTTTTCGAACACTAATAATAAAAAAATCAAATGGGTCAGAAATATCGTAGGGTTGAATAGGACTATTTCCAATTCGCTTCCACAGAGTGACAAATTGTCCGATTTTGGTAGGCGTAATTTTAGAAACACCGAACCTAACAGAAAAACCATTGAGCTTAAATGTGCAAGCTCCATACTCCGCACTTTCTTTTTCCATTATTGGTTGAGAACATTTCATTTTACATGGATTATAGATACGATTTTTTGCGTCAAGAAAATCTTGATGGATAGCATCAGTCGAAATGAATGGGTCTTGATGCTTGTTACTCATTTTATCCCCACATATACCACTCGCCACTGAATGCGCGAAAGTTAATGGCACTTTAATATCATAAAGTAAGAAATTTCAGCTAAAAGTTATAGCACAGCGACGCTCCCTCACGGTCGCGGCTCAGTTACACCGAGTGCTTCCCAAAGCATCTCCGATTTATTCAACAAAGCCCTTTATACTGCAAAAATATTTTTTCCTTGTCAATAATTTTTTTCTAAATTTTTTATTTTTACTGTTTGCGGTGGGTTTATGTACCATTTGTTCTTGCTGTTAAAATAGCAATGCTGCTTCGCAGCACCCAACCTTTAAATCAACCTGAGGAGGACAACCTTCTTATAGAAATATTTAATCCTTTAGATTGAGCTTTTACCTCAACAACGCCTTGCAGGTTTCTAATTGCTTCCATATCATCATCTGTTAGATATACAGAAAAACTATTATTTACGATTTTTTCTTTTGAAATAACTTTTATTTTTTTGGCATTCAGCAACACTAAAGTATGATGATGCCCCCATATAGCATGAAACAGATCCCCGCTGATTTTAACATGATTTCCATTCTCTAATTTTTTCCAATCCTCATCATTTTGCACAGCAAGCTGAATAATCTTTATATTATTTTCAGGCTCGTCATTACCCACTTGGTTTTTGGAGACCAATCTTACATCTACTGGTTTATCCAATACCAAATAAGCGCCAGTCTCTTCTGCATCACCATCCTTAATACTCTGATAATTAGGCTGACCAGGAAATGTTAAAATTATTATCGTACCTGACAAAGTAGAGACTGCCGGCTCAAAATAAACAGTTTGATTCTTTGCCATAGAAAACGGCGATATGAAAAACAAAAGCAAAGTAAGCAATCTAATAAACCACATCTATTTTTTCCTTATCAATCTGCTCTTGTGAGACATATTTTTGGTGAGATTTTTTATTATCTTCTTTAACCACCAGTTTATCCAGACTATCATTGATAGAACTCCCCGCCCTAGCTCGGAGATACTCATTACCTTGTTGCGAAAGACAAACAACCAAATCCAATTCTCCATCTTTTGTCAATTTTATGCATTCTTCCTTAGAAGCCCAACCTTTAGTTTTTATGTTGTAATCATAAATTCCATTTTTATCTTTATGAACCTGGATAACTGGAAAAACTTCAGTAATAGAACCCTCTTGAGAGCCTTCCATTGCTTCAATAGCTCGCTAAAGTTTATCAAATTCTTCAGGCGTAAAATCTTTAACTTTTTTATCATCAACAACACCGGTTTTATCACGAAGAAATTTCGTATAAATTTTAACATTATTTCCATCTTTAGCTGGAGCAAATTTTGCAACCAAATAATCAATTGCTTTATCTCCATAAGTGGTTTGCAAACAATCTATCAATGCTGCATGGCCATTTCCATAATCTGGGAATATAGCAAAATTTTGAGTTTTGCTTACTTTAGCATGCCCTATTAGATTATGTCGTGCGCTCACTGATGCAGGGAAGAGATTTCCAGGATTATGATTCCTCCACGTCCAAGTTCCTCCAGAAAATCTGAAATATCTCCCTTCATCGTCGGTATAAACAATCGTGTGATGTAATGCTAACTCAGCTTTTACATAACGTGACATCAATTATCTCCTAGTATTAGCAAATAAAGTGATTAATTCCAGAACGGCAAGTTGATCTACATGATAAATCATAAGGAATTAAATGTAAATTCAGTTTATGCAGAATTGACCGTTATTTTATGTGAAACACAGCGCTCTTTATGTTAATCACATTAAACTACGACACGGCCAGGTTACTTACATTAATCGCATAATCGAGCAGCGGGATCAGGGCTTGCAAATTGCCCTTTTCATTAGACTGTATAAACGAAATATGCAATTATGCAAGCCTGACCCCTTCCTCTTCCCTGAAGTGGTGCACTAAAAATGGAAGGCTTACCTTTGAATTAAATGCAATGATACAAACGCACGTATTCGCAAAACAGTCCAAAGCAGTTGAGGAGGAAATAGGGATATCGCACAGAATTGTATAATCCATTTTTTAGAAATTCTTTTAGAAAAAAATTATATGAGTAAAGCATTATCCCTATCAACATTCCCAGACGGGTCAATAATATCTTGCAACAGATTCACTATACATTGTGCAAATGCTTCACTTGCCTCTTTTGGAAGAACTTTCGGATAACCAGAAACGTTCATAATTTTAATGCCACGTTCTATTATTTTTATTGCATCTTGCCTGCTACCAACAACACTGCCGCCTTCGCCAGCACTAAGATCAACGATCACAGATGCTGCCGGCAAAACAGCAAAGCTTTTTTCATCAATTAACATGGGAGATTTTTCTCCGACATTTCTCGCGGCAGTGATAATGATCGTTTGATCCGCAAGGCGGGAGCGAATAAAATCTTGTTGATTTTCCGTTGGCAAAACATGGTAAATAATCCCAGCATTGTCAGCCTGATTTCGATAATGCTCTTTACGACCAAATAATTGGACAGGTAATTGCAATTTTCTTGCAGTGATTGCCGCACTGAAACCAGCAGGGCCTGTGCCTATGACCGTTACCTTTTTAGGGAATGATCCTTGATAATGTTTCAGCGCATCATGAAGTGCAAGCTCACCCGCAAAACGACTCATGGCTGCCTGCGCATTTCTTGGATCATCACCAGTGAGATGCAATAACTCTAACGCAATCAGAATAACACCTTGCGCTTTCCAGCGAGTGATATGACTCGTATCATGATCAAGAGGGTCTAAAAAACCCATCATAATCGTATTATATGAGAATAATTTATTTTCCAGAACTTCTCGCTCTGGCGAAGGACATTTAACACGTAAAATAAGGCTATTTGATGGCAACTTAGAATCTAATGTAAAAATCTTTGCACCAGCTTTAATATACTCTTTATCAGCCCATCCTGCCAGATTACCCGCCCCGCTTTCAATCATGATAGGAATCTGTTTTTTCAGTAACAATGAAACCGCATGAGGCGTTAATGCCACACGCCCTTCGCCACTTCGAGATTCTTTCAATACAATTATCTGATCAATTTTCACTTTTTACCTCAGCAGATTATTTTTTTAAATTTATTCCTGTTTTAAGAAAATTTTCAACGTGTTTCATTTTTTCTTCATTAATTTTAAATCGATTTTTTCGTGCTTCATATAAGGCGACATCAGGAAAATGGTAATAAATCTCGAGTCGCTTCATGGCTTCTTTACCAGAGATTGATTTCTTTTCTATTCCGCTAATCGTTGCCGGAGAGACATCGAATATCTCTCCAAATTCTCGAATTGTAAGAGATAAATTTTTTCGGAAATTTACTATGTCTTCATGCGTAATTGTCAACGCAGGCGCAGGAGAAAAAATGAATGAAGACGGTCCTTTTTGGCCTAACGTTGCCACCAACACAAGAAGATCTTTTTCAGTTTCCTCAATTCCTACCATTTTGCAGTATTCTTTATAGGCCGGATTCTTATTTGAAGGTATTCTGTCTACAAATGAAGGAAACAACGATGTAGACACGAATCTTTTTTTAGTTAGCGGCAAATCTGGGCCAAGCGCAATTGATCGAGCTTTATATAGATACAAATCATTATATGTGAAAATATATTGCAAATTATCGCGGATTAATTGTCCGACATACTCTCGTGTTTTTCTTTTTCTTAGATACACATCCACAGCTGTTATTTTTTTTCGACTATTCTCCATTTTCAAATTCACCTATTCGCTTTTGAAGTAGTCTTATTAATGCCTCTTTTCGTTTTTGACTGAGAATAGCATTTTGTACCAAATTTATAATGTTTGACGTTTGAGTGATCACTTTAATGATGAATTTCTTCACGCAATCATCATAACCTAATCTTCGAAATTCTTTTATATAATCGGCAGGCTTAGGATGTTTACTATTCCCTGCCCAAATTGATCCACTCGGATTTACATCAGAAACAAGAAAAAAATCTTCTTCTATTCCCAAGCAGGAGGGATTATCATACATGGGCGCTAACTTTTTCATTGATGATGTTACAATGATACCTAAATTTCTTCCGTGTCGATCATTATTGCCAATCAGTGAATCAAATAGACAAATTTCAATAAATTTAGCTACATCAGCAAGCCTCCCTGTTTGTTCTAAAATAGCCTTTATTATTTCTTCACAATTATGCTTTTCTTCGCCTTCTGGAAGATAATTGTAAATATGAACTAATGTGCCAGTATAATCTTGCATAAAGTTTCGTGTAGCAAACGCTAATCGTCCATTGAAGTCAATTAAGTGATAAGGCGGTGTTTCTATCTTTAATGCGGTCGCTATTTGATTAGATAAGTACTCTATTAGAGGCAATTCAGGATACCGCGGCTCTTCTACTTTTAAGATATATTCGATTGAACCAAGCCGAGCAGAGTATTTTAGGTATACACCGTGATAAAAGGTATTTCTTTGCTTTTTTATTTCTGGATGTTGCCTGCTGCTTGTAGTAGATGATTTCTTCGGGTCTAAATCCTTAAACTCAATATCCTCTACTTTGCCAAAACATTCGTCGAAGCAATGCCTGTGGAGACCGTAAGCGATCTCCTCTCGAGCTAACGCATTTTTACATCTCAAACATATCTTCATGTACTAAGTATAGCACATAAAAAATATGTTACAACTTTATAACAATATATTTATGTTATTAATTTATAACATATAATAACGAGAGCGATGCGTTTATTTGTTTTTACTATAAAAAACAATAAGTTAAAAAATTTTCTATACCAAAAAACCCTCTTCTCTGCTTATGAAAAATTGAACAACAATTTGACAGATATAACAAAGGGACGCGCAGCTCCATGGATCAAGTCATCAATCTGGTTGGTTACATCATGACTTAATCCCAATATAAATATCCAAGCTTGCATTAGAAGGGTCATTAGCGCGTTGATCATAAACTTCAAAATCTGCTATATAAGCTCTTTCACCGTCGAGATCATTCGCCGACATCCCCCAAATTTGCTGCCAAGCATGGATGACCACTTCTGGCATTTTTCCTGCGGGTGTTGTGAATTTTTGATATTGCGCTGCTGGAATAGTTAATTGCCGCATTCCTACTGAAATATTTTCAAATGAGCTTACTTCCTCACCAATGAAATAAGTGTAATCACCGTGTTCATTGCTATCATACTCAGTATAAACAGACAAAGTCACACCAGGATTTTTACGATTTGTTATTTGAGCAGCAACATTCTGGCTCCAGAAACGACCTGCTAACTCACCAATTTTAGAATTTTCAGGGTTCATTTCATTTTTATTGCTAGTGCGAGCAGTTAAGCCAACTAATTTAATTTCAGATTTATTCACTAATTCTTTTTTCATAAGGCGATCTCCGTACATTTTTATTGCGCCAACTTTAAAATTTTATTAACGAATTCACCTTTGGCATTGGTACATTCTTCACGATCATATAATGATATTACTTAAATTAAATTTCAATATTGGCGGATAACGATCTGGCATCATCGGAGACTGGCGCACACCAATTTTTTCACAACCCATTTTCAGGTAAAAATTTTCTGCATGAGGATCACTCCAAATAATGAACTCATTTCTACCCTGCAATTTTGTCTCTTGGCAGCATGCGTGCCACAGCATGCGACCTACACCTTTACCAATATAATCAGGGTGCAGAAGAAAGAAGGGGTCAGGCTTGCACACTTGCATATTTTGCCTATCAGTATTAAAAATGCAAGTGTGCAAGCCTGACCCCTTCCCCTGTATTCATTCCTAATCCACCTGTTGGTGGTAACCGATGTGCCGCATCGCCCACTAAAAAAACCCTACCATGACGATATTGTTTCGCGACCTGGGCTGCCATTGTCCAAAAGCTTTTATTGACAATCTTAATATCGAGATTAGGCATATCAAGAACACGTCTTATTTCATTCAGACAATACTCATCTGTGAAATCTTCCTTCGTATTTTCTGGCTTAAAATTCAATCCCACTATCCAGCGATTTTCCCCATAAGCAGTAAACAAAGAACGCCCTAATATCTTATACAGCAATGTTTCTCGTGATATTATCCACAAACATCAATCCTTAAAAATATCTACATAACGACGATAAATATAAGACTGCCCATATGTTTTGTTTTCGTCTTTAGCATGTAGTATCTCTAAATCAATAAAGCGCTTTATAACTTTATGCGCACCTTGACGAGTAAAACCGGTCCACTCTTGTACTTTCGCTACATTAGTCACCGGCAACTTAAATAACTGGAATAAAGTCTCAATGGCACTTTTTGCTTCCGTCTTACCTAAAGAATGAATTTTTTTCATGTCTTGCTCGCGTAGTACTGTGATTTTCTTTGCAATCTCGATGGCTTCCATTGAAGTATCAATGATTCCATCTAAGAAAAAATCCAACCACTGCTCCACCCTACCTTCATGATATCCATTAATGTGATCATAATAAGTTTTTTGATGCTTCTTAAAATAAGAAGATAAAAACAAAACCGGACGATCCAATAATTTCTCAAGCCATAAAAATAGCGTGATAAGCATTCTGCCTGTACGCCCGTTTCCATCTAAAAAAGGATGGATCGTTTCAAATTGAGCATGAATAAGCCCTGCCTTCAATACAGGTAAAATATCATCTGCTTGATGGAAAAACTTTTCTAAATCACTCAGATTCTTTTGCATTTCATGAACGGGTGGCGGCACGAATAATGCGTTACTCGGTGCAGTACCACCAATCCAGTTTTGAGATTTTCGGAAGTTGCCTGGATCAGAAAAATGCGTTGCACGCGCGTTTTCCATTAATTCTTTGTGAACTTCTTCAATAAGCCGCAAACATAAGGGAAAATCCTTTAAGCGTTCAAGTCCATAATTGAGCGCTCGAATATATTTCAAAATATCATCTACATCGCCTGGTAAATTTTCTGATGTTTTAGAAGTAGCTTCAATAGCATCAACCATTGTTGCTTTTGTTCCTTCAATCTGACTCGATGAAGCAGCATCCTTGCAAATATACATAAACAGAAAAAAATCCACATCTGGCAATAACTGGGTGACGCCATCAAGCTTTCCGAGCGACAGCGTGGCATGACTTGCTTTTTGAATTAGTTTTTTAGAGAAGTCAAAACCCTCACGCGGAGGAAAAGACTCCGGTATGAATGCTTTATAACCCTGAGATTGCTTTAAAAAATGTCCTATTTTCATTTTCAAAAACCGTTTACATTTTTGGAAAGATGTAACCATTTTTACATAAATCGTTTACATTTGGAAGCGATATGTAAACGAATATGTTAAGGCTAATATACTTTATTTCTATATTAATCAATAAGTTAATTTGATTTGGCAAAATATTATTAAAATAACGTATTGATTAATATCAGATAAATTACAGATATGTCGAAAAAATTGAAAAAAATCGACATAATATGGCTATATGTCGATCTGATCGACATGGTTATAAAATTACCAGCTTTTGCCAATTATCAACTGTCGCCGCAGAAAATGATTCTAGCATAAGCACAAGGAATCACATTAAAATTACCTAGGATTACGAATAGGTATTTTATGATACAAAGCACCGATCACACCATTAAACCACTCTCTGAGTGCCAGGAACATATCTCTGCGCTCGCCAAGCTGTGGCATGAGGAAATAAGCCGCCATTGGGCACCAGATGCTTCTATCGAAAAAGCACAGCAAAAGCTCACTCATCACTTGAACACCAATAGTATGCCCATAGCGTATGCTGCAATATGCGATGGTGAAGCAGTAAGCATGGCTTGCCTGCGCGAAACTGATGGCATTCGCCCTGGCGTTACTCCTTGGCTGGGCAGCCTTGTTGTCAGCCCAAAATATCGGAGATGCAAAGTGGGTGAAGCGCTTATCAGTACGGTGAAAGATCAAGCAAAAAACTTAGGCCATCAAACGCTATATTTATTAGCTTTTGATCCAACTATTCCCAATTGGTATACACGATTAGGATGGACACACATTGGCGATGATAAATTGTTTGGTCATCGTGTTGCAGTAATGAGTATACCTTTATGACAAAAACATGACCTTTACTTATGGTGACTATGATGGGTATAAAAAGGAGCTAACGTGAATAATATTGAAAAAATTATCGGCAACTATAAAGCGTTTTTTTCTGATTTATTACATCGAATGAAAAAAGCAGGCATTAAAATTCATGGCATGCCGTTAAGTCACTTGCTGTATCGCACTGTGACCATTCCGGAATATGAAGAATTGCGTGATAAATTAAAAAATTATTGCAGCGAATTTGTTGAAACGCAGTTTAATGGCAGAGCTGTCTCCATTCTTATTTTGGAAAAACCATTGCTACTTGAAGATGGATTTACAGTATCAATGATTGAGTTACCAGCCCCTCGTTCTGTGCACATGTATCCAAGTGGACTCGAGAGTATTGGCGTCATTGTTGGCAAACAGTTACCTGAATTTATAAATCAACATGAAGATGTTTTAACTGGAGTTAAGGATCATGGACAACATTGCCAACCAGCATTTATCACTTTTGATAATGATAAAACATCCAAGTTCTATGACATCTCATTGAGAGAAATTGTAATGCTGCAGGGCTGGAAAATTGAGAAGATTGCAATATGACAAACTCTCAACTCAATAATGAGCAGCTAATAATAAACGAAACACTTGTACGATGCTTAATCACAGATCAATTTCCCCAATGGAAAGACCTTCCTGTTCGACCCGTCACGCATAGTGGATGGGACAACAAGACTTTTCACCTTGGTGAGTACATGCTAGTGCGCATGCCAAGCGCAGAGGACTATGCGTTGCAAGTGGAAAAAGAGCAACGATGGCTACCAAAACTTGCGCCAAAACTGCCCCTTCCGATTCCAGTGCCTTTAGGTTTAGGTAAACCAGCGAATGGTTATCCTTGGACATGGTCTATCTATGCTTGGCTTCCTGGCGAAACTGCTACACCTTCGCGTATAACTGATCTGAGTGATTTTGCGACCAACCTCGCGCAATTTCTTATCGCACTACAAAGAATCGATTCAACAAGTGGACCTGTGCCAGGACTACATAGCTTCTATCGCGGAGGATCACTAGCCATCTACGATAATGAAACGCGCCAAGCAATTGGTACTCTAAAAGGCAAAATCGATACTAATACTGCTACAGAAATCTGGGAAACAGCACTCACAACCCAATGGACTAATCCACCTGTATGGGTTCATGGCGACATAAGCATTGGAAATCTATTGGTGCAAAATGGGCGATTAAGCGCTATTATCGATTTCGGACAATTAACAGTAGGTGATCCTGCATGCGACCTTGCTATTGCATGGACATTTTTTAATGGTAAAAGCCGTGATGCTTTTCGATCAGCACTTCCACTTGATAATGCCACCTGGGCACGTGGTCGCGGCTGGGCATTATGGAAGGCATTAATTATATGCGCTGAATTAATGGGCACCAACCCTCTCGAAGTTGAAAATTCCAGACGGGTAATTAATGAGATAATTACTGACAACAAGCAACAGTAAATTTAAAGGCATATAAATTTTGTGATATCGTCCCGTAATTGGTGCTGCATGATAACGATGCAATATCCCCCACACTTTTTAGCACCATAGGTACGTGAGAAAAAATGTATTTTCTCCAGAGTATGCGCTGCTGAATTACGGATACATTTAAATTAAAAAATAGCTTGGCGATGAGCATATCAATGAGGCAATTTACGTTTGCAGATTTGCTCACACCTCACAGATGCAACGAAGCACTCAAAGATAGGGATAATGACTCGCGATTGCCCTCTAAACAGGCTAGAATCCCACCTGATGATGCGTAACTAGAAACGGGCATTTATATAAAATAACTATGTTTATCAATTAGTTGTTGCGTGACTGGCATCGGGAAAAATGAAAAACCGAGAAATAAAAGCCACTAAAGAAAACCTGCTCGCGCATGTTGCGATGTAGAGAAGCAAGCCGTGTTAAGCATAATATAGCGTTATTACTTCCAGGAGCAATAGATTGTGCTCGGACAAAACCTAGGAAAAATATAACTATTTGATTTATATAAATAATTATGCTGTCTGAGCACACATAGACAATAGTACCTTTAAAGTGCTATAATTCATTTAATAGGTGAACTATGGCTCTTTATAGGTACTTTTATGAATCAACCATCAGGCATAGGCAAATTGGATCGCGCACGAATAGCAATGCTACTTCGCAGCACCCAACACACTATTTCAGTGAGTGAAGCTGCGACGCTTCTCAGTCTACCAAGAGAGCATGCAGCAAAGATATTAGCACGCTGGGCAGCAAAAGGCTGGGTATCACGCATTAAGCGTGGGCTATATATACCAGTGCCTTTAGCGTCAATCACGGGCGATATACCTCTTGAGCATCCATGGGCAGTTGCAGAGAAACTATTTCATCCCTGCTACATCGGCGGATGGAGCGCAGCAGAATACTGGGGCTTAACGGAGCAAATATTTCGCACTCTGGTTGTACTGACAATTGCTCGACCCAGGAATCGCAAGCCAGTGATACATGGCACCGATTTTTTACTGCACACCATTTCAAAACAAGCTTTATTCGGACTTAAAACTATTTGGCAAGAGAAAATAAAGGTTTCGATTTCTGATCCCACGCGTACTATTCTTGATTTTCTCATTGATCCAAAGCTAGGTGGTGGCATACGCATGACTGTCGACATGCTGAAAGAATATTTAAAGTCTGAACACAAAAATTTGCCGCTACTAATAGATTACGCAAATCGACTCAACAATAGTGCCGTTTTCAAACGTTTAGGCTTCTTACTCGAGCAATATGCGTCTAATGAGCTAAATATTATTAATACTTGTAAAGAACAGGTCACTATTAGCAAAACAAAACTTGACCCACAACTTGATGCAGATAAACTAATTACGCGCTGGCGTTTGTGGGTGCCAGCATATTGGAAAGAATAATATGATAGACAAACAAGAAATAATGGATTTTGCTCGTGAACTTAGGTTGCCTGTTAATACTATAGAAAAAGATTATGTTCTCGGATGGCTATTAGCTGGCATTGCAAATGATACTGAATTATTCGAGAAGTGGATTTTTAAAGGTGGCACTTGTTTGAAAAAATGTTACTTTGAAACATATCGCTTTTCAGAAGATTTAGATTACACACTAACTGATGCCAATCATATTAATGAAAAATTTCTAACTGATTGTTTTAAAAAAATTGGCAAATGGATTTACGAAGCCACTGGTATAGAAATTATTCAAGATACCATCCGTTTTGAAATTTATCAAAATAGCAATGGCAAAACTACCATTGAAGGACGACTGAACTATGTTGGTCCGCTGCAGCGCAGAAATAATCCTTATCGCGTCAAACTTGATTTAACAGCAGAAGAAATCCTTGTTCTACCGCCAACGCTGCAAAATGTCTATCATCCCTACTCTGATATTCCCACGGATAAAATCAAAGCATTTTGCTACAGCTTTTCAGAAATTTTTGCGGAAAAAATTAGAGCACTCAGCGAAAGAGCACGCCCTCGCGATCTGTACGATGTGATACATCTCTATCATCATATTTCAGGTGAAAAACCTGCCGTCATTTTTGATGTGCTAAAAAAGAAATGTAAGTATAAGGCTATTCCGCCGCCAACGATGGAACTGATAGCAGATCACCCCAAATTACACGAACTAAAAAGCGAATGGAGCAACATGTTATCGCATCAAGTTCCAACGCTACCACCAAGAGAACAATTTTGGCAGGAATTACCAAAAATGTTTGCATGGCTTCATGGCGTTAGAATGTTATAAAAATAGACATTATTTAGTTGTCACATGGGAAAAGCATAATGAACATCCATTTTAGAAAAGCCACAAGTGATGATATTCCAAACATTGTTCGCCTTCTCGCAGATGACCCTTTAGGAGCTGAGCGCGAAGAGTATGTTAACCCGTTGCCACCGCAATACTATACAGCATTTGATGAAATTAATTTAGATAAAAATAATATCTTAATCGTGGCTGAACTAGAGAATCAAATCGTTGGCACATTGCAACTTACCTTAATCACTTATCTGACTTATCAGGGCGGTAAGCGCGCACTGATAGAAGGAGTGCGCACAGATAAATCTGTTCGCGGCCAAGGGGTTGGCAAAGTAATGCTAGAATGGGCAATTCAAAAAGCAAAAGATGAAGGCTGCCATGTCGTTCAGCTTACGACAGATAAAAAACGACCTGATGCGCTAGAGTTTTACAAGAAGCTTGGATTTATCGCATCACATGAAGGGATGAAATTACATCTTTAAAATTCTTTATAATATTTTTGCAGTAAGTATTGCAGTGATGAGCACTCCGGTATGAGACCAATATTGCTTGATTTACGAGCTCCAATTATAACACCGCGATCTAACTTATTTCATCAAGAGAAATTAATCCCCAAGGGAAAATATCGATAATGAATGGAACACCTAGCAGAGACCAACTACTCTGATGACCATGATATTCCTCTAACAATAGACGAACATCATTCCTATCTTTAACAAAAACTGTGGTAATTTCTGGCTGAAGAACCAGTTCATTACATTGAACCCTCCATTCTCGCTCCCAAGTAAAATCAAAATTTTTGGCTGGGTCGTAGCGTACATGGCGGTATTTATGTTGATCAGACGTAATATCAAACTCTTCATCTTTTTGATAAATAACGGGCCTTCCTCCCCGCTCAAACAACCATTCTTTTTTTACTGCTATACCATAAGGTGCATAACGAAGACTGCATTCATAATTACCGCAATATGTGATCAATGATTTAATTTTAGTTAAAGGTGCTTCTGAAAAACAAACACACTTACACTGGGCTTTTATATACTGCTTATTGCCTATTAAAACGCCGTCATTAAGAATTTTTCGCAAAACATCAAAAGATGTGAGGGAATCCATAGGCTGGGTGCAATGAACCAACCAATCGCTAAGATCAGATCGAATTGAGTTAATAAAAGCAGGTTTGGTCATTTTATTCTTTCCATAGAATAATGCTCAATATGCAATTGTACAAGTCTAACTCATTCCTTGCAACTTACCAACAATCAAAGAAGTTAGCTTAAATTCACCAGAAAACAATGATAAGTCATAATGTTACAATCATTACGCGGCAAGTTGCTGCGTAATTGATATTAAGCGCAATACAATAAGTCATTAATTTGGTAAGGAATCACATTTTATGTTATATTCAAATTAACTGCTTTTACCACCACGGAGATAGATAGTGAAAAAAATTATAACTAGGGTCATTGTTACTGGTCTGTTAAGTGCGCTTTGTGGATCAGCATTTGCTGCTAGTGCCGGATGTTCAGCACAAAATAAAAGTACAGGCCAATTTTTTACAGCCACCGGCATCGGTGAAACGCAAGTTGCTGCAAGCCAAGACGGACAAAATACAGTTATGCAAATTTGCAAGCAAAACAGCAGTAATACACCCGATGCTTGCGTGCCTAACGGCTGCACCTCTTCACAATAAAAAATTGCATACCACTTAATTCAAGAGGCATCTTTACCTGAACCTTCGACACATATTCGACACACTAACTTTAAAATTCTGAATCCATTCCACAACCCCTTGTTCCTACTAATGCCGACGCGCAGAGTCGAACTGCGGACCTACTGATTACGAATCAGTTGCTCTACCAACTGAGCTACGTCGGCCAGGGGTGTCATTAACCGCGGAGAGTATAAACAAAAAGATAAGGTTCGGCTAGGCTTTACAGACACTACCACCAGCGAATTAGGTCGCCATACCTCTTACTGGCACTTTTGCTCAAACAATAAACAAATTGATTGGCTTTTTCTGGTTAAAAGTTTTGTACAGCGCCAAAAACTGATCAACTATCGCAACAAACTGATCGACTATCGCATGCGCCTCGAACACCCAGGATCAAACGACACCTGATCGACTTCAGTTTTAGCCTGATCTATTTCCTGGAGAAGTTCAGTAGCGTATGACTGCATTTTCGCTGAGAATGATGCCAACAACTGCACTGCATGTTCATTGCGACATTCTATTGGCACTTCAAGCGACTGACAGAACGCAACACCTGTATTAAGGCGTGCCATATAAAGCTGCAGTACATCTACAACTTCCCTGAACGCAATTTCGTTTAATGGATATTTGTGAGAGGAAATGACAGCTCGCTTCGCATTGGCAAGGCAAGCCCTTACAACTTTAACGCCATTAGCTATAAAGACTCTCAACTCTTCTATCCCGAGCATTATTCGCCCTGCCTCTTCACGCGCTTTTGCAATCAGAGAGTGTATTTTTTGTCGTTTTTCCAATTTTTCGATTTCCTTTCTTGCTTTTAGCCCGGCTTCTAGGTGTCCTTTCAGCTCTTCTCCTATTGCGATTGTTGTTCTTATTTTTTCGGCTTGCTCCACTGTTGATGCTTCCCGCACGGATAATAATATTTGTTCTACTCGCCTTCTTACTTCATCTTCTATCTTCGCTTGCTCTGTCGGTTCTAACACCACTGGCGCAGCTAGCTCTAACTGAACTAATACCGTTTGGCAAGCCGCCGTTTTGCTTACTAATTCAGCAAGGCGCTTCGCTGGAAAAACAAGCTCTCTTAGTTGTTCACTCAGCATACGGGTTATTTCTATAACCGCATCTTTATTAATATTCTTTGGTCTGAGTGATTCGTGTTGCGTTGGTGTCTCTGCGGATGTCTTTGCGTCAGACGCAATTGAAATGGGTTGCGCTGGTGGCCTTACCTGCACCTGCGGTGCGGCCATTTTAAAAAGACGACCAAACATAACACAACCCCCGTATTTTTGATTATATTTTGGAAAAACGAAATTCTAATATTAAATCATAGCAATTGCAATCACACCTCGAACATTATTATAGTAGAATCTACCCAACAACGTCGCGAACCTAAGGAAATCAAATGAAAAAACTCATTTTTATAGCAGGACTGCTTTCCCTACTATCTACCCCTCTCTATGCAGATACCGCTAGCACCGACCAGCAAACACCAGCCGCTAAAAATAAACTAGCAGGGGACAATTTTCTACAAATGAATAAAAGCAAACCGGGCGTTCAAACACTACCGGACGGGCTACAATACCAAGAAATTACACCCGGAACAGGCAACCCCCCTAACGATAACGATGTCGTCACCGTTGATTATCAAGGCACATTGATCGACGGCACAGAATTCGATAGTTCCTACAAACGCGGTCAACCCGCAACATTTCCCGTTAAAGGCGTAATTCCGGGATGGACTGAAGTACTCAAACAAATGAAACCAGGCGCAACGTGGATGGTCTACATCCCAGCAGCACTCGCTTACGGCGAAATGGGCTCACCACCTGCTATAGGACCCAATGAGACACTCATCTTTAAAATTCACTTGATCGAAGTGAAGAAAAATTAAAAATAATACCCCCTCATCCGCCCTGTCGGGCACCTTCTCCCGGAGGGGGCTTTGTTGAATAAATCGGAGATGGCGTAACCGAGCCGCGACCGGCAGGGAGTCGCATGAATCTGATAAAAGCTGGTGTAAAACAATGCAACATTTCTACCGTTAAATGGCACCTTAATATCATAAAGTAAGAAATTTCAGCTAAAAGCTATGGCACAGTAACGCTCCCTCACGGTCGCGGCTCGGTTACACCGAGTACCTCCTAGGCCATCTCCGATTTATTCAACAAAGCCCCCGGAGGGAGAAGGCATGCCAGACAAGGCTTCAGAGGCCAATAGCTATAAATTAAATTGTTACTTGATTTAAGAGCTAAGATGTATAGAATCTATTAACCGGTGAATTGCGTTCCGCTAGCCCACCTACGATCACCACACCACCTCGTCGTCACACTTCAACAGAAGTAGGCGCCTAAGCCATGTCAGACAAGCTTTTCGTGCTGTTTGATATCCCCTTCATCTGCCCTGTCGGGCATCTTCTCCCGGAGGGAGAAGACATGCGAAGTTTGGCTTTAGAGATGAATCGTTACAGTATTTACGCATAAAAACATGCCCTCACGGTCGCGGCTCGGTTTCAACCTCACGCGCCAATATCCCACCCAAACAAAAAAGGACACCCTATGAAAATACATGGCTTTTCGCTTATTGAATTAATGATTGTGATCATTATCATCGGCATATTATCAACCATTGCTATTCCTTCTTATCAAATTTACATACATCGCGCACGATTTGCAGAAGTGATCAGCACAACAGCACTGTACAAAACAGCTGTTGCACTCGCGCTACAAGAAGGCGAAAAAAGAGAAGACCTCAATACAGGCACGCACGGCATTCCAGACTCACCAGAGAAAACAAAAAACTTGCAAAGCTTAGTCGTCAAAAACGGCATCATCACCGCAACAGGGACACCTGCTATTGATGAAACAACTTATATCCTCACACCGAATAATGACGGCACTGAATGGACAATGAGCGGGAGCTGCTTGACCAATGGATTATGTCGATCATAAAAGGACATCAAAATGTTAATACAACACGATCAAGCTGTCGCTGATAAAGTTAACGGACTCCTGACAGATGCATGCAAGCAGCATATTTCAGATATTCATATTGAACCAATGGCAACCATCTGCCGCATCCGATTTCGAAAAAATGGCTTATTATACGAGAAAAACACCATTCCTCTCCTCGTAGCAAATCGAATGATTCTAAGAATCAAAGTCATGGCAAATCTCAATATTGCAGAAAAACGCTTACCACAAGATGGTCGATTTTATACGCCTGAAAACGAATTAGAAGTGCGTGTTTCAACTTGCCCACATCTCTATGGAGAAAAAATCGTGTTACGTTTGTTTCAAAAACAAAACACATATTTTTCAATAGATGACATCGGGTTATTGCCTTCTCAAAAAACACTATTGGTAAAAAAATTAGAAGCACCGCAAGGACTGATTCTCATCACTGGCCCAACAGGTAGCGGAAAAACAATCACACTCTATACCGCATTGCGTTACTTAAACACTATCGAAAAAAATATCCTCAGCATAGAAGATCCCATTGAAATGCAGTTACCCGGTATCACGCAAATTCAAACAAATCCAAAAATAGGGCTCGATTTTCCGAATCTACTACGCACCTGCATGAGACAAGATCCAGATATCTTAATGATAGGAGAAATCAGAGATACAGATACAGCTAATATCGCTATACAAGCCGCGCAAACCGGACATCTGGTACTTGCAACACTACACACCAATAACACCGTCGAAGCAATACAGCGCCTGCAAACACTCGGCGTTTCATCAGACCAACTCAGCCATAGCCTGTCACTGATTGTAGCACAACGTCTGATACGCATGTCGTGTCACGATTGCATTGACAAAAAACAGCATAGCAACACTTGCCATGGAGGCTACGTAGGTCGTACCGGCATGTTTGAAATGTTACCTAACTCGCCAACGCTCACACAGCTCATTGCACAGAATGGTTCTCGTTTAGCACTGGAGCAGGCTTTTGATATGGAAAATCTCTTATCTTTAAAAGAGGTCGGGTTAGAAAAAGTTAAGCAACGCATCACAGATATCGCTGAATTAAAAAGGGTGATTGGCCACTTATGATATTAAAAAATAAAAACACACTATCGCAAAGTGATACGACTCTTTTCTTTAGACAATTATCAACAATGATAAAAGCTGGCATACCTATCGTACAAAGTCTAGAAATACTTCTGCAAAATCAGGAAAGCGAAAAAATACGTATCGTGACAAAAACACTCATTATTCATATCAAGAGCGGGAAAAATCTTTATCAAGCCATGCGATTGCATCCTTTGCATTTTAATGAGTTTAGCTGCCAACTCATTCGCATCGGAGAGCAAACAGGCAGCTTAGAAACCATGCTCACCGCCATCGCCTTGCATCATGAAAAGCATCTTGCTTTTGCACAGCGCGTTAAGCAATCTTTGTTTTATCCTATTACCATCCTCGCTATCGCAACAATCATGATAGGCTGCATGTTTCTTTTTGTGATTCCGAAATTCCATGAATTATTTGAAGAAACAAAAACAACATTACCCACTATCACGCTCTCTATTTTTGCATTTTCTCATTTTCTAACAGAACACATCTTTTCTATTTTGCTATCGCTGATTGCATTCATAAAAATGCTTCTTTTCTCTCAGAAAAGATTTTTTAAGAAAGCAAAAGTACATCTCCCTATTATAAGAAATTATTTACAAAAAATTCATCTTATGCAATTTTCAAATCATCTTTCCCTCTGCTTATCAGCGGGCATACCAATCAATCAAGCACTTTCATTACTCATCAAAACATCAACCAACACAGCTTATGCCAATACCATCACCATTCTCAATCAAAAGCTCGCCTCCGGTATAATGCTGCATCACGCCATGGAAAAAACACAGTATTTTCCAGCCCTGATGATTCATATGGTCAGAACAGGTGAAGAGTCTGGCATGCTAGAAGAGATGCTGGGGAAAACAGCTCTGATTTATGAAAATGAGATCCATGCACTCGCCGAACGATTTATTACATTGCTCGAGCCCTTGATTATACTCGCGCTTGGTGCTTTAATTGGAATATTAATAATAGCCATGTACCTACCACTTTTTAACTTAGGAAACATGCTCTAGGAAAATAACCATGATTGATTTTCTCTATTTTTATTCAGAACATATGTCTTTTTTTCTCTTTTGTTTTATCATTATTTCTTTGTTTATTGGTAGCTTCCTTAATGTTGTGATTTATCGCCTGCCGCTGATGTTGCAACGTCGCTGGGAAGAAGACTGCCGATCTTATCTCGGACAACCGCCTCTACTTAAAACACCGTCTTTTAACCTTTGCTTTCCCGCTTCGCATTGCCCTCAATGCCAAAAGCCCATCCGCCCCTGGCACAACATCCCGTTATTAAGCTTTATCTTGCTAAAAGGAAAATGCAGCAATTGCAAAAATAATATTTCATTACGCTATCCCATGGTAGAACTCTTGACTTGCGTACTCTCTGTTTATGTTGCTTGGCAATTTCATTCAATTGTCTATTTTCCACAACTTTTTGCTACACTTATCTTCACTTGGATTGGTATTTGTCTGATTTTTATTGATATTGATCACCACCTGCTGCCAGACCAACTCACCTTGCTCTTACTTTGGCTCGGCATGATTTTTACTTTATTCGGCATATTTGTTCCAAGCGAGTCTGCTATTATTGGCGCTGTCACAGGATATTTGTTTTTTGCGATCACCCAAGCTATCTTCGGATTTTTCACGGGCAAAATAGGGCTTGGGCAAGGCGATTATAAACTGTTGGCCGCACTGGGCGCTCTGCTCGGTTATTTTCTGCTACCCTTCATCGTGATACTTGCCTCTGTGCTCGGACTCATCGGCGCCCTCCTACAGATGATCAGAAAACGAAGTTTCAAAAGCGTTCCTTTCGCTTTTGGGCCTTATTTGCTAATTGCAGGTTGGATTGCGCTATTTTGGGGACGACCTGCTACAGAATATTGGATAAGATCATGTTGCTAGTTGGCTTAACAGGTGGAATAGGATCGGGCAAGTCCAGCGTGGCGGCGTACTTTACCGCGCGCGGCGTACCGGTGATTGACGCTGATGTTATTGCTAAAAAAATCACACAAAAAGGTGAAACAGCCTATCAAAAGATCGTCGAGCACCTTGGGGAACACATCCTGCTCGCTGATGGCTCTCTGAATCGCGCGGCTCTCAAACAGCTTATTTTTGAGGATCCTAAAGAGCGAATCTGGCTTGAGAATTTACTACATCCCATTATTAGGTCTTGCATTGAACAGGGCATTAGGGAACTATCTGCGCCTTACTGTATTATTGTCATTCCGCTGTTATATGAAACCCATTCACCCCCCTTTATTCAACGCGTTCTTGTGGTAGATACCTCAGAATCTCTTCAAAAACAACGGGTTGCAGATCGCGACAAGCTTCCTGAGAAACAAATTGAAGCCATTTTACAGACGCAGGTCACACGCAAAGACCGCTTACAACGATGTGATGATATTATTCACAACGATGGCTCACTCAAAGAACTGGAGGCCGAGGTCGAAAAATTACATCAGCAGTATTTAAGTTTATCGCAATAACAACATTTCCTTGCCTAATTTCAAAGCAATTTATGTTACAATGGTGAAAGGTCTTGTTTTACAGTGTGATGACATGAATAGTACAATCATCTATGACTATCCGCTTAATGAAATCGTTCGCGCCAGCATGCGTTTGGAACAACTATTTCAGCAAATAGACCAGCAGCTGCAAGACATCTCACCTTTAGGCACCAGAAACATTATTAATTCTATCATCAACGTATTACAAATACTTGATCGCCCGGATCTCAAGTCTAAGCTAGCCAAAGAATTAGCAACCCATGTTGGCACACTTGCTCGGTTTGCTAGCACCAGCAATAACGATACTGATAAGAATAAAATGCTTTCAGGACAGCTGGAAGATTATGCAAAGCGACTGATTGATAGGAATGGCAAGCTTGGGTACCGCTTACGCGATATTGAGTTACTCAATACGCTACGCATGCATTTTGCAACACCGGGCAGTGGTTGTAGCTTTGACATACCGCTCTATCATCATTGGCTACAACGACCTGTTGAAGAACGCAAGGCAGCCATACTGGAGTGGCTCAGTGACTTTACTGAAATCAGGGCAATCATTGATTTGCTCTTGCATATTGTACGACATCACGGAAAAACAGAAGAGAAGGTTGCCATACACGGATTTCATCAGGAATTATTGGATCCCCAGTCTAATTTACGCATGATACGCATTGGCATCCCTTCTGACATTTGCGCTTATCCTGAAATTAGCATAGGACGGCACTTTTTAAGTGTGCGATATTTCACGCCTCTTATTGAGAAACGACCAACGCAGTATACTAACAACCTCCCATTTTGGATCGCTTATTGTAGTCTTTAGGAAAATATGCCTCTTATCCCCTGCCCGCGATGCGGTAAAAAACAACCTTGGACAACGGAAAATCCGTTTAGGCCTTTCTGTTCGGAGCGATGCAAGCTGATTGATTTGGGTAATTGGGCGAGCGAAAAATATAATGTGCCGGGCGAGGCGGTGGATAAAGATAAAAAAGATAAAGAGGACTCAGACGACGAATAAATCAACCCGAACAAACACATCAAAAATACCCCCTCATCCGCCCTGTCGGGCACCTTCTCCCGGAGGGGGCTTTGTTGAATAAATCGGAGATGGCGTAACCGAGCCGCGACCGTGAGGGAGCGTCACATGAATCTGATAAAAGCTGGTGTAAAACAATGCAACATTTCTACCGTTAAATGGCACCTTAATATCATAAAGT
>DATLOT010000062.1:0-40018 GCA_035536095.1 Gammaproteobacteria bacterium | reverse complement strand
GTGACGATCCATCACGGTCGCGGATCGGTCTTCTCTGGCATCCCTAACTTATTAGATAAGGATAGCGCTATAATGATGTTCGGATTAATTTTACTCGGTGTACTATTAAATGCCGCAGCCCAGCTGCTTCTCAAAGCTGGCATGACTCAAATTGGTCATTTTGAGTTCAGCCTAGCAAATGCCCTGCCTATAGGCCTAAAAGTCGCTTGCAACCTCCCTATTATCACCGGCCTGTTCTTTTATGTCGTCAGTGTTGGCGTTTGGCTGCTCGTACTGTCCCGGGTACAGGTCAGTCTTGCTTACCCTATGCTCAGTATTGGATATATTGTGAATGCTGTCGCCGCATATTATCTCTTCGGAGAACCCCTGACTTCATTGCGCGTCCTGGGCATTTTTGTTATTATTCTTGGCGTTTATCTTGTTGCGCAGACCAGTCATTCGTAATGTGAGAAGAGGATTGCCATGTCAGAAGATTTTTTACCTTTTTCCCGACCCGCGATCAGCCAAGCAGCTATCGATGATGTTGTTGCTTGTTTAAAAAGCGGTTGGATTACAACAGGCCCTCGCGTAGAAGCCTTTACAGAAGCGTTAAAGACCTATTTCGACGCACCATATGCTCTCCCCCTTATGTCTGGCACCGCTGCGTTGCATTTCGCTCTATTGGCGATGAATTTACAACCTGGGGATGAGGTCATCACCACCCCACTGACATTTGCAGCAACATTAAATACGATCGTACTAGCAGGTGGCAAGCCCGTGCTCGTCGATATTGACCCCAGCACACGTAATATTGATGTCAACTTATTAGAAGAAGCCATCACCCCACGAACACGCGTTATTTTGCCTGTGCATTTTGCGGGATTGCCAGTGGATCTCGACCCACTGTATGACATAGCAAACCGACATGGCTTACGCGTCCTCGAAGATGCAGCGCATGCGATTGGCACGGAATATAAAGGCCAGCGCATTGGTAGCTTCGGGGATACCCAAATTTTCAGCTTTCACCCGAATAAGAATATGACAACGGGCGAAGGTGGCTGCGTTGTCACACGCGATGCTGCGCTTGCTGAGCAAGTGGCTCGTTTACGATTTCATGGTATCGATAGGCAAGCTTTTAACCGTTACGGTAAAAACGGCAGCCAAGATTATGAGATCGTATTGCCAGGCTACAAGTCTAATATGATGGACATCCAGGCTGCTGTTGGCATACATCAACTTAAGGAATTAGGCGGGTTTATTGAAAGACGCACTGAGTTGGCTGCACGTTACCAAGAAGCGCTGTCTGATTGGCCACAATGGTCCTTGCAGCAACCCCCTGAATTTGATCATCTCAATTCTTGGCATATCTATACTCCGCTGATTAACGAAGCGGCTGCTGGCATGAATCGTGATACCTTTATGCAACGCATGAAAGAACGTAATATTGGGACAGGTCTACACTTCCGCGCTGTACATTTATATCCTTATTACCGCGAAACATTTGGATTTAAAGTCGGTGATTTCCCGCATGCTGAAGATGTTTGTAACCGCATTGTTAGCTTACCCCTCTTCCCCACGATGACTGATGCAGAGCACGATCGTGTGTTAGATGTGATGTACACTCTTTTTAACGAGGCAAAAACATGAAAGTATTAATTCTCGGCGCCAATGGTTTTATTGGCAGCCATTTAAGCGACGCCATTCTAGCAAAAAAAGATTGGGAAATTTACGCTGTTGATTTAGGGCAAGACAAACTGACCCAGTGTCTGACATCTTCCCGATTTCATTTCACTGCTTGCGATATTACGCAAGAGAAAGAAAAAATCAAACAATTGATCCAAACTTGCGATGTGGTATTACCACTGGTTGCCATTGCCACACCTGCGCTTTATGTGCAAAATCCGCTGCGGGTCTTTGAGCTTGATTTTGAAGCAAATTTAGATATTGTACGTTGCTGTGTCGAGTACAAAAAACGCATTATCTTTCCTTCTACGTCTGAAGTTTACGGCATGTGTACAGACCAGGCGTTCGATGAAGACACGAGTCATTTAGTTACTGGACCGATTAACAAAGAACGCTGGATTTATTCCACGTCTAAGCAGCTAATGGACAGAATCATTTTCGCTTACGGTAAGCATAATAATTTAGACTATACCTTATTCAGACCGTTTAATTGGTACGGACCACGACAAGATAATATCTTCAATCCAAAGCCTGGTGGCTCTCGTGTGTTATCGCAATTTATTGGTAATATTTTGCGTGGAGAAGATCTGACTTTAGTGAACGGCGGCGCACAGCAACGTTGCTTCACCTACATTGAAGATGGTATCGACGCCATTTTGCGCATTATTGAGAACAAAGATAATACGGCACATCACGGTATCTTTAATATTGGCCACCCTGATGAAAACTTTTCTATCAAGCAGCTTGCTGAATTACTCATTGAGCTGATTGCAACCCATTATCCTGAGTATGCAGAAAAAGCAAAAGCTGTACGCTTAGTCGACGCAGATGCCAAAACCTATTACGGCGATGGTTATCAGGATGTCTCATTACGCGTACCTGCTATCCATCACGCACGCCAAAAACTCAGCTGGTCTCCGAGTACAGATCTCAGAACGGGGGTGAAGAAGACGTTGGATAGTTATTTGGCTTAAAATATTCACACTTCTAATTCAGAAAAAGAGTTGAATTTCAACGCGAATCTGAATTGGGTCTGCCAATAGCAGGCCATCACTGATCGCAGAGTTCAGCAAAGCTTGCTGCCCAGGAAAGTCTATCGTAATTTCCTCAATAACATGTTCTGTTATTAAAAATTTACCTGGATATTTAATTAACAAATCAAGTCTTTTAATGTTTAAAAAATTAATTAAAACAGATGTGTCTGTAATTAATATTTCTTTATTAATATCTACGTTAGAAGTATGAGAAACAAGACTATGCCCGATAAAATTTTTCAAAAAACGCCTGGAAGATTTGTATTGATCCTCCGTTAACGCTGTTTGCTTATCTGGGTGAGTATCTTTAATCACATTTAATAAAATTAATTTAGCGTTACGAATATCAGAAGATATCTCTTCTGCTGATTTTTTTAATTTTTCACTATTTCGATATGCGGACATTACCCGCAAATGAGTAGATGTTTTGTGCAGCTCTCGAATTACTTCTTCGAAGTTACACGTTTTTAAATTTTCAAAAACATTTTGTAGCGAAGAATGCTCTTTAAAATTTGCCTTTTTGAAAAGGCTTTCATACTCAAACCTAGGATCACAAGCAATACTAAATCCATTACCAAGCAATAGATTTCTCTTTTTTCCCTCAGTTTCTTCCAGCGCGTCTTTATACCCTATAAACTTAGGCATACGACCCCCTCTGACTACCACCAAATTCCATTATCTCATGATTCTAATGTTTTTATTTTAGTCAAATAAAATCAAGCTACTAACCCAGCACTAACATGCTGGCAACAAAAAATCAATGACATAGGCCTAAGAAACTGGCATTATTTGCACTATGCCAACTGGAGCATCTCTAAAACAAGTTAAAGAGCCTGATCATGTTGTCGATCATGCTGCGCTGAATTGTGGTGAATGTGGTAAGAATGTAGAGGTTTACTAATGGATATTGATAAGGTTAAATTTCTGGCAAGCCAACTTGAATCACAACGGCTTGAATTTAAAAAATCTACGGCCAATTTGAAAGATATTTTTCAAACTATCTGCGCCTTCTTGAATGGTGATGGTGGCGCTGTATTAATTGGCGTAGACGATAATGGAAATCTGATGGGTCAAGAGGTATCTGATAAAACCAAAAGAGAGATTGGCATTGAAATTGCAAAAATATCACCTTTTTCTGATTCTACTATCGAAGTTTTTTATGTTCATTTAATAGGTAATAGACAAATTATCGCATTTCACATCACAACAGATAGTACTAGGAGGCCTTATACTTATTCAGGTCGTGCTTATATTCGTATTCAGTCTGATACATTGTTAATGCCGCCAGACCATTACCAACAGCTGTTGGTAAATAACGGTCAGTTCCATGACAGATGGGAGGACCAATCACTTTTAAATGCAACCATTCACGACTTAGATCATGATGAAATCGTTTCGACCATTAAAGAAGGTGTACTTAATGGCCGTATCCCTGAAGGATATGAAACAAAAGATCCTAATAAAGCATTGGCTCATCTTGGGTTAATGAATGCCGACCAAGTAACAAGAGCAGCATTTATTTTATTTAGTAAAAAACCTGAAAGAATATTTCCTCAATGTATGTTGCGCTTGGCTCGCTTCAAAGGAACAGAAAAATCTGAATTCATTGACAATAAACAGGTTTATGGTAACGTTTTTCATTTACTTCGATCTGCACTTGCTTTTGCAAATTCGCATCTGTCAATTGCTAGCACTTTTTCAAAAGACTCAATTAAACGTGAAGATAAACCCTTATTTCCCATCCCGGTTTTACGAGAAGCCATCATAAACGCATTATGTCATAGAGACTATAGCTATACTGGCGGCAGCATCAGTCTCGCTATTTATAATGATCGATTGGAAATTTGGAGCTATGGGTTATTGCCGCCTGGATTATCAATAGAGGATCTTGGGCAGTTGAACCAGTCGATACCGAGAAATCGAAGGATTGCTAACGTGCTTTATTATCATAAATTATTTGAGTCATGGGGCAGAGGAATAAGGTTAATTATTGATGGTTGTCTGGCAACCGGCCACCCAGCTCCGATCTATTCTATCAACTCAGGGGGTCTTTTATTGACCATGCCATACGAGCTAGAAATGGATAAAAAATTACCTGACGAAACAAGAGAAACATTAACTCCTCAACAAAAAGAAGTACTGAGTATTATGGAGTCAGTTGACTCAGTATCATCTAGCGAACTTCGTGATCGTCTGTCATTCTCTCCCTCTGAACGCTGGGTGAGAGATACATTGAATAAATTGAAGAAAAATGGCTATATTGGTGTTGTTGGAGAGACAACGGCTAGAAAATGGTTCCTTATACAGAAATAGGCTTCGGCAAGCTTCGGCAAGCTTCGGCAAACTTCGGCAAGCTTCGGCAAACTTCGGCAAACTATCGGGTCATCTGCCAATCTGCATAACCGAGCCGCGACCGTAAGGGAGCGTCACTGTGCTATCACTTTTCGCTGAAATTTCTTACTTTGTGATATTAAATCGTCTTCTAACCGTAAAAATGTTGCATTGTTCTACACCATCTTTTATCAGATTCATGTGACTCCCTGCCAGTCGCGCTCGGTAATGCCTTATAAAACAATTGCGAAAAACAAGGGGATTGCACAGTAGGCGCATCAGGTATCGCTGTGGAAATGTTAAACTCACATTCTACACGCTGTGTTCTATTCTCATTAGTTGCCGTGATCTGCAATACCTGCTCAGAGAATAATGCTTGTTGTAACAAGCGCCAAATAAGAGAAGTTTCTATATTAAGCGTACAATGATCCCTCTGACAGATAAATCCTAAGAAATGTAGCACTTCCTCTTCAGCAAATTGGAGCTTCTGCCAACCAGAAAATCTAGGCAAGCACGCACCAAGCAAAGGCATCATCCCCTCTAACAATAAAATAGCGATCGCAAAAAATCCTGCTTCGTTCCCTGGATCAGCGAGCACTGATTCGCTCAGACAAGCATTCATACCACAATAAAAAGAAATCAAGCCAAATAACTTAATAGAAAGCTTTACCCCCTCCTCCATCACGCCTGCTAGCCATGAAAAGAGATAACGTGGTGCTACAATGGAACGTTCAATTGCCGTCTCCGGCAATGCCATATAAAAAGTAAATGCCATGCGACTTGCAAAAACGAATAATTGACAGAGGTAAAACAACGTGATTTTACCACGACTATCTTCCACTACATTTGTAACACGTTTACTCAACTTATTTAATCCGTAAATAAGGAGTAAATTTGGAAGAACGAAATAATCACCCTGATAAATCATAAACGCTAACACCAAACAATCTAAGGTCGTTTTTATAGGATAATCATTTATCCATGCCGGCGGACAAGGATAATGTAGTCGCTGCTGAACAAGCGGCATAGCGAAGATTAATCGACTTTGTTCTCCATAATACAACGGGGGATACAGATAAGTCACCAAATGCAACAATTGCACCGCTTCTTGTTGTGCACTTTGCAACGTTTTTTGTTGCGTTGCTTGCCAGCGAATAAATGCCTGCTGATATCTTTGATCTGTTTGACTGAGATCTAGAAAAAGACTTAATGCCGCCCAGTAGCCCTCATCACCCACACGACACAGTACTTGTTTTTCCATTGCGGTTTCAGGAGTGGTCCAATTTACCGCAATATGTTTACCCAACTTACTCGCAAATTCATCTATGGGCGCTTGATAATCACCCATACCACTTGGATACAAAATAGTTGAACTAATATGAGCGATGCCACCAACTCTCTGAATATCAATACGTAGCGCAATATTCACTTCTGGTAAGCGTCTAGGAAAATATAATATCACATTGCAAGTGGATCGACGCATGAGTTCGGCTAGTTTTGCAATAAAATCATCCGCTATGCTTTCGCTCACGGGCAAACAGAAAATAATCTTTTCAACAGTTGCGTCCTTTTCTATAGAGATATGCTGCATAGCAGCATTTTCTTCTAAAAAACAACTCATACCATACTGTGATAAAAATGCTATTAATGCGTCAGGATAAGGCAGTTTACTCACACCAAACTGCGTGAAAAACTGCTCTCTCTTTTCTTTACGTGCTGCTGATAGATTGATTGGCATGCTATATAACCGCTGGCAAGGGAGAAGTAGACACGCTTGGAATCGAAGCAAAAGACTGTTGTCCACCGCTCATGACAAAATGACACGCTCGATTAAACAAGCCTGCCCAAGTGTTAGATGCAGCTAGCGGCGTTGGCGATTGTTGCTTGCATAACGCTTGCGCTTGCATCATAGACTGATTAGGACCAAAGAGCGAGTCGCATAGTTCTTTGGTTGCTTCAAGCGTTAAATCCTGAGGTAAATCTTTACATGCTTGCTGCAACGATACCATCGTAGCGGGAGATGTTAGTACACTAGATGAAGCTGGCAAAGCAAGTCCGCGCGCGTTAGATCCATCTTGCAAGCGTTTTAAAATTTCTTCTGTTGCTAAACGCTCCTCATCAGTTAATGTTTGCTTATTTAAGATTTTCTGAATGCGAGGTATCGCTTGATCAGGTGGCAAAATATCCAATATTTCAGCAACAAGATCTAGCACAATACTATTGTATTGCTTTTTTACCGTCTCAGATTGGTCTAGCGGTGGCACTTCCGCATTATGCTTCACAGCGAAAGGTTCATATAATACGAAAAAATCGTGTAACGCGGCTCTTGTTTCACTGAGCAAATGAAAATGTGAACCATGCGTAGATAAATCAGATAAAATTTTTTGCAACTTAGGCAAATCATCGATTAAGGTGCTTAGCACATCTTGCGGCGCATTTGTTGATAAGGCACTTCTTAGCTGCCGAATGTGCGTCGCATGACTCGCAAACCATTTTGCCAAATGACTGTAAGAATTTTGCATCTCATCAAAATAAGCATAAGACAAAACACCATATAAATGACGATAAGCTTGCTCAAAAACACGGCAAGCAAGTCCTAGCTTATTTTGCATCGCATCATCCAACGAATGGCTTAATCGCTCCCTGATTTGCGAAACGAACCGTTGTCGCGCTTCTTGAATAGAGACTTTTATGCTAGCTAATAAAGGATCCTGCACACTAACCGTGTACGAAACACAGGGAATATCATGTTCATCCTGCAGCTGTGTTAACTTGCCTACTCTATTCGTAGCAGGTTTCGGCACTTTGGTTTCCCATTCCGTATATCTAAATTCACCTCGATTGTGACCAGAACCACCTCCATTTACAGCTTGTTGTCCAGTGATTTTATGCCCACTGACCCTGCTACTCATTTCTCCTTCTCCCGGTGAGACGAACACAGGATTTCCAACAAACTCATACCAAATCGCTTCTGCTCTATTGTGGCTGAGTAAGGGATCATAAGGAAATTGCAAGATAGCAATCGGTTCTTTAGTAAACGCTATCGTTTCGCCACGAAACCTAATCTCAATCTCAAAAATCTTTGTTTCACTACAAGCGGTATAGAATAGTTCGATAGATCCCAGACCATAAGCTTGCGCCTCTTGTAACACACGCATGACTTCAAACTGCGGATGATCTACTGGTATCAATGGATCAGGTGCAGGCAAATAAGGAGAACCTGATTGGGTTGGCTTCAAAAAACCAGCGCCGTGATAAGAGGAAATAACAGGCGCAGTAGCAGATAAATGATTCATCCCTGCAAGTAGGCGATGGCGACTGATGCTGGTACTCCAGTCGCTTTTAGCACTTTGTATATATCTCTTTTGAATCGCAAGATACTGTTGACGCTGTACTTCATCCACATATGGCACCTCAGTCTTAGTCCAACGCCATTTCCTATTGCTGTGACTACGTTCCTCGTGCGTCTCTGTTCCTTTAAACCAATCATGCGTATCGACATCATAAGCTGCCTCGCTAAATCGCTCCTTCTCTTCTGCTTTTAACAATGATAAACGTGTTAGCCTCTCGTGATAAATTTCGCTTGTCTTGCTGGATTCAAGCGCATGCATTTCTTCCACTAGCTCTGCACGCAAATCAACGGCAGCAGCCTGGTATGCTGCGATCATTTTATCGAGCACCTGAGAGGCTTGCTGCGTCAATTTTTCTATATCTGCCAGCTCTGCATCATAGACTGCTAACTGTTTTATATCACGCTCTGCGATACACGAGCTTGTATAAGCCGCATCAGGCTTAGGATATTGTGTATATCCACACATCATTTTTGCATGACTTGCGTACATAAGCGGGAACGGGCTTGGTAACCTCTCCATCTCCATGGTATCGTGATTTTTTCCCAACAAGATAGATAAAATCAAACGCGTAAAATAAGGACGAGCTTGCAGATAGCTAGCTGGTTTTGTTGCTTCTATATCGAATAAATCGATTAATGCATTATCAACATTTTTCTGAAGACCAAGATGATCTAATTCATTCATTAAACCATTATAATCTTTCAAAAGCGTGTTTCGAGAAACATAACGGATACGCTCTTTTAATGCATCTAAAAGCTCGCGATAAGGAGTAGCAGCCAAATTTCCTATCATCTTCGACAGCATATCAGAATGCGCAAGCAATCGTGAATTTTGCTGATCACGTGTCCTACTCAGTTCTATGCTGATATGGTTTAGGAAAGACAAGACATCATGCTGATGATCTTTTATCTCAGCAAGCTTTGTTAATACCTGCCAACGCGTGTCAGTGATATCAGAAGAAATGTCTGTGAATTCAGCACGCATCGATCGCTCAAATTCTGCGATACGTTCAAATAGCATCGTAATTGCTTTTAAAACAACAGCGTTTGGATCATCTTGCGGCTTTTTACGAAATACATTTGCAATATTGGTCACTGCATTCACAATCGCGCCAATAACAGCCACGGGATTCATTGTGGCGGCTGACATGCCTATCCCAAGCAGCGCGCTTGCTTGATCTACTACAGTGATAGCTGAGGAACCCACAATCATGATTTGTTGAGCAAGCTCTGAGTCAATCGCGCTGAGTATACCTGCAGCGCCTGTCACTGTATCGGATGCATACCGAAGCTTCTCTGTAAACGCTTCCCGTTTGTCTAATTCGGGCATGATTCTGGCTTTTAATGCACGCGTTCTTTGACTAATCTCTGCAGTTAAAGCTAGATCAACACCACGCGTGCGCTGCTGTAATTTTAGATCTTGTATCTCATCATATTCTTCTTGAACACCAGGCATATCTTTTACATAGCGAATATCAAGCGCTTCACTGGCAGCGACGATGTTGCCAAATGAGGTCAACATCTCTTCCAAGCTTTTTTCTACAGCATCAATAGGTTGTTGTGCTTGTTGTGGGGCAGGTATTGCTGTCTCTTCTTTTTGTGCTGGAGGTAAACTTACTGAACCCTGGCTCTGGGGGCTAAAAGAAGAATGCCCCATCTCTTCTGCATGCGCTTCTTGCGTGAATAAGGATGAGAAATCAAATGAGGGCACTTCGTCACGTGTAGCGGCTATTGTTGTACCTGCTGCTGTCTCTAAAAGAGAAGGGTGAAACCCTGGCGGTGCGAGCATTGTATCGAAACGACCATATTGCAGTAGTCGCGTTGACCTGATATCCAAATACTGGAATAACCCAGACGCCTCGTTATATCCATTGTTTTTAAAGACAGTCTCAACGTATTTCCCTAAGTTAGGTCCACAAGGTCGAAAATGACCAGACGCGTTATTAATTTTTACTATTTTGCCTGCTACTACCTGCACCTCGCCGGCAGCTATGACGACAGACCCTGGCCAAGCTAACTCGGGATGCCCTGCGACACTAAAATCAGTAATCAAAAGCTTTCCATTCGGCTTAATCACATAAAAGAAGTTCTTAGGTGACGCTAGTTGCCATTGATTCCTAATTTCAGGAAGACTCCAGTGCTTCATCGAAGGCAAATTGGAAGAATCAAATTTTTCTAAATTTTGGAATTTGGGCGGATCAAAAGGCGCACCAAATTTCCTGACATTGGATATCATTTTTAATGACTTAATGAAGACACTCGGAGAGAATATATTGACAATCAATCGCGTTGCCATTTCTGTTCTTTCAGGACCATCACCAGCTACAAATTCTTTTCCGACTGCTTTTAACATCTCTAAACGCGCAGATAACCGAGCTTCAGCATCTTCTACTATTTGCGGATTTTTATTAGCCATGTTGCTTAATTCAAGTAACTCATGGCTATATTGAGCAGCCTCTTTAGCAAATACGGGATCTGCCGCTGCCATCCTGCCCATTATTGGCAACCCAGCAATCGCCACGTCGTAGGCTAACTCAAAAGGGGGGAAGATAATTTTGTTAATAGGATCCAAGAAAGCTGACCCAATATCTACCACGCCGTCAACACCACCGTCATATATAGCCTTTAAATAAGCGTGGGGTTTTGTATTTGGTATGTCTCTCGTCACTGCCATTGTATACCCCGTTTGTATTGTGTACAGATATGGAACCCGCACAAAAATATTGTTAATATCCTTATAGTTACGCGCAGCGAGATTGTAGTTTTATTGGGTCTGTCTATACAATAAGGTAGAACTACCCTACCTAACGCTCCCTCACGGTCGCGGCTCGGTTTTGCAGGGTAGAATTACCCTATACAATAACTCGCTGCCGGTCGCGGCTAAGTTTTATAAGGTAGGATTAACCTAACGAGAGAATTTTTGCATGAAGCATAATTTATTGGTGTCACAGCAGCTCAGTGAATTTTTATTAAAATATAAGACACCAGCAACGTTTTTCAGTCACGATGTGACTTTTGGGCATGGGCAAGCTGCTTTACTCTCCAGCAACCAAGATCTTGTGAACCACTACAATACATTAAGAATACCTTTGATATTCACAAATCAACGAGGAAGAACACTGCAAGACGGTATTTATTTAAGCCAATATCTAATGGAGTCAGCCGCTACTGAATTTGCAGAACAATATTACCCTGCGCTACGCTCTCAATTTTCTTTTAAATATTGTTTATCCATTTCTGAAAATGAGACTGATAGCCAGCATCTGTATACATTCTATTTTAATACAGATGAACTGCAATTTTTTCAGCATATCATTAACAATGTTCATTGGTACAAGCAATTCATCACACAATATAAAATGCAATTAAGTGATCTCATTTTAAGAGCTTGTGATGCTTGTTTGGAATATCCTTACATGGACATCCCTGCACCTGATAGCAGCCAACTCCTGAATCTAGCCGATAGCTTGATTGACAGCGCTTCAGAAATAAAGTCTTTATCGATTCAACAAGCAAAATGCTTTCAACTATTACGACAAGGACTTTCATCCAAAGAGATTGCTTTTACAATGCAATTATCTCCTCGCACAATTGAGCACTATATTGCTACGATTAAACGAAAATTACACTGCAAGAATATTAAGGAATTGCTTTTAAGGTATTAAGCTGACCATCCTTGACATATCGTAAAATATCCTGTAAATTTTAAGATGTCGTCTTAAAATTTACAGGATATTTTACGATATGCCGATGTCGCCTGATAAACCACGGTTTCTGTATAATAATTTGCCAGGAGAAACGGAGAAAGGCATTGTTCTTATTACGGGTGCGCGCCAAACGGGTAAGACAACATTGACAAAGAAGCGCTACTCGCAGTTGCCTTATATGAATTTAGACGCGGTTGAAGAGCGGTTGCGTTTAGAAAAAATACCAACCTCTCGCTGGGCAAAAGACGTGGGTCTTGCTGCAATCGATGAAGTACAAAAAGAACCATCCGTTTTTGAGAAAATCAAATATGCTTATGATGCAGGTGCATTATCTTTCTCTGTGTTATTGGGATCGAGTCAGATTCTTTTATTAAAAAAAATTCGCGAGTCGCTAGCAGGTAGAATAACGATATTTGAGTTATTTCCCATGATGATGGCGGAGCTATCTGCTTCAGATCAAAGTACGTTGAAGGCGCCATTGCTGGACAAGTTGTTGGGTGATGAAGCAATAAGTCATGTGTTAGAGAGAGAAGTGAGCATACTCCCTTCTCCTGAAGAAGCAGAAAAACTGAATATTTTAAGTTACATGATGAATTACGGCGGCATGCCAGCCTTACTACATTTGCCAGAAGAAAACAGAATGCGTTGGTTGAAAGATTATGAACTGACATATTTAGAAAGAGATTTAGCTGATTTGGCAAGACTATCAGATCTTGAACCTTTTCGGTTATTTCAGAAACTATCGGCACTGAGGTCTGCTTCGTTGTTGAATTATTCCGAGTTAGCTCGTGACGCGAGCATTAGTGTTGATACAGCGAAAAGATATTTAGAATATTTAAAACTTTCTTATCAAGTTGAATTGTTGCAACCATATTACCGGAATCTAACCAGCTCGTTAGTTAAAACACCAAAGTTATACTGGCTAGACATTGGGATTTGGCGTGTCTTATCTGGATTCTCAGGTCAAACATCCGGACAACTCATTGAGACAATGGTTGTGAGTGAAATAATTAAATGGATCAAAACGATGAGGCGCGCCGTTGAACTATATTTTTATCGTACGCGCAGCGGCTTAGAAGTTGATCTGTTGATGCAAACATCTCATGGTTTGATTGGCGTGGAAATTAAATCTCGACAAGAGTGCGCCGGGAAAGATGCAACACCATTACAACAGATTGCAGCGCAACTAGGGGAAGAGTGGCGTGGTGGCTTGATCGTTTATGGCGGCAATAGTATTAAAAGAATCGCTGAACCTAATATATGGGCAGTCCCATTTTGGCGTTTGTTGATGTGAAGCTTTACCCATTCGAAATAGATAAAACACTACCGCGGAAACTTATTCAAAATATGACAAAACAACTCCGCTGTGCGTTCAGCGTCGTAAGCAGCAGAGTGCGCTTGATTCATATCGAAAGAAATACGCGCGCGTCGTGCGGCTCTTGCCAAAACCGTGTCACCCAAGGCAACTGCACCCAATGTTGCCGTGTCCAGTGTCGTGAACTTATGAAAGGGATTATCAGTGAGCCCAGCGCGTTTAGCCGCTGCTAAAATAAAACTTAAATCAAACCAGGCATTGTGCCCAACCAATACAGCACGGTAACACCCCGTTTTCTCTAGCGCTTCCCTGACAACGCTAAACATCCTGTGCAAAACTTGACCTTCCGGCAGCGCCAGGCGGAATGGGTGAGAAGGATCAATACCCGTAATCTCTAATGCCTCTTTTTCTAAACGCGCACCCCTAAAAGGCTCCACATGGTAGCTGTGCGTTTCCTGACGTGTCCATTTTCCATCCTCTGACATCGCTAGCATTACAGCTGCCACCTCAAGCAAGGCATCTGTCTCTGGATTCAACCCTGAGGTTTCTACATCTATCACGACAGGCAGGAGACCATGGAAACGTCTGGATAAGGCTGTTTGCTTCATTTTGAGAATCTCTGTAAAAAAATCACAACTTACCTCTAGCTAAATACGCAATTTTCAATAAAATAGGATGCAGCCTTATCATGATTCAGCTCAGCTCGAGGAGAGACCAAATGTCTACTATCACCCCTGAAGTGTCCTTACAAACCTTACGAGATAACATGACCCGCGCTTACCGCATGGACGAAACCGCGTGCCTAGACAATCTCATATCGCGAGCAACACTCCCGGAAGCCAATGTAGCGCATCTGGAGGGCATCGCCAAGCAGTTAGTGATCCAAACACGCGCTTATAAAAAGAAACAAGGCGGCGTAGACAGCATTCTACACCAATACGATCTTTCCACAGATGAAGGCATTGCACTCATGTGCCTTGCCGAAGCACTGCTTCGCATCCCTGATAAAGCCACCTTAGATAAATTTATCAGCGATAAGCTTTCTACAACTGACTGGAAGGAACACTTGAGCAAAGATAATACTTTCTTCGTCAATGCAACCACTTGGTCACTTTTATTAACTGGTAAAATTTATGCACCCACATTGGACAGCTCGACAGGGATAGCCGCTACACTCAAGCGTACAACCAGCCGCTTAGGTGTTGCCGTTATAAGACCTGTCCTGCTTCAAATGATGAAAATCATCGGCAAGCAATTTGTGATGGGACAAACCATCGAGAGCGCTTTAAAACGTGCCGTGCCACTAGAAGAACAGGGATACCGCTTTTCCTACGATATGTTAGGTGAGGCAGCGCGCACTGCAAAAGACGCAGCACACTATTACGACGCTTATGTCGCAGCCATTACTGCTATTGGCAGCCAAGCGCATGCACCCACCCCCGCAGAGAACCCCGGCATTTCTGTCAAACTCTCTGCTTTACACCCCAGATACGACTATACCAAGCACGATGAGATTGTAGCAGCCGTGGCACCGCAATTGCTTGCACTTGCGCAACAAGCTAAAAAGTACAATATCGGTTTAACAGTGGATGCCGAAGAAGCAGACAAGTTAGATCTTTCTCTTGATATTCTTGAACAAGTTTTTGCTGATCCTTCATTAGCAGGTTGGGAAGGCTTAGGTCTCGCCGTACAAGCTTATCAAAAACGCGCTTTTTATGTGATTGAATGGCTAGCTGCGCTTTCTAAGCGTCACCAACGACGATTGATGGTGCGTCTGGTAAAAGGTGCTTACTGGGATACAGAAATTAAGCTGAGCCAAATGCAAGGCGCTGTCAATTATCCTGTCTTTACGCGAAAAAATGCGACCGATGTTTCGTATTTGGCTTGTGCGCGTGAAATGCTTGCGCGACCTGACTGTTTTTATCCTCAGTTTGGCACACACAACGCCTATACGGTTGCTGCTATTTTAGAAATGGCGGGCGATACACCCTTTGAGTTCCAGTGTTTGCATGGCATGGGGCGCCCACTCTACGATCATGTTGTTGATAAAGCAAGTTTCAATCGCCCTTGCCGCACTTATGCACCCGTTGGTACACATAAAGATTTATTAGGTTATCTGGTACGCAGATTGCTTGAAAATGGTGCAAATTCTTCCTTTGTGAATAAACTCGCAGATGACGATACGCCTGTTGAAGCGATCATTGAGAATCCCGTTGCACGCATTAAAAGTTTAACGCAAAAACAACATCCTCGTATTCCGCTACCAGATGATATTTACGGCAATTGGCAGAATTCTAGGGGTATTGATTTATCTAACCGAGCAGATTACGCAACTTTAATGAAAGGCATCAGTGAAGCAACAAGCAAACCGTGGAAAGCCACACCGCTCATTCACGGTAACCCTGCTTACGATACAGAAAGCAGAAAGTGTCTTTCTCCTAGCGATAGCACACGCCAAATTGGCGAAGCTTACCGCACAACCCCTGCTTCCATTGAGATCGCACTTCAGGCTGCGACAGCCGCAAAAGAAACCTGGGGAAGGAAATCTGTTGAAGAACGCGCCGCTATTCTGGAGCGCGCCGCGGTACAATACCAAGAAGCGATGCCTGAACTCGCTGCCATGTTGACGCAGGAAGCAGGCAAGTGCGTTCCTGATAGCTTATCTGAAATTCGAGAAACCATCGATTATTGCCGTTATTATGCTTACCGCGCGCGTTGCGATCTCGAACCCCTCACCTTACCAGGACCAACTGGCGAGAAAAACCAACTTTTCTTATATCCACGCGGCGTGATTGTCTGTATTAGCCCTTGGAATTTTCCGCTTGCTATTTTCATGGGGCAGATTCTCGCTGCTCTGGTCACGGGTAATGTTGTGATTGCAAAGCCTGCAGAACAAACACCGCTGATTGCTTATCGTGCTGTTCAAATTCTTCACCAAGCTGGTGTTCCAACAGATGCTTTACAACTTGTATTAGGTTCCGGTAGCAGTATTGGTTCTCAATTGGTGAAAGACTCACGTGTTGCAGGCGTGATATTCACAGGTTCCACGGCAACAGCAAAATTAATTGAGCGTAATTTAGTGGAACGACCAGGTCCGATGCCTTTACTCATTGCAGAAACAGGTGGTCAGAATGCGATGATTGTGGATTCTTCTGCACTGGCAGAACAGGCTGTGATTGATATTGCTAATTCTGCCTTCAATAGCGCTGGCCAACGCTGCTCTGCACTGCGCGTTCTCTTTGTGCAGGAAGAAATGGCACCCACCTTGCTGACCATGTTGAAGGGTTATATGGCGACTTTAGCTGTTAACCATCCTGATCGATTAACAACAGACGTTGGCCCCGTGATTGATAGCCCTTCTCTTAAAAAGTTAGAAGCGCATGCTGCGAACATGCAGCAACAGGGCGAACTCATTGCTGAAGTGCCACTTAACAAACAGCTGCTTGGACATTATTTTGCACCACGCGCTTTTGAGATACCTCAACTTGGTATTTTGAAAGAGGAAGTCTTCGGACCCATACTGCACGTGATACGTTATCGCGCGAGTGAATTAGATAGCGTGATGGACGCTATTATTGCGACAGGTTATGGATTAACATTAGGAGTACATAGCCGCATTGAGGCGACCATTCAACATATCAGTAGCCGCATGCCCGTCGGCAATGTTTATGTGAACCGCAATATGATTGGTGCGGTAGTCGGCGTGCAGCCTTTTGGTGGAGAAAATTTATCTGGTACGGGCCCTAAGGCAGGCGGCCCACACTACTTACCTAAATTATGCGTAGAACGTGCTGTTTCAACAAACCTAACGGCTGTTGGTGGTAATGCACGGCTTGTTTCATTAACGGAAGACATGTAAACCGATGACACAGTCTTATACGATTACTTATCTTATTTTTTTAATTTTCACAGGCACCGCTGTGCTTTCTACAGTGGCTTTACTGACGCGACAGTCGCTCCTTGTTGCCTATATTGCATTGGGTGCCATTTTAGGTCCGTGGGGATTGAAATTTGTCACGAATAGTGGCGCCATTCAGCAAACAGGGGATATTGGTATTATCTTCCTGTTGTTTTTATTGGGTCTGCATTTACAGCCGCAAGGTTTATTCCATTCGCTCAGAAAGATGAGTGTGATCACCGTATTAAGTTCCGCTATTTTCTTTCTGATTGGTTTTACGATCAGTTGGTGTTTCGGTTATACCGAATTAGAGTCACTGATTGTGGGCTTAGCTGCGATGTTTTCAAGTACCATTATCGGTTTAAAATTGCTACCCACTACCATTTTGCATCACCAGCATACCGGTGAATTGCTGATTAGCATTTTATTATTACAAGACGTCATTGCCATTGCGGCTATTTTGATCATTCAGATGATACCAGATCAACAAGACACGGCCGCTCATTTACATTTTATTGCCAGCGCTTTTCCTCTTCTCTTGCTGATTGCGTTTGTCGTCCCACGTTACGTGCTTTCGCCGCTGTTAGCACGTTACGATAAAATACATGAATATATTTTTATTCTCTCTATTGGTTGGTGCTTATGCATTGCTGAGTTTAGTCATGCGCTTGGCCTATCGGAAGAAATTGGTGCTTTTATTGCGGGCATTAGCTTGGCTTCAAACCCCATTGCCTTCTATATTGCTGAAAGCTTAAAGCCATTACGAGATTTTTTTTTGGTGATTTTCTTTTTCTCGATCGGCGCGAGTTTTAACTTTGAATATTTCCCTGCCGTCGTCGTTCCCGCTTGCATCTTAGCTGCCACCATGCTTGCTTTAAAACCGCTGGTGATCAGTTGGTTGCTGCATCGGTCGGGAGAAGTTGAGGCTGTGAGTAAAGAAATAGGGGTGCGATTGGGGCAAATGAGCGAATTTTCTTTATTAGTCATCTATATGGCACTCGAATCACAACTGATTCCGCCGCTCACAGCCTATATGGCTGAGACAGCGGTGATCCTTACCTTTATTTTTTCCTGTTACTGGACTGTTATGCGTTACCCTACCCCGCTTGCGATTACAGATAAGTTGAGGCGAGATTAGTATGCATACACATCACGGACATCATGGGCATGGGCATCATGGGCATCACCATGATCACGGGCACAAATCATTTAACAGTGCTTTTGCAATTGCCGTTACAGTGACATTACTCTACACCTTCACCGAAGTTGGTTATGCTTTTTATGCCAATTCGATGAGTTTGATGGCGGATGCTATTCATAACTTAGGTGATTCTTTGGGTTTGATTTTAGCGTGGCTTGCAAACTGGCTACTTTCTTTTCCGGCACGTAAACGTTATAGCTATGGATTTAAGCGCACCACCATCATTGCGGCGCTTGGAAATGCGTTTATATTGGTTGCTACCTCTGCATTGATTGCCTATGAATCTATTTATAAGCTATTTCATCTGAGTGAAGTGAACGAAAATATTATTATTGTGGTTGCGATGATTGGTATTGTTGTGAATGGCGGCAGCTCTTTGCTTTTTATGCGCGGCGCGCGGCATGATATTAATATCAAGGGTGCTTTTTTGCATCTTTTGGGTGATGCCCTCATTCTGGTTGGTGTTGCGGTTTCTGCGCTTGTGATCAAATATACTGATTGGTATTGGTTAGATCCCGCCATCGGTTTGCTGATTGTCTGTATTATATTGTGGGGCACTTGGGGATTGTTACGTGACTCTGTGAGCCTCATTTTGGATGCTATTCCACATTATATTGATCACATTGGTGTGAGAGATTATTTGAATAGTCTGGCAGGTGTGACGGCGATACATGATTTACACATTTGGGGATTAAGCACCAGAGAAGTTGCACTCACTGCACACTTAGTAATGCCAACCACAACATTAAGCGATGCAGATTATCTTGTGATTAATAAAACGCTAAAAGAAAAATTCAATATCCACCACGCCACGCTGCAAGTTGAGCACGGCAGTCTTGAAGACCCGTGTTTGCGGAGCGAGCAGTGTTAAATGTTAGCGTTATAAGCTCACGCACCTACGGTGCTAAAAGCGTGGGGTGTGGCATCGTAACCCCGGGCTGCGCGCTCCGCGCTTACCCGGGGCTAAAAAGCTTTCGGTCGTAAACGACCTGATTGCGTTGCTGTTTTGTTGAGATCAACCCAAAATGAGTTTAACTTAAGTTAAACGACCTGATTGCGTTGTTGTTTTATGGAGATCAACCAAAAATGGGTTTAACTTGAGTTGAACGACCTGATTGCGTTGTTGTTTTATGCGGTTAACCTAAAACGAATTTAATTGAGGTTAATCGCATAGAGTTACGACGCAACCAGGCCGTTTACGGCCGAAAGCTTTACAGCCCCGGCTGAGGATTGCGTAGCGGAGCGTAGCAATCCGAAGGCCGGGGTAATGGCAACACACCTACGGTTAAGCACCAAAGGTGCGTGAACATGTCGTCATGCTGTGTTGAATTGCAAACCTCAAAGCAATTTTGGATTAATCACATAAAACAACAACGCAATCAGGTCGTTTACGACCGAAAGCTTTATAGCCCCGGGTAAGCGCGGAGCGCGCAGCCCGGGGTATCAGGCCAACCCCCTCCCTTTAAGCACCGTTAGGTGCGTGAGAATTAATAAGGAAAAACCATGTCAAAATCTCTATCGCAAATTTACATACATATTGTATTTTCAACTAAAAACAGGAAGCCTTACCTCTCCGATCATTCTGCACGAGATCGATTGTACCAATATATCGTTAAAATCTGCGATAATCACAAATCTCATGTTTTAGCGATAGGTGGCACCAGCGACCATATACATTTGTTATTATCGCTTAACAAATCAACGTCTGTTTCAAAAATAATTGAAGAAATCAAATCATCCACCTCTAAATGGATAAAATCAATTAATGGAGAGGATTTTTATTGGCAGAATGGTTACGGCGCATTCAGTGTTAGCCAATCCAACGTAGATGCCGTTATTAAATACATTCACAACCAAGAATCGCATCATAAAAAATATTCTTTTAAAGAAGAATTAATCAAATTATTAAAAGCACATAAAGTGAGTTACGATGAAAAATATTTATGGACTTAGCTTAGGCACCTCTCACGCACCTACGGTGCTTAAAAACATGAGGTGTGGCATCGTAACCCCGGGCTGCGCGCTCCGCGCTTACCCGGGGCTATAAAGCTTTCGGTCGTAAACGACCTGATTGCGTTGCTGTTTTGTTGAGATCAACCAAAAATGAGTTTAGCTTGAGTTAAACAACCTGATTGCGTTGTTGTTTAATGAGTTTAACTTGAGTTAAACAACCTGATTGCGTTGTTGTTTTATGCAGTTAACCTAAAAAAAATTTAATTGAGGTTAATCGCATAAAACAACAACGCAACCAGGCCATATATTAATCGCGTAGAGTAAGTGCACACGTTAGTGTGCACGCAGCCGGGGGTAAAGCGACAATCCATCCATGTTTTTAAGCACCGTTAGGTGCGGGAGCAAGAAATAGTTAATCACAACAACCCCAATTAAATTAATTTTGGGTTAATCGCATAAAACAACAACGCAATCAGGTCGTTTACGACCGAAAGCTTTACAGCCCCCGGTAAGTGCACACGTTAGTGTGCACGCAGCCGGGGGTAAAGCGACAATCCCTCCCTGTTTTTAAGCACCGGAGGTGCGGGAGCAAGAAATAATTAATCACAACAGCCCCAATTAAATTAATTTAAGGTTAACCACATAAAACAACAACGCAATCAGATCGTTTACGACCGAGAGCTTTACAGCCCCGGATGAGGATTGCGCAGCGAAGCGTAGCAATCCGAAGGCCGGGGTATATGCACACCACATGTTTTTAAGCACCGGAGGTGCGGGAGAGAAAAATCACAACAGCCCCAATTAAATTAATTTAAGGTTAACCACATAAAACAACAACGCAATCAGGTCGTTTACGACCGAAAGCTTTACAGCCCCGGATGAGGATTGCGCAGCGAAGCGTAGCAATCCGAAGGCCGGGGTATATGCACACCACATGTTTTTAAGCACCGTTAGGTGCGGGAGGAAGAAAGAAATAATTAATCACAACAGCCCCAATTAAATTAATTTAAGGTTAACCACATAAAACAACAACGCAATCAGGTCGTATATTTATCGCATAGAATTACGACGCAACCAGGTCGTTTACGGCATACCCTTATACACAAAAATATTGTGGTACCTCTGAAGTCAAGCTATGCGTGCCTTCTCCTTTGGGAGAAGGTGCCCGACAGGGCAGATGAGGGGAGGGATCAAACAACACTGCTTGTACGTATATCAAATTCATCATATCATCAAGGCATGCTGTTTTTACATAGTATTTTTACATTAGTGAACAGGATCATTTTATTATTCTTATTAAATAATAAACATTCCCTCCCCTCATCTGCCCTGTCGGGCATCTTCTCCCAAAGGAGAAGACATGCGAGACTTGGCCTCAGAGATTTATGGATCTTCAGAAAGTAGAGAACTCTTCCATCCCATCTCGAAAAAATTTAACGGTTTGATATTCATCCTCGGATATCCGTTCTTCAACTTTGTAAATATGATGATTGCTATCATAAAGTGATGTTTTTTTTGCATAGCTCTCTGCATCACTTAAGATATCGAAGTACTTACACTCTCACTCTATCGTTTGATCCGAATTTTTTTTGTTAATCTTACTCACTCGATACTCAGCATCTGACTTTGACTTTTCCACCCTACACCCCCACCACTTTCGGCTTAGCCAGCTTCTCGAAATCGTGGTACGCAACTTGCATTAACTCGGAATGCGAGCCGGCGTTGAAAAGAATGTGGTCTTGTTTGGCAATCTGACTGGAAACAAAAACAGGCAAGTCACCAAAAAGACTACCAAAAGGTGGCATCGCACCAACTTCACATCCAGGGAACTTATCTTTAAATTCAGACTCCACCGCCAAATCAGCAACCTTAGCACCCGTCGCTTCTCGCAATTTAGCAAAGTTCACCTGGTCATTAGCAGGCACAACAACCATCGCAAAATGCCCATCCAATTTCACAATCACCGTCTTAGCAAGCGCCTTACCAGAAACATGCGCAGAAGCCGCTATCTCCTGAGCCGTAAAAGCAGGTGAGTGCGTCAACAACACATATTTAACATGATGACTATCCAGAAATTCTTTCAGCTTCTTGACTGGCATGACACTTCTCCTCTTTATAGCCCAACACTTCCATTATACGCCTCAATCATGCATTATGCGATTGAGCTAATAGAAATTTCAGTTATAAAACGGTTGAATCGTGACGCTCCCTTACGGTCGCGGCTCGGTAACGCGGCTCTGTTTTAGAAAATAGCAATCTTAAGTGCGCCGAGTATATATCAAAAGCACAGAACCCTATGAACCTATTGAAGAAAATAAGCACACGCGGTATGATTGTCGACTTTAACCGACTCACGCACTGCACGATGAAATTTGGTCAAAAATTAAACATAGAACGATGGTTTTACTTATTTATCTACGTACACCTCCTGCTGTGGACGCTTGTGCCCGCTATCGTGCGCGATAATCTACCTATGGACGCCATCGAGGGAAGTATATGGGGGCACCAGCTAGAATGGGGCTACGACAAAAACCCCTACCTAAACGGCTGGCTAACCGCACTCGCAACCTGGTTAGATGGTTACTCAGATTGGATACTCTATTTCTTCAGCCAAATATGCGTTGTTATCTGTCTCTGGGCAACTTTTCAAATTGCAAAAAAAATATTACCACCACTCTCCGCGCTATTGTCTGTTTGCATACTGGAATCCGTTCAGTACTATCACTTCCACGCACTCGACTTTAACGATAATACCTTAGAACTCGCACTGTGGAGCCTCCTTATTTATTTTTTCTACCTCGCACTGACGCAACCACGCCGCTGGTATTGGATCGCAACAGGTCTATTTGCGGGCTTAAGCATGATGGCGAAATACTATACGGCCGTACTCTTACTGCCACTTCTCATACTGCTTATCACAGATAAAACGCACCGCAAGCAACTCAGCACGCTGTCGCCTTACTTAGGGCTAACTATATTCTTCATTATCATCTGCCCACATATGATATGGTTATTTTCGCACGATTTTATCACGATCAACTATGCTGTTAACCGCGTTGGTACGAATGAGCCTCAGCTCAGCAACCATTTACGCTATCCCCTACGGTTTCTGTGGGAACAATGTGAAGTCTTCTTACCAGCCGTAGGGTGCTGGCTGCTTCTTTATCTGATTAACAAACCATCCCCCCAAACAAACACCAAACGTCCAGCCGCGAGGGATATACCGAGCCGCGACCGTGAGGGAGCGTCACATGACCAGCAAGCGTCATTGCTCTTGAACAGTGACACTTTGCTTAGCACGCAGCTCGGTTTTTACCATAAAAAATTTCTCTGCTATGCAGCATTCGGGCCTCTACTCACAACACTGCTACTCTCCTTCTGTTTTGGATTTACATTACGAGCAGGTTGGGGAATGCCATTACTCTCCTTGTGGGGCGTGGCACTGTTTGCCTTTGCACCACCAAAATTAAGTCCCGTTAAAGCAATAACATGCCTAGGATCTTTATTTGCCTTAATGACCATATTTCTAAGCAGCTATAGCTTATCCTTTATTAACTCTGACACCCCTTCTAGTGCAAATTTCCCAGGAAAGATTATTGCAAGAACCATCACTGAATATTGGCATAATCAATATCACACACCGCTTTCTTATGTGGCAGGATCACGATGGATAGGCGGCAATATTGAATTCTATTCCACAGACCATCCTGCTGTTTTTATCAACTGGAACCACGCACAATCACCGTGGATTCAAGAGGATAAATTACGTCAAAAAGGCGGTGTGTTTGTTTGGCACATCAACAGCAATGAACATCTTCCAGCTGATATACAAGCACGTTTCCCAACGCTCACTACTTTTCGCGTACTCACCTTTCATTATCTCAGAGACACTCATCACCTAGCCCCCATTACAGTGGGTGTTGCCATTCTACCCCCTGCGTAATGCAGGCGGTAAAGATCGCGCTTCTTGCACCGATTGCACATCAGGATTCCTTTCAATGCGGAGAAAGCCACGAGCGACCTCTTTATGCGCTTTAAGAATAGCAGGGGGGATCGTCAAGCTGTTCATTTTTGCCAAAACAAGAAATTCGCGTATTTTCTGAGAAAAAACCCCTACAATTCTGTCGAATTCAGCAACTTCTTCCTCTACATTATCTGGTCTTTCTATAGAAGAAATTTTTTCTTCTATACGATCACGAAGAGAACGGATATACCCAAACCCTGTTGTAAGAAAATGGTCCTGTTTACTCACGAAAAATGATATGCAAGCATAAATGGATGCGTTTATTTTTATCAAAATACCTTTCGAAACAGCATTTTCAAAGCGCTTCAAATATTTGTTTTGTTCATCTAGAAAATCAAGTATACCTCCTATACTATCCTGCAGTATGGCTATATTGCTAATAGCACTTTCACAAAATACTTTTATTCTTTCATTCAGCTGTATTCTCTGTAGATCATTTTTATCTTCTAATAAAAATTCTTTTATAGGAACTAATTGATTAGCGTTCAACGTCACCCTTTCATGGTATGCAGCCAATTCATCGCTAAAATCACTTGCTTTTTTTCTATATTGACGGAATTCCTTAGTTAGCTTTCCAACGACACTACGCGCCCAAGGAAGACCAGCGCCATTCCGCTTGAGCAAAGAAGAAAATAAATTACAACATAGATCAAAACGAAATAACATGTCGTTATACGATATCAAAAATTTTTCTCTCTCCGGATCAAGTTTAGGAAAAGGCATCGTGGTCATCGCGCTCCACGCCGCTTCTAAATCTTCTTCCTTTATGTCTCTCCCAATAGCCATCACGCCTCCTCGTTATTATTAAACAATCTGCTGATGGTAATACGAAAAATAATAAATTGCAAAATAATCAAAGGGATGCAATTTTCATCCTGCGTATAATTCGTATTACATTGAATCCCAATTTATATCCCCTCAATCCGCCGGTCGGACCTTCTCCCGGAGGGGGCTTTGTTGAATAAATCGGAAATGCTTTGTGAGGCACTCGGTGCAACCGAGCCGCGACCGTGAGGGAGCGTCACTGTATTATAAGTTTTAGCTGAAATTTCTTACTTCATGATATTAGATTGCCTTCTAGCGCTATAAATGTTGCATTGTTATACACCATCTTTTATCAGATTCATGTGACTCCCTGCCGGTCGCGGCTCGGTAACGCAATCTCTGATTTATTCAACAAAGCCCCCGGAGGGAGAAGGTACGCCAAATCAGGCTTCATGAATGAATCGCTACAATATTTTGTGGGGATAGTTCAGCACGGTCGCGGCTCGGTATCGCAACTCCGTTTAAAAAACCGCTTTGATCTGCTCACTCGCATTAATAATGTCTTCAGTCGTCGTAAATCGACCCAAAGAAAATCTGATGGCGCTTTTTGCTTGCTCTGTACTGTAACCCATTGCACGCAACACATAGGATCCTTCCGTTCCCTTGCCTTCACAAGCTGATGCGCTGGATGTTGCGATAAAAGGTAATTTTGCTAACAATGCGTCAGCCAACATGCCTTCAAAACGAACATTTAAGAAATGCGGCAAAGAAAATCGCGCATTCAGATAACAACAAGGTATGGACTGCAGCGCCTGCCAGAATTGATCACGTAACTTCTGAATACGAGTGGTTTCTGACAACCTTTCTGTTTCAGTAAGATAACAAGCCTCACCCATGCCAACAATTTGATGCACTGGCAATGTACCCGAACGCATGCCTTGCTCATGGCCGCCGCCGTGAAATAAAGGCTCTACACGCACACGTGGTTTTTTACGGATATAGAGAACGCCCACACCTTGCGGGCCGTAACACTTGTGCGCACATAATGATAATAAGTCTACCGGCACTTTGTTAACATCGATTTCGATTTTACCGGGACTCTGCGCAGCATCGACATGCAATAAAATACCGCGCGCCGAAGTCAATGCACCAATTGCCGAAATATCTTGCACCACGCCCGTTTCATTATTCACATGCATCACAGAAACCAACATGGTATCAGGTCTTAATGTCGCTTCAAGTTCACGCAGATCTAGCAGTCCATCTTGTTGAGGCCGCAGATAAGTCACAGAAAATCCTGATTTTTCTAAATACTGACACGTTTCTAAAACAGATTTATGCTCTGTTTTCATCGTAATAATGTGCTTGCCTTTTTGCTGATATAATTTAGCAGCACCTTTAAGCGCTAAATTATTTGATTCCGTCGCACCCGATGTCCAAATGATTTCCTCCGGCAAAGCATGCAACACTGATGCCACTCGCGCACGCGCCTCTTCAATCAGCTCGCGCGCCCTCACACCATAATCATGCAAAGAGAGACTGTTTGCCGCAAAACAAGATGATGTTAATGCTAACATCATCTTTTCCGCCACCCGCGGATCTACAGGTGTGCTCGCAGCATAGTCTAAATAGATTGGATTCATTTTTTACCGTAACCTTCTTTTGATTGCACACGCAAAACAGCATCCTCGAGCGATAATGAAGATAAGCTGAAGAGAGCTGGTCGAGCCTGTAACGCACCAGACGGCACAGACGTTGAGGGCAGCGCATCTTGAGACAATCCCGTACGATCTACTGCATACTGCATACATAATGGGGTCAAAATCTCAGCCAACTCACTCGAAGCGCTAGTCGTATAAACATGAACCGTTAATTCCCGACCACCTTCTAATGTGATTTTACCACAAGAATGAGTATATGAGCCTGCGGAATAGGGATGCGAAATGAGTTCTGAGATATGTAAATATTTTAACAATTCCTCATTATAAATCAAAAGATAAACTGTTTTCAAATCAGGATGCATTGTAAAATATTTTTGCATACTCAAAGCTGCCATTTCAGTCGCAACAGACCCTTCTGAGAAATGAAGAGGTGCACTTTTTGCCTTTGCTTGGTAAAGGCTCTCAATAGTATCAGCTGTTAGAGAAGCAAACCATTTTGGTTTTATTTTGAAACTCTGATCAGCCAACTGTTGGATAGTTTTCATAATAACGTCTATTCGAGAAGCATTCCGATTCGTTTCTCTGCCAAAACGATTCACGAAAAGCATATTATACATTTCCAATATTATTGCTTGCTGATCTTCTGGGGTATTGCCAGATAAAAGCATTCGCTGAAAATGTAAAGGGCTCATTTTCCGTTGGAAGATATCACATATTTTCATACCTGTTTTACGTGACAAATCATCGGCAAACTTTTTGACATGCTTATTTTTCGATAATGTAGATGAATACCGATCGTCTATCATGGTAACAAATCCGCTACCCCGATCACTTCCAGTAGAAATAACCTTATTCTCTAACAGAGGAATATTCAGCTTCTTGGGATCACAAAACATATCTATCTGCAAATTTTCTTCTGCTTTTGGCTTTTTCCCTTTTTTCTTCTTTTTTCTTTTTTTCTTTGGCTGTTCTGGCAAACTTGCTGGCGCAGCTTCTTCTGCACCAGAGTCTTCAGAAACGGATTCTAGCATTCTATCTGCTGCTACAGCTACATCTGACCGCTCCCCATCCTTGAGATCGATTCTTAAAAGTTCTTCTTCTAACATGCCAAATAAGGTACCTCCATAAAAACGTAATACGATCTCTCTATCACCCATCATCGTATTAAACTGCTTAGTGGCAAAGATCTCTTCTCTCCCTGTCAGCGCTGTCGACTCCCAACCTTCTAAATTTCTTATTCCTTCTGGATTCAAGCCATCAAAAACGATACCAATTTTTCTTAATTCAGGATAATCCGTGATCAGGATGTTGAGTTGATCTGAGATACCCTCTAATTTCATAAGCCCCAACATGCACCCATGCTCGTGCGCAAGACCCTTCATGCGACTAACGATTTCTCTCCCATCATCAATAGCCCCTTTTATACTACACAATAAAAGGCAGGTTTCTTTGCGCACTACTTTATGGTCAGTCAGTGTAGTCATTGATTTTCCAGTTACTTGCTCTCTCGTTAACGACATTCAGTATCTCCTCGCATTGCTTTTATTTTAAATTGAAATGAGTGGAGCAAATTGTAGCCAATTTAGCCGATCCGGACAACAAAAATCCTCCTTTCTACAGCAAGATAAGCTGGCATCTTCTGCTCAATCGTTTTAATATCATGACTTCACTTTCACTAATGATCAGAATACCTATATGTATGATCCTATTATAAATATTGCTGTTGATGCCGCGCGCGCAGCTGGTAATATCATTACCAGAGCGATGCTACGCATGGATACTATTAAAATCACGGAGAAAAAACCCAAGGACTTTGTCACTGAGGTCGATCAACGTGCTGAGCAAGAAATAATCAAGATTATTCATAAGGCATACCCCTCGCACGGTATATTAGGCGAAGAAAGTGGCGAGCAGGCGGGAGACAACGCTGACTATCAGTGGATTATCGATCCGATTGATGGCACGCGTAACTTTATCCATGGCTTTCCTCATTTTGCTGTTTCAATTGCTTTTGCTCACAAAAATAGAATGGAACATGGTGTGATTTATGATCCGCTTCGGCAAGAATTGTTTGTGACTTCTCGTGGCAAAGGTGCATACCTTAATGATCGCCGTATACGCGTAAGTCAGCGTAAATCGCTGGAAGAATGCCTGCTGGGCACAGGATTTGCTTATAGACATACTGATAAAAGCGCAACAGCACCCGGTAAAATTTTAGCGTCACTGCTACCGATTTGCGGTGATGTGCGCCGTGGTGGCGCAGCAACATTGGATTTAGCCTATGTGGCTTGTGGTCGTTTAGATGGTTTCTGGGAACTTGGCTTACAACCCTGGGACATTGCGGCAGGTATGCTACTCGTTAAAGAAGCAGGTGGTATGATTGCAGATCCTCATGGCGGCGAGGATTATTTCAAAACTGGTAACATCGTTGCAGCTAATGCGCATATTATGAAGCAGTTTTTGAAAATCATTCAGCCGGTTTTGTCTTAGCGAATTTTTAAATGTCTTTTCTCACGCACCTTCGGTGCTTACGCAATCAGGTCGTTTACGACCGAAAGCTTTATAGCCCCGGCTGAGGATTGCGAAGCGAAGCGTAGCAATCCGAAGGCCGGGGTAGTAGCAATCCGAAGGCCGGGGTATGCACAACCACCCCACGTTTTTAAGCACCGAAGGTGCGTGAGGGCGTATTTTCTCTTGATTGCGCTGCAACAGCTATTTCCTTGTCCTTCTAAATAATATTGGCGGCGCTGGTTTTCCAGTGCGCTTACTACGTATTACGCCTAGTTGACGGTGCAACATACTTTGCCTGACTTCCCTAAGCAGCCCTGCTGGTATTGGTTCACCATTTTGTAGAAAAACTTCTACTCTACCAAATGGAGACTCGATCTTCGTAGAGGCCGTTGCATCAAACTCTTTCAGCTCTTCTTCCGACATAATCCCGTCGATTGTTAGAAGTGGCGATCCCTTAGGACGAGAACATTGCGTTGCTTGTGGGTCGCTTGGACAGCCTGAATTCTCTGATGCCGCTTTAACCGCGCAAGCTGGTTTTTTCTTTTTTTTCTTCTTCTTTTTTAACGGGATCTCCCCTATCCCTGCAACCTCTTGTGCTGACACAGAAGATTGAACAGGCGGTTTAACCGGAACCGGCTTCAAAACAAATATTTCCTCAGGATCAGAAGCATTTGAACCAGAAATCATCTGTGTACCGTCTTGTTCTGCTGCAGACACAGACGCAGACACAGATTCCGTTGTTGCCACACACAACGGCTTCTCTTTTTTCTGTTCTTCATGTTCAAGGCAGAATTTTATAAGATGTTCCGCCAGCTTGAGCGTACCATCACTTCCCTTTTTAAGAACACCGCTCCCACACACATAAAAATGCACCTTTGCTTTTCTGTAATCAACAGCTGAAAATTCAGCATCAAAAAAAAGACGATCCTCTATTTAATTATCAATAACTATCCACACTTTTTCCAATTCGGGATAATCCGAGAGCAGTGTCTGATAAAGTAAATTGCGAGAAAGAGACGACCCCATAGAATCCGGCGATACAATAAATCCCAGCATGCAACGCTTTCTAAATGCGAGATCCATCATAAGACTGGGGATTGTTTTCTCCTTATCAACAAGTCCCCTCCCCGTTCCACTGACTAATAAATATAAAACTTTTTTGTTTTCTACTAGCTCGGCATCCATCAATTCTGTGATTTTTAGCCTATTTTCTGAATATTCAATTAACGGCATTGTTACTCTCCTCGTATTTTTTTAATTAATTATCGTATGCAATCTATTTTATCTTCTCCTGCACAGCCGTCAACATGCCGCGTAGTATATTCATCTCCATCACATCTGGGCGCGTACGGAGAAATAAACGACGCAAACGCGTCATTAATTTACGAGGCGCTTCTTGCTTTAAAAAATCAATTTGGATGAGCACTTCTTCTAAATGCGAAAAATATTTTTCCATTTCATCTGCTGTTGCTAATCGATAATCCCACTCCTCTACATCATCCCCTACTTGCAAACTTGCAACACGCCATTCATAAGCAATTACCTGAACGGCAGCAGCTAAGTTGAGGACACTGTATTCTGGATTAGCAGGTATTTGCAAATGATAATGACAACGTTGCAGCACATCATTACTCAACCCCGATTGTTCCTGGCCAAACAACAAGGCAATTTCCGTTGCATCCGATTCCGAAGCCGCTTTTTCAGCCATTTGACGCGGTGTATGCAACGGCCAAGGAATTGCTCGAGAACGCGCACTGGTACCAATCACTAACTGACAGTCAGCCATTGCCTCATCCAATGTTTGCACCACAATAGCAGAAGACAAAATATCCTTTGCATTCGCAGCCATTTCATCCGCTTTACTATGCGGAAATTGCTCTGGCTGAACAAGATAAAGCCTCTCCAGGCCCATTGTCTTCATCGCCCTGGCTGTGGCACCGATATTGCCTGGATGTGTGGTATGCATCAACACAACACGTGTTCTATTTAACATCGTTTTTTCCACCATTTCTTTAAGCTTTGACCTCCCCACGACCGTGAGAGAGCGTTATAGTAATCCAACCAGAGCGATCTCACAATATCATTTAAGTGGTACTGCTAGAGGCGAGTTTATTGATTTCTTCTAGCGAGAAGTGAAACTCTTGTGATAGGAATTGCACCATTGTCCAGTATTGCGCTGTTTTTTCTGTAAATGGCCCAAAATGTTGGTAATAGCGAGGCAGCCACTGAAGCATTCTTTTTAGAACGCTTTCTCGATCTGCTGTTTCTGTATAACCTGCTAACGTAGCGCTTTGGTGATGTACGAATACCTTGTTGGGTAATAACAGACAAAGCTGCTCATACTCTCGGGTTTGAAGGATATACTCATGCCAGATAGCGTCAATTTCTGCATTAACGGGAATAAAAGCACCTGGACCATCGATTGAAACAATGTAAAGAAACTTGAGGAATTCTTCTAATTGAACATGAAACTCCCTTTCATCCAAGTGAGCAAAATGCTCACTGAGATGCTTTTGCATAAAAGGGCTAACATACTGCTCGATTAAAGACATTGAATAAATACCTGGTTATGAATAAATACAAGCATCGCCCAAGTAAGTATTTAATTTTTCAAAAACAGCATCTTCTAACAATTTTGCTAAAACGGTATCAAGAGACATACATTCCTCCTTACACACATTAGTCAAATTTCATTGATGTTTAGGTGCAATAGCACCCCAAACGACCCCTATTGTGCAATAAATCACGTCAATTGTCAATAGGTTGTGTTATAATTGACCTAATATCAGTCGGTTGTTTTTTGCCATGAAATCATTACAATAGGTTCATCACGTTGGAAAACAACCGTAAAAACAGCGTTATGGTTAAAATCGATAATCAAGTGGAGAACGTTTAGATGCCACAAAAAAAATCCATTAATAAACAAACAGATAGAAACGAACAGTTAATGCGTGAATATATTAACGTGATTAGGCATGCGCCCATATTAGTTCAACCAGAATATCACTCGTCCAACCTCAAGCAACCTTCACTACTTGAAGAAGTTGATAGCTTTACGACTTATGGGATTAGCGCCACAGTTAAGGACTGAAAGTAATGCCAAATTGGAATGAAGTGTTAAAAGAAATTGAAGACAATCGCACTGATCATACTCAATTATCGCAATCGTCTATTGACGTCGTAAGGCGCACATACTTAACCAAACTACATAAAAAAACTGACAGAAATATTATTGCTTATTATTCCGCTTTTTTATCAAAACCTACGATTGCTCAAGCTTCTATCATTGATGAAGATAAAAATGGTTTCATGATGGCAATACATGGGTTAGACAGAAAGAAAGGTTTAGATTTATTACTTCATACTCCTGGCGGAGATATTGCTGCCACTGAGTCAATCGTAAATTACCTTCACAAGATGTTTGAAAATGATATTCGAGCTATCGTTCCACAGATTGCAATGTCTGCTGGCACCATGCTTGCATGCTCATGTAAAAGCATCATAATGGGGAAGCATTCTAATCTAGGTCCAATTGATCCGCATTTGGGTAATATTCCAGCACACGGCGTTTTAGCTGAATTTAAACGCGCATGCGAGGAGATTAAAAACGACCAAAGCAAGGCTGTTATTTGGGCACAAATTATTTCTAAATATCATCCAACATTTCTAGGTCAGTGCGAAAATGCCATCAAATGGTCTGGAGATTTTGTGCGTGAAAAACTAGAGAACGGCATGTTTAAAGGCGAAAAAGATTCTCAGAAAAAGGCTGACAGTATTACTAATACGTTAAGCAATTTTCATGAAAACAAAACACATGCACGCCACATTCATATTGATGAATGTAAAAAAATGGGTCTTAAAGTGATTGAATTAGAAGATGATCAAGAGCTGCAAGATTTAGTCCTAACCGTTCATCATTGTTACATGCATAGCCTAATGAATACACCAACATACAAATTAATAGAAAATCAAAACGGTATTGCGTTCGTAAAGCAACAGCGACAAGTCCTCGTTACCCAGTAGCGGTGTTTTCGCTTTAACCCATACGAAAAGAGTTTTCTATTCACGAAAGAAATTAAAAAACCTAATCAACATACAAGTCTTTGACAATTTCTCCTTTTGCTGATAACTCTTTATTTTCTCTACGAGTTCTTCAAACTCACAATAATAACTGCTGTTCTCGTATGTCTTCCTTCTGTAATATATCCAACTTCTAAAGATATCATAATAAAATACAACAGAATTTCCAATCAACTCATCAACATCTTTAGCAGAAATGTATTTCTTTCTTGAAAAAAATCCAACCGTCTCGAGAAAATCTAGCAAATTAAGAAGATAAGAAAATTCTTCGCATGATTTTTTACCACATTCGTGCCTAATATTATCTATTTCTTCTGCCATTTTACGAATGTATGTTTCTCTCGGGACAGGATTCTTAGGATCAGGATTAGCATTTCGATACAACCTTTGTATAATAGCTCTTGCTTTAACAATTTCTCTACTCCCGTACATCGCATAAATTTTCAATAAAAAATCTGATTTTGATGTTTTATTCAAATCAAGTAGCTGAGTTAAAGCAACCACTATCAGCCCGATCGTCAACAAAATAAGCGAAGCATCATGAATTCTTCCGATGTTATCTTTTATCTCAGAGCTTCCATCAAATAAAATATCTATTTTTGGGATAAAATACGCTATTGCCAGAAAAAGACTAAGCAATATGGTAGCGCATGCAAACCACAATACAAATCTAATAACCGCGTTCATTTTCAATCTCCTCGTTAATTTTTTAATACCATCTTCTGATGATAGCACCATATTAATTAAGAAAAGTTATGAATTAATAGGAAATTTTTATCAATCCTATCAATATATTGATATTGCGAAAACGATGGGGGCTATAAAACTTGCAGCCGTAAACGGCCTGATTACGTCGTTGTTTTATCCGATAAAACCGAGCCACGATACCGAGCCGCGACCGTCAGGGAGCGTCACTGCATTATAACATTATAACCTTTATCTGAAATTTCTGTTGACAAATGGATAAGGCGATGTTACGCTCGAGAATTACCTAATTCGTATTATTAAGTTTTACTGAAGGTTTCAATGACTTTACATACGCACAAACAGACCGAAAAAAGCATCATTGCTGCTAAAGCAATGCATGCTGCTGTTTGCTGCCACACTCCCTTCGCTGCATTCTACTTTTATTTTGGCCGATAAGGCCAACGATACTGATTCCCTACATTTTTGTTCCTTACTTTTAAACCAGCTGATAACAGCTGAGAATGTATTTAATCTATTTTTAGAGGAGTATTATTTATGATGATGAGAAAGAGAAACATAGTAACCAAGAATAACGAAGGTCAAGATATTATTGACCTGTCGGATGCGAAATTAAATAAGACACTAACTAATCATGATCTGAATGAAGTGACTCGAATCATTTTAGCATCAGAAACACTGACGAAATTAAATTTATCTCAGAGACAACATCTGAAACAATGCGGATCACCACTTGAAATAGATGATGGCAAACCACATGGATCACCTCATAAAATAGATAGTCGTCAACAAATCCAGACCCTTGTGGATGCTATTGTTCGAAATCCGAGTCTAATGCATATTGATTTACAAGGCATTCCTCTTTCACGGGAAGACCACGATAAGCTGATCGAACTAAAACGTGCACGAAGGGGGTTGGAATTAAATGTGTACGATACAACCAGCGTATCAGAAGAGGAGAAAAGACGCCGAACAGTCAGGAGCGAATTAGAAGTAGAGGAAAGACACCAACCTCGTTTGATAAGGTAAAGGTAACGGAATATACCCCTGCCCTGTCGGGCACCTTCTCCCGGAAGGGAGAAGGCATGCCAGACAGGGCGGATGAGGGGAATAATTAGCTATAGGAACTCGCTAAAATGGTTAATTTATATACAAAAAATAACTGGCATTTCTCCAACTTCTGGCCTACACTGAATAAAGGAAGGTGCAAGATATAAACACCTGACTAGGTGCTTTAGCTATAAAAACAAGATGTTACAAACACAAGCGGGAGGTGGGTAATGTTGGTTTTTTCTGCGTACGCAGTTTTTTTATTCACAATAATAACGATAGAAAGTATACCGTACGCATTTGCTGTGCCTGCTCTGCTTTGCCACAATTCCCTCACCCCCTCTACCAACAAGTTAACAGAATCATCTTATCGGAGGATCAGACGCATGCTTATTCACGCGTCGACGTATAGGATATGATACGACAGTTTGTCGTCTATATCGCAAAACACCTCAAAATAACTGGTTACACAGTGGCCTTTGCTGCATCCCTATTTCTCTGCACAACCAATCTTTATGCCCTCCCACAAGGCGGCGTGGTGTCAGGCGGCAATGTCACTATTTCTAATCCAAATGCAACAACCACACAAATTAATCAAGCCTCTCAAAAAGGCATCGTTGATTGGCAATCTTATAACGTTGGATCGGCAGAACACGTAAACTACCAACAGCCCAATGCCAGCTCAATCACCTTAAATCGCATCAACCCTAACAACGGCCCCGCACAAATTTATGGCTCCATCACTGCAAATGGTCAAGTGTGGTTGGTGAATCCTGCCGGCGTGTGGTTTGGTCCAACAGCACATGTCGATGTAGCAGGGTTGGTTGCATCCACTGCTAATATCAGAAACGAAGATTTTATGGCAGGACAATATCACTTTACACAATCACCTGACTGGCATGGCGCTGTTATCAACGAAGGTTATATCAAAACCAGTCAAGCTGGCATTGTCGCACTTGTTGGCTCTGGCGTTGTCAATAACGGCTATATCGAATCACAAATGGGTACGGTTGTCTTAGCAGCAGGCAGTGAATTTACCGTTAATTTCTCTGGTAATGAGCTTGTTTCTTTCACTGTTGACAAAGAAGTGATGCATCCCGCACTCGATCAAAACGGTCAACCATTAAAAGATGGCATTAGAAACAGCGGTATGATTTCAGCCCCTGGCGGCAAAGTGCTTGTCACAGCAAAAACCGCATCACAAATTTTAGACCACGCCATTAACATGAGCGGCGTCATTGAAGCTAAAGCAGTTGGCGAACAAGGCGGTGAAATTATCTTAGGCGCAACAGGCGCTGATGTGCGCATTGCTGGCAAACTCATTGCATCAGGCATGAATGCAGGAGAAAAAGGCGGAAAAATCCGCGCGATCGGCAATCAAATTAATATCGTTGATAACGCTATCATTGATGCATCAGGTTATGCAGGTGGTGGCGAAATTTTAATAGGCGGTGATGCACATGGCGCCAATCCACTCATCATGAATGCAACTTCTGTTTACTTTGGACCAGGCGCTATTGCAACAGCTGATGCGATTAGCTTTGGCGATGGCGGCAAAGTTGTCATCTGGGCAGATAACGATACCTATTTCTATGGTAGCATCTCTGCACGTGGCGGCGCAGCAGGCGGTAATGGTGGCTGGGTGGAAACATCCGGCAAAATGTATTTAGATGTTGCAGGCGCGCATGTCAATACACTGGCACCTAAAGGATTAACAGGTACTTGGTTACTCGATCCGACCAACATTTATATCGCAACCAACCAAGCAAGTGCAACGGCAGCTGGTATGGTTGGCACCAATAACAGCGCAAGCACAGAAGTCGGTGGGACTTTTGCAGCAACTGGTGCAGTACAAGATTCTTTACTCACATTAAGTAGCCTGCAAACTGCATTAAACACAACCGGCGTGATTGTCTCAACAGACAATGCCAGCGGCACAGGTGTTGGTAATATTACTGTTGTTGATGCCATTAATGCGACGATCTGGTCAAGCGGTAACTCACTCACATTGAGTGCTGCAAACAATATCATCATTAATGCAGCAATTACAGCAGGCAACACGAGCGCAACATTGACTTTAAACGCAGGCGGTAGCATTACACAAAGCGCACCCATTACCGTGCGTTCACTCACCACCTCTTCCGCAACAGGCACGACATTATCAAGCGCAAATAGCATCTCTAGCATCTTTACGGCAAGCAATACAAGCAGCGGCAATATTGTTTTTAACAATACAGCTGAAGGATTTACATTAGGCGCCATTACACAATCAGGCAGCGGCAACATCAACATTACCAATACAGGCAGCATGAATGCCTCTGGTGCGATTTCATCACAAGCAGGCAGCATTTCAGTCGCAACGCTCTCACCCGATGCAAACTTACGTCAATTGATTGTTTTCGGTGACGTCTCAACACAGGGCGGTAGCATTACCTTAAGTGCGGCTAATCCAAGCAGTGATAATGATGCGCTGGCTGTTCTTTCAAATATCAGCACAGGTTCGGGATCAAACGGCTCACTGACTATTCTTGGCGGTGGCTTAACATTGCAAGGTTCATTTATTGGCGGTAATGGTAATGTCACATTCGCAGGTAATGGGGCTGATTTTTCACTTGCCGCTATTAGTTTTAGCAGCGTACAACCCATTATCATTTCAGCAACAGGATTTATTAACGTATCAGGCAATAACATATCAGTCGGTGACCTCACATTAAATGGTACAGGCGGTATTATTTTTGCAGATAGCGCCGCCATCACTTCCGGAGGACAACTGACATTCACCGGCCCAACAACCATGGGTAATGGCGCAGTCACAGGCAGTACTGGTGTGACGTTTACAAATACACTCACACTTACCGGTAGCAATAGCGTATCACTTGCTTCTGGTAATATGACATTTAATGGCATACAAGGCACCGATGCAAATTTAAGCTTAAACGCAACAAGTGGCAATATCATTCTTAACAATACAACGAATATCGGTGCGCTCTCAGTTGGCGGCTTTGCTAATCTCACAAATAATGGCACTATCAATGCAAGCAGTTTTACACAACAAGGAGGGAATAATATTTTCTTAGGGTATAATACATTGAATGTCTCAGGCGGCGTGTCTATTTCCGGCAGCAGTGTCACAGGACACGTAAATGTAGGCTCCCTATTCTTAAATGTACGCTCAGCAAACTTAATTGGTACCATAGGCGGCGCATCTGGTGCCGCTGCTGCCGCAAGAGTTGGTTTTATCCCAAATGGTAGCAGCCTGTTTTTTAACAATGTCCGACTCGTTTTACCAGCTAACGCAACCGCAGGTAGCACAGCTATTATTTCAGGCTTATTATCAATCTACAGTAATGATCTCCTCACGACTTCCAGCGATACCGATAAAGTTGACATACCTTCTATTCTTCGTGTCAGTCGCGTTGTTTCACAAGGGGTTGTGAGGGCATTAGACAATTTCTCGTCTTTCCTCGATGATTTCTTACATAAAGGTAATTTTCCGAGAAATCCATTGCGTGGCCTACCTTCTAATCCTTTAGAAGGCTATTTACCAACGATGTCGATCAAGGCACTGGTGCCAGGACAAGGTAAACATTGGAATTTGAGCTTGCAAAATGCACTGATTGCTTTACTGGCATTAGGTGTCATAGGCGCATTTATGAAACAGTTCCGTAGAGAGCATCTCGTGGACTCTGTGCAAACGGTATTAAGCCAAAATAAATCACAATATCAGGCATTACTGAACATGCCTTTTGCATTACCCATGGCGATTAATGATGTGATTAAAGATGCGAATGGCTTAGCAGAATCTTCCGAGAAGATGCCAACAGAATTACGCAATGTCGCAAAAAGCATTTCCAATGAAGCGGCCTCTATTTTACCGATGGTCAGCCACCTCTCTAAGACCATGAATTTAGGCTCTGCTAAACTGCAAATATTACCTATGCAAGCGTTGGCTGATGTTTCTTCTGCATTAAGTAAAAGCGAACAACTCTCAAATTTCTCTGCGTTTGCTTCACTATTACCTGCTAGCCAATTATCTGAGACGCAACGTAAGCAGTTACAAGCGTTAGAGGAATCCACAGCACATCTGAGTCAATTACAAAAATCATTGCCCGCATCAGGTGAGCTAGAGAAAACAGCAAGCTTATTACCCTCTGTTGCTAACAAAGAGCTTGTTGACGATATTTCTCTGCAATTACGTGATACCGCTAGCAGCATTAAAGGATTTTCTGAACTCATGCAATCTCATTTCGCAGAGAAAATGAATGAAAATCAAAAAGCATATGTCAATCATATCCTACAGAATTCAAATCAAATGCTAAAATTAATTTCTGACATGTCCAATTTATCAAATGAACAGTCTTCTTCCTTCCCTATTTTCTCAGAAGAAGAATTTTTTGGCACCCTGTCCTCTGAATTAGATGGGCTTGTTAAGAATATTAATGAACTCTCCGATTTAATTGCAGCTGAACAAAACGCACTACCCAGCGAGCAACTGGCCTACCTCCACAATATCACACAAGGTTCTAAGCAAATCACGCAGATTTCTTCGATGCTGCCGTAGGAATAAATACCTCCTCATCCGCGTGGTCGAGCATCTTTGTATAGAGACACAACATCGGTAACACTTTTTCTCACGCACCTACGGTGCTTAAAACATAGGTGGATTGTCATTACCCCGGCCTTCGGATTGCTACGCTCCGCTCCGCAATCCTCATCCGGGGCTATAAAGCTTTCGGCCGTAAACGGCCTGATTATATCGTAATTTTATG
>DATLOT010000061.1:0-37420 GCA_035536095.1 Gammaproteobacteria bacterium | reverse complement strand
CGCTCCCTCACGGTCGCGGCTCGGTTACGCAGTGACGCTCCCTCACGGTCGCGGCTCGGTTACGCAGTGACGCTCCCTCACGGTCGCGGCTCGGTTACATCAGATTAAACTTAAAACGAGCAGATGGTTGTGATGCCAATGTTGACGCACTGCTTCTTGCCCGCATCAAGTTCGGATAATAGCTCTAAAATTTGTGTGTTAGACAGAACAGGGTCTTCGCTTATTGAAGAAAGTAACGTGGCATTCAGATGCTGGTCTTGATAAGAATAAGAAAAGACGATTTGCGGTATACTGCCCGCTAATACATCAATAATATTAGGCGGGGGTGGTGGGGTGGGTGCCCTATACATATCAATGCCATCAAAGAAATGCGTGCCTGGTGTGATGGTATTCACGAGGATAATCTTATTGATGGCGGCTTGCCCGAATGCTCCGTCTACAAAACCAGTCAGGTTGGCAAAATCTACATTTAAGGTGAGGCCAGCAACATTCACAGCGCCATCAATGGTTGTGCCAGTCACTGTTGCATTACCTGTTAAATCTAAACCAGCTGTGCCTAGCTGGACATCGTTCCCGTCATTCTGTACGTAAGCTTGCGCATTAATGAGAGCGTTATTAGTTAAGGTGTTTACATTTATCACTGTAAGTGTCCCAATTCTATTCACATTTCCAACATTTGCATTAAAAGTGATATTTCCAGTTGCACCTGCATCCAGCGTTAAATTGTGATTACCATTGATAACGCTATTGAAGGTAATGTTATTGCCTGTGAGTACAACAGACTGCCCTAATAAGATGCCGCCATTGGTCGCGCTTAACGTGATATTGCCTGCAGCTGTTAAATTAGCGTTGAGTGTGACGCTATCATCTGTACCCACGCCGCCGCCAGCATCGCCATTTAAGCTGAGATTTCCAACGGTGGTGGTGAGTAGAGCGCCACTGCCGATGCTAATGCCATCATCTGCATTTGCTGTGAATGCCTTAAAAGAAGAGGGGGTGTTTTGAAAAGCAATATTACCTAATGTGCCTGCTGTAGCTGTTAGCGTGATTGTTGATGCAATATTTTGTGTGTTAGCGCTAGAGATGCCATCTACCACAATTTGCCCATTATTAGGCGCGATGATATCCAAAGCGTTGGCTGTGATGGTTTGTAATTCTGTACCTGTTAATGTCATCGTACCAGTCGTGTTTCCAACATGGATACTGCCGCCCGCTGTATTTTGTGTGATTGAAACATTGCCATTGCCGCTATTGATACTGCTATTGGCATCTAGGTTGATATCTGTTGTGTTGAGCGTGATATTAGCGTTATTTGTGCTAATACTTGCGCCATTATCCATTGCAAATGTACCGTTTGTAACAGTAAAAGCAGCTGTGCCACCATTTGTGGTGAGGTTAGCCCCTGTTGCAATTGTCATATCCGTTGTATTACTCAGTGTGAGCGTACCGCTACCGCTTTGCGTAATGCCTGTGATACTCACAGGAACGGTATTGTTGCTGAATGTGATATTGCCGCTCGTTGTATTCGTCGCATGAAATGCACTGATCGCATTTGTGTTATTCAGTGTGATACCATTGGCCGCAGTGACTGTAAGTGTGCCACTGATATTCAGACTACCACTATCGGTCAGTATATTTGTTGTTGTGATATTTGCGTTTCCTGCGGTGTTAATGCCAGTCATATTTAATGTACCTAAATTATAGTAGCTAATATTGCCTGCGCTATTAGCCGTATCTGCTGCATCACGTGCACTCAGATTAGCGTTAGTAGCCACATTATTGCTATTGTTAAATGTGATATCAGCGCCTGCATTGTTGAGTGTTTTTAATGTCAGTGTTGCAGCGGTGATGGGATTGCTCAATCCTGTTTGTTGTATGATCCCATTTGAAATAATCTGTGCATTGCCTGTTACAAGCGTGTCGCTTCTGAAAGCAGCAAGTGTGAGAACGGTCAATGCAGAAGATGCATTATTTGTGACAAAAATGCCGCTATTACCTGAGGAAGCGCTTAATGTGCCTGTGATGATTTGTATGGGTAAAGCAGTGGTTCCGATATTATCAGCAGCTTGATTAGGTGTTGTTAAGACAATGGATCCACTGGTACCGCTATCTAAGGTGCCACTGGCCTGTGTAATATCGCCTCCCGTTGTGTTGTTCCCGTTGTCTGTTTTAACAGTGATTGTCCCACCATTACCTGTGGTGATATCACGTAACGCAGCGGTACCTGTACCGCCTGAAGCCGTATTCACATTAATTGCCACTGCGCTGCTGCCGCTATTTGATGTGCTAATTGAACCACCTGCATTCATTGTAAAAGCACTGCCACCAGAAGCTTGGTTTGCATTTAATGTCACAGTGCCACTGCCTGCATTGAGTGTGTTGCTCAGTGTCATTGTCGTGCTTGCGCTCAAATTGACAGCACCACTACCACTGTTTGTATTAAAACCACCTGTGAGTGCGAGAGAGCCTGTATTTGTGATGTTAACAGCGCCATTGCCCGATTGGCTTAATCCGGTAATAGAAAATGTGCCTGTGTTAACAAGCGTGATATTGCCAGTACTTGTATTGGTTGCATTGAAGCCCGTTAAGTTGCTCCCAAAATCAAGCACTGTGCCGCCAACACTGTTTGTTGTTAACGTAGAACCGGTGATGTTACCGCTATCCGAAATGCTACCCAGTGATGTCAAATTAATCGTGCTTGTTGTGCCGATTGTGGCAATATCAAAAGCATCTGCGTTTTTAAAAGTAATCACGCCAGCTGAATTGGCAGTCCCTGCTGCGTTAAGTGTCTGCAAAGTCACTGTATTAATGTGGTTGCTCAAGCTATCCAGTGTCAGTGAAACAGCAGCATTATTTCTGGTTGACGCAATCAGCGTTGGTACAGTGATGGCGCCACTTTGTGTGAGACTATTGCCCGCAGTGAGTGTGAGGGTATTTTGAATGGTAGAAGTATCAATAACGAGTGCATTTGTGTCACGCAATGTTGCATTATTTGCACTTACAATTTTTATTGTAGAAAAATTATTATTTGAATTACTTAAGATGATATCGTTGCTCGTGCCAGCGGTGAATGTGGCTAAGCCTGTCACAGTGAGTGCGCCAGCCAATTGCGTCAGATTGCCACCTGTAATGACATCTAATGTGCCGCTGATAGCAGAAGTCGATGCACCAAACTCCAAGGCATTTGTGTCGGTTAACGCAACATTATTTCCTGTGCTAATCACAACAGTTGAAAAATCATTTGCTGTATTGGTTAAAGTAATATTATTTGCAGCACCAGCTGTGAGTGTCGTCACTTTGCTACTTCCATTGACTAATATCGCTGTGCCGATATCTTGCGTTACTGCGCCGGCTGCTGTGAGTGTGAGGTTGCCGGCTAATGAGATATTGCCAAAGACAATCGCATTAGCATCTCTTAATGTGACATTATTCGTATTTGAAATAGCAACAATATTAAAGTTATTGGTCGCAGTATCCAAGGTAATACTATTTGCAGCACCAGCATTAAATGTACTGGTACCTGAGACAGATAAAGCAGCGCTATCTGTGATATCGCCATTTGTTGTCACGTTTAAATTGCCGCTCACAGTAGAAATCGAAAAAATAAGACTGTTTGTATCTTGTAGTGTGACATTATTTCCGCTGCTAATCGCAATGGTTGAAAAATCATTACTCGATGAATTCAATGTAATATCCTGCGCAGCACCAGCGGAAATGGTTGTGGTGCCAGTAATTGCCAATGTGCCTGAATTAGTGATGCTTGAGCTGCCAGTTGATGTAATGGTAAGTGCACCTGGTGTTGTGATATTCTTTAAATCAAGTGAACTTGTTCCTGTATTTGTGACAAAGCCGCCACCTGAGCCTGTTGTGAGATTCAATGTGCCAGCAATAATTTGCATGGGTGTGGCAGCGGCGCCAATATTTCTACCGGCGATATTAGGATTGGTGAGTGTGACGGTACCGCTATTGCCAGTATTGAGTGTGCCACTGGTTTGCGTCACGTCGCCACCAACATTGACCGTGATTGTGCCACCTGTACCTGTTGTGATATCGCGTAAGGCGGCGGGACCTGTACCGCTGGTGGGTGAGGTAATGGAAACAGCGCTTGCTGTGCTATTTGTTGTGGTGATATTGCTGTTCAGGTTCATCGTGAAACCTTGTGCGCCAGCACCATCTTGATTGGCGTTGATGCTGACTGTGCCACTGCCTGCGGTGACAACGCCGGGTGTGGTGCCTGCGCCATTACCAAATGTAATGGCATTCTGTGCCGTTGCAATGAAATTGCCGCCGTTTGTTGTGATTGTGCTATTCAGTGTAATCGCATTACCAGAAAGTAGTGAGACGCTCAATGCACCAACGGTTGAGCTAATTGGATTGCTCACCGTGATGGTGCCACCGGCATTGGTAGAATCTAAGGTGAGTGTGACGGGCGTGCTGCCTGAAGTTTTATTAATAGCAGCATTGACTGCAATGGTACCTGTTTGGGCGCCGAATGTGCCTGTTGTAATGGTTACACTGGTGCCACCAGAGAGCGCCGTTAAAATATTGGCGACAGAGACGTGTGAGGTATTGGTATCTGGCGTGTAGATCGTCGGATTGCCGCCGCTAAAACAGGGTGGGGAGGTACAGGTTGTGGCTGCGTTATCAATAATGACGTTGAAAGGATCGAGCAGCCACATGCCTGATTTGCCATGAGAAGCGCTTGCATTTACAGTGCTACCTGCTACATCTAAATAAGCTTTGCCTGATGTTTCAATAAGCCCACCATCACCTGCAATTTCACCGCCTTTTGCGGAAATGGCACCATGAAAGAAAGTATTATTATCTGCCCAGACAATGATCTTGCCGCCATTACCGGATGCAATCGCATCGGCATTAATTGTGACGTTCTGTCCGACAAATGTATTTTGTGCGTTGAAAATAGCCGAATTCTTACCTTGATAATCACCACCGATGAGTATCTCTCCACCGCCTGTGTTGCCGGAAGCGTCTATTTTTGCGTTTTCATTAACAATCACATTTTTAGCAAGTATCTTAATTTTACCGCCATTTCCATTGCCTTTTTTACCTGATGCAATGATTTTACCTGTGACATTCACGGTGCCATTTTCTGAAGAGAGAATAATTTCGCCATTTTTTTGTGAGACAGATTTTGCAATCATCACGCCAGACATGTTAATGCTACCGTTTAGCACATTGCTGGCTGTCTTGCCTGTCATAATGATTTTGCCACCATTAGCAATGATTTTGCCGGTATTGCCGACAGTTGCGCCAGCAGCAGAGCTGCCTTCATCAACAGCAAAGTTAATCAGCTGATCTCCTGCGAAATCGAAAGTGAATGTATTGCCAGAGGCGAGTACAACATTACCCAGATGCGCAACGATCAGTCCGTCGTTTTGTACATTGCTACCGATTAACGCAACCAATCCAGCTTCGCCTGCTTTGATCGTGCCTTGATTGATAATGGATCCTGCTGTTGCAGTGGGTTGGTCAAAAATATAGTTATCTGCAGCAAAGTTGGCGTTTGATATGTCTGATGTGGATGCAATAATGCTACCCACATTCACATGTGCTGTTGGGCCAAAATAAATGCCAGCTTGGTTAATTAGAATGATGCGACCGTTTGCTGAGAGGCTGCCAAAAATTTGTGAAACGCCTTGTGCGGGATTAATTCTATTTAATGTGATAGATTGTGCAGAAGGTTGTTGAAAATGCGTATGCTCATTTGGTGCAATATTAAATGAATGCCATTCTATAATTGCTTTATCTGTGGTTTGGTGAATTTGTGTGGTGGTTGCATCAGGCGATGAAATGATGGCATTACCTGCTGTGACTTGCCCGCCAATCGGATTTGCCAAGGCAATATTGGTGCTGATTAAAAAAGAAACACAAGCAAGGCAAAGCTTGCTGAGAACCAGTTGTTCTTTTTTTGATATCTTCCTTAATATGCAAATGAAGGTATTTTTTCTCTTCATGTTTAAGGTAAGTTCGCGCCTAGTTATTTGAAAATATAAGTAAAAACCTCACTATGTCAGTATAGTAGACAATATAAAAATTGCCATTTTTTATATTTTATGTATAAAAAACATACAATTATAAGGGGGTTGTGGTGTTCATAATTGATGCGATTGTCTTCAGAATGCCTGTTTCAAAGGTCTCTAGGGGTGCCCATTGAAGCTCGTTTCGTATTTTTTTCTCATCAATGGCATAACGAAAATCGTGACCGGGTCTGTCTGTCACAAAGCGAAGCAGATCGAGATAAGAACCTTCAAAGGGAAGTTGCTTATCCATTTTTTCACAGATATATTTTGCTAAATGGATATTTTCCCATTCATTGCAGCCGCCTATGTTGTAGCGTGAACCAACGGGTGCGTGTCGCAAAATGGTATCAATAGCGCGACAATGATCTTCAACGTATAACCAATCACGTTTATTTTGGCCATTACCGTACACCGGAATCATTTCTTTTTTCAAGCAAGCATTAATAATAGTGGGGATAAATTTTTCACTGTGTTGATGGGGACCGTAGTTATTCGAACAATTAGAAAGCGTAATGGGTAACCCGTAAGTGTGAAAATAAGCCATCACCAAATGATCAGAAGCTGCTTTTGATGCTGAGTAGGGAGAACGGGGTTGATACGCTGTTTCTTCTGTAAAACCAGCTTGGTGTGGGGCTAAAGAACCAAAGACTTCGTCTGTACCAATATGATGAAATCGACATTGCGATGCCTCTTTTTTTGCATCAAACCAATAGGTTTTTGCGGCTTCTAATAATTGAAATGTGCCCATCACATTGGTTTCCATAAAAGCATGTGGAGAATGAATGGAGCGATCGACGTGACTTTCTGCTGCAAAATGCACGATGGTATCAATGTGGTAATGCGTCATCAGTTGTTTGAGTAAAGTAGCATCACAGATGTCGCCTTGAATAAAGTGATAGCGATTTGATGTTGCTATTTCTTTTAAATGATTCAATGATCCTGCATAAGTCAGCTTGTCTACATTAACCAGATGTACAGTGGGGTGTGTCTTATGCATATAGCACAGAAAATGTCCGCCAATAAATCCAGCGCCGCCTGTGACTAATATATTCTTGGGTTGATATGTGATAGTCACGTATACCTCCACGAGGGTTGTGATATGCCAAAATGGCTCTGTATTTTCGTGCAATCTAGTGCAGAATAGCGCGGACGCTTTGCAGGGGTGGGGTATTCTGCTGTCGAAATGGCAATGATGTCTTCTGTTATTACCTGTTCGGTTTTTTTATACTGTGCAATAATATATTCAGCAAACTGGCACCAGGAAATAGGTGGTGTGCTGCAATAGTGATAAACGCCCCATGATGCTTGTTGCTCGCAAAGCCTTAAGAGTGTTTTTGCAATATCGCTCGCTTGTGTTGGGCAGGTGATTTGATCTGCCACAATGCGCAATTCTTTTTTTTCTTTCACTAAACGCTGAATGGTTTTTACAAAATTATGTCCATGCTCACTAAAAATGCCGCTGACTCGTAAAATAAGATGCTTTTCACAATATTGTTGAATGGCTTGCTCACCTTGTAATTTGCTCAGACCATATACGTTGCATGGGTTTGGCATATCTTCTTCTCGATAAGGCGTGTGTTGGTCACCACTGAAGACATAATCTGTAGAGAGATGTATCAGCGGAATATTTCTTGTTTGGCAGACCATTGCAAGATAAGAAGCGCCTAATGTATTCACTTGATGACAAACTGCTTGTTGTGCTTCTGCTTGATCTACAGCTGTATACGCTGCTGTATTAATCACAATATCAGGTTGATATATTGCAAATGCTTCTTCAATGGCTGAGTATTGCGTGATATCGAGTTGTGATCGTGTTAACGGGATGCATGTGAATGGTTTGCCCGATGCATGCTGTACGACAGCGCGAGCAAGTTGGCCTTGACTGCCTGTGATGCATATTTTAGGCAAACAAGCATTCATGCGCGATCTCATTTAAAGTCGGGTAGCTTTTGTCTTTGTCAGATAAAATGGGTGTTGTGACTGGCCAGGGAATTTGTAATTGAGGATCATTCCAAATAATGCCACGGTCTGCTGTGGGTACATAAAAATCCGTACATTTGTAGTGAAAACAAGCTGTTTTTGAGAGCACACAGAAACCATGCGCAAAACCAGGTGGCACATAAAGTTGCGTATGTGTGTCATCAGAGAGTGTGAGACCAAACCACTGTCCAAAGGTGGGTGAGCTTAAACGAATATCAATCACAACGTCCCACACGCTCCCTTGTGATACCCAAACCAGTTTGCCTTGTGCATTGGGTTGTTGATAGTGTAGCCCCCGCAAGGTATCTTGCTTTGAATAAGAATAGTTATCTTGTACAAAGGGGGGTAATCCTAAAGCGGTGTAGCGTTCTTGCTGAAAATTTTCAAAAAAATAGCCACGTTCATCACTGAATAGCGTGGGTTGAATGAGGAGTAATCCGGCAAGCGGTGTCGTGTCAATATTCATGATGCATCGTCCATGAGCGTCATTAAATAATCGCCGTAACCACTTTTAATTTGTGTTGTCGCTAATGCACGCAAGTTCAGCTGTGGAATCAAACCCATACGCCATGCTACTTCTTCTGGGCTGCCAATTTTGAGCCCCTGTCGTTCTTCCAATACGTAAATAAAATTGGCAGCATCTAGCAAGGATTTATGTGTGCCTGTGTCTAGCCAAGCTGTTCCTCTGCCAAGTTTTTCGACGGTGAGCTGTTGGTGTGTGAGATAATATTTATTGATATCTGTGATCTCCAGCTCTCCTCTGGCAGAAGGCGTTAGTTTTTTTGCAACATCAACAACGGTGTGATCATAGAAGTACAGACCAATCACAGCGTAATGTGAAACAAAGTGTTTAGGCTTTTCAATAATATCAACGGGACTGCCTTGTGCATCAAATGCAATCACACCGTAACGTTCAGGGTCGCTGACATAATAACCAAAGATAGTTGCACCGGCTGTTTCTGTTGCCGCTTTTTGTAATTTTTCGATAAGACCGTCACCGTAGAGGATATTGTCTCCTAAAATCAGGCAAACGCGATCTTGTCCAATAAAATGTTCTGCAATAATAAACGCTTCTGCAATACCATTAGGCGCGGATTGTGTAGCGTATTGCAGCGCAATACCCCACTGCGATCCATCGCCCAATAATTGCTGAAAGAGCGTTGATTCATGTGGTGTGGTAATAATCAAGATGTCCTGGATGCCCGCTTGCATGAGTGTGCAAAGAGGATAATAAATCATGGGTTTATCGTATACAGGTAACAGTTGCTTACTGAGCGAACGTGTTGCAGGGTATAATCGTGTTCCCAAACCACCTGCTAGAATGATTCCTTTCATATGCGAGATACCTCTTAGCTCAAACGAGCATTACTAAATGCTTTTTGAATGCGCTGCAACCCTTTCGCTACACTTTTTTGGCGAGTGCTTAAGGAGGGGTTTAACACAGTGGTTGCATGATTGATGTGCTCGACATACTGAATCAGTACATCAGAGGATAAAAACAGCATTTGATAACCCAATGCAACTAACTTCTGGTGCATGTCTTTGCCTGCAACCATATCCCCTGACCCAAAATAGAGCCCATGTTGGCGCAATAAATCAGTGCGATACAGCGCGCAATGGCTACGCAGATAATAATAATTTTTACCTACACCCGCTAAACCGTGTTGTGTCCTGCCGATAAGTCGGTACATGCCAAGTTGTATGTAGTGCTCTATACTTTTTAAGCAGCGACGCCACCAAGGCTTAGATTCCAGTTTCCAAGACCCAACCCCCGCGATATTGGTATTGTGTTCGATATAGGAAAGTAAAAAAGGAAGCCATTTTGGGTGCTTGACTAAGGTGTCGGTATGGATAGAGAGCACAAAGGGGGTTTCTACGCTTGCCAGGGCTAAATCAAGTGCTCTGGCATGCGCTTGTACAGGGGATTCACCTGGTACGGCAGTTCGTTCAATTAATTGAATCCCTGTGAGGCTGCGCAAATAATCTGAAGAATCATCTTGTGAGTCGTTATCAATCACAATGATTCTTGCTTGATTCAAATCAGTATATTGGCGCAACAACGACAGGCACAGTTTGGTGAGTTCCCGTGTTTTATAGTGTGGAATCAAAATACTAACAGTAGGTTGTATAGCGGTCATGGTTTAAATCCAATACGGTCGAAGTGTCCTTCTAACTCGTCAACATTACTAAAATAAATACGTAAAGAACCGCCACCTTGATTTTCATAGTCAATGCGAACGGCATTGCCTAAGTGTTCAGACAAGGCGGTTTCCAGTTGTTTAATATTAGCATCAGCGTAAGTGCCCGCTGGCGTGGTAGGCGGCTGCTGTAATTTTTTAGCTTCAGCCTCCATTTTGCGTACACTCCAGTCTTTTTGTATGCAGCACTCAGCCAATGCGATTTGTTGTATAGCAGGCAGACCGGCTAGGATCTTGCCATGCCCTTCAGAGAGTTTTCCACTGACCAGCGAAGCCTGTACACGAGGGTCTAGTTTTAATAAGCGTAGGGCATTGGTAATGGCTGTGCGTGATTTACCAACGGAGGCAGCAATTTCTTCGTGGAGATAATGAAACTCATCGATCAGGCGTTGGTAGGCGCGCGCTTCTTCAATGGGGTTTAAGTCAGCGCGACTGGTGTTTTCAACAATGGCAGCTTGCAGTGCTTGCTCGTCCGTATAGTCATAGAGCAAGCAGCTCACTTCGGCTAAACCAGCCAGTTGAGCGGCGCGCCAGCGTCTTTCCCCGGCGATAATCTCATAGCGCTGATCGGGCAGCGGTCTGACTAAGATAGGTTGTAATAGGCCATCGGTACTTTTAATAGAGTCCGCCAACTCTTGAAGCTTTTCTGCATCAAAGTGTTGCCGGGGTTGATATTGACCGCGTGCTAAGCGTTCAATCGCGATTTGCTGTAAGCTGGGTTTGCGTTTCGTCATGGGGCTAGTGTACTAAAGACATAGCCCGGAGAAAATAAAATATTTTATGTGTTGCCGCTGCTGAGTTTCCTTTCTCGTGAGGTTGATGGAGGGACGTCGCTACGCCTCCTCCTTGCTGTCGTGCGAGTACCGTACAGCGTGCCAGCGCTAGGAGCGCTTGTTAAAGGAGCTCGGTCTGTGCTGCGACCTGTTCCTTTCCTTAAGCTCATTGCTGAGTGACGGATAGTCCCTCCATGTGCTGCAACTGGCTGTCTCAACGGCGGTTTTGCGGTAGCATAACCCGCCTTAGCCCAGTCCTCCAGCCGTGTTAATTGATCGAGCCTTGAGTCCAAGTACCTGGTTCTTTCATCGATATCAAATTTGTCTCGATGCCCGACACGCCGACTGAGATGGTAATCGAGCAAGCGACGACCACCAACGAAAACACTGAATCCAACAGCAAGTCCTATAAAGCCGAGCAGCCCAAGTGCGGCGACAGTAACCGCAGCAATACCGCCCGCTAAGAATAAGAAACGGAAGAGGAATGTCCCTGTTTGCGTACCATAAACGAAAACATAGAGGCGTTTTAGGAATTTTTTCGCTAGCATGCCCTTGCCGTGTTTGTCTATCATCTCTTCAAAATGTCGGTAATTATCCCACTGGTTTTTGCCAATCTTGTCTAGATGTAGTTTAAGTCTTTTCTGAACATCATCCGTTAATGCCCCATTCAGGTATTTCTCTTTTTCTGCTATGCGCTTCTGCAGTTCTTCAAAGTAATGAAGCTTAGTGATGCCTGTATCTACTCCTTGATCGTTTTTTACTGTTTCTAATAAATTGTTAACAACACTCGCTTTTCTTCCTTTTTCGCCTAGATACAGTTTTCTGGTGTTATAAGCTGTATAGAGTGCGCTAGAGCTTGCTGATGCGACGATATTAAATAAAGCGCCCCCTAAGAAAATAGAGACTGGTAAGGTAGCAATCGTCAAGCTCAGTGCTGCACTGAGAAACCAAAATATGAAGACGGCAAGTACAAAATAACTGATGAAGTTGCCTAATATGCCATTGAAGAAACGTACGCCTCTTTCTTTCTTCTTTCCAAGCAAGTATTTGCCGAGCGCTGATCCTTCGATCGCAGCATCACGCGCTTTCGCTGCTCTTTGAAGCGCTTCTAATTCGGCTTTCGATTTGGTAGTTATATCGCCTACCGGCGTGATTTTATGTGTCATATATTTATCAGCGCTTAGTGATGACAAGAACGCGCTTCTGTTAACCACTGTTTCTGCGCTAGGTGCCTGTTTGGGCGTCACTCTATTGGCATGGATCCATTCATTGAAAACCTGCTGACGAACCTTATCTTTTATTTTATCAGAGAGGTCTTTTCTCTCTTGTTCTTTTTTTGTCGGTGGGCGCAGGATCGCTTTGCCAATCAGGTAAGTAAGACCAAGCGCAAGCGTGATACCAATGATGACTGTCATGGCAGGCACAGCGACAGCTGCGCCTACGCCAATGGCGATAGAAACTGGCAAATAAACAAACCAGAACATGATGGATAAATCGCCTAAAAAGCGCCATACTTTGTCAGGGAAGCCAAGTAAGTAACGCCCTGCACTTTTTAGCGACGCCTTTCTTGATTGATGGAGTGCTTCTTTTTTTAATGCTGCTTCGGCTGCTTGTTGGGACATGCCAGCTGCCAGTTTTTTTGCGATAAGCGCTTCTTTTGCTTGGGCAGTTTCCCTTAGCGCTTCATTGACTTTTGCTATTCTTGCTGCTGCCTCAGCGTGGAGCATGTTTGTTTCAAGCGTCGTATAGCGAGTTCGAATACTGTTTTGTTCTTCGGTTGTCAGTTTCTTATCAAAATCACGTTCGATTTGCTGAATGAGATAGTCTAAAGAGGCAAGTCTTTCTCTTCTGCGTTGCGCATTGACCTCTACAGCAAAAGAAATAAAGTAACTGATGCCGATACTGGCTACGAGCGCATCACCGAATGGTGTGAGGTGGCCGGGTATGCCATCTTTATAAACAAGCTTATCAAAAAAACTGTTTGGATTTTCACCGTCATTAGCAGGGGAGCCAGGTGCGGCGGCTGTATTTGCTGCGATACGCGTGAAAACCGCTATATTACGTAAGTGCGTAATCCACTTATCAATCACTGTAATGTTTGCAGCAGTGCTTCTTAATTTATCAGGTGTTGTTGTGTTTTTAGCGTGGCGTCGCACTTTCGCGACAAATTTTTGCTGTTCTTCGGTATGTTCGTGAGTGCCAGGCGTGAGATGGGTGGGAGCGGATTTCTCGACCGTGGGTCTGAATACGCTGCGCGGATCTCTGAATTTTATTTCTGTTCCAGCCATAAAAAAGTCCTCCCCTTAATATCTATCTTAAGGTACGAAGCTTAAATTAACCTTAAGTCTAAGAGTTTTCTAACATTTTTTTATTAATAAGATTTTCTTGGTTTATTGGTCAATATAAGTACAATTCTTTTAAAAATCAATCGGTTAGGGTAACAAATACAGACTTAAGAAGCAAAGGAATTCGAAGCCGCCTTGAACCATGTGGTTTTGTTCAAAATCAAATTTCATCACAATTTGATCAGATAGGAAAAAGGCAAGCCACAGTCCAAGTGAGACAATATAGGCAATACGTGCCCTGCTGACCCAAACGTCAGTAGGGCGGGTCAATGCCAGGCTTGCCCAGCAGAAGCTTACGCTGACTAGGCTAAGCCACAATAAAATACCAATAAATAAAGCGCCTGTTAGCCAACTTGGTGCATGGTACATACTCATTGACTGCACAAGTGCAGGATAATTAAGGTCTGGCGCAAAGGAAGCGTGCAAAACACCGAGATGCGCAAGTCCGCCAACAATATCCGTCCACAGCGCAATCAGCCACCAGCATGCCCAAAAGACAACCAGAGATTTTTTGAAAAATGTATTTGTCATGCACATAGCGGTACCTATTTAAGATAGATCATTTCTATCTTTTCTACCGGTAACTGTGCTTTAAGTAAAGCAAATAATGCTTCAGTGGGTTTAATGAACCAAGTTGATCCCAATTTTACATCAAATATCACGCCTTCTGCTTGATGTTCTAAGATAACGGGGCATTGGCCGCCTGTATAAGGGGCTAAGATTTTTTTAAGGGGTTCAAAATCAACGCCAAATGTGGAGAGTCGAATACGCAACTGTTTGCCAAAGCGTTGTCTGGCTTGGTCCAGGGTATACAGCTCCTGTGCGATAATGCGTGTGCTATTATTAAAAGTATCAAAGCTGACTTCGCCATCGACGATAATCATTTGATCTTCGTTCAGTAAAGCGCGATATTGTTGGTATTTATCGGCAAAGCAAGTGATCTCAATATGAGAAACGCCATCTTCTAATGTGAAAATACCAAAGCGGTCGCCGCGCTTAGTTTGGCGTGTGCGTAAGTTGGTGATCACGCCAGCGATGCGTGCTGTTTTAGCGGCTTGTGCATGCACTGTTTGAATATCAGCGCTCAGGAATTTTTTTAACTCAGCTTTGAAGCAATCAACAGGATGACCGCTTAAATAAAACCCTAATGATGCTTTCTCACCGAGTAGCTGTGTGGTCGTATCCCACGGTGGTGTTTCTGTGTAGGTGATCGCCGTTGTTTCTTCTGACATTGAAAAAAGATCTGCTTGTCCATGATCCTTATTTCTTGAGACTTGCTCTGCTTGTTGTAAAGCGGCAGGGAGAGATGCTACCAAGGTTGCGCGATTTTTACCAAAACTGTCTAATGCACCGGCATTTATCAGAGCATCGAATACGCGCTTGTTTGCCTTGCGCATATCGATACGTTCACAGAAATCAAAAAGATCTTTGAAAGGCGCTTTTTCTCGGGCAGCCATCATATTTAAAATAGCAGCTTCTCCAACGCCTTTGATTGCGCCTAATCCATAAGAAAGATGTGTATCATCTATCACGGTAAAAGTGTAGTGACTGGTATTGATATCGGGTGGAGAGACGGTGAGACGTAATGCCTTACATTCGTTGAGTAATACAATGATTTTATCGGTATGATCCATATCAGCAGAAAGAGAGGCTGCCATAAAGGCAGCAGGATAATGTGCTTTCAACCAAGCTGTTTGATAAGCAATCAGTGCATAGGAAGCAGAATGTGATTTGTTAAAGCCGTAGCCTGCAAATTTTTCCATTAAGTCAAAAATATGATTGGCGAGTTCTGCATTCACCTGGCGTTCAATGCAGCCTTTGCAAAAAATCTCGCGTAACTTAGCCATTTCTTCGGGTTTTTTCTTACCCATTGCACGACGCAAAATATCTGCGCCACCCAAGGTGAAGCCACCTAAGACCTGTGCAATTTGCATCACTTGCTCTTGATATAAGATCACACCGTATGTGGGTCGTAAAATAGGTTCTAGCAGGGCATGCGGATAAATGACTTTGGCACGCCCCTGTTTACGGTTGATAAAGTCATCCACCATGCCAGATTGTAGTGGGCCTGGTCTAAAGAGGGCAACCAATGCAATCAGATCTTCAAAACAATCCGGCTGTAATCGTTTAATTAAATCTCGCATGCCGTGAGATTCTAACTGGAAGACAGCAATAGATTGGCAGGCTTTTAATAATGCAAATGTTTTTTCATCCTGTAATGAAATCAATCCAATGTCAATGGGTTGCATGATAATGCGAAGAGCATGGTCGATAACGGTCAGTGTTTTTAGCCCAAGAAAGTCAAATTTTACTAAACCAATGGATTCTACATCGTCTTTATCAAATTGCGTCAGGGGGTGATGTGATTGTTGTGGTTCGCAATAGAGTGGGACAAAATCTGTTAATTTGCCTGGCGCAATCACAATGCCGCCAGCATGTTTGCCAACGTTACGCGCGAGACCCTCTAATTTTAAAGCAAGATCGATTAATGTACGAACATCTTCTTCTTGTGCGTAGCGTTCAGAGAGTAAAGGTTCTTGTGCTAGCGCTTTTTCAAGTGTCATGCCTAACTCAAAAGGGATGAGTTTAGCAATTTTGTCGACAAAGCCGTAACCCAATGCCAATACGCGTCCTACATCGCGTACAACCGCTTTTGCTGCCATTGTGCCGTAGGTGATAATTTGCGATACGCTATCGTGACCATGTTTATCCATCACATAATCAATGACTTTGTCACGACCTTCTACACAAAAATCAATATCGAAATCAGGCATCGAAATACGTTCTGGGTTTAAGAAACGTTCGAAGAGCAGATCAAAGGCTAAAGGATCAAGATCTGTGATGCTAAGTACATAAGCAACAAGTGAACCTGGGCCTGAGCCTCTACCGGGCCCAACGGGGATGCCATTGTCTTTTGCCCATTGCGTAAAGTCAGCAACGATTAAAAAATAGCCTGAGAATCCCATTTTACTGATGACAGCGAGTTCTCGTGACAGTCTATCTTCATATAGCGTGTGCTGCGTGGTATCAATACCCAGTTGTGCGAGGCGTTGTTTCAGGCCTTCTTTAGCAACGGCTGCAAGATAGGAGTCTGTAGTGTGATTGGTTGGTACCTTAAAGTTAGGTAAGAGATTTTTGCCTAATGTGAATGTCACATTGCAGCGCTTTGCAATTTCTATGGTATTTTTCAGTGCTTCTGGTATATCTGAAAATAAGTCTTGCATGTCATTGTGATTACGAAAATACTGCTGATCCGTATAATGGCGTGCCCGATGTGGATCATTTAACAGCGTGCCTGTTTGAATGCATACACGCGTTTCGTGTGCTTCGAAGTCTTCTCGACTTTCGAAACGAACCGCATTTGTGGCAACAACAGGGACGTGATGCTTTTCTGCTAATTTCAGTGCCTCAGGTATGTATTTTTTTTCTAAAGAGTGGCCAATACGAGAAATTTCAATGTAGAAACGATCTGGGAATAGAGATTGCCAATCAGTGAGATGTGTTTCCGCTTTTGCAATGTCTTGGGCACATATTGCAACACCAATGTCACTTTCTGAGCCTGCTAACGCAATGAGTCCGGCTGAGTATGTTTTTAACCAGGATAGTTGTATCAGTGGCTTGTCTGTTCGTTGTCCTTCGAGATAACTTTTTGAAATGAGCTTAACGAGATTTTGATAACCCTCATTATGTTGGCAAAGGAATATAATGCGTGTTGGTGGCGCGTTTGTTCCGTCGCTGATGAGTAAATCAGCACCAATAATCGGTTTAATGCCTGCTTTGATGGCAGCTTGATAAAATTTAATCGTGGCATAGAGGTTGCAGAAATCGGTAATGGCGAGTGCAAACATATTCTCCGATGCTGCTTTTTCAAGCAATACGGGGATGGATAGCAGACTATCATGCAGCGAATATTCTGTATGTATATGTAAATGAACGAAATTTTCCATGAGCGACGTTCGCCTCGTGTGGCTAGTCGTTTATCTTAGCAGAGCGTCCCTCACAAGAGAAATATAATTCATCATCGGAATCAGAATCGAGATCAGAGGAAGAACTGTCAAAACTAGATTCATCTTGCTGTGTGGTGCGAAACAGAGTGTAAGGATTGCGACGGGTAGATGCACCATGAACAGTGTCTTCAGCGGTCTCTGGTTTAGACTGCAAGAAGTTTAATAACTTTTGAAATTCTTTTCTTGTTTCCTCCATAGACCATCTTTTGGCAGGGTCAGGATGGCTGGCGCCATTAATGATTTTTTCTATTCTTGCTTTCGTTAAGTTATCTAATGTTTTGAATCGCGGATCTTTGTTTTCCATGAATAAGAAAAAAGGAAAGGCATCCTTATTCGCTGGGCAAAAAAACCATTTCAATACGTGTGCTAGGCTATACATATCTGTTATTTCAGAATGCAAACCTTTTTTTCCTTCGTCAACTTCTGGTGCGATGTATCCTCGTGTGCCAAAAAATGCCATATTGGGGGCGTTTTTTTCCATCGAAGTATCAAAGTCAATGGGGAGTGCTTCAATGACGGTACCTTTGGTATGAATAATCACATTTTCTGGTTTAATATCGCGATGTATAACGCCTTTTTCGTGTATTCTGCTGATGGCATCGATTAAATCAATGCAAAGCTGAATACGCGCTGTTTCATCGCGTATGACGGGCACATAGGGTTTCTTCATTGCGGCAGTAATGTCCATGTGCATAAAATGAAAAAGATCGGCTTGTATTTGATTTGAAGGGAGATTTTCTGCTAGTAAATCGTCCATGATAATAAATTTTTTGTCGTCATAAACGCCTTGTCCCTTATACCCATGTGTCGGAAACAATGTGAGGAAGGGCGCTTCGTCCAATCTTATTCTTTGTTCACCAGTGCGAGGTGTCTCTTTAGTAATGCGTTTATACGGCGACTGTCTATAAGTTGCTTCTCCTTTGCTGTATACCACCGTAGCAGCAAGGCGGCAAATCTTCGTGGGTGATTCTTTCGTGACGGGTTGTGCAATAGGTACCAGTGTTGGTATCAATGGTTTCACCTCAAGTCGAATAGCATTTTTATTTTTGCCAACACTGTATCTTGGTATCAGGTGTTGTGAGAATGTCAGATAAACAAGTTTCCCTTTTCTCGTGTAAAAGCAAACAGCTCTATATGCTTTTATTTGTGTGCCAACATGTCTGTGAGCTTCACGCTCACAGAATTCTGTTAATAACGCCGCACGCTTTTTTGTTTCGTCGTCTTTGATACGATCGGGTGTAATTTGTGTGACGTCAATTTTGATAATTGGGTGTGAGAGTATGATATCTGTTTTATCATCGAGTTTGTAGGGTATGCCGCTTTTAAGTGTTGTCAGTGTGGAATGTGCGTGAATAAGCTTATTGATCGCCATGCGATGGTTTTGGGAAAGTGTAACGCTCATATTTATTTCAATCACTGTTTTGGTGGATATGTGTACTTGATCTGCTGGCGAGATATAACCATCTGGTATATCCGAATTTACAGGCATGGGAGGTTCTTGCACTTCTACAGGTGCTGGACGCCGTCCTACTCTGTTCGCAACTTTTTGTGCGAAATTTCTGAAACGGACTCTCATGTTGGTTCCTCGTTTTTATCGATGTATTTTATTTATCTTGATGTGGTGAGTCTATATTTGATCTATTTAGGGTAACCTAATCCATCCCAGCTGCTGGTGACATCTGAATCTGCACCATCACTATTGACAGCAGATAATGTGTCGTCGTCTACATCATCAAAACTAGATTCATCTTGTTTTGTAGTGCGAAATAAGCTGCTCGCATTATGATGGATAGATACAGGATTGTGGGCAGCGTCTGGTTTAGATTTTAATTCTGCTAATAATGTCTCAAATTCTTCTTTCATTTTTTCTATAGACCATCTCGGTCCGAAATATTCGTTGCCAGCCATACTTATAATTCGGAATATTTGCCGTTTATTTTTCGGGGTAAAATTTTTAAACCGCGGATCGTCTTCCCCTGATGCAAATAACTTTAGCGTAAAACCTTCTGTTCGTTTTGCTTCGAAGAGAATCGCTAGTGTGAGTGATAAGCTATAACTATCTGTTTTTTCAGAGTAAAAAGGGTCCTCTGGTGATCTCTGAATTTCTGGCGCGCAATATTCTTCCGTGCCAACCAGTTGCATATCTTGAACATCTTTTTTCATTGAGAGATCAAAGTCAATGGGCAGCACTTCAATCATTGTATCTTTAGTATGAACAATAAAATTCTCTGGTTTGATGTCTCGATGTATGACACCCTTTTTGTGTATTTCCATGACGGAATTTATTAAGTCAACGCAAAGTTGGATGCGGGCTACTTCATTAAGTACAGGCACATAAGGTTGTGTGTTTGCTGCATCGATGTCTCTGTTTATGAGATCTAGAAGATCTTCTTGTATCTGACCAGAATGGTCTTGTGGCAATATTAAATTGTCCTCGATAAAAAGTTTTGTTCCTCTGATTTCATCCGTGACGGTTCCTTTATATCCATATACGGGAAATAATGCTAGGAACGACCCTTCGTCAAACCTTACTCTCTTATCACCGGAAGAAGGTACTTCTTTCACGATGCGTTCATATGGCGACTTTCTATAAGTGGCCTCTCCTTTAGTGCATACAACAGTGCCAGCGAGGCGAAAAATCTTCGTGGTTGAATCTTCTATATTTAGTACCTGTTCAATTGGCATGAATGGTTTGACTTCAAGCAAAATAGCATCCTTATTCTTGCCAACGCTGTGTCTTGGTAGAAGATGATGCGGGAATGTAATATAAACAAGTTCATCAGTTCTCGTGGAAAAGCCAATAAGAGTGTAGGCCTGTATTTGTTTGCCGACATGTGCCTTGGCACCGCGTTCAACGAATTCCGTTAATAGCGTTGCACGTTTGTTTGTTTCATCACTTTTCATACGGTCTGGCGTGATCTCTGTGACGTCAATTTTGACAATTGGATGTGAGAGTTTCACTTCTGTTTCGCTATCTAGTCTATATGATGTGTCTGTTCTAAATTGTTGTAACATAGGATTCATGCTGATGAGTGTGTTGATAGTCGTCCTATCATTTTCAGAAAGATTGCCGCCCATATTTATTGTAATAACCGTTTTTGTAGGTGCGCGCGCAGCAGCCTCAGGATGTCTCGCTGTGCGCGCAGCAGCCTCAGTATGTCTCGCTGTGCGTGCAGCAGCCTCAAGATGTCCCGCTCTGCGTCCAGCAATTCTGCCAATAAAACGTCTCATTATTAAACCCTCTGTTTTGTGTTATATTTATAAAAATTTGTTCACATTATAACATAAAAAACGTTACCAGCCCTCGTAAAATGTTAAATTTGTGTATAAATTTTAACATAAAAACTATATTATGTAAATATTTTAACATTTATGGAAAATTTTGATTAAAAAACAAGCGCATGCGATGTTGCGTTACCGAGCCGCGACCGTAAGGGAGCGTCACCGTTGTCGAACAGTGACGCTTCCTTACGGTCGGCCTCGGTTTTGTCGTGCAATCTTCGAATAGCGACTTACCGATTTGTGATATCACGCATTGCAACGTGGTCTACGCTATGGCTTCTTTTGCTGGCAGCAGGTTTCTGGGGAGCAAATAAATGTGATGTGTTCTCAGATACAGGAGCGCAACCCACAGGAGAGCACGCCATCGGAGAATAACTGCCATGACTCTCGTTACTGAGCGTCAGGTCTGCTAGAGGTAAGCTGACTGATTCTGTCTCATGACTCTCGCTGCTATACATCAGGTCTGCTACGCTATAGTCGCTGCTATCTGGGAGGTTTACTTTAGGACGTGAACCTACTGAAGAGAGAGCGGGTGATTTACCTTTTAGATCACTCACATCACACACATCACTCTCGTCTTCACCATCTGATGAGAGGCTAGATTCGGACGGAAACATTGCTTCGTACTGGCGGTCAGCCTGTGAGATAATCTGTTCTGCGGTTGCACCAATGCCAGCTTCTGCAAGCGCATTGTCAAGTAATGTCATAAAGAGTGAGAAAACTTTTGCTGTTCTTGGTCGATTTGCAATTGCTTTATCAAGGTATATCTCAATATTTTTTTCATCAAAGCCTTCTGGAAAAGTTCTGCCACAGACTGCAACAAACAGTGCTGCAATTTTTTTCTTTTCATGGTTACTGAAATCGCTAAAATTACCATTTTTAAATAGGTTATCTTCCCCCCAGTTTTCTCCATAATATTCTCCCATATAAAAGAGAATCTGGCTTGCTGGGCTAACTCCTTCTTCAATTGTTTTAAGTGTTGCACCAAATAGAGTAACAGCAAGCGTGAGGCACAAGCCATAGAGATCGCTACTCACTGTGTTGGTGTAGTATTTCTTCAAAGGGAAGATCACACCCAATGCTACCTCTGGTGCAACGAACTCCGGTGTAAATGAAAAATGAGAATTTTTTCTATCGTATAATACTGACCCACCAAAATCAATGAAGAGTGAATCAAACATGTAAATCTCTTGTTCTCCCTCTACTTCGATTTCTCCTATGCCAGAAACAATGATATTTTCTGGTTTGATATCACCATGAATAATGCCACTTCGATGAAGTTCATCAAGCCGTCTCACCAATAGCGTACTCAGTATTAATTTTTCTATTTTAGAAAGCTCGGCTTTTTCCGTCACTAAGTGAAAAAGTTCCATACTTAGTGTATCCTCTACCATCAAATTTTCCATAATCAGCAGAGAGATACTATCATCCTTTATGCATCTTCCTTTTATTCTGAGATGAGGGACTCTTTGGCTGATTTCATATTCAGTTGTAGATTTTTCTTCATAATTGGAACATTGGTTCGCCCGTTTAATGACGCGGTGATGTGGTCCGCTTGCTGCCCCGGGACTTCTGAAAATTGCTTTCTGATTTTTAACTTGTATTGTTCCGATGCTCCGAAACAAATCACCCTCACTGCCTTTTGTAATAGGGTCTTCTGCTAATTGAACGACTTCGTATCGGTTATTGCTTCCATTTGCCCAGTGTAGCAAATCATGTGTTAATTTGACTTGGACAATGCCTCCATTGAATGTAATAGGATAAGGGCGAGCAGCATTTAATACGTGACCTGTTGGTCTTGATGCGAGTTGTTGTTTGATGAATTCGTTAAATAACTCAAATAGGTCTTTGTCTTTTGCTACATTGGTTGGGTTAATGACAACAGGCGTAACTGTGGCGCGTCGATTTAACATAAATATCCTTCTCGTTTTGTGTTTTGTATAAGTTTTATTCAAAATTATGCAACTTGTACTGCATAGTATCGTTACGATTTTGCGTTTGCAATAAGAAAATGTGTGTGCTAACAACACTGTTAGCGAACTGCTTTTTCATTGCTGGAAAAATAGGTATGATTGGGCTTCTGTTTCTGCTGAGAGTAGACAAATGATGAACTTAAGTTTTTTAGATTTTGAGCAGCCAATTGCTGAACTTGAGGCTAAGATTCAAGAATTACGCCATGTTGGCACGGGTGCGGATGTCAATTTGAGCGAAGAAATTAGCCGTTTAGAAGCAAAATGTGCACGGCTCACGGAACAAACATTTAGCTCGCTCACCCCTTGGCAGGTCACACAGCTTGCGAGACATCCGCAGCGTCCGCATACCTTAGACTATATTAGCCGTATTTTTACGGGCTTTGATGAGCTATCAGGCGATAGGATGCTGAGTTCGGGGTTATCAATTATAGCGGGTATCGCTTATCTGGGTGATCAACCTGTGATGGTGATGGGGCACGAGAAGGGTCGTAAAACACAAGAAAAAGTGATGCGTAATTTCGGTATGCCAAGTCCCGAGGATTATCGTAAAGCGCTGCGGCTGATGCAAATGGCGGAGCGTTTTAAGCTACCCATTATCACATTTATTGATACGCCAGGCGCTTATCCTGGCATTGGTGCAGAAGAGCGCAACCAGAGTGAAGCCATCGCACGTAATTTGTTTGTGCTGTCCCGATTAAAAACCCCGATTATTTGTACAGTGATTGGTGAGGGGGGGTCAGGTGGAGCGCTTGCGATTGGTGTGGGTGATCGTGTGTTGATGTTGCAGTATTCAATCTATTCTGTGATTTCGCCGGAAGGATGTGCCAGTATTCTGTGGAAGAGTGCTGATAAAGCGTCCTTGGCTGCTGAGGCGATGGGTCTCACAGCAGACAAAATTTATCAGTTAGGGTTAGTCGATGGCATTATTCCTGAGCCATTAGGGGGTGCGCATCGTCACTATGATCAGATAGCGCAGTCCATTAAAGCAGAACTCATTAAACAATTAGCAGATGTGCAATCTTATTCATTGCATACGCTCGTTGAAGACCGTTATAAACGTATGATGGCTTATGGTCTCACTGCTTAAGAAAGTACGAGATGCCTGCTTAGGGCAGGGTCTCAATCGTGTCTATTGGGTTGGTTATAGCGGCGGCCTAGATTCCCATGTGTTATTAACGCTTTGCGATCAGTTGCGTGCAGAAATTGGCCTGAATTGTCGTGCTATACACGTTCACCATGGATTGCATCAGGATGCCTCTAGTTGGGCTGCTCACTGTGCGCGTGTCTGTGCTGAGAAAAAGATACCTTATGAACAGAAAAATCTGGTGCTTTCTTTAGATGCTGGACAAAGTGTTGAAGCGATTGCCCGCGAAGGGAGGTATGCTGCTTTTGCTAGCGTGATGCAACCGGGCGACGTTTTACTGACGGCGCATCATCAGGATGATCAAGCTGAGACGGTATTGCTACAATTATCCCGGGGTGCTGGGTTAAAAGGACTCTCTGCGATGCCAGCTGTTAAGTCCTTTGCGCAAGGATTGCATATGCGTCCGTTGCTCTCTTTTTCTCGCAATGATCTGGCTTCTTATGCAGAAGCACAAAGACTCGTGGTAATAGAAGATCCTGCGAATCATCATTTGCGATTTTCGCGTAACGTGATCAGGCACAATGTGTTACCGCATTTAACCTCTCTTTCGCCTGGTGTGGCATCAGCCATTGTGCGTAGTGCTGCGCATTGTGCGGAAGCGCAAGCATTGCTAGCAAGTTATGTAACAGAAGATATCAAAGCATGTCGCACGCAGCGTGACGATGTGCTTTCTGTGAGTCGGCTACTGATGTTGTCGCCTGAGCGTCAGCGGCTTGTGCTAAGAGCCTGGATACAGCAATTAGGATTCTTGCTGCCGAGCACGAAGCGATTAGCAACAATTATGCAAACGGTATTACATGCGCGTTCGGATGCGATGCCTGTTGTACGGTGGGGGACGGCTATTGTACGTCGTTATCGCGATGGTCTTTATTTGATGGCGGATCAACCAAAGCCCTCCGTGCATCGTCTTCGCTTGAAGGGAGATTTGGCAGGATTATCGGTGCGTTTTCGCCAAGCAGGGGAAAGTGTGGCATTGGCTGGCCGTCGAAAGCAGAATCTCAAAAATCTTTTTCAAAGATGGGGTGTGCCGCCCTGGGAACGCGCACATGTCCCGCTTCTATTTATAGAAAACAGACTTATCGCTGCTGCAGGGTATTTTATTTCCCCAGCGTATGCCGCTGGGGAGGATGAGGTCGCGGTTGAATTTACTACATAAACCTACAGCCGAACGCTAAATGTTTACTCAGGGGCTTCGTCCCGCATGCCTTCTCCCTTTGGGGGCTTTGTTGAATAAATCAGAGATGGCCTAGGAGGCACTCGGTGTAACCGAGCCGCGACCGTGAGGGAGCGTCACTGTGCTATAACTTTTAGCTGAAATTTCTTACTTTATGATATTAAATTGCCTTATAGTGGTTAAGATGTTGCACTATTATGCAACATCTTTTATCAAATTCATGTGACGCTCCCTCACGGTCGCGGCTCGGTTTTATTCCTTTGACGCTCCCTCACGGTCGCGGCTCGGTTTTATTCCTTAGAACAGCTCGATTTAGGGCACTGCAAACAGCAGCTGCATAAATATTTTACTAATGCGCCAAAAGCCAGAATGGGGAGTGTCACATCAAAAAAATCTCTAAAAACAATGAGTCTGACGAGTTGATCTCTGGGCAAAACAAGAGCAAAAACGCCAACGCCTACAGCAACAAGGATGATTAAACTGACAAAAATACGCATACACTTCATAAGATATCTCCTATTATGATGATTCATTTCCATTACGCCTAGACTAAAAGGATATTCAATCCGAGTCAACAACATTGCGATTGGGGGTGATATTTGCTAAAGTTTGACTTTGCTGGTGATGGGCTTGGAAAATAGCTGTTTGGAAGAGGTCTCATGACTAAATTTATCTTTATCACAGGTGGCGTCGTTTCTTCCTTAGGAAAGGGGGTGGCATCAGCTTCACTGGCAGCCATTCTAGAGGCGCGCGGCTTGCGCATTAATCTAATGAAACTGGATCCCTATATCAACGTTGATCCCGGTACCATGAATCCCTTCCAGCATGGTGAAGTGTTCGTTACAGAAGATGGCGCTGAAACAGATCTGGACTTGGGGCACTACGAACGCTTTGTGCGTATCAAAATGACCAAAAATAATAATTTCACAACGGGCCGTGTCTATGCGAATGTCATTCGTAAGGAGCGCCGTGGTGATTATTTAGGTGGAACAGTGCAAGTCATACCGCATATTACAGATGAAATTAAACGTTGTATCATAGACGGTGCGGGTGAGGTTGATGTTGCGTTGGTTGAAATTGGCGGTACGGTGGGTGATATTGAATCCTTACCGTTCTTGGAAGCCATTCGACAAATGCGTATGGAGCTAGGTCGGCAACAGGTGCTGTTTATTCATCTTACTTTACTTCCTTTCATCCATACCGCAGGTGAGTTGAAAACAAAGCCTACGCAGCATTCAGTGAAAGAACTACGTACGATCGGTATACAACCTGATATTCTGTTGTGTCGCAGCGATCGGCCTATTTCAGAGGGTGCGCGTCAGAAAATAGCGTTGTTTACGAATGTAGAGAAAGACGCTGTGATTCCGCTCCTGGACGTAGATTTTATTTATCAATTACCAATGGCCTTACACCAGCAGGGTTTAGACAATATTGTTGTTCAGCAATTGGGATTATCAGCTAAGCCAGCGGATTTTCACGAGTGGGAAGCTGTTGTTGATGCTTATCGCCATCCAGAAACAGAAATTACCATCGGCATGGTTGGTAAGTATGTTGAATTAACAGAATCTTATAAATCACTTTCTGAAGCGCTGAAACATGCTGGTATTCAGACGCGTACAAAAATTCGTATTGAATATATCGATTCAGAGAGCTTAGAGCGCCCAGGTGGTGAGAAGTTATTATCTAAAGTAGATGCGGTGTTAGTGCCAGGTGGTTTTGGGCAGCGCGGTATAGAGGGGAAAGTTTTTGCAGCGCAGTATGCAAGAGAACACTGTATCCCTTATCTAGGTATTTGCTTAGGCATGCAAGTTGCAGTCATTGAATTTGCGAGACATAAGGCGCAAATGGCTGATGCAAACAGTACAGAATTTAATGCAAGCACATCTTATCCTGTTGTTGCCTTGGTAACGGAATGGGTTGATCCTTCTGGTGTTGTGCAAGCGCGTCACGAGAAATCAGAGGTAGGCGGCACCATGCGTTTGGGTGGTCAGGCTTGTCGGTTGTCTGAGGATTCTTTAGTGCGTGAGTTGTATGGTAATGACGTGATTGTTGAGCGTCACCGACACCGTTATGAAATTAATAACAACTTGGTTGCCGCGATAGAGAAAGCGGGATTAAAAATTTCTGGTCGATCGGTGCAGGATAACTTAGTGGAAACCATCGAATTACCTAACCACCCTTGGTTTATTGCTTGTCAATACCATCCGGAATTTACCTCAAATCCCCGGGATGGGCATCCACTTTTTGTTGGCTTTATTCGTGCAGCAAATGCGTATCGTCAGCAACTTTCTGTGAGAGCGACAGCAATATGAAGCTCTGTGGTTTTGAAGTTGGTTTGTCACAGCCTCTGTTTTTAATAGCAGGTCCTTGTGTCATTGAATGTGAGCAGTCTGCCATTGATATTGCCGGCGAACTGAAAGAGATCACACAGGCACTGGGTATTCCTTTTATTTACAAATCTTCTTTTGATAAAGCAAATCGCACTTCTACACGTAGTTACCGTGGCTTAGGCATAGAAGCTGGATTACGTATTTTGGGCGCGGTAAAAAAACAAGTTGGTGTGCCTGTTTTAACGGATGTGCATGAAGATACGCCGATGGCAGAAGTCGCGAGTGTTGTGGATGTGCTGCAAACCCCAGCGTTTCTGTGTAGGCAGACTAATTTTATTCAGAACGTTGCGCGCGCTGGTATACCGGTGAATATTAAGAAGGGGCAATTCCTGTCTCCTTGGGAAATGAAGCATGTGGCTGAAAAAGCGCGTGCTGTGGGTAATGAATCGATTATGTTGTGTGAGCGCGGTGCTTCTTTTGGGTATAACAATTTAGTATCCGATATGCGTTCTTTGGCTGTGATGCGCGAGACAAACTGCCCTATTGTGTTTGATGCAACACATTCTGTGCAATTACCGGGTGGTGCGGATGGTGCATCGAGTGGTCAACGTCAGTTTGTCCCTGTGCTTGCGCGTGCCGCCGTTGCGGTTGGTGTGGCGGGGTTATTTATGGAAACGCATCCCAATCCAGATCAAGCGCCATCAGATGGCCCTAATATGTGGCCGCTTGCTAAGATGAAATCGTTGCTGACGGTATTAAAAACGTTAGATCAAGCTGTGAAGGCGGGTGGGTTTATCGAGATTGATTAATGGATCGCTTGGCTGTTTGCTAAGATGCTTTCAGCTTGTTGGTAGAAGTCGCGGCCTGCTCTGTAGAATACTTTGCGTTGCTTGATAATCGATTGAATGGTGTCGATGGCTTGTTCAAATTCTTTTTTATTCTCTAATAGAGATGATACCTGAAATTCTCCAATAACAGGCAAGGGAACAATATCAATTGATAAAAAATTTTTGATGGATAAAAGACCGTCGATATCAACAAACATATCGGCGCAGTGGTAAATAGCAGAAAGCATTTCTCGGAAATCTTCACGTAAAAATTGATGCGTGACAATATCATCAACATTTTCGCGTATATAACAATTAATAAGAGAAATCAGTTGGTTAAACACCTCTTGCTCTATCGGTTCATGGCGGGCGTCCATATCACCTTCTCTCATCTACGCTGTACTAGTCAGTATACCATGGTTCCTTGGGTGCATTAATTAGGTGATGTTTATCAATCGGTTAGCTAGTGATGCTTGTGTCGCATCGTTTCGCATCAACGCAAAATAAATTTCTTCTCATGCATCGGTGCGTGAGAATTTGCATTTCTTTACCTTTACGTCACTCTGATGTATAATATATATACATAATAAAGAGGAGTGGTTAAAAATGGCCGGAAATAGAGAAGTATTTTCTCCCGTTTTAGCTAAAGGAGAACAAAAAAAACTTCGAATTCAAGCAGAAAGAGCAGCTCAAAAATTCCAAGAACGGCATCGCAGATCTATCTTGGATGCCTTGCCAACATTGAGTCTTTCTGTCAGGCAAGCAGCGCTTGCTACGCTTTCTGTATTCAGAAGACATAATCAACAACTCCCCAAAGAGATTGAAGTCGAGATATTAAATTATGCTTCTGATAAATTCCCGCCATTTCCCTCCATTGATGAGTTAGTGGCGATCGCTTGCGATCCCAACGCAGCGCGATTGGGAAGAATTATTATTGAAGAGCGTTATAGGGAATTGCAAGAGATGATGCAATTCGCTATCGCGCAAGATAGAAAAAGTGGAATTGCGGACTCACATGACAAACTCATTGAGCTTCTGTCGACAAAAATCGTGTGCTGCATGTCAGGGATGCAACAAGGTTCATTGCAGTGGATTTTTGCTGAAACACCACTAGCGTTACTGCTTATCTCAGCGTCTTCTCTTCAAAAAGAAGGTTCTGATTCTTATCGTCCTCGTTCTCCTGATTTTTTTGATTCTCTTGCTAGCATTATTAGAGAGGCTTATATAGAGCTAGGTTCAGAAAAAGGTCCTGCGCAGTTTCGTCAGGATTTTGAAAAGCATTTTTTATACCGTGGAGATGCATTGCAAGATGTAAATGATGCGATTAAATACATTGATGAGTTTGTTAAGCTACTTGATGAATCGTCTGGTGAGAATATAGAAGATATTAAGCAGAGTTCAGGGTTAAAAGAACTGTTAGAGAGATTACAAAAATTAGAGTTATCTCAATTATCTTTACGCTACAGTGGATTTTTAACTGAAGAGTACCGTATTTTTAATCACCTTATCAAAATATATCAGGATAAAGCTGAGAGCTGGGATAAACAAACGTTAGAATTTTTTTCTCATACAATAGAAGATCTCATGGGTAAGCATGTGGTGATCGCCGTGACAGATTACTCAGAACGTGTAGAAAAACTATGTAAAGTAATGACAACAGCACAAGATACGATACTGGCTTTGAGAGATAATATTTTCCCTGAGGTTTCTCAGAAAATTGAGCCGAGACGGTGAGGGTGTGTCTTTGTACATAAATATTCTGAATCTGGAATGAAATCGCTCACGCACCTCCGGTGCTTAAAAACACGGGTGTGGCATTTTACCCCGGGCTGCGCGCTATCGCGCTTACCCGGGGCTGTAAAGCTTTCGGTCGTAAACGACCTGATTGCGTTGTTGTTTTATACGATTAACCCAAAATTAATTTAATTTTGGGTTGCGTATGCCAATTAAAAGTCATAGTGCAGTGACGCTCCCTTACGGTCGCGGCTCGGTATCGTGGCTCAGTTTTATCACATAACGTTACGACGCAATCAGGTCATTTACGGCCTGGTTGCTGCGCGCTATCGCGCTTACCCGGGGCTGTAAAGCTTTCGGTCGTAAACGACCTGATTGCGTTGTTGTTTTATACGATTAACACAAAATTAATTTAATTTTGGGTTGCGTATGCCAATTAAAAGTCATAGTGCAGTGACGCTCCCTTACGGTCGCGGCTCGGTATCGTGGCTCAGTTTTATCACATAACGTTACGACGCAACCAGGCCGTTTACGGCCGAAAGCTTTACAGCCCCGGCTGAAAATGCGTAGCGAAGCGTAGCATTTGAAGGCCGGGGTAATGCAACACCCACCCACGCTTTTAAGCACCGGAGGTGCGTGAGAATGGTGCTTCTTGTATCGATTTTAGTTGTGCATGCAGTTTCTGTAGTTTTGCCTCAGCCTCTTTTTGCTTTTCTCGCTCTTTTAAAATCACATCAGCAGGCGCCCTTTCTACAAACTGCGGATTCTCTAATTTATTGCGAACTGATAACAATTCCTTATCTAATTTCTCAATCTCACGTGTTAAACGTTGCGCCTCTTCTTTGGGGTCGATAAATGAAGAAAGTGGAATAAAGATTTCCAATTCACCTAAAAGAGTTGTTGCAGAGGGTGGGGGTGTTTCATCTCTCTCTAACCATCTAATGGATTCAATCCTCGCTAAATTCAGCAATAAATGTTTTTCTTTTCCAATATAATCAAGCTCTTTGTGTGTGTGATTCCTAAATGCAATCGGTAGTAACTTACCTGGCGCAATATTCATTTCACTACGTACTGTGCGAATTTTGATAATTAATTGTTGTACCCAATTTAAGGTCGCCTCCGTCTCTTCATCAACCAACACACTATCACTAACCGGATAAGACATTAGCATAATACTATCGCCCGATTGACCTGTGAGTGGCTTTAAACGTTGCCAGATTTCTTCTGTAATAAAAGGCATAATGGGGTGCAGTAAGCGTAACAAGGTTTCTAAAACAGTCACCAGTGTATATCGTGTGCCACGTAATGATTCAGGCGTGCTATCTGGCGAATTTAACACAGGTTTAGAAAACTCCAAATACCAATCACAAAAAATATTCCACGTGAAATCATAAAGCACTTGTGCAAATAAATCGAAACGATAGAGCGAAAGCGCAGTATGTGCTTCTGCAATTGTTTTTTGTAAACAAGATCTGATCCAAATATCGGGCGTAGAGAACTTTTTCTCGCCAGTGATACCCGTATCCTGATTCTCCGTATTCATCATCACATAGCGCGCGGCATTCCACAGTTTATTGCAGAAACTACGGTAGCCACTTAAGCGATTCACATCAAATCGGATTTCCCTTGTGTATGACGCAACAGAGCAGAAAGTAAATCGTAAGGCATCAGTACCATAACTATCAATGCCGTTCGGAAATTCCTTACGTGTATTTTCCTCTATTTTTTCTCGCATGCTTGGTTGCATTAGTCCATAAATACGTTTTTGAACCAATTTGTCAAGATCGATACCATCAATTAAATCAATAGGATCCAGTACATTGCCTTTGCTCTTAGACATTTTGTGTCCGTCAGCATCTCTGATGAGTCCTGTGATATAAATATCTTTAAACGGAATTTGACCCGTGAATTTTAAGCTCATCATAATCATTCTGGCTACCCAGAAAAAGATAATATCAAAACCCGTGATTAAGACGCTTGTCGGGAAAAATGTGTGAAGCGCAGGTGTCTCTTTTGGCCACCCCAGTGTGGAAAAAGGCCACAAAGCAGCTGAGAACCAAGTATCTAACACATCTTCTTCTTGTTTTAACTTCACTGTTTCGCCAAGCTGATGCCGTGCTCTTACTGCTTGCTCATCCTGTCCGGCATAAGGGTTGCCAGCTTCATCGTACCAAATAGGAATGCGATGTCCCCACCAGAGCTGCCGACTGATACACCAATCTTCAATGTTGTTCATCCACTGATAATAAGTTTTATCCCAATTGTCCGGAATAAAGCGTATCTCGCCTTTTTCAACAGCGGCAATAGCCGGCGCTGCTAATGATTGCATTTTCAAAAACCACTGTTTGGTAAGATAAGGCTCAATCACAGCATTGGATTTTTCACCACGAGGTACTTTGAGCATATGCTTTTCTATTTTTTCAATTAAACCAGCAGCAGTGAGGTCGGCCAGTATTTTTTCGCGTGCTGCGAAACGCTCTAAGCCCCGATACCCTTCTGGAACATTATCATTTAAGTGTGCGCTGGGCGTGAAGATATTAATGGGTGTAAGCGCATGTCGTGCACCTACGGCGAAATCATTAAAATCATGCGCAGGGGTGATTTTCACACATCCTGTACCAAATAAAGGGTCAACGTAATTATCTGCAATAATAGGAATTTCCCTATCAGTGAGTGGTAATGTCACATGCATGCCGATCAGTGATTGAAAGCGTTCATCATCAGGATGCACAGCAACTGCAACGTCACCTAATAATGTTTCAGGACGAGTGGTTGCAACAATCAGATGGCCTGGTTTTCCAACTAAAGGATAACGAATATGCCACAATTTACCTTCGGTTTCTTCATTGATGACCTCTAAATCCGAAACAGCGGTTCCCATTTGTGGATCCCAATTCACTAAACGTTCACCACGATAAATCAATCCTTCTTCGTAAAGACGAATAAAAACATCGCGTACCGCGTAGCAAAGATCTTCATCGAGCGTAAAACATTCTCGATCCCAATCTAGTGACGCACCCAGGCGCCGTAATTGTTTTGTAATCGTGCCGCCAGATTCTTCTTTCCATTCCCATACTTTTTTTACAAAATCTTCCCGACCTAAATCATGTCGCGTTTTGTTTTCTTGATTCAATTGACGTTCAACAACCATTTGTGTGGCGATACCAGCATGGTCTGTGCCTGGTTGCCATAAAGTATTTTTGCCGGACATGCGTTCGTAACGAACAAGCACATCCATGATTGTAAAACCAAAACCATGTCCCATATGTAAGCTGCCAGTGACATTGGGCGGTGGTAACATGATGCAATAAGGATCGCCCTTACCAGAGGGTTGGAAGTAACCCTGGGATTCCCAGCGTTGGTACCACTGTTGTTCTATATTTTGGGGTTGATAAATTTTATCTAAAGGTGTTGTCATAGTCAGCTTACTTTTAATTGATGAGTCGATAAATGGTAGCCCAGGGAACGATATTGCTTGTATCGTTCTCTAGCAGGTTCTTGCACCGTAGGGTCGGTAAAAATAATTTCAACAATATGCGGAAATTGCTCGTAAAAATCAGGTAAAACAGTTGTTAAATTAATTAAAGTATCGCTGGGTGTGCTTGGCTGGTCGTAGCCAATGCAGATAGGTGTTTGCATGCTATCTGTGCTTAAGTGATGCGCTAAGAAAGCGTCGTCTTTGAAAGTCCACAGTAAATCATCGAAGACGATCGCTTCTGTTTCTGATGTTGTATAAACATACGCACACTTTTTTTCAGTGTGATGCTGTTCTAAATACTCACAAACAAACAACCATGCCCGCTCTTTGCTTGTTGTATCTAATATATAGAAATCAACCGCTGTTTTCATAAGTCAGGATTTAACTTGGTTTAAGAGATATTGCACTAACAGCGGGACAGGCCGCCCTGTTGCCTTGCGTTCTTGCTGACCCATCATCATGGCTGCTGTGCCAGCAACATCTAAATGTGCCCATTTAAACTGAGCAGTGAAGCGTGATAAGAAACAACCCGCTGTGATACTGCCTGCCGTACGTCCACCGGAGTTAGAAATATCGGCAAAAGGACTTTGTATTTGTTCTTGGTATTCTTCCCAGAGTGGAAGTTGCCATGCGCGATCGTTACTTTCTTGCCCTGCTGCTAATAAAGCATCAGCAAGCATTTGATTGTTGCTCATCAGTCCTGTTGTCTGATGGCCGAGTGCAATGACGACTGCGCCTGTCAGCGTTGCAATATCGATCACAACCTCTGGTTTGTAACGCTCACAATATGTCAGTGCGTCTGCTAGGATGAGTCGGCCTTCTGCATCTGTGCTAATCACTTCGATGGTCTGACCTGAAAGGCTGGTCAGGATATCTTCCGGCTTGTATGCTGTGCCGCCAGGCATGTTTTCAACAGCAGGTATAATGCCAACAATATGTAACGGTAATTTCAGTTCGGCAGCAGCTTTTATTGTGCCTAATACCGTTGCTGCACCACACATATCGTATTTCATGCCCACCATATTGTCGGGTGATTTCAGTGAATTTCCACCTGTATCAAAAGTAATACCTTTGCCAACAAGTGCAATGGGATTTTGTTTCTTGGTTGAGCCTTTATATTCTAAGCAGATGAGTTTTGCTTCTAAAGCGCTACCCTGCGATACGCCGAGCAGTGCTCCCATGCCTAATTTATCCATCGCTTTCTCATCGAGTACTTTGACTGTGATCTGGCGATGTGTTTTGGCTAATTCTTTAGCTTGTTCAGCGAGGAAATCAGGAGTGCATATGTTGCTAGGTAAATTACCCAGGTTTTTTGTAAAGGCAACCGCATTTGCGATGGTGAAGCCTTGGTTTGCTGCTTCTTCGCAAACGCGTAATGACTTGGATTCTGGAATTGCAATAAGACATTCTTTGAGCGCTAGAACAGGTGCTTTCTTTGTTTTAAATAAATCAAATTGATAGAGACCTTCATAACCTGCTTCAGCTAATTGTTTGACTTTCCACGTCAGTGGTAATTTTTCTACATCAAGCTCGCTTAAAAAGCAGGCCACAGTATGGAAATTTGTGCTACGCAAGTATTTCATCGTGTTTAAGATGCATTGCCTAAAGTGCATACGCTTGAAATCATTTTCTTTGCCACAACCGACAACGAGTATATAGGGGAAGGCGGATGAGGTGGGGTGATAAACGGGTAAAAGCTGGCCAACTTTGCCTTGAAAGTTGTTTAGGTAAAGTATGTCATTCAAATCCCCACGCATGGCTTTGTTAATGATTTTAGCGGAAGGGGAGAGCGCGTGGTCTTCAAACACACCCACGACAACGCAGTTTTTTTGTTGCTCTGTGACAGAAATCGCTTTGACAGTGAATTTCATTTCTCTTCTCCCTGGAATAAGCTGGCAATGCACGGTATCCTATCGTAATTGTGCTGTTATGTCGATACTGTGGCTTTTTTGGAGCTGCTCTGGATGAAACTATTTTGATAATTTCTCGTTATCTCACGCGTGAAGTCATAAAAGCCATGCTGGCGGTGACGCTGGTGCTGTTGCTTGCTTTTTTAAGCCAACAAATTGTTCGCTATTTGAACTATGTGGCTGTTGGTAAAATTCCAACCAATGTCTTGCTGCAACTCGTGAGCTTTGAAATACCCTATTTATTGGCTTTATTGCTTCCACTGGGCCTCTATCTGGGCATTTTAATAGCTTATGGTCGTTTCTATGTCGATAACGAGATGATTATATTGCAAATGGCGGGGTATAGTCAGCAGCGTCTTTTAAAGCTGACTTTCCTGATTGGACTGGCAATTGGTGCGATTGTGCTCTATTTAATGCTTTCTGTGAACCCGTTGATCTCTGAGAAGAGACAGCAATTAATGGACAGTGACGAGGCGACAGAACACCTGATTCAAACGATGATGCCAGGTCATTTTAGAGTCAGTGCGGATGGGCAGCATGTGATGTATGTTGAAAAGCTGTCAACAGATCGTACGCGTGCGCAGAATGTCTTTCTTGCAGAACAAAAAGCACCCAGCACATCGGGTGGGCAGCCAGCATGGATGCTTGTTTTTGCGAATGAAGGTTATCAAGAGAAAGCACAAAGACCTGGGGAGCAATTTTTTGTCACTACTGAAGGATATCGTTACGAGGGTGTGCCGGGTCAAAGTGATTATAAGATCACGCAATTTAGAAAATATGCTGTGCGACTTTCTCAAAATAACGTTCATCCCACGCATGAAGCAGATGAAATATTAACGACAGCTGCTCTGTGGCAAAGCTATGACAACCCTGGGCATGCGGCGGAGTTTCAGTGGCGGTTTTCGATGGGTATTCTAACCGTATTGCTGGCACTACTGGCTGTTCCATTGAGCGCGATACGTCCGCGACATGGGCGCTACATCGGATTATTACCTGCTGTGCTGGTGTATGTGGTTTACATTAACCTGTTATTTATGGCGGAGCGTTGGGTGCAATTAGGGACGGTATCTATCGGTCTTGGTATGTGGTGGGTGCATGTATTCATGCTATTGTTAGTAATGGCTGTCTTTAGGGTAAAAATAAAAGCATGATTAAAATACTCGTTCGCTATATTGCAAAAACGGTTATGTTTTTTACCTGCCTGTCCGCTGTGGTTGTGATGGGTCTGCAATGCTTAATGCTGACTATTGCGGAACTGAAGAATGTGGGTCAGGGTGATTTCGGTTTTTTACAAGTATTGGGTTATGTGCTGTGTCAGGTGCCGAATGAATTATATCAATTTTTCCCAATGGTTGTGTTACTGGGTAGCATTGTTGGATTGAGTGTGTTGTCTTCTCATCGTGAGTTAGCGGTGATGCGTACAGCGGGTTTTTCAGTAAAACAAATGACGTATAGTGTATTAGGTATAACATTATGCTTAACGCTACTGGTGATGAGTATTGGTGAATTATTTGGTCCTTCTTTAAGTTATACTGCCGAAATCCGTAAAGATAATCAGCAAAATGCGGGGCAAGCCATGGTGACGCCTGCTGGTGTGTGGTTCCATGTAGATCGCAATTTTATTCATGTAGAGCATGTGGTGAGTCGAGAATTACTGCAGGGTGTGACACGCTACCAATATGATGACAAGCATCGTCTCCGTATTGCTTACTATGCGGAGACTTTGAGTAAAAAAAATAACCAGTGGGAATTGCATGATGTTGCAAAAACAATTTTCTATCCTGAACGTACGCAACATGAATTGGTGGCTGTGTTGCCTTGGGATATAAAAATCAATACAAATTTATTCAGCGTTGGGCACGTGGAAGCGAGTCAAATGTCTTTAGATAAGCTGTATCGGTACAGTCGTTATTTAAAGCAAAATGGATTACAAGCCAGTGAGTACCTGTATGCTTTTTGGCAGCGTATTTTTCAGCCCCTGGCTTCTTTGGTGATGATTTTTCTGGCTATTCCCTTTGTGCTGGGTGGTGTACGCACCACATTAGGGTGGCGTTTGATAGCGGGTGTATTAACCGGTTTTAGCTTTTTTATATTAAACGGGTTGTTAGGCGAGTTATGTATTGTTTATCAGGTGCCTGCTGTGTTAGCGGCAATCTTCCCCACGCTGATTTTTGCGACAGCGGGGTTGTTGTTGATGAGAAAGAGTTAAAACTGAGCCGCGGGG
>DATLOT010000060.1:0-10564 GCA_035536095.1 Gammaproteobacteria bacterium | reverse complement strand
CTTGCTTACGCGCGCGGCTCGGTAACGCGACTCAATTCCACTATACGGACGTTTCTATAGAGAAGCTGGCTCCACAAAACAATGTACCTGGTTACGGCCAGCCTCCTTGGCCTGATATAGCGCCTTATCAGCACCAGAGATCAGCGCGCTGACATCACCGACCGTTGGATAAGAAGCAATACCCGCGCTAAAAGTCACAGAACACTTGGACTGTCCTGCATGAAAAACAAATTTCGCAAATTTTTCTCTTAACTTATCACAAATCAACAAGCTATTTTTTTCATCTGTATTCGGCAAAACAAGTGAAAACTCCTCGCCACCATAACGACCAACCAGATCAATCTTTCTCAGTCTTGAAAAAAACAACCTCACTAATTTCTTTAAAACCTGATCTCCAAAAAGATGACCATAGGTATCGTTAATCGTTTTAAAGTAATCCACATCAATCATGACAAACGACAAAGGCAGGTTTTGTCGCTTCGCGCGTGAGATCTCTACTTCTAAACGCTGCAACAAGGTGGCGTGGTTTAAGGCGCCCGTTAAACTATCCGTTGTGATATACGTACTTAAAATAGTGCCTCGTTTAGCTCGCGATTTTACAGCAGAAATGAGATGCTCCGGCAACACCGGTTTGGTGAGAAAATCATCCCCGCCTAAGTTAATTGCCGCCAATTGCTTAAAACGATCATCTTCCGTTGAAAGAAAAATAATTGGCAACTTCACATAAAGTGGATCTTGGCGCAATAATGTCGCTAATTCAAAGCCTGTACACGTTGGCAGGTAAATATCGGACAATAGCAAATCTGGCTGGAAATCCTCGAGTGCTTTCATCAAATGAATAGGATCTGTGATGACTTTCGTGACCATACCAGCTTCCGTTAATACAATGGAATAATATTCTGCGAGAGACGCCGCATCATCTAATATGAGAATGCGATAAGGTATGGACAAATGCGTTGCAGACATATCTTCTAGCGTTTTAGTCAATTGAAAAAAGTCAACGGGCTTATGAAAAAAGCCAATACTGCCAGCACGGATGGCACGTAATCTTGATGCAAAATCTGCATTGGTAGAGGTACAAAATAGCAAAATAGAGCGCTTTTTAAGTAATTGATTGATATGCGTCTCGTTATTTTCATCTAAAAATCCAACATCCATCACAAGCACAGCGGGATTAACGCTGAGTAATGTGGATTCTAGCTCGGCAAAATGCGATACCCTTTGCAGCTTATAAACAGAGGGGTCGATGTTGTCTTGCAGTTCCTTATAAAGCGCATCTTCATCTAATATACAAATAACGTTGTCATGCACACTGCTTTTAGGGAAAGAAAAACGCGTGGGTTCTTCAACAATGGTGACACTTTGCTTCAGATTTTCAACTAACTTTGCAATATCGTCTCTGTGCGCCGGTGTCAGTAAAGGATAATCAAACAATGTTTTGAGGTAAAACTCCAGCTCTCTTGCCGCCTTATTCACGGAGAAAAAGCCGTATGTGCTTGCAGAGGCATTGATATTTTGAACTTCACACTGGAACTCGTTAAATTTAACAACATCCCAGTTTTCTGATAAGCTCCCCCATAGTAACTCAATTTTTTTAATCTTATCGGGCAGCCCTTCTTTGTAGTGAGTAAAAAGCTCTAGTAGCTTATCTTGAACTTTTTCATTCATGGTCGCTCCCCCACTCCATTCACTAACAAACCATTATAGCAGACCCTAACGCCTTATAAAATAAAATTATTTTATTTTGGATAATGGAGATGGTACACTGCCGGCGGAAACTAAACGAGAGGATTATTTTTTATGTTAAGAGAGGAAAGGCGGCTAGAAGTACAAGCACAAGAAATGTTAGCAAAAAAGCAAGCAGCGAAACGCGCCTTAGCAGAACAGCAAGAAGCGGAACGTGCCTTAGCAGAACAGCAAGCAGCGGAAAGTGCCTCTAGAAAACGCAAGAGAGCAGATTCAGCAGATTCAGAGGCTACTTCTGATGGTATACCAGCGGCCAAATACCAAAGACCCGATAGCCCCAACGGCGGAAGTCAATCTCCCCAAGGCAACACAGACCCTACTGAAGAGGGTAACGATCCTCCCAATGCAGACGCATCATCATCGACATCGGATGATGATGCCGGCCCATCATCTTCCTCTAGTGAGAAGGCACAGCCATCTCCGGCTCGTGAGGTGTCACACTCTCCAATTCGCGAGGCACAGTTACCCAGAACAATGTCAACTCCCGATTTGTTGTTCTCTCCTAATCGTAATCGCGAGCGTCTAGAAAAAATTCCACGGGGAGTCGTACCTGGTTTGGGCAGCTCCTGCTCTTAACCGAGCCGCGTAACCGAGCCGCGACCGTAAGGGAGCGTCACATGAATTTGATAAAAACTGGTATAGAACGATGCCATGAAGTAAGAAATACCGGCTAAAAGTTACAGTACAGTGACGCTCCCTTACGGTCGCGGCTCGGTTACACAAAACTGTCGTAAATCTCTTTAGACAACAAAGCAATCACACGGCTGCGGCTGTGTGAGTTGCTCAGTGATTTGACGTAAATCGCGATAGCAAGATGCCCCCTACGCTGCGGAAGCGTAATGATGCCCACATCGTGAGAATAACTATAAAGCTGTTGAGAGCGGGTATACCGCTTGAGATTGTCCGATAAATCCCAGGTACCTGTCTTATGCGCAACAGGCGTATAAGGCGGTAATAGCGCTTTAATACGCGTTTTACCCGTTCTACACTCTTGCATTCTACGCAACAATAACGCACTACTCTCAGGTGACAGTAATTTATGCTGATATAAATTTACCAATAGCCTCGCCATATCATCAGATGTTGCCGTATCACGACGATCATTGGCAAAACGCTTCCAGGCTGAAATTTTTTGCGTCAGCGGCACTGCCTTAAAAGAAGATTTTAAACTATGCATGGTATGCGGTTGCGTCAGCATCTTCTGGTTCACACCGTGCGCATCAATAAACATACCTAAAATAGAACGATTCACCTGAATATGGTAAAAACCTAAATCGCGCATCTTTTCATCCACCGCTTGCGAACCATGCACCTCATGCAACACGGCATCACTTGCACTGTTATCACTCACAACCAACATTTCTCTTAACAATTGATCTAACGTGATTCCTAAACGCCCCCTGGCCAGCCAAGTATGTAGATTACCCGAGCCAGGCACAGCCTGATTACGCGTTAAATAAACCTTACGACCCAAATATTCCTTACCCTCATCAACACGCCTCAACAAAGCAACCGCAATCGGCACCTTAATCGTACTGGCCATAAAAAAAGGACGTGAACCGTTATAAGAAATCTTTTGGCCTGTTTCAATGTGAATGGCTGTTACCCCTACAACACAATGTAAAACACGACATATTTTCTCAATTTTTGTTTTGAGTAGCGCATCGGCATAATGGTCAGCAAAGCAATTTGTGGAAAATAAGAGCAAAAGAGGTAAACATCTGCGAAGCAGGTAGGTAGGTGTTATCTTTTCAGACAAAATCGCTATTGCGAACGCGCTACACATCCTGTGTCGCAGGGTCATCAAAATAACACCTATATACCCACTTAACCAAACAGCAATCCCTCGCCCACGCATACGCATACGCAGCACCTTTAAATATGATGAACGCAGAATACAGCAATATGCTTGAGCAAAGTCGCAGTTGCACGATTTGCAGCATCTACACCTGCAGCAGGATTATGACGACGCATTGGTTCGGTGACTGTAAACAATTTGGTTGCTTTCACTGTATTTGTTGAACTATTTATGAGTTGTACTCTCACCACAATCTTAAACTGAGCGGGGCAAACTGTAAAGTCTTGTTGTAGTAATAAAATCTGAGACGCTACCACATCATCAGAATACCACCCAGACATCCCGGACACCGTGCGGAAGTGATGGGTATCTTGCAGTGTTTGCACCAGTAGCGGTTGCAACATCTGCGATGGCATCGCCGCCCAACTACTTTTTGCAAAATAAGCCACTTGATGTGACCCTGTGGTATATGCCATTTGCGTCGTATCATAAACAGGATCTGTCACAGGAGGTAAGACGAGTACACTTACTCGACGCATAGGCGCCTTTATTACGTGACAGGGAATGCCATGAATCAGGAAACGTGTATTCGGTTCAGTGTTTACAGGAGAAAAGAGTGAACATCCTGCTAATAAGCAGCTTAATATCACACATAGTATTATCCGTTTGTTTCTCATTTTATTAATCTTCTCCAGGGCCTAATGCCTGCGGTGCTTTGCCACGAATCAAGACAGCAGGATTCTGCCTGACCTCTGATGCCACTTCGCTCAAATCTTGCGTAAGATGACTCATATTATTCAACATCATAGAGGCTTCTGGCAAGGTCTGTGTTTCAAAGACCCGCATCGCCTCTGAAGTGTGTCCAATTGCAGCATTGATCCGCTTTCCATTGTTTGATAGATTTTGTGTAATTTTCTGCAAATTAATCAGCGTTTCTTTAATAGCATTCAAATTCTGTGGATCAAGCAAAGAACTCACAGACGAACTCAGTTTATTGAAGCTTTCACTCAGCTGGCTTACCGCTGTATCAATACGTACAAAAATAGAAGGCGATGTTTGTATCACAGGATATTTCTCTCCGGATTTAATCTCTAATGGACGCAAATCAACGCTCTTATCTTTAAGCGCAATATACACCATACCTGTTAAACCACGCGTCGCTAATGTGGCAACTGTACCACGTGTCACGGGTGTATTGCTTTTAATGTTCAGCGTTACATCCACTAAATGCGGATTTTTAGCGTCAATTTCAATCGTGTTGACGGTACCAACAGACACACCATTAAATTCTACTTGCGATTCAGGCGTCAAACCAGAAACAGATTCCTGCATATAAATGGCATATGTTGTATATTTTTGAAAAGAAAATCCGGAAGATAGCCAAATAATAGACATGACTACAGCGGAAAAGAGCAGAATCACGAAGGCGCCGACTAAAGTGTAGTTCACATTTGTTTCCATCGCGTTACCGCCCACTCTGATAATTCATCTGCGCCGCTCTCCCTCTCGCTCCCTGAAAGAAAGCCTGAATATCAGGGTGTGTATGCTGTACCAATTTAGGCATCGTATCAACACAAAGCACTTTACCCTCCCCTAAGAACGCAACGCGATTAGCAACCTTCCAAAGACTATCTACGTCATGTGTTACCATTACAATAGTTAAACCCATTGTACTCTGCAAGTTTAAAATTAAATCATCAAAGCCTGCTGCTGTTGTGGGGTCCAAGCCTGCTGTTGGTTCATCCAGAAATAAGATCTCAGGATCCAGCACAATCGCACGCGCTAAGCCCCCACGCTTTTGCATGCCACCACTCAATTCTGCTGGAAACTTCACAGCATCCTCTACAGACAGACCCGCCATCATAATTTTTAATAAAGCGAGTTCTTGAATGGTTTCTGGGTCTACTTGTGTATGTTCATAGAGCGGAAAACTCACATTCTTTAACAAGTTCAGGGAGCTGAATAAGGCGTTTTGTTGAAAGAGTACACCCCACCGTTTTTGGATAGCCAAGCGCGTTTCTGGGGAAGCTGTTGTTAACTCTTCATTAAAAATACGGATACTACCTGCTGTTGGCTCTAACAATCCCAATACGGCTCGCAAAACCGTTGTCTTACCTGAGCCACTCCCACCAACCAAAGCCAGCACTTCCCCTTTTTTAACGGATAAATCCAGGCCATTATGCACCCACCTACCACCTAGGTAAGTTTTTAGTCCTTTAATTTCAATAATCGCATCCGTTTGATTCATAGTTTTAGCTTACTAAAGATGACAGAAAAAGCGGCATCTGCTGCCATAATGAAAAATATTGCAAGCACGACACTGCGTGTTGTATTGCGACCCACACTTTCTGCACTACCTTCCACTCGCATCCCCTGGAAACAGCCAATGCTTGCAATAATCAAGGCAAAAACAGGTGCTTTGCCTAAACCAATCAGTAACGTGCGCAGAGGAATGACATGCGGAAAACGATGCAAGAAGTCATACCAAGAAATATTCATCATGCTGTTTGCCATGATCATACCACCCACGATACCAAAAATATCGGACCACATCGTGAGTAAAGGCAGCGCAATAAAAAGCCCTATAATACGAGGTAACATCAGCAGCTCACCGGGTGTGACCCCCATGGTATCCAGTGCGTCAATCTCTTGATTGAGTTTCATCATCCCGAGTTGTGCGGTAAAAGCAGAACCTGTGCGCCCCGCTACCATAATAGCCGTTAGGAGCGGCCCAAATTCACGTAAAACAGACAAGCCGAGTAGATCAACGACATAAATATCAGCACCGTAATTTTTCAATTGCACGCCCATTTGGTAGGTAATGACAATACCGATTAGAAAAGACAGTAAGGCAATAATAGGCAGCGCTTCATAACCCGTGCGGTAAACCACCATTGCTAATGACGACCAACGCCAACGCGTTGCATCAAACACGATACTTAAGGCTTCGGTGCTTAGTCTGCCAACAAAGGCAAGAAACGCCTGGAACTCATTCAATTGATTTACGGTACGTTTACCTAAAGAAGCCAGCCAAGGCGGTAGCGAAACGGTTGGTAGAACAGGTTCTTCCGTTAGCTCGTTTTCTACAAGGGTGAGTAATTGTTCGTGAGAAGGGGTAAATTTTTCTTGCCGAACGGTTAATTTCTTTTTTGTGAGAGCGAAACGTGTTTCATGCAATAACCAAGCACCTGCGCTATCCATGCGATCTATGGCTTCGCCATTTAAAGTAACGTCGCCTGTCGCCGGCCAAGCAATCGTTTTTAATAACGCTTGCAGATCAGACAAACAATTAATGTCCCAATTACCACGACAAATCAGTTGTTTGGTCTTTGCATCGTAGTGAGTCTGTTGGTTATTTTGCATAGACCTAGTATACACAAAACCGAGCTGTGCGCAAAACCGAGCCGCGACCGTGAGGGAGCGTCACTGTTGATTAGCAGTGACGCTCCCTCACGGTCGCGGCTCAGTTAAGCAAAACTTACAGCTTCTATTGTGCTGTTTTTTCCCAATGTGCGGGCTTCCAGTCCCAATTTATGCACTCGCCCTGGTTGATGTCATATTTGACGCATGCCCAATAACCTTGCACCCATACAACGCCACCATTGGATGTGCTGGATGTGTTGGAGTAGACGCAAACATCATGCTCAGGCGCCCAAACATCGTCAATCCACTTACCTTTTACGGTAAAGCAGCTGACATAACCCGTAGGTGCGGTAATGACCTCTTTGGGAGAAGGCGTTCTCGTGACAATCTCACGTTTGACAACTGTCCCAGAAGGGGAAGTTGTTGTTGTGGTCGTAATTTGATCGTCTGCTTGAGCGTTGCTCATCATTATTAACATTGCACCTGCTAACAGAATCGGTTTAAATAGACGTAACATAAGGCAAGCTCCCTGTATAAAATAATCCGTAAGTAACAACGTATAATGATAACACAAGATTTCTGTTTTATAAATATTACAATTTAAATCCATTTATCAGTAGTGTGTGAGCATTTTTACCAAAAATTTTCGTTCAAAGCTTAAAAAAAAGGGCCACATAGGTGGCCCTTCTCTAGTCTTATATTATTGTTATTTTGTTGTTGCTCTGTCCTTGTTTTTGGCGCCTGCACCGCTTGACGAACCAAGCGTTTGACGCACTTTGAGTACTGCTCCATCCTGGATCGTAATCCACTCCCCGGGTGTTCCACTCGTCGTAGAAGCAAGCTGCTGACCCTTTAATTCATCATCCAAAGCAAGCAGCCCACTTGCATCCGTTTTAAACGAGCGAAAACCACCACTCTTTCCCTGAATTTGTGTTTGAAGGGTAAAGTTAGCCAATGGTTTTCCTGTTGTGAGATCTATTGCCTTGATTTTAATCATGATACGACTCCTTAAGCGTTAAAGAGAATGTGGATCCAATCATTTTTTTGAAGATCCAATACCCATTATAAGAGTCGTATGGGGAGATTTATTAAGAGATTTGATTAAAAATAATACAATAAAATCATTATTGTTTATTTAAAAATGAAAAAATCACCTTTTTTACATCTTCAACAGGTTGGGTGCCATCGATTTGGATGTATGCCGGAGACAATCCACCCGAAGTCTGTCTATAAAATTTACGCAATGGTTCTGTTTGTTCTTTATATACCGATAAACGATGCCGAACGGTCTCTTCGCGATCATCTACACGCTGGATCAGATCCTCGCCTGTCACATCGTCTTTTTCCGGTATGCGAGGTGGTTGATGGTCAAGGTGATAGACACGTCCAGACGCAGGGTGTACACGACGACCACTCAAACGCCTGACAATGACTTCTGCAGGCACGTCTATGTCGATGACCTTATCAATCGTCGTTAATTTCTCCAGGGCTTCTGCCTGCGCCATGGTGCGAGGAAAGCCATCCAGCAAGAAGCCTTCTTGGCAATCTGGCTGCGTAATGCGTTCGGCAACAAGGGGTATCATCACATCATCAGGCACTAAGCGGCCAGCATCAACAATCGCCTTGGCCTGCAGGCCTAGCGGGCTGCCTGAGTGGATGGCTTGTCTCAAGATATCTCCCGTGGAGATCTGTGGAATAGCATAACCCTGCGCAATAAAATGCGCCTGCGTACCCTTTCCGGCTCCCGGACTACCCAGCAAAATGACGCGCATCACGTTATTGTTCCTATTATCAAGACATCGCGTATTTTATACCGAGCCGCGCGCTAAGCCAAGCGTCGCTGTTATTGCGCCCTTTCAAATCCTCACGCACCTCCGGTGCTTAAAAAGCGTGGGTGGATTGTCGCTTTACCCCGGGCTGCGCGCTATCGCGCTTACCCGGGGTAAAATGCCACACACTACGTTTTTAAGCACCGGAGGTGCGTGAGAAGAAATTTAGAAATGGGTGTGTTTTTTTAAAACGGAGTAAGCATACTGACTACCCACATCCTGCCACTGTTCATACGCTTCTAGTGGCAATAAATCAGGCACTTCTCGTATGGATTGCAGTACGTCCATCATGGCAACAAATTGCTCTGCTAAGAGCCCATAAAAATCATCCGTTTTATGAGAAATATTGGCATAAGCCGAACGGCCAAGATCAACAAAATAACTGATCTTCACATGCCTGCGTACTGCTGCTCGCGGAAAAAGCCCAGTATACAACAAGCATTGATCTCCCACTGTTTGTAGAGATAAATTGCGCTTTTGTCTGGATTCTTGCATCGCTTTCAAAAACACTTCAGTAAAAGCCTGCTTAGCAATATCAGGTCTGTCAACATAACGCATCAGTAAAGCAATGAGGTAATATTCGAGGTCATCAATTAACTGGATAGAACAGCGGGCTTCTGCATTTTTGATAAGCTTCTGCCACAATAGCAAGGGGGAGTCACCTGTCAATATTGGAAAATAATCTAATCGCATCATTCGATCCTTTCTCCAAGCTACACACTTTCATTATAGACCAATCTTCGTTAAAATGCGGATATTTTGTATATTTTCAAGGCCACCATGACAGACAGACGTAAAACGCTTTTTATCTCCGATTTACACCTCCAGGAAAGCAATCCGAACATGACCCGGATATTTTGCCAACTCATTGAAAATTCTGATTATTCTGTAGATGCCATTTATATTTTAGGCGATCTTTTTGAGGCTTGGGTGGGAGATGATGATGAATCCCCCATGTATCAGGCTATCAGCAATGCACTACAGTCCGCCCGAAAAAGAGGTATTGCGACCTTCTTTATGCATGGGAACCGGGACTTTTTAATCGGTAAAAAATTCGCTTATCGCACCGGCTGCACCTTGTTGCCCGAGGCTGTCAAAATTGATCTCTATGGTACACCTGTTTTGATTATGCATGGCGATACACTTTGTTCAGAGGATGTGGTTTATCTCAAGTCTCGCAAAACAGCACGTAATCGATTTTATCAAACACTTTTTTTATTGCTACCCTTAAAGATACGCAAACAAATTGGCGAACGGATGCGCTTAAAAAGTTATGCGCATACCAGCATCACACCAAAAGAAATCATGGATGTCACGCAAACAGAAGTGGAACGTGTGATGCAACAGTATCATGTACGCCATCTGATACATGGTCACACACATCGACCTGCTATACATGAATTTACCATTGCATCGCAACCGGCGGAGCGTATCGTGTTAGATGCTTGGCATGATCGTGGTCACGCGTTTGTGTGGCATGAAACGGGCGAGAGGGAGCATGTTTATCTTGAGAATTAAATATCCCCTTCTGCCGGACCTTCTCTCGAAGGGCTACTGTGCACACACATCTTTTTCTCTCAGGTCCTCACGCACCTACGGCGCTTAAAAACATGGGTGGATTGTCGTTTTACCCCGGGCTGCGCGCTCCGCGCTTACCCGGGGCTTTAAAGCTTTCGGCCGTAAACGGCCTGATTGCGTTGTTGTTTTATGAGGTCAACCCAAAATGCGTTTAACTTGAGTAAGAAATTTCAGCTAAAAGTTATAGCACAGTGACGCTCCCTTACGGTCGCGGCTCGGTTACACCGAGTGCCTCACAGAGCATTTCCGA
>DATLOT010000059.1:0-12507 GCA_035536095.1 Gammaproteobacteria bacterium | reverse complement strand
GTGGATTGTCATTACCCCGGCCTTCGGATTGCTACGCTCCGCTCCGCAATCCTCATCCGGGGCTATAAAGCTTTCGGCCGTAAACGGCCTGATTATATCGTAATTTTATGTGATTAACCTAAGTTAAGCTCATTTTGGGTTAATCGCATAAAACAACAACGCAATCAGGTCGTTTACGACCGAAAGCTTTATAGATACTGTGTTGAATTGCAACCCCTCATTAAATTAATTTTGGGTTGACCTCATAAAACAACAACGCAATCAGGTCGTTTACGACCGAAAGCTTTACAGCCCCGGGTAAGCGCGGAGCGCGCAGCCCGGGGTAAAGCAACAATCCACCCACGCTTTAAGCACCGTAGGTGCGTGAGAAGAAGATGCAACTAATTGATAATACTAACAAAATAAAACCCCTTCGCGAAACAAGTATAATTATATAGTGAGCAGCAGTCTAGTCTGTTGTTTCGCTAGAACCACAAAGGAGTGGCGCCATGTTTGATGCTGACCGTCCTATTTTGAAAAGTCACCAAGATCGCTTAAATCGTAATTTATTTTCAACCTATCTTGCTCGATGCATGCTGGATCGTAAAGAGACAGAGAGCTTTGTGATCAGTTTATACGGCGGTTGGGGAGCTGGCAAAACATCGATTTTAAATCTCGCACGAGAAGAATTACTTTTTGCTTCAACCAATTTAGAAGACATAGAAAAACCGGTTATCTTGTACTTTAGCCCCTGGAGCTATTCTGGACAAAATCAATTGATTTTCAGTTTTTTCCGTCGCTTATCACTCACATTACAAAACACCGAATATTTCGAAAACAAAGAAAGAATTATTCATCTACTGGAACTCTATATTTCTTATTTCACGTATCAAAACATACCTTCTGCTTTTGTTCGCAAAAAACCTGGATGGAAAAAGTTGATACGCCGCAAAGAATCGGCCTGGGAATCAGGTCAAGATCTCACGCTTGTGAAAGCAGAACTTAACGCACTCCTACAAAATCAAAAACATAAAATCATCATTATGATTGATAATATCGCCAGACTAGAACCTAAGGAGATAAAACAATTCTTTCAGATTATTAAATCCATTGGTGATTTTACAAATACCATTTATTTATTGGCATTAGATAGAAAAATAATACTGCATGCGCTCGAACAAACAGACGGTGTTGACGCTAAAGAATCTCTAGAAAAAATTATTCAACTATCCTTTGATGTCCCGCCTATTTTGCAACAAGATCTCGAGAATTTACTCACAGATAGATTAAGCGATCTCATTACCCTTGTACCAGAGGGACTTTGGCAGGTGCCTTATTGGACTGATATTTACTATTCTTCTCTTAAATATTTTTTTGAAAGCTGCAGAGATATTAGCAGATACGTCAATGTGCTTGCTTTTAGTTATCCGCGATTACGCGACACTGTCAATCCCATAGATTTCTTTGCGCTCACGGCTATTGAAGTATTTTTGCCAGCAGTCTATAGCGGTATACGTGATAATAAAGATTTATTTAGCGACTTACTAGACAACGTTTATCCTTTTGATGAAAATGAAATAAAAAAAGACAGGTTGCGATGTGATGAGATACTCTCAAGAAACACGCGTATTCCATCTCAAATTTTATTACATTTATTGATGTCTCTCTTTCCGCGATTACGTCACTTATATCAACCTGGCGTACATTTTTTCTATTCAGACACGTTGGCATATACCTTGCGGCATATCAGTAGCCCTGATTTTTTTAATGCTTATTTTCGCTTATCATTACAAAATGGCAACGTGCCCTCTTTAGAATTTGATACCATACTCTCTTTTGCTTCGGATCATGATACTTTTAACCAGGCACTGACGCGATTGAATCAAGACGATCGCATCTTGAAATTTTTAGACAAACTAGATGATCCACGCATCATACAATCCATCCCGCTTTCACATATTGCCACTATTATTGCAGCCTTTATTGAAAACGGCGACCTGTTTCCACAAGGTGTTGCAACACACCTCACAATCAACACGCCGATGCGCATACATCGCATCATCCATCAACTGTTGCAGCGTATCACACGCACAGAAGAGCGCTGCGCGATATTAGAGAAAGCCATTGCAGAAAGCACAAAGAGTCTTGCGATTGCGGTACAGGAAATCATAGAAGAGGGGAAAGAACATACAGAAGAAACAGATACTTTTATGCCCGTTGATTTCAGGGATGTCACGCCTCCGCAGCTACAATCTTTAAGGCAAGCTTGTATCGCGCGTATCAAAGCTTGGGCGAAGAATGGTAGTTTAGAAGATCATCCTCGTTTATTATTTATCTTAACGGCCTGGCGGCAATGGGATACTACTGATGCCTGCTCTCGCTATGTTGCAAAGATGGTTCAAACAGACCGTGGACTACTTGCTTTTCTCACAGCGACACTGGCACCCGCTATCGATCAAGCCATGACAAAATATGAGAAGAGTCAAACTTGGGAACATTATTTAGAAAATATTAATAGCTTTATTCCCGCACGCGAATTAGAAGTGCATGCAAAAACCTTATTTGAAGACCAGTATTTTGAGAAATTGCGAGAGAAAGAGCAACTGGCTTTGATGATATTCCTGGACCTCAGCAAAGCCAATACAACTAAGGTTATTCCTCAGATGTAATTCATCTCTGAAACCAAACGCCGCATGTCTTCTCCCTCCGGGAGCTTTGTTGAATAAATCGAAAATGCTCTGTGAGGCACTCGGTGTAACCGAGCCGCGACCGGCAGGGAGTCACATGAATCTGATAAAAGATGGTGTATAACAGTGCAACATTTTAACCACTATAAGGCAATTTAATATCATAAAATAAGAAATTCCAGCTAAAAGTTATAGCAGAGTGACGCTCCCTCACGGTCGCGGCTCGGTTTTGTCGGGCATGCCCGACAGGGCAGATATACCCTACGACAGCGCAACAACAACGCTGAAAAACACCCTCGGCCGCCTACCATCACCAATTAATTCTTCCGCTGCAACTTGCTTGGTTAACGTTTGTGTCCACATGAAGTTACCACTGACATATTTTGTGAAGTAAAAACGTGCACCAATACCCGTTGTGGCACCGCTGACCTTACGCGGGACACCGCCAATATTGTTATAATTCCAAATCGCACCGAGATCATAGAATGTATAAAACTGAATATCCTGTATCACGCGACTAAAGCCTTTGTCGTATCGCAGTTCTAATGTGCCTGCTAACCCCTTATCACCGATGATTTCAGCAACGTCGTAACCACGACCCAGCTGGCTACCACCATAGGCAAATTGTTCTGAAGCAAGCAAGGCATTACCCGCCCACTGACCTTGTATTAATCCATACAATGAAAATGCCGTAGAGAGCACCTGCAGACGACTCGCTGTCCCTGCAAATTTTGTATAAACCGCATGTCCGCCTGGACGAGATGTTAAAGCAGTCGCAGGATTGGTATCTGAGGTATAGCCCCAGATGGGTAGCCCCTGTCTGATGTCTGCGCTTAATAAGTTAGATCCTAAAAATCGATCTGCTACGTTATAAGTTGCGCCCACATCAAGGTTGCGCAAATGGTCTGTGTAAAGATCTGACTCAAAGGTAGTGACGTGGCTGTCTAGATAATTAAAACCCGCTCGTAAGGTCAAGCTAGAAGAGCGTGAACGAATCACCGGGAAATTAAAGTTTGTATAATAGTTTTGGCTTAAACCATCAATATTAGCAGGCTGTAACACGAACAGAGGATGTGTCTGTGTTCTGGTTGCACCGACTAAACCACGCACGCCCTCATCATTCACTGCTGCGCTATAATTTAAATCACTGTTCGTCAGCTCTCCGCCTTTTGGTGTCTTTGTAACGGTTAATTGCAAAGAGTCACCCGATGTAGCAAAAGAATTCAACGCGACATTAGCAGTCATCTGCTGTGGACCAATATAGCGCGTACCATAATTATCGTAGGACACATAACCACTGATAGGTCGATTGTCCGTCATTAATGTGAGATCTGCTGCGCCCGTATGCGTTTTAGAAGGAGACAAAACAGACTTCACCTGCGTCATTGGCAACTCATTTGCTAATAGCAAATAATATTCCATTCTTTTTAGTTGCAATGGCGGGCACTGCTTAATTTTATTGCCAAATGCCTGCACTTGGCAGCGCGCTCCTCTGGGAGTACCACCCACATCAACCCTATCAATATAGCCTTCAATAATCTGGATTTTGACTTCACCATTTTTCACATGTTGAGGTGGCAAGACAGCGCGAGATAAAATATAACCGTTGTTTCGATAATAATTCGTAATGCTCTGAACGATGCCGAATAAGTCGGCCACAGAAATAGTGCGATGCAATTTGTCTCTATACAACACAGATAATTCGCTTGTGCTGTAGACGTGGTTACCCTCTAACTGAATGTCTTTTAATTGAAATTTAATTTTCTTGGCTTGTTCATTGAGTGCTTTTTCTTCTTTGCTCTCTTCTTGAGGCGCTTCAGGGGCAGCAACAGACCTGGTTTGTGTGGGCTGCTGTTTCGCAATACCCTTATTCACCTGCTCTGGCAGGGTAGAGCCTGGTAAAAAACCGCCCAACGGCGGAATGGACCATACCTGACCACTCAGAGAAATCAGTGCTGTGAGGCCAAGTGCACGAATCAAAGCCTTCTGAATCATGAAATATCCCTATTTAAATACACCAACGGTTTAACATAACAAGATACGTCTATTCAAGCAAGTAAAGAAAAGGTACTATGCTATCGGCTATCATTTTCATCAATAGGAGGCCTTAAATAATGGTCGCTTCTACAAAAGAGGTTGCGGATATGCACACAAATGCTTTAGTAAACCCATCTATGCAAACATTAATCGACACAGCGCTTGCACGTGGAGAGGGCGAACTCGCCGCCAACGGCGCGCTGGTGGTCAAAACAGGATCACGCACAGGTCGTTCCCCCAAAGCACGCTTTATTGTAAAAGATGAGACCACAGCAGCTGAAGTTGACTGGAATACAACTAACCAAGCCTTCGATCCAAATAAGTTCGATGCATTGTGGGAAAAAGCACTGGCTTACCTAAAAGCAAAAGACATGCATTTTATTTCTTATTTGCAAGTAGGCGCACACGATACGCTCAGCGTGCCCGTGAAAGCCATGACTGAGCTTGCCTGGCACAACCTTTTTGTGAATGTACTATTCATACGCTCAGCGACGCCAAATACTGCTGAGTCACCCACCCAGTGGACCATCCTATCCACGCCTGGCTATCAAGCAGATCCAGCCACAGATGGCACAGAAAGCGACGCTGCTATTATCCTCAATTTCAGTAAACGCCGCATTCTCATTTGTGGAACGTATTATGCAGGTGAGATGAAAAAAGCGATGTTCTCGGTGCTAAACTTTTTGTTACCCAAGAAAGATATCTTGCCCATGCACTGCGCTGCAAATGTCGGCAAAAAAGGCGATACCGCTCTCTTTTTTGGCTTATCTGGTACAGGAAAAACCACGTTATCGGCAGATCCCACGCGCTTATTGATTGGCGACGATGAGCATGGCTGGGGCGAGGAAGGTGTTTTTAATTTTGAAGGTGGTTGTTACGCAAAATGTATAGACCTAAGCAAAGAGCGAGAACCCCTTATTTGGAACGCTATCAAGCATGGCGCGGTGATTGAAAACGTTGTGTTGCATCCAGACACAAAAGAACCCGATTATGCTGATAGTAGCCTCACGCAAAACACGCGTGCAGCTTACCCACTGACATTCATTTCCTCACGTGTAGAAAACAATCGTGGCAAGCAGCCTGATTCTGTTCTTTTTTTAACATGCGATCTCTATGGTGTCTTACCACCTATTGCGCGTCTGACACCTGAGCAGGCAGCTTATTATTTTTTAAGCGGCTATACAGCGCTGGTAGGAAGCACAGAAGTTGGACAAGGTGGCGGTATCAAACCCACTTTTAGCACCTGCTTTGGTGCAGCCTTCTTTCCCAGGTCACCCAGCACCTATGCTGAGCTATTGATAAAGCGCTTACAGCATCACCCTGCCCATGTTTATCTTGTGAATACGGGTTGGACGGGCGGTGGTTATGGTGAAGGCGGTAGTCGTTTTTCTATCCCTACAACGCGTTCTATTGTTAGCGCCATTGTAGAAGGCCAATTGAGAGATGCAGACTATGAAGTGCTGCCTGGCTTTAATTTATCCATCCCTAAAGCCGTTCCCGGCGTAGAGACAAAGCTATTAGATCCTCGCAAGACATGGTCTGACATAGCGGCTTATGAAAAAAATGCACGCACCTTAATTGATCAATTCATTACAAACTTTAATCGTTTTGATGTGAGCGATGCCATTAGGAAAGCGGGGCCAATCGCACGCTAATGACAAATATTGCTGAAAATCTTGCAAGACTCACCACCCTGATGCGTTCATATGAAAAGAAGTATGAGCGCCCAGTGGGTGCGGTATCACTGCTTGCAGCGAGCAAACAGCAGTCCATCGAAAAAATGATGACTGCCTTCCAAGCAGGGCAGCGTGCTTTTGGTGAAAACTACGCGCAAGAGGCTATTGCTAAACAAGCTGCACTATTGTCACTGGATAAAAGCACAGCGGCCATTGAGTGGCATTTTATTGGGAATATACAGCAAAATAAAACACGTCAGATAGCTGAGCATTTTGCATGGGTGCATAGTGTCACTGATCTTAAAACCTTAGTGCGACTTGATGCACAACGACCTGCTTCTCTTCCACCGTTGAATATCTGCATACAAATTAAGTTTGATCGACAATCCCAAGGATGTGATAAAACCATAGATGCGCTATCTGCATTGACACAGGCTTGCCAATCTCTTACCAGGCTACGCTTAAGGGGACTGATGATGATGCCACCACCCAGTGACGACTTCGAAACGCAACGCCGCATCTTCCATCAACTTTCTTTGTTGTGGCAATCGTTAAAGGAAGCGTACGCAACACTCGATACCTTATCAGCTGGCATGTCCAGTGACTTCGAAGCTGCAATTGCCGAGGGGTCTACGATCATCCGAATTGGCACAGCCTTATTTGGCAAGCGGTTGTAACAGCCCTATTATACCACACCCCACCTCGTATATGTCGGCGTAAACTACAAGTATGAGGAATTCGTAATGAGGTGGCAAATGTTAATCAAATCAATCGGAATGATTCTTTTTTTAGTCTCTCTTTTATTTTTAACAACGGCAATTGGGGCAGAAAGCACGAAATCAAAAAGCGTGAAAGGGGTAAGAGGTATTTACCTGACCCAATATACATTAGAAAACACGACATTACTCAAGTACTTAATCAAGCATGCAAAAGCGGCTGGGATTGATACGTTTGTAATCGATATGGAACTTCCTTCTAAGCGGTATGAGCAGAACATCGCGCTTGTGAAAGAAAATAATATCAGATATGTAGCAAGAATAATCATGTTCCCTAATGGTGCCACAAAAGAGGCCATGGCTAATACTGCTATTTGGCAAAAAAAATATGCACTTGTGAAACAAGCCATTGAATGGGGTGCAGATGAAATACAATTAGACTATATCCGTTATAATACTGCACAAAAACCTTCTTCAGAGAATGCAAAAAATGTCATGAAGGTCATACAATGGTTTAAAAATAAACTTGCTGAGCAAGACATTCCTTTACAAATCGATGTCTTTGGCATTACCAGTTTCGGGGAGTCTAAGTATATTGGGCAAAATGTAAAATTATTCTCAGAAAGCGTCGATGCCATTTGCCCTATGGTTTACCCCTCACACTATGTCCCTTTTGATTATCATTTCAAACGCCCTTATGAGACTGTTTATGGTTCTCTGCAAAGTATCAAGAAGCAGTTTGGGGAGCAGGGTGTACCCATGAAGGTCTATGCCTACATTGAGCTCTCTAATTACCATTATCCCATGTCGCATGGAAGCACTTTGAAATATATCAAGGAGCAGATACGCGCCGTAGATGAAGCGCAAGCAGATGGTTGGTATGCTTGGAGCCCTCACAACAGGTATGACAATCTCTTTGCTGTCTTAGAAGGGAATAATCAAGAAACCGATACCGTGAAAACACAAACAGCAGAAAAAACAGAAAAAGCAACGGCGGATGCTTCTTAAAGCTAAGACGAATCTTCTCACGCACCTCCGGTGCTTAAAAGCGCAGGGGTGTGGCATTATACCCCGGGCTACGCGCTCCGCGCTTACCCGGGGTAGTAGCAATCCGAAGGCCGGGGTAATGGCAACACAACTACGGTTAAGCGCCGTAGGCGCGTGAGAGGAAATTACTCGTACACTTTTTAGCTTTATTCGCTTTTTAATTCTATGCTAATGTATACTAACGAAAGAAAATAAGGCACCCCTCATGCAACACTCCGTTATTGCGATAATAGGCGCTGGCAATATAGGGAGATGCTTAATCAGCGGTTTAGTGAGTAACGGATATCCTTGCGACAAACTGTGGGCATGTGGACCTTCCTCTGAAAAACTGAACGCTTTAGAAGATGAATTTCAGATACGCACCACAACAGATAATGCCAAGGCAGTGGAGTTAGCAGATGTTGTTATTTTTGCGATTAAACCACTGTTATTTTCAACTGTCGCACAACAACTCGCAAAAAAAATATTATTTCGTAAAGCGCTCATTATTTCGGTTGTTGCAGGCGCACGCGAATCAGATATTCAAAAATGGATAGGGACACAAACCCCTATTATCAGGGCAATGCCAAACACACCAGCCATTATCGGTTCCGGCGCAACCGCTTTATTTGCAAATGCATTAGCTGACCAAACACAAAAAAATATAGCGGAATCGATTTTTCGTGGTGTAGGATTAACTGTTTGGCTACAAGAAGAAGCCTTGCTTGATACCGTCACTGCGCTCTCTGGTAGCGGACCGGCTTATTTTTTCTTTATCATGGAGACATTACAAAATGCCGCCATTGAGCAGGGATTATCGCCTGATATTGCACGGTTACTCACTTTACAAACGGGATTGGGTGCCGCACGTCTTGCGATTGAAAGCGGGAAATCATTAGCAGAATTAAGACGTCTGGTCACCTCACCGGGTGGCACCACAGAACAGGCTATTTCTGTCTTAGAGAATGAAGGTGTACAGCAAGCGTTTAAAAAAGCACTGCTGGCTGCTAAAGCACGTGCTACTGAACTTGGTATAGGGGAGAAGAAAGATGTTTAAGCAATTGATCACAATTACCGTTTTAAGTATTGGCATTATTATTGCTGCAAATTATGCGCAAGAAGCGGTTTTACTGCTGGTAAGATCACATGATTGGGTTTCTGAATTACTGATGAGTGTCTTTTCTGGTGGTGAAGCTGGCAGCATTGCGCGCGGACTCATTGCACTCTTGAGCGTACCTATATTCATCGGCCTTGTACCATCCCTTATTTATTGGGCATTAAAAAGAAGCTGGTTTCCGTATTTTATGGAAATCGTGTGGGTTGTGTGGTTAGTGCAGGTAGGCGCACTCATTGTTTTAAATAAGACGATATAGAGTATATTATTTTCCTTCCCCTCATCCGCCCTGTCGAGTGTGCCCGGCAAGACCGAGCCGCGACCGTGAGGGAGCGTCACATGACTAGCAAGTATCACTGTTATTGAACAGTGGCGCCTGTTAGTCATGTGACGCTCCCTTACGGTCGCGGCTCGGTAACGCGGCGATGAGGGGATATTTATTTTTAGCTCTACAGATTACTTTTACTCTTAGCAATCTTCTTCCACCACTCCATTCTAGGCAGATATAACAAGAGAAAAATAATAATCGCCGTTAGCGATGCGGTAAGATAAAGCCCCATCGAAACAGCCAAACCTACCGCTGCTGTTGCCCACAATGTAGCAGCAGTCGTAAGCCCCGTGACATAATCACCTTGCCTGAAGATAATACCGCCACCTAAAAAGCCTATGCCTGTGACAACTTGCGACGCAATGCGAGAAGGATCTGCATTCGCAATGCAGAGTCCCACAATACCAAAGGCGCAAGCGCCTAAAGAAATCGCACCATAAGTACGAATACCCGCAGAGAGAATGTTGCGGTGACGTTCACGTTCCCAGCCAATTAAACACCCCAATAAGCAGGCGAAAATAATTCTAAAAAAGAACGCAAAATCTGTTGATAATGTGACGGGAGATAGCATCCCTTCCTCCGTGACGAATCCTCTTTTTACTATACCCATCATACTATGAATTCATAATAAACGCACGCATGCGCGCACAGGTTGCTTGCATCACGTGAATATTATGAATACTGGCTAAATGAAAGTAAGCGATCAAGCCTTCTTTATAAAGATAATGCAAATAGCCTCGACTAAAGCGTTGACAGGTATAACAATCACATCCTGGCATAATAGGGGAGTCATCTTTTGCATAGATACTTTTTTTGATAAGGATATGCGCGTTCTTGCTCTCTGATTCAAACGCTAACCACCCCTCTTTTTCAACAAGCGCACCACAATATAGCGTACCATGTCTGGCATTGCGTGTTGGCGCAACACAATCAAAGATATCAATGCCTTTTGCAACGACGTCTATCAAATCTTGTGGATTTAAGCCCACACCCATCGTGTAACGAATTTTATTTTCCGGCAACAGGGGTCTGATCCAGTCAATAATTTCACATGTTTTTAACATATCAAAACCAATCACTTCTCCGCCAATGCCAATACCATCTAATTCTTGGCTAAGAATAAAAGCGGTGCTTTCTTCTCGCAAATCACGAAAGCTGCCACCCTGGATGATGCCAAAGAGCGCTTGCTTGTGGCCATAAGCAGAGTAGGGGTTTTTATCATGTGTTTCTTTAGACAACACCAACCAACGGTGTGTGCGATTCAGCGCAGCAATAGCGGCTTCACGTCCACCTGTTTCAGGCGTGCATTGATCAAAAGCCATAATGATATCTGCACCAATAATTTTTTGTGCTTGGATGGAAGAAGCGGAATTGAGGTGAATAATTTTTCCTGTCAGCGGATGTTTAAAGTGCGCACCCTCTTCATCGATTAAACAAATGGTGCCTTTTTTAGAGAGGCTGAGCACTTGGAATCCGCCGCTGTCTGTTAGCATCGCTTTATGCCAACCCATTAATCGATGCATCCCGCCTAATGTTTCAATGACTTCCATGCCAGGTGTACAGAGCATATGGTAGGTATTACCACCCAGGATTAGCTCACTGCCGTTCTGCTCTAGATCTGTCGGGGTAAGGTAGTTTAGCATGGCGCGCGTACCAACCGGCATAAAGGTGGGTGTTTGCACTTCCCCATGTGGCGTTTGTATACGCATCACACGCGCATCCAAACGAGGATGCTTTTTAATAAAATCAGATTTGAATATATTTTGCATAACTGGCACTATACTCTACGTACTCTAACACGTTACAGGAAACGTATGATGACGCAAAAAGCAGCGCGCTGCTATAGTTTAGCCGATAAAATATGCCTCAGAATTGATCAGGTTTTGCGCGTGCTCTCAGATCAGGTGAAAACAACAGGCAGCCCTTATCCTGGTGACCGCATACCTGAGACAACGCTTTCAGCAGAAGAACAGCGGCATGCTGCTGCGCTGATGCGTATCAACCATACAGGTGAGGTGTGCGCGCAGGGGCTTTATCATGGCCAACGCATGGTGTGCTTTCAACCCAGTATGCAGGCACAGTTGGAACAAGCTGCTTTAGAAGAGGGCGATCACTTAAGTTGGTGCAAAAAACGGTTAGATGAATTACACAGCCGCACCAGTTATCTGAATCCGTTATGGTATGCAGGTTCTTTTTGTTTAGGCATGATAGCTGGCGTGATGGGTGATGGCTGGAGTTTAGGTTTTGTTGCAGAGACAGAAACGCAAGTTATCAAACATTTAACATCGCATGTAGAGATGTTGCCTCTTCAAGATAAGCGTAGCTTAGCGATTGTAAAACAGATGGAATCAGACGAAAGCCATCATCGTCAGTGGGCAATAGAAGCTGGCGCAAAAACGTTACCGGATGTTGTAAAACGCACCATGGCATGTGTATCAGGCATTATGGTAAAGATAACGTATCGCGTGTAAACGAACAGATAACATTTTTGCATACAAATACTGCCGCTATTTTCTCTGGAGCCAAGTCTCGCATGTCTTCTCCTGTAGCTATTTGCTCTGGGGCTTCGTCTCGCATGTCTTCTCTCTCTGGGGGCGTTGTTGAATAAATCGAAAATGCTCTGTGAGGCACTCGGTGAGACACTCGGTGTAACCGAGCCGCGACCGTGAGGGAGCGTCACTGTGCTATAACTTTTAGCTGAAATTTCTTACTTTATGATATTAAATTGCCTTATAGTGGTTAAAATATTGCATTGTTATACACCAGCTTTTATCAGATTCATGTGACTCCCTGCCGGTCGCGGCTCGGTTACACCGAGTCTTTTAACTGACGCAATTCTTCCTTTAGTCCCGTGAGCTGAGAAATTGATTCAAAACTCTGACCTAATTTTAGCAATTGTATAGCATTTTCTCTCACGCGCCTACGGCGCTTAACCGTAGTTGTG
>DATLOT010000058.1:0-12138 GCA_035536095.1 Gammaproteobacteria bacterium | reverse complement strand
TAGCAAGCGTCACTGTTATTGAACGGTGGCACCTGTTAGTCATGTGACGCTCCCTCACGGTCGCGGCTCGGTAACGCGGCTCAGTTTCGCCGGGCATACTCGAGCGCAAGAGGATACGTTCAACGCTGTTAAAAACCGAATTTTCAACCACGGAGCGGTCAATACATGTCTAGTAAACCCAAACAAACATTCTGTTGTCAAACCTGCGGTACCGTTCATCCCAAATGGACAGGACAGTGCTCTGGCTGCCAAGAATGGAATACGCTCGCGGAAGAGCAAGCAACCATTACACCGCTCTCACGTTATCAAGGTTATGCGGGCAACAACCAAACACAGCTGACGCGCATGACGGATATCACGCTCGATGAAGCCTTGCGTCTTTCTTCAGGATTACCAGAACTTGATCGCGTCTTAGGTGGTGGTATTGTGACTGGTTCTGCCACATTAATTGGAGGCGATCCGGGCATTGGTAAATCCACTTTACTCTTGCAGACCATTGCTTACTTGGGTCAACGAATTAAAGTGCTGTATGTGACAGGTGAAGAATCACCGCAGCAGATTACGCTGCGCGCTAAACGTCTTGGTCTTTGTGAAAAAGAATTATGGTTGTTGGCGGACACGCATGTTGAAAATATTTTGAATCATGCGGCACGTGAGAAACCATTAGCGATTGTCATTGATTCTATTCAGACGATGCATACTTCGCTGTTGAGCTCTGCACCGGGATCTGTTGGGCAAGTGCGTGAAAGCGCGATGCAGCTTGTGAATTACGCGAAACAAACGGGCACAGCGTTATTCTTAGTTGGTCACGTTACCAAAGAAGGACATATTGCAGGTCCACGTGTACTTGAACATATTGTTGATACTGTGCTTTATTTTGAAGGTGAGCAAGACAATCGTTATCGCATGATTCGTGCGGTTAAAAATCGATTTGGTGCAGTGAATGAGTTAGGCATTTTTGCAATGACAGAGAAAGGATTGCGTGAAGTCAGTCATCCTTCTGCGATTTTTTTATCTCGTTACACGCAGCCTGTGTCGGGCAGTAGCATCACAGCAACCAAAGAAGGATCACGACCTTTACTTGTAGAAGTACAGGCACTGGTTGATCAAACAACGGGTAATCCACGTCGTTTATCTGTTGGCTTAGATACACAGCGGCTTTCGATGTTGCTTGCTGTTTTGCATCGACACACAGGCATATCCACACACAGCCTTGATGTTTTTATTAATGTTGTAGGTGGATTACAGATTACAGAACCTGCTGCTGATTTACCCACTGTATTTTCTATACTTTCCAGTTTACGTAACCAACCCTTACCCGCTCATCTCATTACCTTCGGTGAACTTGGTTTGGCAGGTGAAATACGCCCCGTTCCCGGTGGGCAAGAGCGCCTCAAAGAAGCCGCCAAACATGGATTTAAAACAGCGATTATCCCAGAAGGAAACGCAACAAAGAAATCTATCGACGGCATGACATTATTACCTGTACAAACAATCAAAGAAGCGATTGATCGGTTGAATGAAGTGAGTGAGTAGTCAACATTAGCTTTAAAACCGCGTTTGCAAAATACCACAGGGCATGCTCTAATGAGCGCTGCATATTGAGGGGGGGCGTTATGCTGAGACTATTTGGTGGTCGCGGATATTATGAAGCTTTGCCGCTTGATGAAAATGCAATTGATCAAAATGAACAATCCAAAATGGCTTCCTTTGTTAAAAACTTATCAGGCACTTTGGATCAAATAGCGGCTGCTAAAGCGGCTGCTATAGCAACAAACAAACAAGCCGAAGAAATGCGTACCCTAGGTAAAGTTCTTCTGACATTCCTCGAGATATATGAAGCATTTAAAAGCTTCCCAGGCATTTTGGATAAAATAGCGACTACCGAAGCGGCTGCTATAGCAACAAACAAACAAGCCGAAGAAATGCGTAGCCAAGGTAAAGCTCTTCTGACATTCCTCGAGACATGTGAAACACATCTTGCAAGTCTAAGAATATATTTAAATAAATACAAAGAATATTTGCCTAGGAGCGAGAACTATTGTTTTTATTTAGCGGAACACGAGGAAACCTGTATTTACAGTGCTCTCATCAGATTGAACTACCTTATTAACACGATTGCCACAAATAACAATGCCCCTGAAAAAATTGTTCTATCAATAAAACTATCTATTACCCGACTATCGTGCGCTCAAAACACATTGAGTAACCCACGATGGCTTACAAGAGATCGAAAAAGACAGTGGCGAGATGAGAGATGGTGGGAGACCGTCTGGCGAATATCGCTTCTTTTTGCAGTAGCTCTCCTTACTAGCATCATTTTTAGTTGCATTATGATAGCGCTCTTCCCACCCGCTAGAACCTCCTCTCCTTACCCGAAAGATCAATTTATTATAGCAGCGTGCACTCTGCCCCCAACTAGCATAGGACTCTATGCTGTGCGCAAGAAACAGCAGAGACTGAAATATAAACATTACATCGAAAATGATAGCTATGCTCAGACAGGTCGCTTATTCAGGACAATAAAAGATGCCGCCGAAGAATTGTTAAACGTTTACCTTAAGCCCACATACTCACAAAATGGTATAGCAATCCCTTAACTGTTGATCGGTTGAATGAAGTGAGTGAGTAGCCAACATTAGCTTTAAAACCGCGCTTGCAAAAATACCACAGAGCATGCTCTAATGAGCGCTGCATATTGAGGGGGGCGTTATGCTGAGACTATTTGGTGGTCGCGGACATTATGAAGCTGTGCCGCTTGATGAAAATGCAATTGATCGAAATAAAAAATACAACATGGCTTTCTTTATTAAACTCTTATCAGAGAATTTGGATCAAATAGCGGCTGCTAAAGCAACGAATGAACAAGTCAAAGCGATGAGTAGTCAAGGTAAAGCTATTCTGACATTCCTCGAGACATGCGAAACACATCTTGCAAGTCTAAAAACATATTTAAATATACGAAAAAAACATTTACCTGAGGACTATAATTTTTTTTTACTGCCCTACGAGGCAATCAATGTTTGCACTGCCCTCAGCAGCTTGAACAACTTTATTAAGATGATTGCCACAAATGAGCTTCCTACTCGAAACACTGCTGATTACCGACTAGGGGCCTCTCAAAGATCATTGAGGGATAACCACCCATGCCTGGCAAGCGATCACGAAAGACAGTGGCGAGATGAGAGATGGTGGGACCGTCTGGCGAAATCGCTTCTTTTTGCAATAGTTCTCCTTCCTTGCATCACTGTTGTTTGCATTATGCTAGCGCTCTCCCTACCCACTAGCCCGAAATATCCATTTATTATGGCAGCATGCACTCTGCCCCCAACTACCATAGGAGGACTCTATGCTGTGCGCAAGAAACAGCGTAGACTGAAATATAAACATTACATCGAAAATGATAGCCGTGCTCTGGCATGTCGCTTATTCGGGATAATAAAAGATGCCGAAGAAGAATTGTTAAAAGTTTATCCTAAGCCCGCATACTCACAAAATGATATAGCAATCCCTCAACTGTCGATCTCACAAAATGATATAGCAATCCCTCTACTGTCGATCGGCTGAGAAGTGAGTGAGTAGTCAACATTAGCTTTGCAGCTGATACTGAAGCCGCGACCATGCTCGGTTTTGCGCGCTGTTCGGTTTCATGGCAGGTGCTTATGAATGGACAACACTAACGAGAGGGCGAGCTGTTACGCCGGTGAGTATTTCATAGGGAGAAGTGGCACTACCTGCTGCAATCTCTTCTACTGGCAACCCCTCCCCCCACAACACCACCAGATCACCAATTTGCGCTTCTGGCTGCGTCTGCAAATCAACAGTGAGCATATCCATTGATACCCTACCCACTAATGCGCAACGCTTACCATTTACCAAAACAGGTGTACCATTTTTTGCAAACTGCGGATAGCCATCACCATAACCCATACCAACAATACCAATACGCGTATCTTGCGATGCAGTCCAAGTACCACCATAACCCACCTTTCCACCTTTTTTCACCGGTATAATAGCAATCACACGAGAAGATAACGTCATCACTGGCTGCAAACCATGCACCGCTGCGGTCTGCTGTTGCAAAGGAGAAACACCGTATAACATCAGCCCCGGTCGCACCCAATCTGCATGACTCATCGGCCATCCGATAATACCCGCAGAATTCGCCATACTTTTAGGAACAGCGAAATGCGATGTCAAACGCTCAAATAACTGCATCTGTTTCATTGTTGCTTCACTCTGCATATCATCCGCTTCCGCAAAATGCGTCATCAATCCTATTGGTTTCTTCACGGCTTCTATCTGCGACAAACGCTGATAAATATCCTCTACCTGCTCAGGCAATACACCCAAACGATTCATTCCCGTGTTGATTTTCAACCACACAGAAAAGGGCTCTTCCACTTTTGCATTTGCCAACATCTCAACTTGAGGAAGATGATGCACAACTAAAGTAAATTGATGCTTTTCCGCTTGCACAACTTCTTCTTGAGAAAACAATCCTTCACATAAAACAATAGGTGATTTCACACCCGCCGCACGCAAAGCAATCCCTTCTTCAATCGCGGCAACGCCTAAAGCATCAGCGCCAGACAATGCACGACCAATAGTCACCAAACCATGTCCATAAGCATTTGCTTTTACCATACCGATCACAAAAGCTGCAGGTGCAAACTCTCTGACACGGCGTAAGTTATGCTTGAGCGCGTTTAAATGAATTGTGATTTTGGCGGGACGACTCATTCATATCCTGGATGACGTACATAATTCTCAAAACAAGTATACTGACCCATAAATGTTAGGCGCAATTTACCAATGGGACCATTACGCTGTTTAGCAATAATAATTTCAGCAATACCTTTCTCTGATGAATTCTCATTATAAACTTCATCTCGATAAATGAAAGTCACAAGATCCGCATCTTGCTCAATCGCGCCGGATTCACGCAGATCAGACATCACAGGACGCTTATCAGATCGCTGTTCTAATCCACGATTTAACTGCGATAACGCAATAACAGGCACTTTGAGTTCTTTAGCCAGTCCTTTTAATGATCGTGAAATTTCCGAGATTTCAGCTGTACGATTTTCACTATGGCCAGACACTTGCATCAATTGCAAATAATCCACCACGATTAACCCTATTTGCCCATGCTCTTTTGCAAGACGTCTCGCACGCGCGCGCATCTCTGCAGGACTCAAACCCGGAGAGTCATCAATAAACAAAGGCGCATCTGATAACATACTCACTGTGGAACTGATACGCGGCCAATCTTCATCTGCTAATTTACCCGTTCGTATACGCAGCTGATCAATCCGACATAGCGAAGACAACATACGCATCACAATCGCTTCACCTGGCATTTCCATACTGAAAATCAACACAGGCAAGCGACTCTTAATCGCAACATGTTCCGCAATATTCATCGCTAGCATGGTTTTACCCATCGACGGACGACCTGCGATAATCACCAGATCAGATGGCTGCAGTCCTGATGTCATTTCATCAAAATCATGGTAACCCGTTGGCAACCCTGTAATAGGTGTTTTTGCGTGAAACAGGGTATCAATACGATCCATTGTTCTGGTCAGATACTCTTTCACATTCACGGGCCCTGTACCACGCGCATCTTGACCAGCTATAGCGAACACATTGCGTTCTGCTGTGTCCAGTAACTCTAGAATACTCCTGCCTTTGGTGTCAAAAGCGCTATTTGCAATGTCATTTGCTGCGATAATAAGCTGCCGCAGAATAGAGCGATCACGCACAATATCGGCATAAGCAGTAATATTGGCAACACTGGGTGTATTATTCGCTAACTCAAAAAGATAAACCTCGCCGCCCGCCTGATCTAATTCATGCAGCTCGCGCAACATGTGAGAGACAGTCAAAACATCAACGGGTTTATTTTGCTCTATCAGTTTGGCAATGGCACGGAAAATTAAACGATGGTCATGCCGATAAAAGTCTTCATCTCGCAAACGATCAATAATCGTATCCCAGGCGCGACTATCCAGCATCAAGCCACCTAAGACTGACTGCTCTGCTTCAATAGAATGCGGAGGAACTTTCACCTGAAGAGGGTTTCTTGCTTGCACAACTGTTTGTTTTTTTACCAATTCGGCTTCCATATATATACCCGTTTATCCAATCGGTCAGTGGAAACGCCACTGACCTTGGTAATAAGATATCAGAAACCAACAACAAGTTTAAGACTGAGGTGCAATGATAACCTTAATCGTTGCGCTGATATCACCATCTAACTCGACGATAACATCATATTCGCCCAGCATCCTTAAACTTCCGCCAGCTGGTAACCGCACTTCGCGCTTCTCAACTTTAACGCCAGCATCACAAATGGCTTGAGAAATGTCACGAATGCCGATTGAACCGAAAAGCTTGCCTTCCTCTCCTGCTTTAGCAAGGACGGTCACGGGCCCCATTGCATTGATCAATTGTTGCCTTGCCGTAGCAGCCTCTCGCCTTTGCTCAGCTAATTTTTCAAGCTCAGCGCGACGTTGCTTAAATTGTTCCAAATTAGCATCTGTTGCACGCACCGCTTTGCCCTTCGGAAACAAAAAGTTCCGCGCAAACCCTGATGCAACCTTTACCGAATCACCCAAACCACCTAAATTACGAATCTTCTCAAGTAAGATAACCTGCATTTTCTTACTCCCCCTTCTTTATCAACATTATAAAAACAGCGATTTCCGCCAACCTTAACGCTTTTGCAATCTTGCTCTCACATCAATTGGAATATCAATTAATGCTATCATCGATACAAAAATCACGCTTCCGGGCAATAAAAACGCAAGCGTAATGTACACAATGGACAGAAAAAACCAACTCACTGACAGTTTCTTCAGTCCAAATAAAAAGTGGATCAAGCTTAGCCCGGCCACTGTAAACAACGCATAGAGAATAGGCATCATATCTAGGACAACGCTATTATCCCAGTACGACAGATTATCCCAGTATGCTAGTGTTAAACTGACGCCAAACAGCAGACCCGCTAAACGACTCAATCGTATGTTATGCATCTCTTGCCTAAAACTACCTGGCTTAAAAGCAACAGATTGCCACCAACGCGCAACAGCCAATTGCAGCAACGCGTTAATAAGAACAGCGGCAGACATAAATCCTGTTGCGTAGTGGCTTGAAATCTTGATAGCCTCCGACTGTGCAATTTGATTATCAACAGCAGCCGTCTTATCAGTCACTGTTTCAATTTCTTTAGCTGCCTCGTAATAACGTTGCAGTTCTGTATTCCACCAACTTTCCACTTTCGGGTTAATCAAGTGCACAACACTCACAAACAGCACGCCTAACAGAGCTGCTGTTTGTACAACCATACTCCAACTGGCGCGCTTGTATAGCATGACAGCAAAAACCCAAGTCAGCAAATTACTCACTACTGCCACACCTAAAGCCGCCCATAGAACCAAAGGCGTAGAGGCTTCCCCTCCCCCTGAAAAAGCAAAGCTAATCAGATAGGGGGCGATCGCAGCAAGTGAAAAAAGCGCACCCTCTTTTGGACCTTTTATTAAGGTCACAAAAGCAGCAATCAGAATCCCCAGCGCACCTAATACAGGGAGAAAGGTTATCCCAAAAGTCATCGCCAACGCTTTCTTACGATGCAGCAGTATAAAATTTGTGACTTTTAACAACCACATAAAATTAATGGCTATCTGAGTAAGGTAGCATTGCTAAGAATCGCGCCCGTTTAATTGCTCGTGTCACTGCGCGTTGGTAACGCGCTTTTGTCCCCGTGATACGGCTTGGTACAATTTTTCCGTTTTCCACCATAATGAATTTTCTCAATAAGCCAATGTCTTTATAGTCCACTGTCTTAATTTTATTCGCTGTGAAATAACACATTTTTTTACGACGAAAATGAGCCACTGTTTTAAATCTCCTACTAGAATATTGTTAAACCACTCTGGCATTCACTCTGATATACAAGATCAGGGGGGCCTTGTTGTAGATTACTCTGCAACATCTTCATTTTTTTCTTCATGCTTCTTATGTGATTCTGAGCGACGATCTCCGTCATGGTGCTCAACATCACTCTGTCGATTATCTTTTTCTTTCAGGACAGGCGAAGCTTCTGTCACAGGGCCATCCATATGGAGTATGAGATTGCGCACAACTGCGTCATTGTACTTAAAATTCTCAGCCAATTCATTGATAGCTGTCTGATTGCACTCAACATTCATGAGCACATAATGGGCTTTCATAATCTTATTGATCGGATAGGCTAAAGGTCGGCGTCCCCAGTCTTCTAGACGGTGAATCTTTCCTTTTCCCTGATTAATGATATTAGTATAGCGATCGATCATAGCGGGAACTTGCTCACTCTGATCGGGATGGACTAAAAACACGACTTCATAGTGTCGCATACTTTCATTCATAACGTGCTCCCCACGGTTTAGTAGCCCCTACCACCATGGTAGAAGCAAGGAGTTAACCAAATTGTAAGGGGCACATTGTACGGAAGCGATCGGCAAGTTGCAATAGTCAGTGGAAAATATCCGCCCAAACCGAGCCGCGACCGTGAGGGAGCGTCACTATTGACCAGCAACTCCCTGCCGGTCGCGGCTCGGTTAAGTATCTTGACAGTTCAGACAAAAGCCCTGAGAATACTCCGCACTTTCAATAAATTGGCTATGTAGCTCAGCTGGTTAGAGCGCGGCACTCATAATGCTGAGGTCGGTGGTTCGAGTCCACTCATAGCCACCATCAAGCTTGCCTTGGATGGCGCCAAAAACAGGCTCATTTCCCTAATCCTATCATTCTTAACACATTGCCCAAATCCTCGTCTAATTTAGCAACACGAAGTAGGTCATGTATAGTGAATTTTTTAGCGAGTGTACGCGCATCAGCTGGCTTTTTGTAATTCGACCACACGCTACGCAACTGCGCTTGAACGTTCGCTCTATCAGGCTGCAAACTTTCTTTCCCTGGCATCAAACGCAATAACAACCCTTCTAGATTAGGATGCTGGACGCATACAACAAATTTTTCCCTGGATGCTTCTTGTCGAAGTTTAGAAAGCGACCAACCGTCATCGCCTTCGGCTCGATCACCATCTACCAACAAGATCGAGTTTTTAGCTTTTTGTCTTTCTTTGCGTTTCCGGCAGCGTATTGCTCCTTCGAGCATGGTTTTATAACCACCACCTTTCAAAACCTCGCAATCAAGATGCACATACAATCCATGTTGATCTGAAAGCTCTTGAAACCATTTAATAACTGATTGCTCTCCCTCACCCTCAACCGAGAAGAAAAATCGCGTCCGCTGTGATATCATTTTTCTTGTCATTATCTATCCAATACGCGGCACAGCGCCTAATTCACCTGCAAGGTATTTTCTCATCAGATTTGGCTCGCGGCGCAATCCCTGAATGTCACGCGCGCCATAAACACGCGTAGCTTGCCCACTAGGTTTCTCAGTAAGAAAAACTTGTTCTTTCTCCAGATCTTCTAATAAGCCTGGATTGTGGGCAGTGAAAAACAATTGCGCACCACGAGGATTGCGCTCAGGGTCGCCAAACCAGCGGAACAATTCGGGCAACAACAAAGGGTGTAGATCTGTGTCAATCTCATCAATAATTGCAATACTACCTGTCTCAAGAACATAGTGCAGACGAGGGAAAATCTCGATAAAGCGCTGAGTGCCTGATGACTCTTCCGCTAGAAAAATAAAATCATCAAGCCCCACATGGTACAGTTTAGCAAACAAACCTTGATCGCTTTGCTCAACCACCATTGACTCAAGACCAATATCAAGTCGTCGCAATTCTTTGTTCAACCGAGCCAAACAATCTTTATTCTGCGCATATATTGATAACCATTGAGTAGCATTTTGTTGAACTTTAGTTACACCAACAATATTGGTTTGCAGCGTTCCTATTATTCCACTTAGGTAAATTGACAAGGGGTGATTCAATTTTGCTAATGTACTAATAACACTCGCATTCGGACGAATACTTTCTTTTCTCGGATCATTCGTATTAGAGATACCAAATTCATGACCAAAATGAATCTCTTGATTTTTTCGCTTAAACAGTGTTCGAAACCTTCCCTGTGGCGCATAAGACAATGCTTCATACGCAACAACCTTATCGCTAAAATTAGCAGCCTTGTGCGCAATATGCAGCTCATAACGAAATATCGCAGATGAATCGTTATCACTAAGCTGACAATCAAACTCAATCGTAACTTTAGTCGGCTTTCCCCACCAGTCTTCTCGCCTATAGGGCTGAAAGAAAAGGTTAACTTCATCCGCCCAACTAAAGCTATGAGAAGCAAAAACAGCAGCTGACACAACTGCACGCAAAATAGTGGATTTACCTGAAGCGTTAGGGCCGAAAAAGCCGACTACTACAGGCAATCGGATCCCGTCATCAGAGCGCGGCGCCCTAAAACAAGCCAAATCTGGCGCATTGGCAGGAACCTCGAAAACAAGTTCTTGACAATCCGCAACAGAAAAAAAATTTTCAATAGTGATTTTATATAGCATAGAATCATTATATGCGGCTTTTATGTTAAAGTCGAGATCTAAAATCAAAAATAGTTGAATTACAAGCATACTTTGCGTTTATAATGTCAAACTGTCGATTTGACTGAAAAACTACCATGGAAATTAATCTACTGATTTTATTGATATATTTTCTGCCGAAATACACCACTTAGCCAACAAGAAATCCTGCAACTCTTTAATTTAAAAGGATTTTTTCAACCCCGATTCTAGACTAATACCACCCGGAGCCCTTGAAGTGAACACCCCGGAAGGCTATGCTTGAGCAATGAACAGTTATCGCGATACACATATTGAACCACATGCTTATATTTTAAAAAAACCCGATGAAGAAACATTATTATACAAAATAACATCTTCTGATAATTTTTTTAAGATGTTAAAAGATAACTATCTTTACTTCAAAAGAGTTAATACTTACACCGATGATACAAGAGACTCAGATCAGCCAGACAAAGATAAAGAAGCTAGCGAAAAAAGTAAATTTGAGAATGCTCCCGAATATACGGCTAGACATTACTATGATTCCTGCCGATCAAAAACTTATGCGTGCTGCTTCTCAACCGAAAATACCTCACATATATGGGAGCACTACGGCGACAATGACTCTAACGCAATATGCTTAGTTTTTGATTGCTATAAATTAATTAATTTTTTAAATAACTACTTTGATGAAGCAAGACTGATTTACAACAACGAAAGACTAATAAACTTTTTTTTCATAAACTATGGATTGGTAACATACGGAGACTTTAATAACGCATTTTTGACACAACATTTACCAAATCCAATTGAATATGTGTATTTCAAGGATGAAAAATTTGCCAAAGAAAAAGAATTCAGAATATCGCTATCATGCTTAGGCAAACGCAAATATCGACTGCCAGATGGAACAAAGTTTAATTTCCCCGAGTCGCTAATTCTTGAATTTGATTTTGTAAAAGCTATACAGATGAAGATAATACAACAAATAATTGTTTCACATAAATGCACTGATAAAGAGATGATAAACACTCAGCTAAATAATTTATTCAAAGACAAAGGAATAACGATAATATTTAAATAATTTTTTCATGATTGATGAGCATAGGCTGAGTTTATTAAACAGTAATAGACATAGTTTGTATTGCTTGTGCAGTTCGGCTATTTGCATGGGTAATTTTTTGCCTAGCTGCTTCACGTCTATACGCTACAACCTCTTTAAGAGCGTCTAGCAAATTAGTCTTCGCCTCATCAAGTGCATCTCTCTGACTCATCATTTCAGGAATTTCTTGAAACCAGCAAACAAAACTACCTTCCTCTGCTAGCTCAAATATCGCGGTTAAGTTTCTCAACATGGGACACTTCATTTCGTTTAGTGTTGTTTAATATCCCCTCATCCGCCCTGTCGGGCACCTTCTCCCGGAGGGGGCTTTGTTGAATAAATCGGAGATGCTCTGTGAGGCACTCGGTGAGACACTCGGTTACACCGAGTCTTTTAACTGACGCAATTCTTCCTTTAGTCCCGTGAGCTGAGAAATTGATTCAAAACTCTGACCTAATTTTAGCAATTGTATAGCATTTTCTCTCACGCGCCTACGGCGCTTAACCGTAGTTGTG
>DATLOT010000057.1:0-28130 GCA_035536095.1 Gammaproteobacteria bacterium | reverse complement strand
CACTTAATATCATAAAGTAAGAAATTTCAGCTAAAAGCTATAGCACAGTGACGCTCCCTCACGGTCGCGGCTCGGTTACACCGAGTGCCTCCCAAGGCATCTCCGATTTATTCAACAAAGCCCCCCGGGAGAAGGTGCCCGACAGGGCGGATGAGGGGGGGGTCGTATCAGGCGAAGCCCCCGAGGTAAATAGTCACAACGGCTCTGGTAGAAACCACTAATCAACGCTATACTTAGTGTAGGTTCAATCGAAGAGGAATATGCGTCCAGTTGAATACACTCCTTTATTCTGAACAGCTTACGCTCGCACCCGAAGACAATCACCGTCTGTTTAACCTCTGTGGCAAATTGAATGAGCATCTTAAACTCATTGAAAAACGCCTTGATGTGTTAATTAAACAGCGTGGTTATACCTTTTCTATTACGGGTCGTCATAAAGCAGTGAAACAAGCTTGTGATACGCTCCAAGAGCTCTATCAAGAAACGAGTAAAATCAATGATTTAGAGCCTAAACGAATTCATCTTTACTTACAGGCTGTTCATCATCAAACCGAAGAGCCGCATGCAGAAAACCCTATTGATATTCGCTTAAAAAAAGGCTCGATTACCGCTCGCAGCCAAAATCAAATTCGCTATATAAACAATATCTTACAATACGATATCAACTTTGGTATCGGTCCTGCTGGGACAGGCAAAACCTATCTTGCTGTCGCTTGCGCAGTCAAGGCATTGGAGACTGAACGTGTTAGCCGCATCATCCTCGTGCGCCCTATCGTAGAGGCGGGAGAGAAACTGGGCTTTCTCCCAGGTGATATCGCACAGAAAGTGCACCCCTATCTCAGACCCTTGTACGATGCGCTCTATGAAATGATTGGTTTGGAAAAAGTAAACCAGCTCATCGAAAAAAATGTGATTGAATTATTGCCACTGGCTTATATGCGAGGACGCTCACTGAATGATTCTTTTATTATTCTGGATGAAGGCCAGAATACAACGCTAGAGCAAATGAAAATGTTCCTCACACGCATTGGTTTTAATTCTAAGGCTGTGATTACAGGCGACATTACACAAATTGATTTGAGTAAACGGGAAGACTCCGGACTCATTCATGCAACACGCATTCTGAATAATTTATCGGGTATTCAGTTCACTCAATTCCAAGCCACGGATGTTGTACGACATCCTTTGGTACAAACCATTGTAGAAGCGTATGAAAAATACGAGACTAAACAAAAATAGTAACTTTATGCATCCCATCAGCATACAAATCGCCACTGACGAAGCACCCTCTCCCAAAAAGGCCGTGCTACGACGATGGGCAACTAGGGTGTTAAAAACACAACCTAAACAAGGTGAAATGACAATACGCATTGTTGATATCAATGAAATGACAATACTCAATAAAACATTTAGAAAAAAAGAGGGGCCAACGAATGTGTTGTCCTTTCCTTATATTGTACCCGCAGACGTCGCGCTTTTTTCACCCGTATTGGGCGATATTGTGATTTGTGCAAAAGTCGTTGAAAAGGAGGCGAAAGAACAACATATTATGTGGGAAGCACATTGGGCACACATGGTTGTGCATGGTATTTATCATTTGCTAGGTTATGACCATGAAACAGATCATGATGCCATCTGTATGGAAAAACAAGAAAGTGATAGTATGCAGTCCCTTGGTTTTAATAATCCTTATATTAACAGAGAGAATGATATCTCATGAAAACAAACGCGGCAGACGATAACCCGCATAAAAGACGTTCTTGGTTAAAGCGCCTCCTGACAACACTGAAAAGAGAACCCAAGAATCAAGATCAACTGAAAATCTTGCTACGCAAAGCAAAAGATCAACATGTGTTGAGTTCAGAAATGCTAGGCATGCTGGAACGCATGCTACAAATTTCTGATATACAAGTGCGCGAAGTGATGGTGCCAAAAGGGCAACTGGTTGTTGTCGAAAAAGGGAAACCGCTCAATGAATTATTACCACTCATTATTGAATCGGGGCATTCTCGCTTTCCTGTCATTGATACTACACGAGATCATGTGATTGGCATTCTGCTTGCAAAAGACTTACTCGCCTATTGTTTTGATAAAGACCCTATTACATTTGAAGTAACAGATATCATGCGACCCGCTAATTTCACAGCACAGAGCAAGCGTCTGGATATTCTATTACATGAGTTTCGACTCAAGCATAACCACATGGCTATCGTATTAGATGAATATGGCCATGTTGCAGGTCTCATTACAATCGAAGATATACTCGAGCAGGTTGTGGGTGATATTGAAGATGAATATGATATCGACGACGAAGAAGATCAAATCAAAAAAATGAATGACGCTTCTTATATTATTAAAGCAACAACCACCATTGATGAATTTAACACCTATTTTAAAGAAAATATTAATGATGAAGACGTGGAAACGGTGGGTGGTTGGGTACTCAAATCTTTCACGCATTTACCTAAACGCGGCGAAAGCATCAAAATCGGCCCATGGCGATTCAAGGTATTAAATTGTGACAATCGCCGTATTTATTTGTTAGAAATGCGTCCCGTTAAATTTAAGAGAAAAGAAGAATAATGAAATTAGCTTTCTGTCTTTTTAACTATTTTCCTTATGGCGGCTTGCAACGCGATTTTCTGCGCATCACAGAACAATGTGCATTGCGCGGACATGACATACATGTTTTCACCCTGTCGTGGCAGGGTGCTATACCTACTTGGGTGAATCTACATTTGGTCAAATCGCGTGGTTGGCAAAATCATCAGATGGCCGCTTCTTTTGCAAAAAAAATAGCAACAATAAAAAAAGACTATGATTTCGTTATTGGATTTAACAAAATGCCACATCTTGATTGGTATTATGCAGCAGATACCTGTTATCAAGCACGCAAGAGATCTTTTCTTTATCATTTATTGCCACGTTATAGACAAAAAGTGGCTTTTGAAAAAGCAGTTTTTGATGCATCTTCAAAAACACAGATTTTATTAATCGCTCCTATGCAACAACATGCGTTTGCAAGTTACTATCACACACAGACAGAACGGTTTCATCTTTTACCGCCTGGTATCGCAAAAGACCGCCTTGCTGGGGAAGATGCTCATGAAAGACGCCAACATAAGCGGCAGTCACTTTCCTTGCCTGATGACACTATTATGTTGCTCATGGTGGGATCTGGGTTCAAAACAAAAGGTGTGGATCGCGCAATACACGCTTTATCCGCGTTGCCGCCTCATCTTAAAGCGCGATCTCAACTGCTGATTGTCGGACAAGATAATACCGCGCCGTTTACGAAACTAGCACATACCTTATCAGTCGAAAATCATGTGCACTTTCTCGGTGGACGTGATGATGTACCAGATTTATTGTTAGCTGCGGATCTTTTACTACACCCCGCCTACCATGAAAATACCGGGACTGTATTATTAGAAGCGATTGCTGCAGGATTGCCTGTTTTGACAACGGCAGTGTGTGGCTATGCGCCCTATATTCAACAAGCCAAAGCGGGTGTTGTCACAGCTTTACCCTTTTCACAAACAACTTATAATGAAGCGCTGGCCACGATATTGACGATGCCGCGTGATGATTGGAAAAGGAATGGTGTTTATTTTGCTAAAACGCATGACCTCTACAGTATGCCAGAAAAAGCAGCTGATCTGATACTCAAACCCGTGACAAAGATAACTGTTTCCACTTTTGAAAACATGATGCGCCTCACAGGAAAAGTTTTTAGGGAACAAAAAGGCAGAGTCACGCAACAAATTTCAATCAATGATAAACAGTATTTTATTAAACAACACCACGGCATCGGTTATCGGGAAATGCTAAAAAATATTTTTCAATTGCGATTACCTGTGACCAGCGCAAAAAACGAATGGCTCGCATTACACCAATTACAATCTCTTGACATCGCTGTTCCCGCACCGCTCGCTTACGAAGAACGAGGGTGGGATCCCGCCAAAAGAAAATCTTATATTTTAATGGAAGACATCTCTTCTGCGATCAGTTTAGAACAGCTTTGTCAGACATGGGTAGCAGAACCACCTTCTTTTTACTTTAAAAAAATGCTTATTCAGAAGGTAGCAATGATTGCGAGACAATTGCATCAACATGGCATTAATCACAGAGATTTTTATATTTGTCATTTTTTACTCGATCAAAAAGAGGGTCATACGCTCACTGAAAACACAAAACTGTATTTAATTGACTTGCATCGCGCTCAGCTACGGCATAAAACGCCCAGACGATGGATCATAAAAGATCTTGCTGGCTTAGCATTTTCAAGCCAGGCCATTGGGTTGACAAAGAAAGATTATTTTAGATTCATCAAATATTACACGCAGAAACCACTGCGTTTTTCATTAAAGGAAAATGCTGCTTTCTGGAGAGAGATTAAAACACGTTCAGAGGGAATCGAATGAAAACAGGGTTCAAAAAAATATGTTATGATTCAGAGGAAACATTTTCTCTCAGCCTAACAAACGGCACGCAATTTGCTAGCGAGCAACGACTCAGAATCATACCGGGGAAGCGCGTTGTCGCAAGAGGGCGCTGGGAGGACAAAACAGTTGTTGCTAAGATATTCTTTTCTAAAAATGCTAAAAAACACGCAGAAAGTGATCGTCGGGGCATTGCTGCACTTCATAAGAAGAAAATACCAGCGCCTTTATTATTATGTAGCGACACGATAAACTTGGCGGGACAAGACATCGTTATCTTATTATTTGACTATATACCGCATGCAAAGCAGCTGGATGCATCACTGCTCACGACTGATGAGGGGATTGCTCTTTTAAAAAAAATCATCACTGAAATTGCAACGCAGCATGTTCTCGGGATATTACAAAAAGATCTCCATTTTAGTAATTTTCTGATACAAGAAAATGATAAAAAAACAAATATTCTGACAGTGGATGGGGCGCAGATACAATCATGCGACAGTATATTGGATAAAGAAACCAGTATGCATAATATCGCCCTACTGTTGTCTCAGATAGGCGCAGGAGAATCCGACTTACAAGAAAAACTCTTTAGATTTTACGCAACACTGCGTGGCTGGCTATTACAAGCAACGGATCTCGTGCAGTTCCATGCATGCATCGATGAAGTCAATAAAAACAGGTGGGAAAATTTCTCTCAAAAAATAAATCGAGATAGCACAGCCTTTGTTACATTACGACAAGGAAACTATCACGGCATGTACCAACGAGATAAGCAAAAACCAGATTTTCTAGCATTTTTAAAGGATCCTGATGCTATTTTTCAATCAGCTTCTTCACATCTCTTAAAAGCAGGCAATTCAGCAACCGTGATTAAAATCGCACTAGATGGCAAGTATTTTGTTATCAAGCGTTATAATATCAAAAATATCTGGCATTATTTGCGTCGCTGCTTACGCCCGACACGCGCTGCTTGCTGTTGGCGTATTGCACAAAAACTAAAACTTTTTCACGTGGCAACCGCAGATCCCGTCGCTTTTATTGAAAAGAAATCATTCGGATTACGCGGATTATCTTATTATGTGACTGACTATATTGAAGGTGAAAATGCGAAAGATTACTTTCATGAAAAACAATCTGCCGATAATGTTGCTGATATGCTAAAACGCATAAAACAGTTATTTTTTAAGATAAAATCATTAAATATTTCGCATGGGGATCTGAAAATCACAAATATTTTAATTGATCGCGATAATAAGCCCGTGATGATTGATTTAGATGGCGCAATTGAGCACGATTCACTTTCAACACTGCATTCTACTTGGAAGAAAGAATTAAAAAGATTTGATCGGAATTTTTAAATATCAAATAATATACCCTGCGCAAGCGCCAATTGCCCACCCCAATTTATTGTATTCGTCTGGCGACGCATATAGTGTTTCCAGACATCTGAGCCAGCTTCACGCCCGCCGCCCGTTCCTTTTTCCCCACCAAAAGCGCCACCAATTTCGGCACCCGATGTGCCAATGTTAATATTCGCAATACCACAATCACTACCACGCGCAGATAAAAACATTTCTGCATGCGTTAAACGCTGCGTGAAAAGAGAGGAGGATAAACCAAAGGCAGAGCGGTTTTGCATCGCAATTGCTTCATCAAATGTGTGATAGGACATCACATATAAAATAGGCGCAAATGTTTCGCGTTGCACAATCTCGCATTCGTTTTGAGCTGCCACAATGGTGGGCTCAACAAAGAATCCTTTTCCTGGTAGAACATGGCCGCCATATAAAATTTTTCCGCCTTGTTTTTGAATATCAATGATCACACGCTGAAAGTGATCGACAGCTTGTTGATCAACCAAAGGACCCACCATATTCTCTGGCTGCAGCGGATCACCAATTGTGATTTTTTGATAAAGAGACACCAGTGCATCTATTACTTTTTGATAAAGCGATTCATGCACAATAAGACGCCGTGTTGTGGTACAACGCTGGCCCGCTGTCCCAATTGCGCCGAAAACAATAGCAGGAATAGCGAGCGACAAATCTGCTGTTTCATCCACAATAATAGCGTTATTACCGCTGAGCTCTAGCAGTATCCGTCCCAACCTACCAGCCACTATTTTATTGAGCGCTAAACCCACTGCCGTTGATCCCGTAAAGGAAACCAATGCGATGCGATCATCAGCAACCAATTGCGTAACAAGATCATTCTCTTTCGGAATAAACAAAGAAAAAATATCTTCATACTGATATTGCTTGAGCACACGATGACAAAGATGCATCACAGCAATTGCACACAGTGGCACTTTCAGAGAAGGTTTCCATATCACTGTATTACCGCAAATCACTGCTAAAAAGGCATTCCACGCCCACACTGCGACAGGAAAATTAAACGCTGTGATCACAGTGACAACTCCCAGTGGCAACCACTGCTCGTACATTCTATGCGCTGGCCGCTCTGATTGCATCGTGCATCCATACAACATACGTGATTGACCCACGGCCAGATCGGCCATATCAATCATCTCTTGCACTTCTCCCTCCCCTTCTTGTTGCGATTTTCCCATTTCTAAGGAAACTAAATAACCTAAAGCGGATTTGTGCTCTCGCAAAATATCACCGATAGCGCGCACCACTTCCCCACGCTTTGGTGCCGGCACATCTCGCCAAGACAGAAAAGCATTTTCTGCTGTCTTAATCACGCTTTCTAACTCATCTTTTCCGCCGCAAACAACACTGGCAATAGGATCACCCGTTGTGGGATTATAAGAGATAATCTCTTCTCCTTTTGTGGAATCAGACCAACCGTGATGCGGTGCTGTTGTGCCACTATTTTTTTCAGTCAATCCAAGTAGCTTGAATATGTCTTTCATCTTCTTATCCTATGAAAAATAGCGACCAAACCGGTTATTCAAGAATGCCTCCAAGGAAAACTGTTCTTGTCGAATAAATCCTTTATATTGATTTGTGCTTTGCATCACCAAATCAACAATCGCGCAGACACTGGACGCTGTTGTCATTTGTATTGCCGACCATGAGTAGCTATCTAAGGATGAGGGATAGAATTTTCTCACATAGCTTTTTTCGGATAAAGAGCCTTCTTCTGTACCAGTGACGGAGACATACACCAGCACAACATCTTGATACGTTTTAGGTAGCGCCGTTTCAAGAATGTCTTTTAACACCGTTCTGTTTTGATTCAACATCAGATCATTCATTAAAAATTTTATTTTTTCGCAATGTCCTGGGTAACGAATGGTTTTATAGCTTAATTGCTTAACTTTATCACCGTAAGTTTGCGCCAAACTGCCAATACCACCTGAGGTGTTAAACGCTTCGTAAGTTAAACCATCAATTTTGATTTCTTCTAAATCTTCCAATGGTTGAAGTAACACATACTTCCCATCTTCAATGGCAGGACAAAGATTACCATACTCATTAATCAATCCATCTGTAGACCATGTTAATGAATATTGTAGTGAATTGCTTGTATTTAAGGGCAGTGCACCCACACGCATTTTGACCGTGTCTAATGTCGGAAAATGACGCATTAAGTCATTCGCTACAATGCTAATAAAGCCGGGCGCAAGCCCACATTGTGGCACAAACGCACTTTCTGCTTGTTGCGCAAGTTCAAATATCATTTCTGTTGTTTTAATATCTTCTGTCAAATCAAAATAATCGATGCCGCATGTGGCAGCCATTTTTGCGATAGCCACGTTTGCAAAATAAGGCAAAGAGGAAATCACTGCTTGGATATGATGCTGATTCACAAACAATACTAATGATTCCTCATCTGCTGCTTCTAGATAAACATAATGATAATGTGGTAAGTGATCTAAACGATATGCACGAGGATTATCTTTTACATGATCGGCTAAATAAACAGTATATTGCCCCGATCTTGCTAACAAGAATGCGATCAATGCGCCAACTTTTCCTGCGCCAATAATTAAAATCCGTTTCATCTCGCGCACCTTTTAAGTACTATTTGACATTTTACCTATCGCGCTGATTCCCATCTTTTCAAGGTTCATTAAAGTATAGCTATATTTTGCGCCCGTTAAATCCAAACCTGCCATTATTCTTGTCGTACAATCTTTGAAACTTGATCCGCCCTGTGGCCCCGCGAGCATTAAAAATGTTTGATCTAAATCAGCAAAGACTATTTGCTGTATCACTGCTTGTACTTCACCTGGCGCATTCGCCTTAATACCAATACGCTCTCGTTGCGCTGCCGCTTCCTTATCTTCTTCCACATGCGTGGCTTGTTGCATTGTTGGCTTCAAGACAAAACTAAATAATTGCTTAATATTTTTAGCATGCGAAACGGAAATTTTTTCTGCCAGTCGCATTTTTTCTTCGTCTGATAATGCTTTTGTTTTATCTGATGTTTCAAATAATAATAACATTCTACGTTTTATTTCGTTTTTCAGCATGTCATTACCAGGCTGTAACATATCTGGCAATAATCTATTCTTATCAAAAAACCATGGGATGAGTTTTTCTAATGCTGAGGTTAATCTATTTTGGCCAGGACTGGGTCTTGGACCTTCTCGCTTCAGTTGATTCTCTTGCTCATAGGCCTGCGCACGCGCTTCCTGCGAGGCCTCATACACACATGTCAATACCAGGCCTTCTTGCCCCGCTGGTGTTGCTAAATCTTCAGCAGTCAATCCACGATCCATCAACGCATCTGTTATTTTTTCTACCATTGGCTCGATTTTTATCTGTGGGGGAAGCAGTTTCTCTAATATTTCCCGCACGGCATTCATTATCTGTTTTTTCTGCACTTCAGCTTCTTCTGGGGGAAAGGATATTGGCATACAGAACCTCTGATTCAAGGAAAGGTTAGCGGAACACATTAATTACGTTATTATAGCGTAACTTTAAGCAAAATTGTTAAGACAAAAGACAAGTATGGTAAATGGAACTTTTTTACGCATCGCTTTGCCCACGCCCATGCGTCGTTTATTCGACTACGCTCATCCGCAACATATTGATTTAAAAGAATTTATTAAAGGGGTGCGCGTTCTGGTTCCTTTTCAATCACGTACCTTGGTTGGTATACTGATAGAGGTCAGCCACACATCGATTGTTCCGCCCAATAAGCTCAAGTCCGCTATTGCCATACTGGATGAGACAAATCTACTCAGCGATGATATTTTTGCGCTCTGTGAGTGGGCTGCTAACTATTACCATGCGCCACTGGGAGAAGTCTTAAGCTGTGCATTTCCTACAGCATTACGGAAAGGCCAGCCCTTATTAAATACACAAATGAAGATAGAAGATCCGCACCGAGTAACGGAAATACCACCAACATTAAATGAAGCGCAGCAAAAAGCCATCTCTGCTATTGCAGCCTGTCAAAAATTTCAGTCTTTTTTATTAGATGGTGTCACGGGCAGCGGTAAAACAGAGGTGTATTTACGCGCCATTCAAGAGAAACTCGATAACAATAAACAAGTACTGGTATTAGTGCCAGAGATTAGCCTCACACCACAGACAATCAAAAGATTTCATGCAAGATTTACCGTACCCATTGTGACGTTGCATTCGGGCTTATCAGAAAAAAAACGCTTAACGCATTGGGAAGCAGCGCGATCAGGTGAGGCAAGAATTATTATCGGCACCCGTTCTGCTATTTTTACACCGATATCGCATTTAGGATTGATTATTGTCGATGAAGAGCATGATAATTCTTTTAAGCAACAAGATCGATTTCGTTATCACGCAAGAGACCTGGCTGTGATGCGTGCGCAATTTAATGATATTCCAATTGTGTTAGGTTCCGCCACGCCTTCTTTGGAATCTGTGTTAAATGTTAAAAAAAATCGTTACTGTCTTTTATCATTGCCAGAGCGTGCGGGTGATGCGATACCACCCGCGTTTTCTGTGATTGATTTAAAACAATCGCCGGCAGAAGCAGGATTATCTGTCACGCTCATGAAAGCGATGCGTGAACATTTAGCGGCGGGTCATCAAACGCTGTTATACTTAAATAGGCGTGGTTTTGCACCTGTTTTATACTGCGCTACCTGCACATGGATTGCGGGCTGCGATCGTTGTGATGCAAAAATGGTTTATCACCATAAACCACCTCGCTTACATTGTCATCAGTGTGATGCCCGACACGCTATTCCTAAACAATGTCAGCATTGTTCTGCGACAGATTTACAGATGGTAGGCATTGGCACACAACGCTTAGAGGAAAACTTAGCGCAGCATTTTCCAGATGTGCCCATTATTCGTATTGATAGAGATAGCACGAGAAAAAAAGGCAAGATGGATGATTTGCTAAAACAAATTCATGAACATCCCGCTGCTATTTTAATTGGCACACAGATGTTGGCGAAGGGGCATCATTTTCCGCGCGTAACGCTTGTTGGTATTATTGAAGCAGATGGGGGTTTGTTTAGCTCAGATTTTCGTGCGACAGAACAAATGGGGCAGTTATTGTTACAAGTTGCAGGTCGCGCAGGTCGTGCTGATAAGCCTGGAACAGTGATGATACAAACACGGCATCCAGAACATGCCTTGCTACAGTCTCTTATCACAACCGGGTATGCGCCCTTTTCTGAATGTTTATTGTCTGAAAGAGAAGGTGCAGCGCTTCCGCCTTATCATCATGTTGCATTATTTAAAGCGGAGGCTTTTTCTGAGGAGAATGCGCGTCTTTTTTTAACGATGGTAAAAAAATTACTGAAAGACAAAGGTGCATTAACGCTTCTAGGGCCTGTCCCTGCGTTGTTAGCAAAACGCAAGGGCTTGCATTGCCAGCATTTGTTAGTCAAAGCTGAAAAACGGAGTGAATTGCAGGCGTTTCTCAAGGCGATCATCCCGCAACTTGATGTGTTGCGTGTTGCTAAATCTGTGAAGTGGGTGCTTGATGTGGATCCTTATGAGTCTGTGTGATTTAAAAACAAATATCCCCTCATCCGCCGGTCGGACCTTCTTGTATAGGGACAAAACATCGGTAACACTTTTTCTCACGCGCCTACGGCGTTGTTGAATAAATCGGAAATGCTCTGTGAGGCACTCGGTGTAACCGAGCCGCGACCGTGAGGGAGCGTCACTGTATGATAAGTTTTAGCTGAAATTTCTTAGTTCATGATAAAATCATAACGAAATGATAAACATGTTGCATTGTTCTACACCATCTTTTATCAGATTCATGTGACGCTCCCTTACGGTCGCGGCTCGGTATCGTGGCTCGGTTCTATCGCATAGCGTCACGACACAACCAGGTCGTTTACGACCGAAAGCTTTAAGGCCGGGGTAATCCAACACACCTACGGTTAAGCGCCGTAGGCGCGTGAGAAAAAATGTTACCGTCCCTATGCAGAAAGTGCTCAACCACGCGGATGAGGGGGCATCAAACAATATTATTGGCATACATGCCTTGACCACCCATACAGCCCTGTTATACTCTCGCAGTCTGTCGCCGGGGTGGTGGAATTGGTAGACGCGCCGGTCTCAAAAACCGGTGAGGGTAACCTCGTGCCGGTTCGATTCCGGCCCTCGGCAAAAATACTTCTTAAGCGGACTCCCGCTAATCTGACATGAGTACGCGGGAGAGCCTATTTAACCTTTCGTCCCGGTGGCACAGATGGATAGCGCAGCCCCCTCCTAAGGGGCAGGTCGCAGGTTCGAATCCTGCCCGGGACGCGAATATTAGAAATTACCCCAAACGATTATTTTGCCTCACCCACAAGACAGTGGCGAGGCTGACCACGGCGATGATGCACAAAACAAGCATGGGTACCATCCCAACAAGGTTGACTATTTTGTTCACCTCACCCATAGGGACATAACTTTTGCAAAACATTACAACAATCGCAAACAAAACCATCGTGAGAAAAACAGGCCTGACAAATGTGGCGCCATTTAAAATCACAAGTTGTGAGCCAATCTTTCCACCAATGAATTGTCCACACCCCATAATGAACGCAATTCTATAATCGATATTATGCCCTAACATAAACCATGCAATGGCAATGACATTACTTTTCAAATTGAACACTTTTGTATACGCTGTGGCTTTAGAAAGGTTATAACCCAGAAAAAAAACCAAGGCAATCACCCAAAAGGAACCTGTGCCTGGACCTAAAAACCCATCGTAAAAACCCAGTAAAAATCCAAATAAAGGGTAAAAAATAGATTCTTTCATCCGCTCTTTCTTATCTAACAGTCCTAGCTTAGGCGTAAAAAGCGTGTAAAGAAAAATACCTAACATCAGCAAGGGAAGTATTTTTTCTAAAATAACAGCATCCATCACTTGCGCCGTTAGCGCACCCGCTGTCGCACCAATAAACCCAAATAACAATCCCTTGATTAGAATATGAAATGAAATTAATTTGTTTTTAAAGTAATTGTGCGTCGCAACAAATGTACCAACACAACCTTGAAATTTACTCGTACCCAACGCAATAGGGGCAGGCATGCCAACGCCAATGAGTAGAGGCAAACTAATCAGACCCCCACCCCCAGCAATAGCATCAATCGTTCCGGCAAACAAACCCACTGTGAAAAAAAGTAAGACAAGGCCCGCGCTTAGGCTGATCATTTCTTAGGCCTGGTTCGTATCCTGGTTCGTATCCTGGTTGGTATCCTGATTTGTATCCTGGTTAGTCACATCTTTGATCACAACAACCTTACGCTGATAACGCGGAGCAGATCCAAATCCCGTGCTCGCTACCTTGGCCAGACAGTTTTGTGGACTGCTGTTGGTGACACGTTGATCAACAGAATGTAGGCGAACAACAAGAATGTCAGTGACGGTGCAAATTTCAGCGCCACTTTCTTTCGATGTGACCTTAATGGTATGCATAAAAGTTTGACCAGCTGGATTGCTGAATCGATCAGCGCGGTAATAACCTTCCGCAGTATAACCCGGACGAAGAACGTAATTTTCAAAAACAGGCGCGTTACTATTCACATCTGAAACCGTGATGCTATGCTCAGTTTGATCACGTATTTCGAAGCCTTGTTCAAAATAACCACCTAAAGGAAGCGCAAAACTACAGCAGGGTAGCGCAAAAAAAATACATAATAACTTTTTGATGAAGTTGGTCATTTTATTTCCCCTCATTAATTATGGTAGCGAATACGCTAAGAACCCAATCCTATCACCGATTCCAGAAAGCGTCCATCTCTTCCCTATTCTGAAAAATCACACGATCAGCGCACTCCGGACCGGCGTGATTGTCGCAAATACCGTCAAATAATTTGCCATCCAGATGATCTGTTTCGTGTTGAAACACTCTGGCTTCCCAGCCTCGCATAATGCACTGTACCTTTTCGCCAGCAGGCGTGTAATAAGTTGCAACGATTGCGGTGTATCGCTTCACAATACCCGTTGTCAATGGCACAGAAAAACAACCTTCATATAAATGATCGCATTCAGGAAATTTCTCGCGGGGACGCAAATAGGGCGCATAGCTCGGATTAATCATCACCTGCGCTTTTTTGACATTATCACAACCATCAGGTGTAAAAAGAAAAACCCTTCTTTTAATACCCCACTGATTTGCAGCCATCCCAGCCGCACTACGATGTGCAGCACCAACAGCTTGCAACTGCTCTGGCAAAATGGAATAACACATATCTTCTATTACTTGATGTAACACAGGATCTTTAAAATCCAATTCCACTGGCATGACTTCTCGTAAAATAGGATGCGATTTTTCAACAAACTGTAGCAAATTAGGCATTTTCTTCTATTCCTATATTGTTAATCGTCGTCTCAATCCACTCTCGCGCTAACATCATCACTTCATCCGGTGTGCGACCCACGCTTTCAATCACTGGTCCAATCACAACACGAATTGTACCAGGCTGTTTAATGAAACGACGGCGCGGCCAATAAGCACCTGCATTATGCGCGACAGGAACCACTGGTGCATTCGCCGCAACCGCTAAACGTGCACCCCCTAGTTTATAATGCCCAACTTGACCATACGGCACGCGCGTACCCTCAGGGAAAAACAACACCGAACGACCCCCAGCTAAACATTTCTTTCCTTTGTGAATGATTTGCCGCATCGCGCTGGTTTTATTACCGCGATCAATCGCAATAGGATCACCTGCTGCCAACCCCCAACCAAAAAAAGGAACCCACAGCAACTCCCTCTTCAAAATAATGGCAGGATTGTGAAAAACAGTCGGCAGAAAAAAAGTTTCCCACGTCGATTGATGCTTACTTAAAACAACCACGGCACGATCTGTTGGAATATGTGATAAGCCCTCTATCTCATAGTCAATGCGACAAAGAAACTTCAACACATCAACATACACATATAAAAAACCTCGCGTCATCGCCTGACGCACTCGCAGGGGCAACACAAAGCATATCGTCAATAGCAGGCTATAAAGTGAAATCGTCGTCACTGAATAAACAGAAAATAACAGTGATCTGATGAAAAGATTGCTTTGTGAATAAGATTTTTTTTTCATTCCGCTAACGCCTCTTCATTTACCACATAATCTACAGCTGCTGATAAATCGCTAAAACACAGCGTCGTTGCCACATCTGAATGCTGCGCTAAGGTAGATTGACCATTACCCGTTAATACCAGAATAGGGACGCAGCTCGCTGCGCGTGCCGCTTGTATATCACTATAAGAATCACCGATAAAGTAAGTTTTTTTCAGATCGATCGCATATTTTTTTTGTATCTGTTGAATTAAACCAGGTTGCGGCTTGCGACATAAACAGCGATCTTCTGGATGATGTGGGCAGTAAAATATTTCTTCTATATAGCCGCCTACACTCGCCAACGCTTGTGTTAATTTTTCATGTATCGCACTTAATGTTTCTAAATCGTAGTAACCACGCGCAATACCAGACTGATTCGTTGCGATAATCACGTGGAATCCCGCTTTATTTAACTGCGCAATCGCTTCTAAGCTGCCTTTAATGGGCACCCACTCTTCTGGTGATTTAATGTATTCCCTAGAATCGTGGTTAATCACACCGTCACGGTCTAAGATGATGAATGGCATATCAAATCCTCACGCACCTTCGGTGCTTAAAAGCGTGTGGTGTAGCATCATACCCCGGGCTGCGCGCTCCGCGCTTACCCGGGGCTATTTAACTCACGGGCTTTCAGCCCTAAAAGCACTAACCACAGAACGACAACATAAAAACGTTTACCACATAAAAAAACGCAATCAGGTCGTTTACGACCGAAAGCTTTATAGATACCGTGTTGAATTGCAACCCCTCATCAAATTAATTTTGGATTGACCTCATAAAACAACAACGCAATCAGGTCGTTTACGACCGAAAGCTTTATAGCCCCGGGTAAGCGCGGAGCGCGCAGCCCGGGGTATAACGCCACACCCCCACGCTTTTAAGCACCGTAGGTGCGTGAGTGTCCATGGTTGCAGATGCTACCATAAAAACAGTGGGAATTTAAACGCAAAAAAAAATCACTCCAATCAGTACCGCTATGAAGCCGCCCCCTATGAGGGTCGGGACGACTTCACAAACAAATCGGAGTGATTACTAAGAACACTTAGTCAAAATGATAAACCAAACCAACACTGAACACATCCGCGCGTGGTGAAGCAGAAATACCACTCGCCGTCGTAATAGAACGATAAGGTGCAAAATCATACTCGCTACGAAGATCAACGCTTTGCGTTAAACTTGTTTGCATACCAAAGCCAAACTGACCGCCCGTCTGCGTCGTGTTGAGAGAAGTATACCGCGTTCTCACCACACCTGCACGCACAAAAGCAAGGGTCGTATCGCCCAACATATAACCAGGAAGTAAACTTGCGCCGTAGCCATAGGTAGATTTCATACTGCCATTGTTCATTAATTCAGCTGTTACAAGAGTGCCCGTTAATTCACCAGCAAGATAGAAACTTTGACTTAACAATGCACCATAACCAACAAACACATTCACAGGCATACCACGGTAATTGCCAAAAGCTGTGCTATTTTTATTCACTGTATTGTTTAGTATACCTAAACTTGCACCGATATAGGGGGCTGAACTGGCACATGCAACACCTGTCGCGAGCGCAGCAGCTGTACCCATTAAGAACACTTTTTTCAACATACTCAAAACTCCTATTTCTTTATTTATTCTCAGCAGGGGGGATCATAGCGAGTAGAGTAAAGATAATCAAGTCTTTAATTAATGGGTAGTTTTTACGCAAAACAGACTGTGCGTTACCGAGCCGCGACCGTGAGGGAGCGTCACATGACTAACAGGCATCACTGTTCAATAGCGGTGGCACTTGCTAGTCATGTGACGCTCCCTCACGGTCGCGGCTCGGTTAGTTGCGTCGCGATTTTGTACGACAAACCACTACTTGTTTTCTAAATCGTAATGGGCGAACACCTCATTTAACTGCCGCGCGACACGAATGAATGTTGTGCGCTTAGAAAGCTCTTTTAATCGATGCGCGCCAACATAGGTGCATGTTGAACGAATACCACCCAAAATATCCAAAATTGTATTCTTAACTGGGCCGCGATAGGGCACATTCACCGAACGACCTTCACTGGAACGGTAATCAGCAATAGAGCCGTGATGCCGTTCCATCGCCTCTGTTGAACTCATGCCGTAAAAACGTTTATATCGTTTGTCACCTTCTTCAATTACTTCACCAGAACATTCATCATGTCCGGCAAACATACCACCTAGCATCACAAAATCAGCACCCGCAGCAAACGCCTTCGCAACATCGCCTGGGGTTGCACATCCCCCATCCGCGCAGACATGCCCACCTAAACCATGCGCAGCATCTGCACATTCAATAATCGCAGACAATTGCGGATAGCCCACGCCTGTTTTTTTACGGGTCGTACAAACAGACCCCGGCCCAATCCCAATTTTGACAATATCAGCACCAGATAAAATCAATTCTTCAACCATTTCCCCTGTCACAACATTACCCGCCATGATCACTGCTGCTGGATACTGTTCGCGCACCCGTTCTAAGCAGGAAACAAAACGCTCCGTATAACCATTGGCCACATCCAAACAAATCAACGGTGCGGGCATCACTGCCAATAATTCTTCTAAACGTGCAAAATCTGCATCAGAAATGCCTGCGGAGACAAAACAAGAGGACAACACACTGGGATGCTCTTTTACAAAATGCTGCCACGCTTCTACTTCAATAAACTTATCTAATGCCGTTAATAAGCCATGTTCTGATAATGTTTTGGCCATATTAAAGGTGCCCGTATGATCCATATTGGCAGCAATAATAGGCACGCCTTGCCACAACGTCGAAGCGTGTTTAAATTTGAATTCACGCGTTAAGGAAACATCTGCGCGTGTTTTTAGCACACTACGCTTGGGACGAATCAATACATCGCTAAAATCTAGTTTTATATCAGTCTCTATACGCATCATTACCTCTACCGTAAACCAATATCCTACCGCATTTTCTCTAAACACGCGAAATAAAACCCATCCATCTGATGCATTCCCGGCAAAATCTGCCGGCCAATCGCGCACGCCAAACCCCATGTTGCGTTTATTTTTTTCTCACGCGCATCCGGGTGTGTGTTTAAAAAAGACTCTAATACAACCGTATTTTCAGACGGCAAAATGGAGCAAGTCACATATAACAGCGTACCACCCGGCTTTAAAAGAGGCCACAATTTTGCCAAAAGATGCTGCTGGGTCTGCGATAAGACAATAATATCATTTTTTTGCCGCAATAATTTAATATCTGGATGACGACGAATCACGCCACTGGCTGAACACGGCGCATCTAACAAAATATGATCAAATAGCATGCCGTCCCACCAGGCTGCCGTATCAGCCACATCCGCACAATCACATTGCGCATGCATTTTTAAACGCTGTAAATTCTCTGTCACCGACGCCATACGCGATGCGTCTTTTTCTACCGCTACAACAGAGAGCTGCGGCTCTCTTTCTAATAAATGCGTCAGCTTGCCACCTGGTGCTGCACAAGCATCCAGTATGCGCTGTTGTGGCGCAAGCGCTAGGAGCGTTGCAGCCAACTGCGCTGCGCCATCTTGAATAAATACATCACCATTTGAAAAACCGGGCAACAACATAGCATCAATGGGTTCTTGTAACACAACACCACTTTCTGTTTCTGCTAAAGCAGTTGCTTCATATCCAGCTTGTTGCAATTGTTCAATATAATGCGCGCGAGAAAGATGTTGCTGATTCACACGTAAACTAAAAGGCGGATGTTTATTATTCTCCAACAAAATTGCTTGCCAATCTGCTGGCCAAGCTGCTTTTATCATTGCTATCCACCAATGGGGATGCGCATAAACCGCTTCTTCATGATGTTGTATTTGCTGGTTGATTTCTTCTTTACGTCGCAAATACCCTCTTAACACAGCATTCACTAACCCTTTCGCCCAATTTTTTTTTAATGCATGCACTGCACTGACTGTTTCTGCAACCGCAGCATGGTCAGGCACACGCATTTCTGTTAATTGGTATAAGCCTACTAACAACAAAGCATGCACATCTGCGTCTTTCGCCTTTAAAGGTTTTTCAAGCAACATATTCAATATGATTGTTAAACGGGCAGATAAACGACACACACCATAACAAATAGCCTGTATAAAAGCGCGATCCCGCACTTCTTTTACAGAAGCACCGTGCTGTGCTAAGGAATCTGTGAGCGAGCGCCCATGATAAACGGCCTGAATAATCTGCGCTGCAATCACACGTGAATTCTTCATGTGAAAGAAACACCTGGCATCAGCAGATGTCCTTTAGCGTGATAAAAATCAGCAGCAGAAATAACTTTTGCGCCCGGCAGCTGCACGCGCAATAATCGTAATACACCACGCCCCGTTGCAACATCAATACCTGCTTCAGACGCTTTGACCAGAGCGCCCGGCGCCATTTCGGAGGATGAATCAATGACTGTTGCCTCCCACACACGTAAGGTTTGCCCTTCAAAAGCCGTATAAGCAACCGGCCAGGGATGAAATGCGCAAACCATTTGCATAATAGTCTTTGCAGGTTGCCGCCAATCAATACACGCCTCTTCTTTTTTTATTTTTTGTGCATAGGTGGCCAGCGCCTCATCTTGTATCACGGGTGTGAGTTTATCCGCTTCGAGTAACGTTAATGTCTCTAGCAATAATGTTGCACCCAGTGTAGCTAATTTATCGTGTAATGTTTGTGATGTTTCACCTGCTGCTAAAGGACACGTACGCTGTAATAACATCGGCCCAGTATCTAAGCCTTCATCCATCTGCATGATTGTCACACCTGTGATGGTATCGCCTGCATGTAGCGTTCGCTGTATCGGTGCCGCGCCACGCCAGCGAGGCAATAGGGAAGGATGGATATTCACACATCCTAAAGGCGGGATATCCAATACGGGTTTAGGCAGCAACAATCCATAAGCGGCAACTACCATTACCTCTGCACCATGGCTTGCTAATAAGGCTTGCTCTTCGGTACTTTTCAAAGAAATCGGTTGATAAAGGGGTAAGTGATTTTCTAATGCAACTGTTTTAACAGCACTTTCTGTTAGCGCTAAACCACGACCTGCCGGACGATCAGGTTGCGTGTAAACAGCAACAATATCGTGCGAAGAATGTATTAACGCAACCAATGCCTCTGCTGCAAAAGCCGGCGTACCCGCAAAAATAATTTTCATTTTTTATGATGCCTACTATAAATAGCGATCGCAGCTTGTGTATCACCCAATTGTTCAAGTAAATTACCATATGCCAATGACGCATCGGGACAAGCACCCATTTCTAAACATTTCTTAAAATAATCTTTCGCTTTTCCCCACAATTGTAACTGTACGCACAATTGCCCTAATAACAAAAATAAAGATTGATGAGGACCGTATATTTTTAACCAACCACCCACAATTGCTAATTGCTGCTTATTGCTTTTCACTTGCAGTTGACCATACAGCGGCACCAATTCAGGATACCAGGTGCGACGCAACACTTTCCGAATCAACTTTTCTAATTCAAATGCACGCGTAGGATGCGTTGTCAGCAATAATACCCCTTTACTATCTACCACTTGCAGGTTCTGCGCGACATATGCTGCTACTATTGCACCATCATAACGCATAGAACGCGGCACTGCTTTCCAAAGCGTTTGAATACCTTGGTCTGTTTTAGGCGTTAGCTGCTGAAATCGCGTGCAATACGTGCTCTTTTGGAATTGTACCACTTGCTCTTTGCTAATCAATTTTGCTTTACGTACATAACGAAACCGCCACCAGTTTTTTAAACGAAACCAAGTGAAGTGCAGTCTATCTATACCATCAATGAAAACATAAAATAATCCAAGTAGGAATAATAAACATAATAAAGCAAACCAAAGCGGCATCTGAATGAGCCAGGGCTCATAGGATATCAACAGATAGCCGGGATGCCGGATCACCGCTACACCAAACCAAACTGAGGCTGTTAGAAATAGTAGAAAAATCATTAATCTTAGCAATGTAAACTCCTTACTTAAATAAATATGCCTCCTCTCCTCTCCTCTCATCCGCCCTGTCGGGCACCTTCTCCCAAAGGGAGAAGGCATGCGAGACAACACTTCACTGGTGAATTGTTATGGCTTTTAAACGCGCAATATTCGATAACACTGATTGTGTGTACGGCGCAGTTTTATCGAAGTATTGTTCGATCCACACAGACAGACGATCCAGACTATCCGAATAAACCATCGAATTATGATGCAAGACTGCCCAGATAATACTTTCTACTTTTGCGTGTAAATTCTGATAGATGAGCGGCTTGTCTTCTGGCACCACAAGTGCAATTTGGTGATTATCATCCCGACGCACAATCATAATCTGCTGTAATGCTTGCCACAGACGCAACAAACCTGCTTTCCACCAAGGCAAATGGGGATCAATTTGTATGGTCGGTACGATTGTACTTGTTAATGGTGTCGGGCTAAAGGGAAGTTGATCTAGTTGTTTATCAAGTGCAGCGATTTGCGCATAGAGCGCATCAATATCTTCTTGTTGTACGGTACGCCATTTTGCAATGATATCCGCTTGCTGCATGAGTAAATTTTCATTTTTCTCAACTGCTTTTTGTAATTGCGCAATATCCCCTTGCATTTGCTGTTTCGTTTGATCCATGCGCTGCATTGCGGCAGAACGATCACGCATGAATTCAGTATAAGCAAACAGACCCATGCCCGTGATCATGATCAACAATAATAACCAGGCAATGATTCCCACAAGATAAGATTTTTTATTTTCTTTTTCTGTCATGTTTGGCTCCCCTCTCTCACAACACAATCTCCGGATCCGCACGATCCACTACCAGTACCGTCTCAAAACCTAGGGCTTCCGCAAGTGTTTTAATACGCTGGCTGGTGACAATAAGCGGTACATTTTTTACCCTCTTCCAAATAAACTGCCCTGCTAACACCTTGATATTTTTAACACTTTCAAAAGAGCCCGCCATCATGATATCAAAACCTGAATCATAAAAAAGATCTTCCAATGACACTGTTTGTCGTGGCAGCACACGACGATATGCTACCACAGCTAAGATTGAAGCGCCTCTTTCAGATAACACCGTATCAATCAACTCACGGCCACCTTCCCCACGTATCACCGCTATTTTCTGGTTTGTAACATGTGCAAACTGCGGCAGCGCAAGCAGCCCTTCACTGTGCCATGCCTGTGCGGGATAAAGAATGTCTGATACCCCCATTTCACGCAGCGCATTTGCCGTGCCTAAGCCAACAGCAGCGATAGAAATGTTGGATAACTGCGGGAGATATGCTTTGATGTGCGGCATACTCAGATAAACAGCCTGGGGGCTAATAAAAATTAACCTTGCTTGGTGTGGTAGGGCTGCCAATGCTTGATGAAAAGCATGCGTATCGACTAAGGGAAAAATTTCGATAGTCGGAAAATACACAGCCTCCCCGCCTGAGGCGCGAATTTTTTCACACCATTTACCACCCTGCGGTTGCAGCTGCGTCACCAAGACACGCATACCTTGAAAAGGATGTTTCATACTTGCAACTTTATCACGCGTCTACAGGCGCGCGGCAATTTGTGGCCGCGTTGTCCGCGAGCGCCTAAACAATTTGCCCACTCACTGGGTTTTAAAGAAAGCGGTTTACTATCGCTGATCACAATCAAATGCTGCTCGGCAGACAGTATTGCAATATCAACAACATATTCTTCACGTGTAGCTACCTTAGCACTTGGTATACTCATCAATTTATTACCTTTGCCCTTACTCAACTGCGGCAATTCAGTTAAGGGAAATACCAATAAATGTCCGGTATTTGAAACAATTGCGATGCATGCTGAGGTCACATTCATAATGCGTCGCGGAACAAGCGGCCTTACGCCCTGTCCCAGCGTCAAAACAGCCTTACCCGTGCGATTTTTTGTTTGCAGATCTTCAAGTGTCGCAATAAATCCATAACCTGCCTCTGAAGCCAGCGCATAAAGATCGCTGGGTTCGCCCATCACTAGCCCTACAAACTCCGCACCCGGCGGTGGCGTCAATTTACCTGTGAGTGGCTCACCTTGACCACGCGCAGATGGCAGCGTGTGCGCTGGCAGTGCATAACTACGACCCGTTGAATCAAGAAAGACAGCAGGCTGATTACTGCGCCCCACTGCAGACGCTAAAAAAGTATCGCCTGACTTGTAATTTAATGTCGCCGGATCAATCTCATGCCCCTTAGCAGCACGTACCCATCCCTTAGCAGAGAGCACGACAGTGATTGCCTCACTTGGTAAAATTTCCGTTTCTTTCATCGCCTGCGCTTCTTTGCGCATCACAATAGGTGAATGTCGTTTATCGCCGTATTTTTCAGCACATTCTATTAATTCTTCTCTGATTAATTTTTTCATACGTGCTGGTGAAGACAATATCTTCTCAAGATTATCTCTTTCTTTATTCAAGTTATCTTGCTCTTTGCGTATTTGCATTTCTTCCAACCGTGCCAAATGGCGCAACTTTGTATCTAAAATCGCATCTGCCTGCTCATTCGACAGTGAAAAACGTTTGATTAAAGCAGCTTTTGGCTCGTCTTTTTCTCGGATAATGCGTATCACTTCATCCAGATTCAGATAAACAATCATCAACCCTTCTAAAATATGCAATCGGGCTGTGATGGTATCTAAGCGGTCTTGTAATCGTCGTTTCACCACATTTAAACGATAAGTCAGCCATTCATTTAAAATCTGAACCAAGCCTTTCACTTGCGGGCGGCCATTTAAACCAATCATATTCAAATTAACGCGATAACTACGCTCTAAATCCGTCGTCGCAAACAAGTGATCCATCAATGCAGGAATGTCAATGCGATTGGAACGCGGAATGATGACTAAACGTGTTGGATTTTCATGATCCGATTCATCACGCAAATCAGATACCAAAGGCAATTTTTTATCCTGCATTTGCTGAGCGATTTGCTCTAACACTTTCGCACCAGAAACCTGATATGGTAATGCGGTAATAATAATTTCATCTTCTTCGGTGATATAAATGGCGCGCATTTTAATAGAACCATTACCCGTGAGATACATCTGTTTAATCTCATTTTTAGGCGTAATAATTTCAGCTTCCGTGGGATAATCAGGTCCGGGCACATGCTTAATGATATCTTCTAAGGTTGCTTTAGGTTCGTCAAGTAAATGCACTAAAGCGTTCACCAATTCACGCAAATTATGTGGCGGAATATCTGTTGCCATCCCAACGGCAATGCCTGTTGTGCCATTGAGCAGCACATTGGGTACACGTGCCGGTAAAATAGCGGGCTCTTGTAAAGTACCATCGAAATTCAGCACCCAATCCACCGTGCCTTGATCGATTTCAGCGAGCAGTGTTTCGGCATAAGCTGACAACTTAGATTCTGTGTATCGCATTGCTGCAAATGATTTGGGATCATCCGGCGAACCGAAGTTGCCTTGCCCTTGAATCAAGGGATAACGATAAGAAAAAGGTTGCGCCATGAGCACCAATGCTTCGTAGCAAGCCATATCCCCGTGTGGGTGGAATTTACCAAGCACGTCACCGATTGTACGCGCAGATTTTTTAAATTTTGCCGCAGCTTTTAATCCCAATTCTGACATCGCATACACAATTCTTCGCTGCACGGGTTTTAGGCCATCGCCAATATGCGGTAGCGCTCTATCGAGAATCACATACATCGAATAATCGAGATAAGCTCTTTCTGCGTATTCTCCTAAGGGGAGGTGTTCAATTTGATTAACTGGCATGATAACGCCTCTATAAATAAAATTAAGACTCGCTAGCTAAATCGCCCTTGGATTCTAGCCATGTTTTACGATCTCCTGCTCGTTTCTTAGCAAGCAACATATCAAGAATATCGTCTGTATTATCATTATCCTTAATTGTTAATTGCATTAAACGTCGCGTATCGGGATCCATTGTTGTTTCTCGCAATTGCATCGGGTTCATTTCTCCCAATCCTTTAAATCGCAAGATGTGGAATTTTGGTGTTTTGCCTTTATTTTCCGCTTGAATACGGTCAATCACACCTTGTTTTTCCGATTCATCAAGCGCGTAATAAACTTCTTTACCGTGATCAATGCGGAACAGTGGTGGCATTGCAATAAACACATGTCCCGCTTTTACCAGCGGTCTAAAATGCTTAACAAATAACGCGCATAGCAAAGTAGCAATGTGGTTGCCATCAGAGTCTGCATCTGCGAGCACACACACTTTTCCATAACGCAAGCCACTTAAATCATCAGAGCCAGGATCCACGCCAAGCGCAATAGAGATGTGATGAATTTCTTGAGAAGATAAAATCGTACTGGAATCAATTTCCCAGGTATTTAAAATTTTACCACGTAATGGCATCACAGCTTGATATTCTCGGCTACGCGCCTGTTTAGCAGAACCACCTGCCGAATCACCCTCTACTAAAAATAATTCACTACGCTTCATATCTTGTATGCTACAATCAATCAATTTACCGGGTAGCGCAGGTCCTGCCGTGATTTTTTTGCGTGTGACAATTTGTGCGGCTTTAGAGCGTTTTTGTGCATTGCTAATCACAAGTGCTGCCAGTGCTTCGCCTAAGGTAACATGTTGATTAAGCCATAAACTGAATGCGTCTTTCACAACACCCGATACAAACGACGCACATTCGCGAGAAGACAAACGCTCTTTGGTTTGCCCCACGAATTGTGGGTTCTGTATTTTAACAGAAATGATGTGTGCACACTGATCCCACACATCATCCGCCGTCAGCTTAAGACCTCTGGGTATCAAATTCCGAAATTCACAAAACGCTCGCAATGCCTCTGTTAAACCAGACCGAAAACCAGCAACATGGGTACCACCTTGCGCAGTCGGAATCAGGTTAACATAGCTTTCAGAGGTAATATTGCCGCCTTCTGGTAACCATGTTGTTGCCCAATCCACCGCTTCATGCTCACTGCTGAATGATCCGATGAATAATGCTTCGGGAATGCGTTCAGCCTGTCCAATGGTTTCCTCTAAGTAGTGCGGTAATCCATTTTCATAAAACCACGCTTCTTTTTCATTATGGTTCGCATCTAAGAAGCTGACATGCAATCCGGGACAAAGCACGGCTTTTGCACGCAATGTGTGTTTCAATTTTTGAATAGCAAAACGACCCGTATCAAAATATTTTTCATTGGGCCAAAAACGTACGCTTGTCCCGGTGATGGTTTTATCAATCTTTTCGATTTTGCGTAATTCTTCTGTTTTATCGCCATTTGCAAATGCCATGGTGTGAAGAGAACCACCGCGCTTAATACTAACCTGTAATTTTTTAGAAAGCGCATTCACCACAGAGATGCCAACACCATGTAGACCACCTGAAAAACGATATTGTTTGTTTGAAAACTTTGCACCGCTGTGCAATCTCGTTAATATCAGTTCCACGCCACTGACTTTCTCTTCAGGATGCATATCTGTTGGCATACCGCGACCATCGTCTGTAATTTCTAAAGAACCGTCTTTATGTAAAATCACATCGATACATTGCGCGTGACCCTCAAGCGCTTCGTCTACACTGTTATCAATCACTTCATGCGCAAGATGATTAGGATTGGTTGTGTCTGTGTACATACCGGGTCGGTGACGCACAGGATCCAAACCACTTAAGACTTCGATTGCTTGCGCAGTATAGTCCGCTTTTATTTTTGCCATAGTTTCCTTATCTTATCTGTTTAATTGTTTGTTCTTTATACAATCATATGCGTTATCGATGCGAATTTTTACATTGATTCTCGAGATCTTTGACCAGTTTTTCAAGATCTTCTACTTTTTTGCGTGTACGCGCCAATACCTTTGTTTGCGTATCAAACTCTTCTCGCGTCACAATATCGAGCTTAGCAAAAGATTTGGATAAAATGGCTTGGCAGTTTTTTTCAAAATCTTTTTTCAAAGCACCGAGATGCGCTGGCAAGGCATCTGAGAGTTGAGAGGTTAGTTCTTTTAAAAAATTGATTTTTATCATGAGTCAGTCCAGGATAGTAACACTTTCTTAGAATTGGCTAAAAATACAAAAAAGGCAAGACTCCGCATGCGCAAACGTCATCTTATTATTGCAACACGTGAAAGTCCACTGGCTTTGCATCAGGCTGAATTTATTCGAACGCGTCTGATGGCAGCGCATCCGGACTTAAGTGTCTCTCTATTGGGCATCACCACAGAGGGGGATCAGCGACTGGCAGTCACTTTGCGGGAAATAGGCGGAAAAGGCTTATTTGTCAAAGAGTTAGAAGAAGCTCTGCTGGCGGGCAAGGCGGATATTGCTGTGCACTCCATGAAGGATATGCCGATGGTATTGCCGCCGGGACTGCGGTTATCCGCTATTGTGAAGCGAGAAGAGCCGCGAGATGTCTTTGTTTCTAACCAATACCAAACGTTCAACGCCTTACCCCCTGGTGCGATAGTCGGCACATCAAGCCTGCGCCGGCAAACGCAACTGCGCGCTTTGCGACCAGACATTGTCTTGGAAAATTTACGGGGCAATGTGAATACACGTTTGTCGCGTTTAGACCGTGGGGATTTTTCAGCGCTCATACTGGCCGGTGCAGGGTTGTTGCGCATGCAGCTGGCGGCGCGAATTCGTTATTATTTTTCTGTAGAGGAATGTTTGCCTGCGGCAGGTCAGGGTGCGCTTGGTATAGAGTGTCGCGCAGAAGATCCGGCGGTGCATGCCTTGGTTGCGTTTTTAAATGACAGGACAACGCAGTTGTGTGTTTCTGCTGAGCGCGCTATGTGTAAAGAATTAGGTGGTGGTTGCCAGGTGCCCGTTGCGGCTTATGCGGAGCAGGTGGGTGAGCTGATCACCTTGCGTGGATTGGTTGCAAATCGTGCGGGCACGCAGTTTTTAAGGGCAACAAGTTCGGGTGATGCTGCATTAGCGGTAGCATTGGGTATAGAAGTCGCAGGCATGTTGTTAGCGCAGGGCGCAGCGGACGTGTTGAAGGAGTTTGTGTAATCCTCCCTCCCCTCTCCCCTCATCCGCCCTGTCGGGCACCTTCTCCCAGAGGGGGCTTTGTTGAATAAATCGGAGATGGCGTAACCGAGCCGCGACCGGCAGGGAGTCACATGAATCTGATAAAAGCTGGTGTAAAACAATGCAACATTTCTACCGTTAAATGGCACCTTAATATCATAAAGTAAGAAATTTCAGCTAAAAGCTATAGCACAGTGACGCTCCCTCACGGTCGCGGCTCGGTTACAC
>DATLOT010000056.1:0-6947 GCA_035536095.1 Gammaproteobacteria bacterium | reverse complement strand
AGCTTTCGGTCGTAAACGACCTGATTGCGTTGTTGTTTTATGAGGTCAACCCAAAATTAATTTGGGGCTTTGTTGAATAAATCGGAAATGCTCTGTGAGGCACTCGGTGTAACTGAGCCGCGACCGTAAGGGAGCGTCACTGTGCTATAACTTTTAGCTGAAATTTCTTACTCAAGTTAAACGCATTTTGGGTTGACCTCATAAAACAACAACGCAATCAGGTCGTTTACGACCGAAAGCTTTATAGCCCCGGATGAGGATTGCGGAGCGGAGCGTAGCAATCCGAAGGCCGGGGTAATGACAATCCACCTATGTTTTAAGCACCGTAGGTGCGTGAGGGTTTGAGAAGATTCATATAACTATTCCTGCGCTTTTTCTCAATCAGAACGTTTAAATTTCTTGCAAGCTGGGCGTTAAAATCTCGCATCTTGAAGTATGATGGGTATATAATCCCCCCAAGCCATAACCCCATATTAGGTAAAGGAAGAGAGTGATGTCGACTTCAGCTAGGACAACATTTGAGCAAGAAGAAATTCAATCCCACACCCCGATGATGCAACAGTATTTGCGCATTAAAGCGCAGCACCCTGACATGCTGCTTTTCTACAGGATGGGTGACTTCTATGAACTCTTTTTTGAAGATGCTAAACAAGCTGCACGATTGCTAAGCATTACATTAACAGCGCGGGGTCAGTCTGCCGGCCAACCCATTCCCATGGCTGGCATCCCTTTTCATGCAGCGGAATCCTACATTGCAAAATTGATCAAACAGGGCTTATCAATTGCGATTTGTGAACAAATTGGTGATCCTAAAAACAGCACCGGCCCCGTTGAGCGACAAGTGGTACGCATTCTCACGCCTGGCACAGTGAGCGACGCTGCTTTTTTAGAATCGCACCAAGATAATTTACTGCTAGCGTTGCATCAGAAAGCAGACTGTTATGGTTTTGCTATTTTAGACGTCGCAGGTGGGCGATTTCATTTACTCGAAGTGAAGGGGAAGGAAGCGTTGCTCGGCGAGTTAGCACGTCTCAAGCCCCGTGAATTATTAATCAGTGAGATGTGGGAACAAACCGTACTTAATGAATATCAAACGATGATTCGGCGGCGACCTGCATTTGAGTTCGACGATAAAATGGCAACACGGTTATTAACAGAACAGCTGCAAACACGAGATCTGTCTGGATTTGGTTGTGAAGAAATGCCTGTTGCGCTATCAGCAGCGGGCTGTTTACTACAGTATGTGAAAGAAACGCAACGCGCAGCAGTGCCGCATATTCAAAGCTTGCAAGTTGAACGGCGCGAAGAGACCTTAATATTAGATGCCAGTACACGTCGTAATCTAGAACTCGTGACAAATTTATCGGGTGGGACAGACCATACCTTAGCAGCGATACTGGATAATACACAAACAGCAATGGGTAGTCGTTTATTAAAGCGTTGGTTAAATAGACCGTTACGAGACCACGCTGTTTTATTACAAAGACAAGCGCATGTGAAAACACTGTTAGCACACCAGCACTATGCTGAATTACAGAAAATATTACGCGGCATAGCGGATATGGAACGGATTATAGGGCGTATTGGCCTAAAATCTGCAAAACCACGTGATTTGCTTGCATTAAGAGAAACATTTGGTCTATTAGAAATGTTGCAGTTATTGTTAAACAAAGAGGCAATGCAATCCCTAAAACCACTGGCAGAAGCAATTTCTGAATTCCCTGATTTATTGGATGTATTGCATCGTGCCATTGTAGAAGAGCCGCCACTCACCATCCGAGATGGTGGTGTGATTGCGCAAGGGTTTGATGCCGAGTTAGATGAATTGCTCACGCTCAGTGAAAATGCCGGTGAATTTTTATTAAATCTAGAAGAGCAGGAAAAAGCACGCACGGGGTTATCCACGCTCAAGGTAGGCTATAATCGCGTACATGGTTATTATATTGAAATCAGTCGCTTACAAGCAGCGCAAGTGCCTATCGATTATGTGCGTCGACAAACATTAAAAAATGCGGAACGTTTTATTACGCCGGCTTTAAAGGCATTTGAAGACAAGACGTTGAGTGCAAGAGACCGTGCATTAGCGCGTGAAAAAATATTATATGATAATTTGCTAACATTCTTTATTCCTTTTCTTTCGGCATTACAGCGTTCTGCTTCTGCTATTGCAGAATTGGATGTTTTAGCCAATTTTGCTGAACGTGCGACGCATTTGAACTGGTGTTGTCCCACGTTGACTTCAGCGGAAGCAATCGATATCCGTGGTGGTAGACATCCTGTTGTTGAAAAAGTATCGGAGCATGCTTTTGTACCCAATGATACTTTGCTCAATTCAGTAGAACGCATGCTCATGATTACAGGCCCTAATATGGGTGGTAAATCAACTTATATGCGTCAAACAGCATTGATTGTATTGCTTGCGCATATTGGTAGTTTTGTGCCTGCGCAATCAGCAACAATTGGCATGGTTGATCGTATCTTCACGCGTATTGGTGCAGCAGATGAGTTAGCAAGTGGTCGTTCTACTTTTATGGTTGAAATGACTGAAACAGCAAACATATTGCATCATGCAACAGCGCAGAGTCTTGTTCTCATGGATGAAATTGGTAGAGGCACGAGTACCTTCGATGGCTTATCACTCGCTTGGGCTTGTGCAGATTATCTTGCGCAAGAGTCGCGTGCATATACTTTATTTGCAACGCATTATTTTGAATTAACAACATTAGCAGATGAAATCAGGCAAGTGAAGAACGTGCACTTAGGTGTAGCAGAGCATGGTGATAAAATTGTTTTTTTACATACTGTTCAATCAGGCCCTGCCAGTCAAAGTTACGGTATTTATGTCGCACAGTTAGCAGGTGTGCCGCGAAAAGTCATCACTTATGCAAAACAAAAATTACGTCAATTAGAAAAGCAAGCGCATCATTTATTACCTCACAGTGCAGCAGCAGGATATCAACAAGATTTATTCGAGTCCCCTGAAGTTGAACATCCCGTGTTGCTTGCGCTAGCGGATGTAGATCTTGATCAACTCAGCCCTAAGGAGGCTTTAGCGTTATTATATGCCTGGAAGCAGGATATCATCTGATCACCCCGGGCTGCGCTATCGCGCTTACCTGGGACTGTAAAGCTTTCGGTCGTAAACGACCTGATTGCAGCGCCGTAGGCGCGTGAGAAAAAGTGTTACCGATGTTGTGTCCCTATACAGCTATCGCAGCCGGGGATGAAGATAGCTCTCAACACATTTAAGCCTCTAAGGGGCGTTAATATGGTTTTTCAGAGAAATATTTTATTCCTAAATTTTTCATAACCTTATAGTTTTTTTTCTAGGTGTATGTCGAGTGACTTCATAAAAGCTTAACAATATTCTGCTAAACTGAATCGTATACATAATGGTAGTAAAAAAACGAGGGATGGATATGCAGCGCCAGGATGAAACTAAAGAGAAGATCAATCGTAGAGATATTGAATCGCAAAAGCAAACAGAGCAATATCTAGGTCGTTTTGTTTGTCAGTATTTCGTGAGTAGGAATGCGGTGTGTGATCCATTATTTACTAAGATGATTAACAACAAAGATGACGAAACTAATATTGATGTAACAAGAGTAAGTCATTTTGAAAGAGCTCTTCGAAGAATTTTATCTGATTTTGTCAATAGTTACATTTTTTTAAAAAAATATGTACAATCCGATGAATTACCCTTTGCTGATTCCGATCTTCTTGTTTTTGAAAAGATATTTGGAAAATCGACTGATAGTCTAACTCAAAAAGATGCAAAAGTAGATGATTCTATTATCCAGCAACTGAGAAAGGGTATTCTTGAAGATGGTGTTGCATCTGGGTCAAAGCAGGACAGTGATAGCATTCGACTTCTTAAACTGTGTCTGCAAACAAGAGATACCGTACAGAGTTTTTTGGAAACAAATGAGAGCTTTAAAGCAACATATGTTAAAGATAGCTTAGGCAATGCTATCTCTGATAAGATAGCATCTGGTAGTACAAAAATAAGCGATGCAATGCCAGGTGGCGAATCTTCTGCAGAAGGTGTGCCAAAGGGAGTAACGGGGGGAGCAATAGAAAATATAGCAAGAAAACCGAAAAATGAAATTATTGCTGAGAAAAAGGTTAGAAAATTCAAGTCTGCTGTTGGAATTGTGCTAGATGCTAGTCAGAAATACCTCCATGGGGAAGCCGTTAATCCTGTGGAGAATAACAAAATAGCTGCTTTAAAGGCAGATCTTATTGCAGGCTATTTGCTATTTGCAGATAAACTAAAAAAGGAAAAAGGCATCGAGTTTGATTTTGATATAGCATCGTGTATAGATATTAAAGGAGAGAAAATAAACAGTATTGATGCTTTTGTAAGAAATGGAAAGCTAGTTTCTGTCTTTGCAGTTATTGATCGTTTTATTGCTGATACTGATTTTTCAAAGATGAAAGATATTGAGATTTTGTCGTTTGCTAAGCTTCTATCAAGCATTTCTGGAAAGCCCATTGATCAGGTGGTGAAAGGAATGGTTCTTCCTGAAACAAGATCTAAGCGCGGTAGCGTAGCAGGTCCTGCACCCACGAGTGATACAGGTCAAGATATTAAAAAAGAATTCTTAAGTATATTGGATGCGAAATATGGTTGTTCTTCTAGTGCAGAAGATCTATCCCGTTATATGCAGCTAATAAGCAAAGCTTGGAAGTTATTTCTTGGTGATCTTAATAAAAAGCAAGGAAAAAAATATGATGTTAATTTAATAGATAATATCATATCTCACTTTGATGAATTAACTAATGATCAAAAAGATAGGCTATTAGTAAAATTAAGTACGGTATGTTTATTTATCAATGCCTGCACGCGCGATGATTTATCTACTATTGAAATGAGCTCAATAAATATCACCATTTTAGATAGGTATGCTAGTTTCCTAGAAAGATTTCGGGCCGCTAAGCTTGGTGATGAAACAATGAGTGTTCCTTCTTCTCAACTATCCACCTCTCCTGGTGATAGCGTTACTGTTAGTGCTGATTCTTCTGTCGCAGTAAAAGTGAGCACAGAAACGACGAGTGACGATAAGCTTCCTTCGCGTAGAAGATCGTCTGCTGGAATGGCTGAGCATCAATCAGAGAGTGATCTCGAAGAACGCGAGACACAGAGAAAAGGGGGGAGAACAAGTGTGATCATTTCAACATTGTCTTCTGGTGCTGCTGGTCTGTTTAGTCGAGTGAAGGGAAAAGGCGCCGCTGCTGCACCTGCCCCTAAGGGGGAAGAATCTCCTGCTGCACCTGCCCCTAAGGGGGAAGAGTCTCCTGCTGCACCTGCTCCTAAGGGGGAAGAAAAAACGAGAGGATCACGATTTTCATGGCGTAAATAGTATTACCAATGTTGTGGGCCATAAGGGGGTTGTTATGAAAGGCAGAACAGAAGGTGATAAACAAGATATTTTTAAAAACAGAAATATTCTTAGCGGAAATTTGCGCACTATGCAGGCTGCCGTTGTAAGGGAGCCTGTAAGCGTAGATATTGGTGACGGCATGGGTCCTATAGATACGACAGTTGTCACTTATGATCCATACAGCGGTGTTTATCCTTTCTTGAGCAGGATGCAAGATAAAATGATGCTCCAAGAATCTACAGGAGATCCAGGTACGCTTTCCCCCTCTCTTCAAAAAAAATATGAAAAATACGCGACCCTCTCTACAAATTTAATTGCCTGCGTGGATAATAAAAGAATTTTTGATGATAATATTAAAGCATTATCGAACAGTTATAATCCTATATGTAGCCAGATTGCTAAAGAACTAAATAAAGCAAGTCGTGGGAGAGATAAAGTAGTCGCAACAAGTAGCAGTGCTGCAGGGAGCGAAATTAGGTTCTATAAGCATGCTGCAGACTATACGACAGCACTGAGGAAGGTTATGGAAAGTCCTCCAAACATGGACAGGAAGAAAAAAAACGAACTCTTGGATAAGTTACAAGAGGAAAGCGTAAAGTTAAGCAACTATGGGAAGCAAGAGAGACTAATCTCTAGAGCGGTAAAGTCTGGTATTGCATCCTCAACAACGCTAGCTGGTATTGGTGGTGGATTAATAGCATTGGCTCTGGTATCAGGGCCGCCAGGATGGATTGCTGCTGCTGCGGCAGGTGTTGTTGCGGGCGTTGCTCTTGTAGGGTTAGCAGGATATAAAGCTGCTGCTAAAGCGGGGTATGTACCTGGTCATGACAAATCAAGATTAGCTAAAATTGATGACAAATTTACGAAAGAACTCATTAAAGAGGAGAAGGGTGACGGCCTTGTGGCAGTAGCTCAGTCTGAGGAGAAAAAATGGCAGGATATGACCAAGGAAGAATTTCTCGGGAAGGATGACATAACAAAGGGTAAGATCATCTGCGATATGCTAAAGGAAATGCCGTCTTGGAAAGACAAAGACGTTAATGCATCGTCTTTTGATAATGTTTTCCGTCCTTCATCAAGGAGCCTGTTTGAAAAAGGCAAGCCGAATGATGACGTATTTGAAACCATTGGTATCAATGCTAATATGTATTTTAGAGAAAAAGGAAATGAAACATCATGGGATCAGTTGGTTAAGTGTTCTGCTAAACAAAACAGTGCACTAGCAGGTGAAGCGGGTATGGGCGGTGCATCGCCAGAAAACACAAATGATACACCGCGCCCCGGCAGATAAAGCCAAAACGAAATGATAGGCATGTTGCATTGTTCTGCACCATTTTTTATCAGATTCATGTGACTCCCTCACGGTCGCGCTGAGCTATCCCCACAAAATATTGTAGGGATTCACCTCTGAAGCCGAGCCTTGCATGTCTTCTCCCTCCGGGGGCTTTGTTGAATAAATCGGAAATGACGTTACCGAGCCGCGACCGTGAGGGAGCGTCACATGAATCTGATAAAAGATGGTGTATAACAGTGCAACATTTTAACCACTTAATATCATAAAGT
>DATLOT010000055.1:0-24012 GCA_035536095.1 Gammaproteobacteria bacterium | reverse complement strand
TTTCAGCTAAAAGTTATAGCACAGTGACGCTCCCTTACGGTCGCGGCTCGGTTACACCGAGTGCCTCACAGAGCATTTCCGATTTATTCAACAAAGCCCCAAATTAATTTTGGGTTGACCTCATAAAACAACAACGCAATCAGGCCGTTTACGGCCGCAAGTTTTACAGCCCCGGCTGAGGATTGCGTAGCGCAGCGTAGCAATCCGAAGGCCGGGGTAATGGCAATCACCCCACGCCTTTAAGCACCGGAGGTGCGTGAGCGATTTTAATGAAAGAAGTATGATGGGTATATACCCATCATACTTAGCGCCTATATGCAGCTCTTGCAGCTTCGGCTTCTAAATGGAGCTTCTCTTTCAAGTCATCCTTCATATCTTTCAACGCTTGCACTCTGGTCTGTTTAGTATAGTCACTACTTGAGGCCATAAAACGTGCATCGAGTACAGGATCCACATATTCTTCCATTTTTAGCATGTCCTCTAGCACCTGAAATTTTTCAAAAGGCGTCTTGGCGGCTTCTAAATACGACCAAGCCTCTGTTTGTGTTCTCAGGTATGCTTCTTGATGCATTTTTTGCTTAAGATCATCGTAAGCAACAACTGCACTAACAGCACTTGCTAACTTAAAGAAACGAACGGCATGATTTCTCATCATAACACTTACCTCCAAAAATTAATGAATTAGTCGTAACAAAGTCGTAGACAAGTCTTATCTGCCAACTCATGTTACCGTTGGTATAATTTTAAAAATGATTTGTGAGAAAGAGATCGTATGCCTAGTTGCCTAGGCAATAATATTGATAATGGAAGCAAAAGAGAGTGGCGAATAGTGGTCGTCCACCACATGCGTGGTGGGTATATTCAATAACATATTGAATAAATGACCCGAATTCATAAGATTACCTGTGAAATAATTTAACATATTCGACAATTTTAATATAAAAATTTGCAATTGTCAAATAAAATTCGGGTGATTACTCAACAAAATAATATCGTTCGTTTTGCCGTAATGAAAATAGCTTTGCGTATGTTTTTTAAATTGCTCGAAATAATTTTCCTTTAAAAATACAAAAACACGTTGATCGCTGTTCCATTTTTTCCAGAAAACATCTTCATTGACAAGCTTATCTGCTGTGTCTTGAAAAGGGATGCCGTACCACATCTCTCGTATTGCATTATCATGTTGTGCGATGGTAGGTGATTGCCAATCTGCTATGAAAGCGACAGGCCTCTGGGAATAAAAAAGCATATCGGGAAAAAAATGATAGTAATGCGCGATGGTATCTGTTGGTTTGGCTAAGCGATTAAGCGTGAGAGAAAGCATCTTCGCAGATTCTGTGCTCCATGCAGATGCACCTGTCATGAAGATTAAGAAAGACAATATGTTTGCACCTGCCCATAGCAGAATTAATCGTCCAACATCCTTTTGGCGAAAGTAAAAGCCAGTGAGCAGAACACTGAAGGATAATACACCGGCATAAGCAATCAGGTATTTGTGAAACGCCACTCCTATTGGTACCCACTGGTGTTGAATGGCGAGAATCAAGAGGCACAGCATTAAGGGTGTTGCGATAATATAACTGATTGCATAACGTTTTAGGCATGCGCTATCCTGCCATCGCTGGTCGATAAAATGGCCAATTAGTAACGCCAATGCAGGAAAGACGGGCAAGATGTAAGTCACAATTTTTGAATGTGGAATCGAAAAGAAAGCAAAAATGACAATAGTCCAAATGAGTAAAAAGAGCCTAGTGGGATCTGTGCGTCGTATTTCTTTTATTTTCTGAAAGGCATCCACATAAGCGTGCGGTATGAATAAACTCCAGGGAAACAACCCGAGCATGATCACGGGTAGGTAAAACCAGATCATTATTTGATTATTAAAATCTTGTGTCGAGAGAAATCGTGAGACTTGCTGCGTCACAAAAAAGAAGTGCAAGAATCCTGGGTTGGCCTGCTGGACAAAGACATACCAGGGTAGCACGATGCATGCAATGAGTATAAAACCACGAACTAAGAAAATGCTGCCTAATAGACGCCAGTTAATAAGCAATATCCAGCTTCCACCGATCAGACAGGGAAAAACAATACCGATCAGCCCTTTCATTAAAAAAGCAAGCCCGGATAGCGCATAAGCGGCAAATAAAAAAGAGGTTCTTTTCGGCGAGTATTGCATCGCTGTGATAAAGCAAAGTAAGGAACTGCTAATCAATACAGCGACTTCAAGATCGAGATTAGCATAATGTGCGCCCGCGAAATAAAGCGGTGCGGTGCCCAGAAAGAGACTGCCCAAACAGGCTATGCGGCGATTATAGAGCAATCTACCGCAAAGATAAGTGACGAAGATCCCTGTGATGCCAAAGAGCATAGGGAAAAAACGCACAGCCCACTCATTTACGCCAAAAAGAGACATGCTGAGTGCCTGCAGCCAGTAATAGAGTACAGGTTTGTCTAAAAAGGCAATACCATTGATGCGAGGTGTGATATAGTCGCTGGTAATGAGCATTTCTCGAGCAATTTCTGCATATCGCCCTTCATCTCGCGGAAAGAGAGGGTAGCTACCGAGACAAAAGGTATAAAGTAGCAGGAATCCCACGGTTAATAGCAGGATGTCCGTGATCCAGTCTCGGTGTTTTGTTTGAATGTAGGTGTTTAATCTTTGTCGCATGTCATTTAAGAGGTCATATGAAGAAACACATTGTACTGTGTGCGGACGACTATGGGCAAGCAGAAGCTGTTTCTGAGGGCATTTTGGCGCTACTTAAGCGGCAACGCCTCTCAGCAACCAGCTGTATCGTGAATACAGCCTATTGGTCTACAGCTGCGCAAGCGCTTTCTGCTGTAAAAGGGCAGTGTGATGTCGGATTGCACTTGAATTTTACAGAGGGAGAGGCACTTTCAGCAGCGTGGCGTCGTCGTCAAGGCGCACTCTTCCCAACACTCCCTCTATTGCTTGCAAAAGGCCTAACTGGCCGTTTAGCGCTCAGCGACGCACTTGCGGAGTGCCATGCGCAGTTAGATGCTTTTGTGGAAAGATGGGGGACATTGCCTGATTTTATAGACGGCCACCATCATGTGCATCAGTTTCCTGTGATACGAGAGGCGCTTGTTCAAACATATGCTGAGCGTTTCCATGCGCAGGGTGCTTATATCAGATTGGTTGATCAATCATGGCAACGTCTGGATTGGCGGTGCGCAGTGAAACGCTGCATTATCTACTTAAGTGGGACAGAGGCACTGAAAAAATTATTGCTGGCGCATGCTATTCCCCATAATCAGACTTTCTCTGGTATTTATGCGTTTCAAGAAGCGTCGAATTATGCGAATATATTCCCGCAATTTCTGGGCGAGGTTTCTGATCAGGGTTTGATCATGTGTCATCCAGGGTTTCTTTCTGATCCTCAAGATAGGATGAGTCAGGTCAGAGAGATTGAATGGCGTTACTTAAATAGCGATCAATTTGTAGCAGATTGTGAAAAGCAAGAAATAGTGTTGAGTCGTTTTAATAAATAGATATGTTGGAGGTTGTTTTGGCGACAATCGAATCACTTGAAAAAAAATTATTACATTACACGGGCAAGGCCATTGCTGATTTTAACATGATTCAAGAGGGTGATCGTGTGATGGTCTGCTTATCTGGCGGGAAAGATTCGTATACGATGATGCGTATACTGAAGCTACTGCGTCAGCGTGCAAAAGTGAATTTTGAACTATTTGCTTTTACTTTAGATCAAGGTCAGCCTGGTTGGAATGATACAGGATTACGTGCATGGTTGTCTGGGCAGCATATTCCTTATGAGATTCTCAATCAGGATACTTATAGCATTGTAAAAGAAAAAATTCCCGAGGGTCAGACATATTGTTCTCTCTGTTCTCGATTGCGTCGTGGCATTATTTATCGTTATGCGGAAGAAAAGGGGTTTAATAAAATTGCATTAGGGCATCATCGAGATGATTTAATTGGTACGTTGTTGATGTCTATTTTGTATAATGGCGAAGTGCGTTCTATGCCGCCCAAACTACTTAGTGACAATAAAAAGCATATTGTGATTAGACCAATGTCTTATTGTCAGGAAGCAGATATTGCAAAATTTGCGGAATTATCTGGCTTTCCTATTATTCCCTGTAATCTCTGTGGCTCCCAAGAAAACCTCATGCGCAAGCGTGTGAAGGCGCTCATCCACCAACTTGCGCAGGATAACCCAAAGGTGCCGAGCAATATGTTGCATGCGTTAACAAGCATTAAGCCCAGTCAATTGATGGATAAGAAATTGTGGGATTTTAAAAATTTGGAGAAGAACAAAGACACTGCGCCAAATCCCGAGCCATGTGCGTATTAGGGTTTTGGCGTTTTATTTTTATCATCGCCGCCAGCGATATATCGTTCAATCAAATCGCGTTGTGTATCAGATATGATGTCTCGCATTCCTCTATGGTGGAATAGTGCGCCTAACATCGTAGTCATTAGCTGTGATTTTTCTAGTGTTTGTACTGCCTCAAGTGCCTTGGTGTAGGATGTCATCTGGAGGATGGCTGCATAGGGTTTATCTCCATCCATGTGATGCAAGTAATTTAAAAAAAGCTTTCGCATTTTTTCCCAATTGTCTTTGTCTGAAACGAATTTTGTAAATGCCTTTGGCTGAGAAATAATGGATTCAAAAAAATTTACGACGTGCTCGCCCCTATGAAGACGATAAGGAGAAGTACCCATTGTCTCCCTTGTTGCGTATAGGGCATTTATAAAATCCTCTGCATTGATTCGCTCGCGTATGTTAGAATTAGCGAATAGCTCACAAAACATTGTTCCTTGCTGCAACTCTGGCAATTTGGCAATAAATAGCATGAGATCTTTATATTCAATTGTTACATCACCATTCGTTTTTTTTCCAAAAAAGCGATTAAAAACTTCTTCTTGTGATGTGAGATGATGGATGATTCTTTCTGCCTCATTACTTGAAAAGGAGTGAGATAAACAGAGATTAAGGGTATAACTAAAGCATCTTTATTTGGGAATGCTTTTTCGAACATGCTAGGATCGGAAAGTGCACGTTCGATTCCTTCTTTTAGTATTTTGCTAACCGATGTCTCATCCGGAACGGTATCTTTTGGTTTATCGGAACCTTGACCTCTTCCTGCTGCCATGGCGCACCTCGTTTATTTTTATTTTAGTAGTTATAAAATAAAATGCTTATTATATGATCAGTATAAGCAAGGCAGGATAAATTGTCGAGTTTTTTGATGAATTTTAATTGTAACTTTATGATTAATAATCAGTATTTTTATTTTCAAATACCGCAATCGCTTCAATATGCGCGGTATGTGGAAACATATTCATTACACCTGCGGCTGTTAATTGATATCCATAAACAGTTACCAGTTCACCTGCGTCACGCGCTAATGTAGCAGGATTGCAAGAAACATACACAATACGTTTTGGTTTGCATTGCCCTAAGTAAGGCAGTATTTCTTTTGCGCCAACGCGCGGTGGGTCTAGTAACACCTTATCGTATTTTACTTGCATCCAAGGCGCGCTTGTCGGTGGCTGAGCGAGATTCGCAGCATAAAAGGTCGCATTTGTCATACCGTTATGTCGTGCATTATCAGTCGCGCGTTGTGTCATTTCTTCGCTGCCTTCAATGCCTGTGACATGTAAAGCGTGGCGTGCCATACTTAGACTGAAATTACCGATACCAGAAAATAAATCCAGCGCATTTTCCTCAGGTGTTATCGCTAATAATGTCAGTGCTTGATTGACCATCAATCGATTCATTTCTAAATTGATTTGCGTAAAATCTAAAGGATGAAATAATAATTCAAGTTGCTGATCAGGTAAGTGGTAGCAAAGTCTTTGTGGTGCGCTCTCTGGCCACAGTTGTGTAACAGGTAAAGGTGAATTGGGTTGTACATAAATATGTATGTTATGTGTGTTGCCAAAGGCAATTAATTTTTCTTTGTCTGATTGCGCAAGTGGCTCAAGATGTCTGAAGACTAATGCCAGTGTCTCGTCTCCCATCGCAACTTCAATTTGTGGTATGTGTTGATAAATCACTAAGGAGCGAACCAGTTCTGCCAGTACCTGAAATTTTTCACCGATGGCAGGATGGAGCACCGCGCAACGTGAGAGATCGGCTAGCTTATTGCTATTTTTCTCACGAAATCCGATCAGTAGTTTATCTTTTTTAATAACAAATTTGACGCCTAAGCGTGCTTTTCGTCTATAGCCAACGGATTGAGAAGACAAAGGTGGTAAAATAGTTTGCGGTGTCACTTTGCCGAAGTGTTTGAGTTGATCAAGCAAGGTTTGTTGTTTTAAGGCAATCTGCGTCTCAATCTGCATGTGCTGTAAGCTGCAGCCACCACATAAGCCAAAATGCTCGCAAGGTGGTACAGTGCGTGCCGATGCAGGTGTTACAATTTCCAGCGTGGTGGCTTCATCGTATGTGGGGTGTTTTTGATGAATACGGTAACGCACTGTTTCCCCAGGTAAGGCGCCGTTGATAAAAACGGTTTTTTGATCGCAGGTTGCTATACCGCGTCCGTCGTGGCTTAAGCCATGCACTAATAGCGTTTCCGGATATGTTTTTTTGTCAAGTTTTACATTATTGTTCATAAGGCAGATAATTAAAGTAAGGGGTTAATATTGTTCGAGGAAAGGCCATTTAACCCATGGCTGCCAACCCCTGATTTTCACTGATAAAATAAAGGACTATGGCGCATTTGTAAAATGAAAAATGCCGTCTATACTATACAGGAAAGGACATTTTTTGAACAGTATAGGAAATAACAGAGTGTTTTCACACGGAATTTATCCAAAACCTTTAGTTGAAAAGCGAGGAGATACGATTGTGGCGTGGTGTGCATATGCAGAAGTTGGTGTTACCCTCATTGCGCCAACCTATGCAGATCCTAAAGCGTTACTGACGTCTCCAAATGGAAAAAGCGGTTTTTGTGACATCCGTGTGAGAACACTCCGTTATTTTTATCCGAGCCACGACTATAACGGAGCGTTTCAGTTTTTTATCCGAGCCGCGACCGTGAGGGAGCGTTTCAGTTTTTTATCCGAGCCGCGACCATGAGGGAGCGTTTCAGTTTTTTATCCGAGCCGCGACCGTAAGGGAGCGTTTCAGTTGCAGATAAGGAAATTTCAATGAATAAACACCCCTCAGTAGAAGTTGAAGAAAGATATGGTGCGAGAAACTATGCGCCGTTGCCTGTGACTTTGGTGCGTGCCCAAGGTGTTTATGTGTGGGACGATCAAGGTAAGCGTTATATAGATATGATGAGCGCTTATTCAGCGGTGAGTCATGGGCATTGTCATCCTAAAATTGTTCAAGCACTCATTGCGCAATCGCAATTATTAAATATTGTGTCTCGTGCTTTCTACACAGATAAATTGGGTCCTTTCTTAGAGCGCGTCTGCACCTTAACGGGTTTTGATAAAGCGTTGCCAATGAACACGGGTGTGGAAGCATTAGAAACGGCTTTAAAAGCGGCGCGCAAATGGGCGTATACCGTAAAAGGCGTAGATGCTGATCTCAGTGAAATCATCGCTTGTGAAGGCAATTTTCATGGTCGTACCACAACCGTTGTTGGTTTGTCGACAGAACCGCAATATCGCAAGGGATTTGGTCCTTTTTCACCTGGCTTTAAAACAATCCCTTTTGGTGATGCAGCCTCTTTAGAAGCTGCCATTACACCGCACACAGCCGCATTTCTCGTAGAACCTATACAGGGTGAAGGTGGCATCAATGTGCCACCTGTGGGTTATCTAAAAGCATGTGAATTGATTTGCAAGAAACATAATGTATTAATGATTTGTGATGAGATTCAAACAGGCTTAGGGAGGACAGGCAAGCTGTTGGCCTCGGAGCATGAGAATGTGCATCCTGATGCGGTTGTATTAGGTAAGGCGCTAGGCGGCGGCATTTTGCCTGTTTCTTTGTTTTTAGCCCGAAAAGAGGTGATGGATGTCTTCACGCCAGGTGACCATGGTAGTACTTTTGGTGGTAATCCCCTGGCGTCTGCGGTAGCGCACGCTGCGGTGGATGTATTGATAGAAGAAAATCTGATTGAACGCGCAGCGAGCATGGGTGAGTACCTTCAACAGGCATTGAAAAATATTCAATCACCGGTCATTAAAGAGGTGCGTGGCAAGGGGTTATTAATTGGCGTTGAGATTAACCCACCTTACGCTGCGCGTGAGATTTGTTTAAAGCTCTTGGAGAGAGGTGTGCTGACAAAAGAAACACACCACACCGTGATTCGCTTTGCGCCTCCTTTGATTATTACGAAGGAGCAAATTGATGAAGTCGTTGCTGTATTAAGAGAAATTATCGCTGATATTCCAAAAAATCCACAATATCGATAATGCGGTAAAAGTATGCGCTTGTTGCAACTGGGTCAGTCACGCCACTTAAGTGAAACAGCACAGGAATACTTGCAAAACCTCTCGGCACTTTTAGTCTTGCTATTTTATCTTGCATGTCGCTGATAATATCGCTGCCAATTTCTCGTCTCTTAAATTTAAATTCGCAAATGAATAAATTTTTTGTTGTGGTCTGCACCAGGTAGTCAATCTGACATCCTTGCTTCGTGCTCGTTTGCATCTGTCTGTAGGAACCAGTGGAAACGATATCCGCTCCGTGCACGCCAATGGCTTTTAATATTAGCGGACGATTCTGCAAAAGTAGGCACTCTACTTGCAGCCCTAAATGCGTATCAAACCCTGGTAATGCTTGTAGGTGAGTATCCGTATACCCATTAACAGCAATTTTCGCAAGATTTGGCGCTATCATTTTGAGATAGAATCGTATGTAGGGATCAGAAATAGCGTATAAACTTTGTTTGAGTGGTTTGGTTGTTTTAAAAGACCACAAAGATTGTTTGACCACAAATCCAGCAGTGATCAGATGATCCATCATTTGGCTTAAGGTCCCGCTGTGAGAAAAAGCTATTTTTTCACGAATTTCTGATAAGGTTCTCATTCCTTCTTTGAGGCTCTCTAAGATTCTTTTATAAATGACACCTTTTCCATTAAAAAGATCGTGAAAAATGCGATCAAATTCGGCAACTAATAATCCATTCTTCTCAAAAGCAAGCTGTTTAATGTTTTCATCCGCTGTGATTTGTGGATTCAGTTGTTCCAAGTACCACGGCACACCACCAATGATGCAAAGCAATTTATAAGTGTCATAATGCGACATGTTTATGCCCATTTCTCTTAAAAATTCAGCACTTTCTGGGATGGATAATGGTTCAAGATTGAGTGTTAAATTGACGCGACCGAAAAATGCCGTACTTTTTAAAATATTTTCTTCAATCCAAGTGGAGACAGATCCGCAAAAAATAAGTAATGTGTGTTTTGTTTGCTTGTCCCACCAGGCTTTGAGCTTGGGGATAAAAGTGGGATCCTTTGATCCCATCCATGAAATTTCATCAAATAGGATGATGTCACCGGGTTTAATATGCAAGCTGAGATGTTCAAATGCGTCACTCCAATCTTGGAATGTCATTGGCGGTACTTTTAACATCAATGATAACTGTCTTGCAAAATGATCCCTCTGTTCTTGTGAAGAGAGGCCATTTTGTGGTGCAAGACCAGCAAAGTTCCAGAATGTTCTGTTGTCTATGGTTTTACTAAATTCAAGTGCGAGTCGACTTTTCCCGATTCTCCTGCGGCCTTTAAGCACTGCGAGACCAGGTGTCTTTTTTTTGTATAAATTTTGCAGTTGCTCTAATTCAGCCTTCCGGCCGATGAATATGGCTTTTGGCATGGCGTTCTCTCTATGCTCAAGATGACAAATAGTATATCTTGAGCATATTTCAAATGCAATAAAAAATGCTCAAGATGATATATTCTTCATCTTGAGCATTGGCATCGAAACAGCCGCGACCGGCAGGAACGGCGTTTTATTGGGTGGGGGTGGTGGCAGATAAGATTCTATAAGCCACACCATAGAGTATGCACGAGAACGGCAGTGCCCAGATCAAACCAAGCCCTAGTGGGATAAAGGCAAGAACTAAGATAATAGCGTTAATGATAAACAAGAGTGTGATACGCCAGAAATTCCCGCGTGTTGCTTGAAAAGATCTCTCTAATGCTTTGATTGGATTCATGTCTTGATGAATAACAAACCCCATGGCAAGACCTAACCGGACAGAGAAAAATATAATAAAAATACCAGCAACGGCAAAAGCAAAATAATTAAATGCAACGATATTATCTGTCGTTAAGAAATGAGAGCTAACCATCGTAGTATAAACAGCAGCGAATATGAGTCCAACAATGATGAGCATCTGTATCAGATAGAGCCCAATGATTTTGATGATGAAATCGCCGGTGAAAGCCCGGAATACCATACGAACAGAGATAGGTGAGTCATAAGCGCGTTGTATGCCGATATAAATGATGCCCATTTGAAAAAAGAACCCAATGGCTTGGCCTATTTCACTTAAAGCAGCTTTAACGCCAGGGTCAGGCACGAGTGCAGCGATGAAGCCTTGGATGAATCCGTAGACAAACATAATAGCGAGAATGCATGCAAAGGCGGTGAGTATTGCGCCTTTAGCGCCATGTGTTTTTTTCCAAGCCTCGGCAAGGGTTGCTTTGATGGGCAGTTGTATGCGAGAGATTGCCATAGCTATTTCCTTATCGTTGTTTTTTTTCATTATCACCTGAAAGTGTGCGTGGGTCTATTTCAAATTCAGTTGCGATACGCATTAATAAATCTTTAGGGGGGATTTGTTGTCCTTCAAGGAATGCGCGCGCTTCGTGTTTTGGGATATCGAGGATTTTACCCAGGATGGTGGCGCGTTCTCTAACAGAATTAGGTGCGTCAATGTGGTCTAAACAGCGATTTAAGGTGTCCGCAACATGTTTTGCAGTCTGCGCCACGTGCTTTTCTCCAGAGATGAATAGTTCGAGTATACGTAGCGTGTTCTATAGGGGCAATGCTGAATAACCCTAGTGCGATGCGGTGGTTACCCGGTATGGTGTTAAGTTGGTAAGTGTTTATCTCTCTAAGGCTTAGTCTTGCATGCCTTCTCCTTTGGGAGAAGGTGCCCGACAGGGCGGATGAGGGGAGGAAGTATCAAATGTTGTGAAGCGGTCATAAGCTGTCAGCGTATTAGCAAGTAACATCGCAACTGTCATTGGGCCCACGCCGCCGGGCACGGGGGTGATCCATCCGGCGTTCTTTTTAGCAGAGTCGTAATCAATATCTCCGCTTAAGCTACCATCAGCTAATCTGGTGATGCCCACATCGATCACAATCGCCCCTTTCTTTATCCAGTTTCCTTGAATGAATCCAGGGTTGCCAACAGCAGAGACTAAAATATCAGCTTGAGAAACATATGTTTCTAGTTTTTCCGTAGCGCGATGACAAACCGTGACTGTTGCGCCGGCTAAGAGGAGTTCTAATGCCATGGGTCTACCGACAATATCAGATGCGCCGACGACAACAGCATGCTTTCCTCGAATGGGTTGTTGGATATGTTCGAGTAATTTCATCACGCCATAAGGTGTGCAGGGCCTGAGTAGGGGGCGTCGCTGTGCGAGGCGGCCTATGTTATAAGGGTGAAACCCATCAACATCTTTGTGAGGGTCGAGTAATGCTAGGATTGTTGGTGTGTCTATGTGTGCTGGTAGGGGTAGCTGTATCAGGATGCCATCAACGGCGCTGTCCTTATTGAGTGTGTGAATGAGAGCAGTGAGTGTGGCCTCTGTGGTAGTGGCTGGCAAGGGGTGATAGAAGGAGCGAATACCAACATATTCGCATGCTTCTCGTTTATTGCGCACGTAGATGGTAGAGGCGGGATCTTCGCCGATGAGAATAACAGCGAGGCCTGGGGGGCGATGCCCTTCGACTTGTTTTTGTTGGATATGTGCTTTCATCGCTGCTTTGAGTTGTTCAGCGAGTGACTTGCCATCGATGATATTTGCTGTCATAGGCCTCTCCTGGTCTTTCTTTAGTCGAATCATACCTTGTGTGATTGATATTGCGAATATATTTCGCGAATCATTTGACGGTTTTCGCTTTGCTAAGTATGATTCGGGTTCAATGTGTTAGTTTTAAAAGTTTCGGGGTATAGCGCAGTCTGGTAGCGCGCCTGCTTTGGGAGCAGGATGTCGGGGGTTCAAATCCCTCTACCCCGAGTAAATAAGTGTTTTTCGTGAAATTGTTCATGGAAATGAATGTGCGCCCGTAGCTCATTCGGATAGAGCACCGGCCTTCTAAGCCGGGGGTGGCAGGTTCGAATCCTGCCGGGCGCGAAAAATGACCATTTTATGGTGGACGTAGCTCAGCTGGTAGAGCCCCGGATTGTGATTCCGGTTGTCGCGGGTTCGAGCCCCGTCGTTCACCCTTTCTTTGGGCCGTTAGCTCAGTTGGTAGAGCATCTGACTCTTAATCAGCGGGTCGTTGGTTCGATCCCAACACGGCCCAATTAATATCTCCGCTGAACAGAAATTTCCCACCTAGAGATTCAATCATTTTAAGCAAGGAGTCTCCTATCGTTATTAAAATTATTTTAGTGTTTTCCCCATAGAATCAAGGCATTAGTCATTAAATTCATTAACTTTAACCAATAAACGATAATTTATCCCAAAATTGGGATATTTTGAGGTATAATAATATGAAAGAAGTAATATGGGTAGGCAGTTCATTGGAAGATTTAATAGCATTTCCAGAGGAAGTAAAAGATGAAATTGGCTATGCCTTATATGAAGCTCAGCTAGGACAAAAATCAGTTCAGGCAAAGCCTTTAACTGGTATTGGTAGCGGTGTCATGGAAGTTGTGTCAGATTTTGATAGAAGCACTTACAGGGCAGTATATGTGGTAAAGATAGGTGAAGTGATTTATGTGTTACATTGCTTTCAAAAAAAATCAAAACAAGGTATTGCAACACCGAAGCGAGAAATAGATTTGATAAAGCAACGTTTAAAAGAAGCAAAGCAAATTGATAAAAGTGAGGAGAGATAATATGAGTGAGAATATTAAATTTGTGAAAAGTAGCGGTAATGTTTTTGCTGATATGGGTTTTCAAGATGCCAAAGAACGTCTTGTGAAAGCAGATCTTGCTATTAGAATTAATAAAATTATTGTAAAAAGAGGGTTAAAGCAACAAGACGCTGCTAATCTTCTGGATATTAAGCAGCCAAAAATATCTGCGATTGCAAATGGTAGATTAAAAGATTTTTCTATTGAGAAATTGATTGAATTTTTAAATAAACTAGACCAAGACGTGAAAATTGTTGTTCACGAAAAGCCTCACAGTACTAAACGAGCTGCATTTTTTAAAGTGGCTTTTGCTTAAGTATATCGTTCTAATAAACTTGAATGATATAATTTTTAATCGCATTAAAAAAGGGTAAAAGATGTCTATACCAGAATTAGATATCAAAGTGCTTTGGGGTAAGTCAGCAGGAAGATGTGCTTTTTGTAATAAAGATCTTTTGTCTGAATCACCAAAAGCAGTTCAAGGCGAGATGGCGCATATAATCGCTAAAAGCAAGAGAGGCCCTAGGGGTTCTAATGAAACACTGGAATGTGATCGTAATGGATATGAAAATCTTATTTTATTATGTCCTAACGATCACACGGAGATAGATTCTCATCCGGATAATTATACGGTTGAGTGTATCCGGAAAAAAAAGACAATGCATGAAGAAAAAGTTCGATTGATGTTAGAAGGAAGAACATTTGCGACAGTCGCTGAGTTATTTAGCCATTCTTTAAAGTTATTAAATGAAAATAAATCTATATTAGATCTATTTGGTCCGGGTTCACCGGTTGCTCAAAAAAACCCTGTTTCTTCAACAAAACAATTATGGGATCTTAGGAAAGTAGCAAAAATCATTCCTAATAATACTGAAATAATATCTATTTTTGAAAAAAATGGGAAATTGCTAAATGTGCCGCATAATTTGTTATTTAGTAAGTTCAGAGAGCATGCGATAGCTTTTGAAAATAATACATATGAACGACTAGATAGCCAAGCTGTTCCTGTTTTCCCCATTGAATTTAGGAAAATGTTAGAGGAGGTTGTGATATGAATGAGGAAAGAGACGATTTGCCTGATGAATCAGAAATAATTTTCTTTAAAAAAATACTTTCTAGCCATGATAAGATTTCAAGGTTTTCTGAGATTGATCCGCAACAATTCAACATAGAAAGAGGTCAAGGGCTTAGTAGCGTAATGGTTTATCTGTCTGGTTTCTACATTATCGGGATAGCGGATTGCATGGATATTATTGAGGAATATTCGGATGTTAATTGTATTGTGACTTCTTCAAGCTGGAAGAGTTATACTAAAGATGCTAAGGAATATGCCAGTTCTAAAAGAATAGGCTTGTTTGATATCAGTGAATTTATGGGGGCGTTAAATAGAGATGATTTCTGGAATTATGTTAAAAAAGATAATAAGTGATAGTTTAATTGCCTCTGGTGCAAATAAGATTGCTGTAGGTGTTTATGTATTTGGTTCATATCTGCAATCTGATCATTACAATGATATTGATATTTTGCTTGTCGTTAATGCGTGCGGAGTAGATGACTATAAAATATCTATCAAATTCAGAGGGATATCTAAGGAAAAATTTAAACAAAAATATGATGTGAATTTAGATGTTGTGATATTAACAAAAGAAGAAGAAAAGCAAACGAATTTTTCTGTAAAAGAGCCAAGTTGTTTGATTTGGCCAGGGTAGTCGACGAAAGGGTGGAGCTATGCGCCCGCGCTGTGGTCAGTGAAATAAGAAATCCCACGCAATGCGTGGGGAATCGCGCCCTATCTTGTCTTCACTGGCTTCGCGTTGTCCAGCCTATTTATTTACTAGCTCTCTTATTAGCCTGGGATCATTTTGAATACATTTTAAATATGCTCGGCTAATGGCGTCAGGGTCACGCTGATGCTGCTCCCATTTGCGTAATGTCTCGATATTAATACGATAAGCAACGGAAAATTCGCGTTGCGATAACTTTAATTTTTTGCGCAGCTTACCCACGTCAGGCGAGACCTGTAATGTCACTAATCCTTTCTTCTTTGCTTCTTTCAGTGCGCTGATTATGTCTTTACCTAATTTGCCCATGCTAATCTCTCGGTATTGATTAACTTTGCGTTCGTTTCATTGTCATAGCACATAGTACCAGTAGTGCAATGTCCTATAGTGCGGGTACTTTTTCATTCAGAAAGCCCCCAAACTAAATTTTCCAGCTCCTGCAGCGTGTTTACCTTGTTCATCCAGTTCTCTATTCGAATTTGAACGCGTAAGTTGCTATAACGGTGTAGTAGCATTAAGAGGGTGAGTTGATTGCTTAACATTGGTGTTAGCGCTTCTTGAGAATAGCCATAGGCAGTTAAGAACTCTCGTAAAAGCATTTTATCACCTTGTATCAAAAAAGCACCCGGGCCTAATAAATCGTATTCTGGCAGGCCTAACATTGCATCACCGAAGTCTATCAATCCAGCAATGTGCCACACCCCTGATGTTTGTTTAACCAGGAAATTCATGGGTGTGTACTCACCAGTTAAAATGACAGGATTCTTGATTGTGGGTAGACGTTCTTCAGCGGATTTAAGATAGTTAGGAAGTTGTTGCAATAATTTTTCCGATAGCTTAGTGGTTTCGTGTCGTGACAGACACTCGGTTATTTGCTTACTAATAAATTGTTCCCAGTGAGAATCAATGGCTTCTAGGTCTTGAGTAGGCAAGGCATGTACTTCACGAATGAGTGCTCCTAATTCACGAATAATGATTTTTTTATTATTGTGATCTAATGTTTCCCAAAGCCCTTCTAGAAGAGTGCCGTCAAGGCGACTCATTACAATGTATGGCCAATTATCGATCGTACCGTGATATTCAATGGCTGGCGTATCAACAGATAGCTTGTTATGGAGGTAATTCATCATCAAAAGATCACTTGTGTGCTGATGTTGATGGAACGGCGGAAATATTTTGATGACATGATTGTTGCCATAAGCAAAAACAATATTCGTACCATCAAAGAGCGACAGTGCTTCAGCGGGTAGATGGTGGCGAGCAACGATTTCAAGTGCTGCGTCTTCGAAAATTTTATTGTTTATCTTAAGCGCTTCATATTCTTCGTCTGAGCTAACAGGAGGGAGGTTTTTCATATAACTGCCTTTTGTTTATAAATTATACATATTAAGCTAAATTAACTGACTGATTCTAAACCAATAAAACAGATTAAAAAAGCCTCGAAGATTGGTTATGCTTTAAGACATGAAAAGATCATTAGCGATGACAAACCCATATCTCAGTAAAAATCCCGGAAAGCGAGCAGAGCTCGTGCGTCGTGCGGCTACGAGTTCGACTGCGGTTGAGGGGGTTCACATCAAACGTTATAAAGAATCATTGCGCAAATACGCGCGTCAAAAGCAAGTTAGCGAGAAGTTCTAAGCGTTCTTTTTAAAATCGATTTAAAAATACTAATCATGGAATGGTGTAACCACTCAATCGATAATAATTGATGAATTGCAAACAGTGCCGAGCACTATCCTTATCAGGGACGATGAGGCCACGGGACTCTAGCAGATCAATTTGCTGGTCTGCGGTAAGTGCTGGTTTACTGTAATTAATCGACATAAATAAAAAACCCGCTCTGGTTCGCACTGTTAGGAGGCGTAGCGGGTGTTGTTACGTACAGTATAGCAACACTTGCCGGGATGTGCAACCACCTAAAGGACTCATTTTTGGTCTGTAATTGGCTGATATAATGCCAAAATAGCCAGTCGTATGCCACAGTTTTGCAATAAATTTTAATATGAGGCTTCGCTCGGCGTGTATCAACTCATTAAGCGCAGACAAGCAGACAATTAGAAATCCCGCACAGTGTGCGGGAAATTGACTGCTATTGAGAGTTTATCGTTGTTTCTATTTGCGCCACTTTAGTCATTATTTCATCAAAATCTGGTGCTCTTTGAAAAAACATTTCTGACATTTCTCTGCAATCCTGTCTAAGCGTTTCTGTGAATAGTTCGTTTGGCATTAGATGTATCGTGCCGATGGTGGCGGTTTCATAATTTGCGGAGGATGATGCAAAGTAGGTTTTTTTATTCATTAATACGGTATTTAATAGTTGTGGGTCACTGAGCGCTTGTTTTGTTACGCCGTTCATATCTAACATTGCTATGTCATAATAATGACGAAACATTCTATCTTTTGGGGGCTTGTCAGCTTTTCGATGATGTTCAGCATGTAATAAAGTTGCTTTCTCCCAAAAGGTGCGTTTTGCTGTTAATGTGTGTACTGGGATAGCTGGCTTTGAATGAAACACTTCTGGTAAAGCATCATAAATGTAGGGCGATATTATTTTTGACTCATTTGGAATAACATCACCTCGTGCGCCAAACTCTAGCTTAATAACTGACCGAATATAGTTATTCTTATCTGTTTCTAGTGTTGTTGGATAAAAAAATAAAAGTGTTTGGTTATCGTTATCAGTAGGATCCGATTCAATCCGCCATTCATTTTCGCCTAGGTGATTGGTTAGTTCAAGTTTAAATTTATTTTCTAGTAATGGTTTGAGATAATCATTAACTTTGTTTTTTGCAGCGGTTGCCAGGGTACTAAGCGATTTGTCTCGTTGATTACGGCTTTTGCTAGCTATAATCTCAGCGTCTTCAGTTATGCCGATAAATTCTTTATTGATGGTTAAGTCGCAATCTTCTGAAAAGCGATTAATGATACCGTAGCATTTGGAAAGTGATGTGCCGCTTTTGATATACCTAATATTTGATCCATGTTATTTCCTTGTTAGTTTTATAATGACGGGCGCCATCCAATCTGGGAATTTAGAGATATTTTTCATAAGTTGCAACTTATCTTTTTTAGTTAAAACTTTTTTAAGTTGACTGATGATTGACGGCGATACATTGTGTTTCCCTAAATGTCGGATAGCGTTAATTGTATTGGCAACGTTTGTTGTAAGAGTGCTGTTGTTGGTATATTTAGAATGACGCAATATAATGGGATAATTAGCGATATCTCGCTTGATTGAAGAGCGTGATGTGATGTACGCAGGTTTTGCCGGAACTTGAGTATCAATTCCAAGTTGGTTAGCTGCCCTGGCAGCGCTTGGTTGAATAGTATCGCCTGTTTTGCTCGCTAATGCTTTTGCGATGTGGTCTGGGTTTGGGGCGAGGATACCTAGCTTTGGGTGTATATACGGAAAATCATAAATTCCCTTATCTAACTTGCGAATCACGCCTTGCTTCGCCAGTCGATGTAATGTCACATCTATAGCGCTACGCTTGGCAATATCGATGAAATTTTTGGGCGTGAAGACCCAGCCGCGCCTTTTGGCTCGAATGCGACGTAGAATGGTGTCCTTGGTCGTTGTCATGTTAGTATATCCTGTAAGAATATCTGGTGCTAATATCTTACAAATAAAACAATAGAAAATACTTTAACTATATGAATATATTTTAATTATTATTAATAATTTAACTATATGCTATATATTATTATAGATAGCATATAGTTAAAACGCAACCGTCACGGTGCAGTTCTGATTCTATACTGCTATAATTTTATCTTTTGAAATTGAAACGGTGCTACACATGGTCGAAAGATTAAGGCTTGCTCAATCAATCAGCCTAGATAACCTCAGGGATCGTTATTGGTTAAAATTAGAGCTGATATGTTTCTGCAAGAAGCACGGCCTCTCCACAGTAGGCTCAAAACATGATCTTGAGCAGCGTATCGAGATTTTTCTTGTGTCTGGTGATAAAGGTACGCCTGTGTTAAGCAAGCGAATAGGGAGACGTGATAGCCAGCAATCTATTACGTGTGACACGCTGGTGGTAAATTATAAAAATGATGCTGCAACAAGGCTATTTTTCGTGAAGCACATTGGGCAGCGCTTTCGTTTTGATGCATATCTGCGCCAGTTTACTAATCAGAATAATATTACGAAGAATTTAACTTATGGTGATTTAATCAACGGTTGGTTAGTAGAAGAAGTGCGCAGGAGTGATACTGAGTATAAGAGCAATATCGGTAAGCAATTTGAATATAACCAATTTATAAGAGATTTTTTTGCAAAAATAATGAAATGCGGCTTATTGATTTTGAGTTTAGTGACTTTGGGAATGCTTTAATTGATGGTGTATATCTGCGTATGTGTATGCCAAGTTGTTGGTGCTCTAAAGTTGTTCCTTTGTCTATTATGCATGAAATGGAGTTAATTTATAGAGATGAGTTAAAAAAAGGAATATTGCTTACTGGTGATGATGCCATTTACAATAAACAATTGACATACGCCTGTGGATATTGGTTAATTCGAACAATAAAGCAAATTAATGATATGGATTTAATGGATCATGAATGGATTTGTCCAAGCGGACCAATTGATGAAGATTCGAAGTGGGAGCCTGATAAGAATGCGTTTCGACCTAGGATTTTATCTCGCCTTGAAGCATTTATTTCTGTTTCCAAAATGACAGGACTCCTGCCAGAATTTTGCGAAGCTGCAAGACGTCTGTTGTCTCATCTAAGGGAAAGCTGGCCAGAAACGCAGCTTATCGATGTTTTTCCAGTTTTTGGATAAAAGAAGAAAGAGAATATTGCCAGCTAATAATGTTTCCCAAAGCCCTTTTTGCGCACGTTAGAATAGGATTCTAGTGCAATGAAAAAGTGATGACGGTACAGGTAGACACTGATAGCATTGAAATACTTTTTTAATAAAGAATAAAAAACCGCTTGACCCTATAGTTGCTATATACCTTATGTTGCCCATAAGGAGGAAAGACAATGACTCAATGGTACGTTAAAGACTTAAGTAAGCTAACGCAAGTATCAGTGCAAACGCTGCATCATTACGATCGTATTGGCTTGCTTGAACCATCAGTAAGACTTACCAACGGGTATCGTGTTTACTCTGAGAAAGATTTATTGCAGTTACAGCAGATTATTGCACTCAAATTTTTTGGTTTTGAGTTATCTCAAATAAAAAGGCTGTTGGCCGCTGATATTGATGTAATTGATCATTTTTCTGCGCAGTTACAGTTTTTGGAAGATAAAGCAAAGGCATTGCTTGATGCAAGTGAGGTGCTAAAAGCTATTTTGTCTGATTGCCAGCTGCATAAATCTATACCATGGGAAACTATTATTAAACTTATTGAGGTATATCGAATGAAAAGACAACTTGAAGAAACATGGGCTGGTAAAGTTTTGAGTCAAAATGAGCTCAAAGAATACGCTAACTTTGAAAGAGAGCTGCCATCCAGATACAGCGAGAGCGAAAAGAAGAAATGCGAACAAGAATGGCTTGATTTGGTTCGTGATGTTGATGCTAATTTGGATAGCGATCCTACGAGTAAAGTTGGTATCGCACTTGGTAAACGTTGTATGGATTGGGTAAATAATTTATATGGCAAAAAGTACGTTGGATTGCGCAATGCCATTTGGGAGAAAGGCTTTAAGGGCGGTTATGCAGCGGATGAGCATGGTTTATCGCCGAGAGGTGTGACATGGCTTGATGCTGCGATTGATGCGTATTATCGTGATCGCATATACAGCATTCTCAATCAAGTCAGCGGTCATCCTTCTGCTGAATTGCTGAAATCATGGGAAAATTTGATGTCTGATATGTATGGAGATGATCAGGCATTAAGAAATGATTTAATTAAAGCAGCCATGACGGATGAAAAAGTTAGTCAAGATGCGAGAAATTGGCTTAAGAAGATATCAAAGTAAAAATGTCAAAGATGGGTTTTCATTTTTGAGAACCCGTTTAGTTTTGCCTAGCGAATTTGCCAGACAACGTCTGGCAAATTGACTCTAAGCAGGCCCTATAGAAAAACTAGCACCATTTTAAAGAATAGACCATAATAAGTAACGGCAGATAATATAGTCACCCAATAAGGACTCGCAATGCTCGATTCACACTCAAAAGAGATTAATCCACCCAAGTTACTCACTCACTTAGCACGAAGCATAATGTGGGGATTGGTTTTTATTATAATCGCACTCTATATTGGCATGTTGGGTTACCACTTATTTGAACATATGTCATGGGTTGATTCTTTTGTTAATGCTTCCATGATTTTATCCGGGATGGGGCCGCTTTCTCCTCTGGTGACAACAGCCGGAAAAGTATTTGCCGGATTTTATGCCTTATTTAGCGGTCTTGCTTTCCTTGTGGTGGTTGGTGTGATGTTTGCGCCGATTATTCATCGATTTTTTCGTAAAATTCACCTGGAAAGTAAATTATAAAAATGATGCTGCAACAAGATTATTTTTCGTGAAGCACATTGGGCAGCGCTATATCTCCGCCAGTTTACTAATCAGAATAATATTACGAAGAATTTAGCTTATGGTGATTTAATCGTATCCGCTAATGAACCCGAACGGTTGGTTACATAGTCACCGCTTGCTCATAACTGGGCAGCTGGTTCTGATAAGCAAGAGGCGATGATTGATCTGGACCATAACCACTACCATGGAGTCTTATCCCAGGGCTGCCCCTTGGCACTGTTACTGGTTGCGGACGTGCAATTTGTGCGCTCGTTGGCGACTGAGGAGTCATAGCGGCTGATATGGAAGATGTCGTCATAGAAGGTGGATTTCTCTCGGCAAAACCTTCGTCTGGTACAACATCGACGAGATACTGCACACTGCGCACTAATCGCATGAGTCGAGATTCTCTACGCAACATATCGTAGATTGAGTGACTTTCAGGAAAAGAATAGAGAGAGCCAAAACTCAGCACCGACAAACCAGGCCTCGAGAGCTGCTCTTCCTTTCCTTGGTAAATCATAGCGCCATTCATCAGCCCTAAAAGAAAAGCTGTTGGCACTGACCAGAGAATAAGCTGCAAAAAGTTCCCTACAAAGCGTGGAAAAATAGAAATCATACTCAGGGGATGCGTTGTTGTATTCCTAAATGCTTCTATAGCAGCATTCACAAAACTACTTGGGACAGCCAATACGATAAGAGACGCACTTAGGGCGATGGAAAATGGCAGAACAATGCCTATAGTCAATGCAAGTCTAATCGGGACTACAATGACAGCAATAATTAGCGCTTGTGCGATGGTTAGGAGAGACGCATCCCCCGAAGAGTGCAGCTCATCCAGCCATGCTTGTAAATCCCTTACACGATCATTACCGCCGCTCATGGCTAATAAGAAAGCCTCTTCTAACATCAACAATATTCCGAACGGAGCGGCAACCATTGTAACCGCAAAAGCCATTAGCACAAGAACGACAACAATAGGAAGACTAATGAGACGAACGATGAAGTCTAATACACTGCTTGGGGACAATAACCACAATCCTGGCAGAAGCACTACTCCTAGGGCGAGAGCTCCGACGGCAGTTAGTATCGGGAGAACGATTGCTGTCAGTGGAATAAGTGCTAATCTGAGAAAAAAATCAACAAATCGAACCAGCGCAGATAGCAGTTGTAACATTCTCTTGCCAGTAGAAGATGAAAAATTAAAGTCGTCTGATTGCTCAAATTCTGAATAATGACGCGAATCCATAGTATATCTCTCAACGCTATACCTTGTTCCGCGCACTCTATTAGAAACTCGCCATATAGTCAAACGGTTAGGCTACTTACTTTTTTGTGAATGGTATTTGAGATCAGAAGGTTTTAATGAGGTCACGATAATTTTAGTTTTTTACTAATGATGCGTGGTTTTTCTTGCGGTAATGGAAAAACTATTATAAAATCCCCAAAATTTAAATAGGATGTGGTAGATGCCTTGGCAATGTGTGGTAAAAAAAATCGTGGCCGAGACTGGTGAACTAAATAGGCAGTGGACATTCAAGAGCGCCGCTTCTGATAAATGCCCGGTTATTATTTCAAAGGTAAGCATGGTAGAGTGGGGTCATAGTGGTGACCGACAGATCTGGGTTGTAGCAAGCACCCAAGCGGTTTTCGATCGGCTACAGAAAAAAATGGAGCGTGTTCTTGTCAAAGGTGGGGGGGATCATGATCAGCCATATCTTCGTGATAAACAAGAAACTCTCTCTTTTTGCTTATCTCCGGTCATTGGTGGATTGTATGATGCACCTGGTGTACGCTGTGATACTGATTTAGAAAGAAGGTTTTTCGCAGCGGTGATCTCTGTTGACCCAAGCGTTGCCGAGCTTGCCGGATTTGACCTTGAGTTTGAACCTGATGAACGCTTCAAGCCGTGGCTTGCGCGTTGTCCAGCAGGCATTGACGGTGGTGCGCCAGCATCCGCGCCAGTAGAAACATGTCCGAGCGCCCTTTTCGCTGGTACAGCGAGAGGTAAAGAGGAAGCATGCGCTCCTCCCGACCACCTTAAAGAGGAAGCATGTGCTCCTCCCCACCACCTTGACTTAGTAAGGAAAATAAATGGTTCTATTAGACAAACCCTTGATGAAGGAATGACCCGTGAAGAGGCTAACAAGCACATGTTTGCTGCTCTAGCCGGGTTAAGTTTCAACCGTTAGAGTTCCTAACGCTATCCAGGATGTGTTTGAACGAGATTCGCTAGAAAAAGGAGAATACGGGGGTTATGCGACGATCTTATCTCCTTGACTAAATCCACCCAGAGCAGACTTATCTCCTTGACTAAATCCACCCGGCACAGAAGCTGGGTTAGCCTCATTCCGAATTGCGTCGTAACGCTATGCGATAAAACTAGGCTACGATACCGAGCCGCGACCGTAAGGGAGCGTCGCTGCACTATAACTTCTAGCTGGTATTTCTTACCTCATGATAAAATCATAACGAAATGATAGACATATTGCATTGTTCTGCACCATCTTTTATCAGGTTCACGTGACGCTCCCTTACGGTCATATCTTTATACATAAGTGTTGTGTGTTATCTCTAAGGCTAAGTCGCGCATGCCTTCTCCCGGGGGGCTTTGTTGAATAAATCGGAAATGACATTACCGAGCCGCGACCGTGAGGGAGCGTCACATGAATCTGATAAAAGATGGTGTATAACAGTGCAACATTTTAACCACTTAATATCATAAAGTAAGAAATTTCAGCTATAAAGTTAT
>DATLOT010000054.1:0-9541 GCA_035536095.1 Gammaproteobacteria bacterium | reverse complement strand
CAGTGCAACATTTTAACCACTTAATATCATAAAGTAAGAAATTTCAGCTAAAAGTTATAGCACAGTGACGCTCCCTCACGGTCGCGGCTCAGTTACACCGAGTGCCTCACAGAGCATTTCCGATTTATTCAACAACGCCCCTCCGGGAGAAGGTGCCCGACAGGGCGGATGAGGGGATATTTTTATGCATCTTAACCGTTCACGCGCTTGGCGGTGTTCGCAGCGCCCGGCGGAGGATCTTCCCAACATTTGTTTTAGGAAGCTCTTCGACAAAAACAATATGCTTGGGAACCTTGTAGCCCGTTAGATGCTCTTTGCAGTACTTAATGATATCAGCTTCCGTGAGAAGCTGACCCTCTAGCAAACCCGCATCTTGCACAATAAAAGCCTGCGGCACTTCGCCAGAATAAGCATCCGGCACACCAACAACAGCCACTTCCCTCACACCCGGCAGGCGCGCCAGCACACCCTCAATTTCATTGGGATACACATTAAACCCGGATACAATAATCATATCTTTTTTACGCTCAAGCAACCGCACAAACCCCTGTTTATCAAGCGTTGCGATATCCCCCGTTAATAACCACCCGTCCTTGGTAAAAACAGCAGCCGTTTCTGGCGGATTATGCCAGTAGGCTTGCATCACTTGCGGGCCTTTCACAGCGAGCTCTCCCGGCGCATCAAAAGGCAAAGGTTGATGATTGTTATCTAAAATACATATCTCCGTGGAGGGAACAGGTAACCCAATGCTGCCGTTATAGGCCGCTAAGTGAGGCGGGTTGATCGCCACACAGGGTGATGCCTCTGTCAGCCCATAAGCTTCTAATAAAGGCGCATGCGTGAGCGCCTGCCATTTCTCTGCCACTGCTTCTTGCACAGCCATGCCGCCACCTAGAGAAAGCTTTAAATGACTAAAATCAAGCCGTTGAAAATCTTTGTTTTTCAGTAATGCGATAAACAAAGTATTCACAGCTGTGATCGCTGTAAAAGGAAATTTTTTCATTTCTTTTACCATCATGGGGATATCACGAGGATTTGTAATCAATATATTAAAGCCACCAATTTTACTGAAGAACAAGCAGTTGGCGAGCAGAGAAAAAATGTGATAGAGCGGCAAGGCAGTGATAATAATCTCACGTTTCTGTGTGGTTTCATCTTCAATTAACAGTGATTTAAACCATGCCTCTGCCTGTAACATATTTGCAATCATATTGCGATGCGTGAGTATAGCGCCCTTCGCAATGCCCGTTGTGCCACCCGTATATTGCAGAAAAGCAATATCTTGGTTGTGCAACGGTACAGGCACTAAAGTTAATGCCCTACCCTGTTTTTGCGCTTCTTTAAAGAAGATAGCACCTGGTATATGCCAATCCGGTATTTTTTTGTAAATATACTGTAATAAAAAATCAATGACCCTACCCTTAATGGGCGCTAACATATCCCCCATTTTTGTGACAATCACATGCTGTAATGAGGGTATCTGAGCTAAGGCTTTTTGAAGTACAGGCGCGAATTGCGCAAGCACAATAATGGCAGTTGCTTTTGCATCTTGTAGCTGGTGCGTTAGTTCATCTGCTGTGTAGAGCGGGTTCACATTGACGATAATTAATCCTATGCGGAAGGCCGCAAAAACAGCAATGGGATATTGCAAAATATTGGGCATCATCAGGGCGATACGGTCACCTTTTTTTAATTTGAGATGTTGCTGTAGGTAAGCCGCGAATTGAGCGCTGTATGCATCGAGCTGCCGGTAGGTGATTGTTGTGCCGAGATTGTAGAAAGCAGGCAGGTGACTGTAACGTTCACAACTTTGCTTGAAAACTTCAGCAAGAGATTGGTAGGTGTCGGGGTCGATTGTTTCTGGTACGTCAGGTGGGTAACTGCTTAGCCATGGGTGTGTGTTATTCAAGATATACACTCCTAAGTAGCCTCTTATGCATACGGAGCCACGTTACCGAGCCGCGACCGTGAGGGAGCGTTACTGGCTAATGGTGACGCTCCCTCACGGTCGCGGCTCGGTAACGTGGCTCCGTTATAAAATGGTTATAAACCGATTTTAAACATCGGGACGGCCGGATTTGAACCGACGACCACTTGCCCCCCAGACAAGTGCGCTACCAGACTGCGCTACGCCCCGTTTTTTACAACCGCAATATTAACGGGAACCGCAGCTCTTTTCCATATTCGACTGCAAGTTTTGTAAAACTTTCTCAAGTTCCACAATCACTTTCTTCACCATTGTATTATTTTTTATCGAATCAGCAACCACCTCCGGTGAGCTGTTAAGCTGTGCGCGCGCACCTTCAATGGTAAAACCATCCTCATAAAGCAATTTACGAATCTGACGGACAAGCAATATATCGCGTGCTTGGTAAAAACGCCTGTTCCCTCTACGCTTAAGCGGCTTTAACTGCGGAAATTCTTGCTCCCAGTAACGCAACACATAAGGCTTCACAGCACAGAGTGTACCCGCTTCGCTAATTGTAAAGTAAAGCTTATCAGGAATAGGGGGTAAATGCTGAGAAGTAGCCTGTTTTGTCGTCACTCAGTCAGACTCCTTATTATTTTTCGTCTTCAGGCTTGCCTGAGAACTGTTCAACACGCGCCTTAAGCTTCTGGCCAGCGTGAAACGTGACAACACGGCGCGCGGAAACAGCAACTTCTTCTCCCGTGCGTGGATTACGTCCCGGTCTCTCTTTCTTATCGTGCAAATTAAAATTACCAAAGCCGGATATTTTAACACATGCTGCACCGATCAGTGCTTCGCTAATGTGATCAAAAAAAGATTCCACCATTTCTTTGGCTTCTCGATGCGTTAGTCCAAGCTGCTCATCAAGATGCTTGGCTAAATCCGCTTTTGTGAGCGTCGTCATATTAACTCCTTAATGTGATACCTAGTTGCTCCCTTAGCTCTGCGACGACACGTGCTAACGAGACGTTGATTTCATCATCTACGAGAGTACGTGTAGGGTGCTGCCATACTAAACCAACCGCAATGCTCTTATGACCTGGCGTAATGCCTTTTCCTTGGTAAACGTCAAACACAAAAACATCACATAAGCAACTACCCGCAGCCAACCTTATTCTATCCTGAATTTCTTCAACAGGTACAGTTTGATTTACAAGCAGCGCAAGATCTCGTCGAATTTCTGGAAATTTGGAAATCTCTTTGTAAATGGGCTGGTTGATAAATTTGATAAAATTAAGATCTAATTCAAACAAAACGATCTTTTCTTGTATGTCTAAAGTTTGTTGTATCTGGGGGTGTAAAACACCCAATACCCCTATTTTCTGATCGCCAACATAAATACCAGCCGTTTGTCCAGGGTGCAAGGCAGGATGAGATTCTTTCTTAAAATTCAATTTGTTGCAAATAGGATGCAAAGTGGATTCTATATCCCCTTTCACATCATAAAAATCAACAGCGCGACTTGCTGTCCCCCATTGCGCTGGCGCAACAGCCCCCCCAGACAATCCCGCTATTTTTTGCACTTGGTGCAACACACCATCCGTACGCGTAAAGCAAGTGCCGATTTCAAAAAGGCGGATGCGTTGTTGTTGGCGACTGTGGTTATAGAGATAGGTATTGATGAGCCCCCCAAACAGGTTGGTGCGCATCACAGCCATTTCTGTGCTAATCGGATTTAATAAATCAACAGCCGGCTGCGCGGGATCCAGTAATGTTTGTAGCTTCTGATCAATAAAGCTATAGGAAATCACTTCGTGGTAACCTGTCGCACATAAGCGATCGCGTAGCGCAGCAGTATGATCTGCCTCGCCTGCCGTGGGTGCTTGCAATGTTGCTTCTAAGGGCTGCGTTGGTATATTTTCATAGCCATAGAGGCGTGCAATTTCTTCTATCACGTCTTCTGGTATCGCGAGATCAAAGCGATAAGTGGGTACTTCAATCGCCCACGTTTCGTGAGAAGATGTTGTGAAAGGGCATTGCAGTCTAGTGAAAATACTTTCTATTACGGCAGCATCAATGGAGATACCGAGCAGTTCTTTCACCGCTTTGGCTGATACGGTGATTGTTTTCAAAGGCGGTAGAGAAGTTTCATGAACAACTTCAACCACAGGGCCGGCCGACCCGCCTGCATGCGTTAAAAGCAGATGCGTGACGCGCTCAATGGCTTCACGTTGTATGGTGGGATCAACGCCACGCTCAAACCGATAAGCAGAGTCAGAATGCAATAAATGCCGCTGACGTTGTTTAGCAATCATTGTTGGCGCAAAATAAGCGCTTTCTAATAAAATATGGGTTGTCAGAGAACGCACGCCAGAATCTAAACCACCCATCACACCCGCAATGGCGAGTGGTTTTTCGCTATCGGCAATACACACTGTTTCCGTATCCAGCGTTTTCTCACTGCCATCGAGTAGTTGTATTTTTTCCTGTGGTTTCGCATGCCGGATGATGACCTCGCGATGAATCGTATCAAGATCAAAAGCATGCATGGGTTGACCCAGCTCCAGCATCACGTAATTGACAATATCCACAACCAAACTAATGCTATTTAAACCACTTTTTTGTAAACGGTCGCGTATTTCAACGGGTGTTTGTATTGTATTCGATAAACCACGAATGATGCGTGCGGTATAGCGCGGACAGCTCTCCGGCGCTTCAACACGCACAGCTATGGTATCTGGAATCGTTGGTGTGACAGCGTTGAATGAAGGCGCGGTGAAATCAGCCTCTGTTATCGCACTGATTTCTCTTGCCATGCCACGTACGCTTAAACAATCTCCTCGATTGGGCGTGATGGCAAAATCAATCACAGCATCATCAGCAAGCAGCTGAACTTCCTCTATCTCAAACCCAGACATCGCTAACTTACTGCATAAGGTTTCGCGCGATAAATGTGGGTTCACCCATTCCTGTAGCCAGGATTCGCTTAATTTCATGGTAGCTCCAAGCGCTAGAATTGTTTTAAAAATCTTAAATCATTTTCAAATAGAGAGCGTAAATCAGGGATGCCGTATTTTAGCATGGCTAAACGATCGATGCCTAAGCCCCAGGCAAACCCCCGAAAGTGCTTTGGGTCTATATCGGCCATGGTGAGCACGTTGGGATGCACCATACCGCAGCCGAGTATTTCTAAATAACCTGTTTGTTTGCAGATGCGACATCCTTTACTCTTACAATTCAGACAGCCAATATCAACTTCAGCAGAAGGCTCTGTGAAAGGGAAATATCCTGGTCTAAAGCGAACAGGGATATGCGCTTCAAAAAAAGTACTTAAAAACTCTTTTAACAACCATTTTAGATGTGTAAAAGAAATATGTTTATCGATGAGTAAACACTCCATTTGATGAAACATCGGTGTGTGTGTCACGTCAAAATCATGGCGATACACCTTCCCCATCGCAGCCATACGCAGCGGAGGTCGGGTTTCTTTCATTGTGCGAATCTGTACAGGCGACATATGCGTGCGTAACAACAAACCATCGGGAAAATAAAAAGTATCCTGCATCGCTCTGGCGGGATGCATCGGTGGTATATTGAGCGCAGTAAAATTATGGTAATCATCTTCAATTTCAGGCCCTTCCATAAACGAAAAGCCCATCTGAGAGAAAATGCTCTTTAATTCCATCATGGTCTTGGTCACGGGGTGAAGACTACCCACGCCGATGGTGCGCCCCGATAAAGTGACATCAATGGATTCGGAGGCAAGTTGTGCGCTGACAGCGCTTTCTTTCAAAACGGATTCACGCGCGGTTAATAACACTTCTAGTGCCACTTTGGCGGTATTGATTTTTTGTCCCGCAGCAGGACGTTCATCCGGTGGTAGTTGTCCTAAGGACTTAAGCTGCTCAGTGAGTAACCCCTTTTTTCCCAGATATTCAACACGGCAGCTCTGTAATGCCTGCAAATCGGAGGCGGCTTCTGCCGCCGCCGTTGCCTTCTGAAGAATATCCGCTAAGGTCTGAGTGTCCATTTTGACTTAACTACTATCCTTATGCTAAGGCAGCCTTTGCACGTGCGACTAAAGCAGCAAAACCGCCAGCATCGTGTACTGCAATATCAGCTAATACTTTTCGATCAATTTCAATCGAAGCTTTTTTCAATCCATTCATGAATGCACTGTAACTCATGCCGTGTGCACGCACACCCGCATTAATTCTGGCAATCCAAAGTGCGCGGAATTCACGTTTTCTGTTGCGACGATCACGGAATGCATATTGTGCTGCTTTGATCACAGCTTGTTTTGCGACACGGTACACACGACTGCGCGCACCATAATAACCTTTTGCTGCATCTAATACTTTTTTGTGTCTTGCTCTTGCAACAACACCACGTTTCACTCTTGCCATCTTAATATCCTCTTGTTAGGTACTTATTTAGCCAAACACTATCTTCTGAAGCGTTTGGCGGGACGTTTGTTCGCTTAAGCAAAGGGTAGCATTTGCTTAATTCTACCCAAATCCTCATCGCGAACATGAAAGCCTGCACGTAATTGACGTTTACGTTTAGTACTTTTTTTGGTTAAAATGTGGCGAGTCTTAGCACTCTTGCATTTGAATCCATTCTTCGTTGCACGAAAGCGCTTTGCTGCACCACGGTTTGACTTTAATTTTGGCATCACTCTCTCCAGTTTTTATGATTTCTTTTTTGGTCCCAGCACCATCACAATTTGTCGCCCCTCAAACTTGGGGTGTTGTTCCACAATGCTGTAATCCACTAACTCAACGATCATCTCTTTTAACAACGTCATTCCTAATTCAGGATGCGACATTTCTCTACCACGGAAGCGAATAGTCACTTTTACTTTATCTCCCGCTTCTAGAAATTTAATCGCATTTTCTAGCTTAACTTTATAGTCCGCCCGACCAATCACGGGGCGTAACTTAACCTCTTTCACTTTATGGACTTGTTTTTTCTTTGCAGCCGCTTTACGTTTACTTAGCTGAAACTTATATTTGCCGTAATCCATAATACGACAAACAGGCGGATTCGCTTCTGGCGATACTTCCACAATATCTAATCCAGTCTCTTCACTGATTCTCTTGGCTTCGTTGAATGATACAACGCCAAGTTGTTCTCCTTCAGCGCCAATCAAACGAACTTCGTGAGATCGTATCTCATCGTTAACGCGAGGTTTTTTTTCTGTACTAATCCTACATCCTCCTATCTAACCCTCAGCCCTGCCACAACGCTGCACCTCTCCTTGCAAGAATGCTAGGAACTGGTCAATCGACATCGTTCCTAAGTCCTTGCCGCCCTGTGTTCTCACAGAAAGCGTACGCGAAGCTACCTCACGGTCGCCCGCTACTAATAGGTATGGTACCTGTGCAATAGTGTGCTCACGGATTTTAAAGCCGATCTTCTCATTTCTCAAGTCCGATTTCACACGTAAGCCATGTTTTTTTAACAACAGGGTCATTTCTGACACAAAATCCGCTTGCTTCTCCGTAATATTCATCAAAACCACTTGGGTTGGCGCTAACCAAACAGGGAGTTTACCCGCATAATGCTCAAGTAGCACGCCAATAAAGCGTTCCAAAGAGCCTAAAACAGCACGGTGTAACATCACAGGCGTCTTTTTACTACCATCTTCGGCGATATAGTAGGCTTCGAGGCGTTCAGGCATCGCATAATCCAGCTGTAATGTACCACACTGCCACAGTCTGCCCAACGAATCTTTCAAGTGAAATTCGATCTTAGGTCCGTAAAAAGCACCCTCCCCCGCTAGCACTTCATAATCCAGGCCGCTTTTCTTCAGCGCATCCCCCAGGGCAGTCTCTGCATTTGTCCAGAGTTCGTCGGTACCAATGCGTTTATCTGGACGGGTTGCGAGTTTCACAATGAGCGTGTTAAATCCAAAATCTTTATAAATATCAATCACTAACCTTATGAAAGCGATGGCCTCAGCTTGTACTTGCGCTTCTGTGCAAAAAATATGTCCATCATCTTGGGTTAATTGCCGCACACGCATGAGCCCGTGCATTGCACCGGCTAGTTCATTGCGGTGCACACAACCAAATTCAGCGAGCCTAAGCGGTAAATCTCTATAGCTCTTTAGCCCTTGTTTGAAAACTTGCACATGGCAAGGGCAATTCATCGGTTTCACAGCAAATGTCTGTTTATCCGCCTCTGCGTTGACGGTGAACATATGCTCACCAAAGTTTGCCCAGTGCCCTGATTTCTTCCACAAGGAGAGGTCAACAAGCTGCGGCGTAACAATCTCTTCGTAATCTTCCAAAACCAGTTTTTGGCTAATATAATCTTTAATTGTTTTATAGATCGACCATCCATTGGCATGCCAAAAGACCATGCCAGGGGCTTCTTCTTGTAAGTGAAAAAGATCCAGTGTTTTAGCCAATTTACGGTGGTCGCGTTTCTCCGCTTCTTCAATAGCGAAAAGATATTCATCTAATGCTTTTTTATCTCGCCAGGCTGTACCATAAACACGTTGCAGCATTTCATTGTTCGAATCGCCGCGCCAGTAAGCGCCAGATACTTTTGTGAGTTTGAATGCTTTGATCATCCCTGTTGAAGGGATATGTGGCCCTCTGCATAAATCTGCAAAAGTATCTTGGTGATAAATTGTTAGCGTTTCATCTGCTGGAATGGCTTTAATGATTTCAACTTTATAGTCTTCGCCCATTTCTTTAAAGAAAGAAACGGCTTTGTCTCTTGTCATCACTTCACGTGTGACAGTGTAGTTCTGTTCAATAATCTCTTGCATCTTTTCTTCGATTAAAACGATGTCTTCTGGCGAAAAGGGCCTTTCAAAAGCAAAGTCATAGTAAAAACCGTTCTCGATCACAGGACCAATTGTGACTTGTGCGGTTGGGAAAAGTGTTTTGACGGCATGCGCAAGCAAATGTGCGGTGGAATGTCGGAGGATCTCTATGCCCTCGGGGTCACGATCTGTGATAATCCGGATGGCAGCGTCTTCTGTGAGCTGATGGCTTGTATCAACCAATTTACCATTCACGCTACCAGCGATAGCTGCTTTGGCGAGGCCGCTACCAATACTGGCAGCAATTTGAGCTACCGTTACCGGTGCATCAAAGGTTTTGACACTGTTATCTGGTAAAGTTACTTTCAACATCGCATATCCTGAGTTTATTTGGTAGGCACGAGTGGGATCGAACCACCGACCACCACCATGTCAAGGTGGTGCTCTACCACTGAGCTACGTGCCTCTTGTCAAGTGTCCACCTCATAGAAACGTCCGTCTGCCTCGCAGCCGAACGTTTGGTGTTCATTCGAGATTTTAAAGAACATGATCCTACAGGCAACTTAGGTAAAAATCAATTATAGTTATTTGTCTCTGCGGCTTCGTTTCTGTGCAACTGGGAACATAGGTAGCACTTTTTCTCACGCACCTACGGTGCTTAAAAGCGTGGGGGTGTGGCGTTATACCCCGGGCTGCGCGCTCCGCGCTTACCCGGGGCTTTAAAGCTTTCGGTCGTAAACGACCTGATTGCGTTGTTGTTTTATGAGGTCAACCCAAAATGCGTTTAACTTGAGTAAGAAATTTCAGCTAAAAGTTATAGCACAGTGACGCTCCCTTACGGTCGCGGCTCGGTT
>DATLOT010000053.1:0-11591 GCA_035536095.1 Gammaproteobacteria bacterium | reverse complement strand
TCCGATCATTTTTAGCTGAAATCTCCTACTTTATGATATTAAATTTCCTTCTAACGGTAGAAATGTTGCATTGTTCCACACCATCTTTTATCAGATTCATGTGACTCCCTGCCGGTCGCGGCTCGGTTTTGCGGTGCTGAGCAATCAGCAGGGGTTTTTGTTTTCTTTTGATTTGCCAATATGTTAAAATACTGCGCTTGTTTGCTGTAGTGAAATGAAACGGCGGGGATAAAATAATGTCAGGCGCTAGACCTCAGGAAACAGAAAACACGGAGAAGGCTCGCTCATTTAAGCGAGATGTAGTGTATTTATATGATACAGAAGACCCCAATGCTATTTTTTTCGCAACGCAGTTGAAACTATTAGAGAGTGAACTGCTGAAATCTAAAAAAAGCAATTTATCTGATTTTTATACTACTGTAGCAGACATCGTGAGTTGCACAGATAAAGCGAGGAATGCTCTCTCACTAGATGATTCAGTCGGTTCTCAGTCTCATATCGCCCCCTTAAAAGAGTTGGATGATGCCATTTATCGCTTTAAAGTTTTTGCAGATAGTTTAGAGGGTCGCCCTAATCGGCTTGCACAAGCAGTATGTTTGGCAGCGATCTTGGTGAGTGTCTCTTTTGCTGTTTGTGTCATTGCTATACCCATTACATTGGCTCTTATTCCCATGCTTATTGCGGGTGCTGTTTCTGGATCAGTGATTGGCGTTTCAATTGCGTCGATCAGTATGTTTAATCGTCGTGGTTTGTCTAAAAAAGCTTATGATGCAGTAAAACGCTATCATGTAGCTAAAATGGTACCTATTAATTCACACAAGATGGTTGCGTCTGCTAAAGCAACTACGCTCACAGATGTTGTGAAACCCGCAATTACTGCTCCTGTTCCCAATCATTGTTCTGGCACTGCATCTCTCATTCAATCTGAAACGGTGACTCCTGCTTTCAATAATACGGTGACTCCTGCTTTCAATAATGGTGAGGTAAAATCTTTGGTGCCGATTCAAGGGAAGGACTCAGAACGAACAGCAGCATCTTTGGCGCTGCTTAGTGTGGACCCGCAGCAGGTGAAACCGATAATAGACTTTATTGAGTCCTGTACCAAAGGTACGGGGTCCTGTGAGGAAGGAGATAAGAGAGCAAAACCAGATAGGACACTTATAATTAAACAGACGCGTACAGTAGCATGCGTTGTTGGAGAGGTTGGAGAGGTTGGAGAGGTTGGAGAGGCTGGAGAGGTTGGAGAGGTTGGAGAGGTTGGAGAGGTTGGAGAGGGGGCGATACTTAATGCTGAAGCAGACGTTGCTGGAGAGACTGGAGAAGGGACGGTGTTTATTCGTGCTAACCGTTTTGTAGCGCAGATAGCTCTCACACAGAAAGAGGGTGGTTCTCTTGAGTTCACCACGTGTTTAACGGCAGAAATGGCAAGCGAGGTAACGGTACCCAGGAATTTTGACCGTCGCCAGGGTTTTACCCTGCCGGAAAGAAAGCTCCCATTAGAGAGTGGTGATTCTTTCAGGCGAGATGAGTATAAATGGAGTGGTGTTTTAAGTAATGAACGGCTTTTACAATTACGAAATTCTCAGGATATGAATGCCGTCATTTTAGGCATGTTTAATCCGGCTCCTTTGCAAAACGGAGAGATAACTTGGCAGCCTACTGCTAGCCATACTTTGGCAAAAAAACCAGGAAGCAGGATTGCTAATCTATTTCGATGGCGACGTGACTATCATAGCGTGAGTGATCTTATAGAATTAGATACTATGCGGGCTCTCTGGCCAATAAAAGGAAATCCGATGCAACTTCGTTGTAAGGACATCCATGCCATAACGGGTTCTACCCAGCATACAATGGCTAGATATTATGCTGATGGATCTTTTATGGAGGGTTCGGGAGGTTCAACTCACCAGATGGTGCAGAGTCGTGAGTTAAGACTTGATGCATCGCGGGTGCCCCACCACTTGTTGACTGCTGTGCCCGCACCACTTGCATTGCCCTCGAATGAAGCCGCATTAGAATCGCTCACGTGCCGGCGATGAGATGTGCAGTGGGTTGTCCTAGCGCATGAACCTGGGTGCAGGTGCTTCTGCTGCAGGTGCAGGAATAACGAGAATGTTGCTTATCTCTTTTAATGTAGCAATAGTGGCGCCGTGCTCAGCGGCATGTGCATATGCAGTAGCCTGCATTTGGTAGATCATTTTCTTAATATTCTCTTTCGTCTCTTCGACAAGTAACGCCACGTTATTCCCATCATAAAAAATCTCAGCAGACCCATTTTTTTTCATTTTTGAGGCAAGCCTTTCGATAGCCTCGCTGGCAAGCTCATGTGCTCTTTCTTCAATTAGTATTTGTATATCATCTAACTGTGCTTTCAATGCTGAAAAATGCATATACCCACCTCTCTCTGTGTTAGTTGGTATGTTTTTATATTTCTACGCTCTGATTGTACTATTCTTTTCTTAACGTTTTATTATGAAAATGTATTTTTTTTAAACAATATGCAGTATTCAACGGGGATAATTTGTAATATATTGATTTTTATGTATATTTTTATTCATTCATAGAGAATATCAGTGCATCATCCTATCTCATTTTATCCATTGCTTTTTCCACTCCAACGGATAAAATGACCCTTCTAACTTGCACGCTGGCGTAGCTCAGTTGGTAGAGCAGCTGATTTGTAATCAGCAGGTCGCGGGTTCGAGTCCCATCGCCAGCTTGGATAGAATCAATGATTTCCTATTCGATCAGAAAGATCCTTTCTATTAAAAAATAACATGATTAAACTGTAATGAGTCTGGAGATATCCTAATGAGATACGCAATTTGGAATAACAAAGGTGGTGTGGGTAAGACATTTATGTCTTTTATCTTGGGCTGTGAGTATGCAAGAGTTAATCCTCAGAAGACGGTAATCATGGTAGACATGTGCCCTCAAGCGAATTTATCAGAGATTATTTTGGGAGGTAATGGCGTTGGGGGCGGTAAGCTTGAAAAGTTATTGGAGGCAAAAGAAAAGCGCTTAACGGTCGGCGGTTATTTTGACGAACGAATTTCATCTCCGCAAAAGATAATTGGGACAGAAAGTAGTTATTTGCTATCTTGTAAAGAATACAACGACCTCATGCCGCAGAATCTATACTTGATTTGTGGCGACCCCAGCCTTGAAATTCAAGCGCAAGCTATTAGTCAGATTAGTAGTCAAACGCTCCCTCAAGATTCCTGGAAAAATGTTCATAAATGGTTAATTGATTTGATTCAGGGGTGCTCCAGAAAATATGAGCCAGAAAGTGTTACTGTTTTTATTGATTGTAATCCAAGTTTTTCAGCATACACTGAGTTATCTATGATTGCTGCTGAAAGGCTTATTATTCCTTGTACGAGCGATGGATCGTCGGCAAGAGCTATCGACAATATTTTTGCCCTGTTGTATGGCAAGGGTGCAGCACAACAATATGAAGATGTTAATTTTAATTACAAAGCAAAGAAGTTTAATTTGTCATTGCCAGTAGTACATCAAGTTTTACTAAATCGTTCTACTCAATACGATAAGAAGGCAAGCAAAGCATTTGGTGCGATGTTTGATGAAATCAGGCGTAGAGTTGAATCATATAGACAAGAATCACCAACTTTATTTTCAGGAACCAATTTCACTTATGATGATATTCCAGACAGTCATTCTGTAACAATTGTCTGCTCACACAAGGGTATGCCTTTGTACGATGTAAAACCGGGGCAGCATAAAATCCATGATGAGAGTCCACAAGTAAATGAAGGTCCGCTAAGTCGTTACAAAGAAGCGATCACAACGTTGATAAAAAGATTATGAAGGGCAGTAGCTCCAGCTGAGAACGTGTAGCGAAGTATAACATTCGAAGGCCGGGGTGCGTTAATGGAGATTGTTTAAATGGATTTTTTCAATGTTTTTATTAGCCATACTAGTCGAATTAAAAAAGCAGCAGGGGAGTTGAAAACATTTCTTGAGGGCTACGGTGTCTCATGCTTTGTTGCGCATGATGATGTGCAAGTCTCGGAGGAATGGCAGAATAAAATTGAAGATAAAATAAGAACTGCCGATGCATTTGTGCCGATTTTAACGAAGGATTTTATGGGCAGTGAATGGACGGATCAGGAGGTGGGGATTGCAATAGGTGTGAGGGCTAACATTTTTCCTGTTAGTGCCGATAGTGTGCTGCCGTATGGTTTTATAAAGAAATATCAATCATATTTCCCGGTGCGGGATGGTGTGCAAGGTGACCCTGAGCAGTGGAGTAATATGTTTATAACGGAGTTTGGAAAAAATCTATTTGAGCTGTTGCTTAAAGATCCAAAAACCAGAAATCGCATGATCGAGGCAATGGTTACACGAATTGAAACTTCAACAAATTATAATCACACAAATAACTTAATGCCCTATTTGTCTCAAATACCACAGCTACCAGGGACATTGGTTGATCATCTTGAGAGTGCATATCAGACAAATTCTCAAGTCAGCGGGGCATTTAAAGCGGAAAACTTGCCAGCGCTGATAGTGAATTGGAGATCAATATTGCAATGAGCAACTCAATTGGCTGCAGTCAAAATGAATGGATGTAGCCTCACTTCTTCTTGCAGTGGAAGACTATTTCAATGCCCGATTGTGCTTCTGCGCCAGCTGATGCCCCGACGCCAACTTTTCCATCAGCACCAAAATAAACCCAGACTTTTGCATCTGCATCGCCCGCTGCATCGCAGATTGTTGTGCGTATTTGCTTTATTGCTGTTGATACTGCGTTACTTGCAAGCTGTTTGATGCTATCAATAATGACGTAATAGGTGTTTTTGCTGCTAGACTCAGATCCAGATGCGGAAGCAGTGGTTTGCATCATTGGGCGGTATGTAACAATTGTGGTGCTAGGATCAGAGGGTGAGATATTTGGTTTTGTAGTGGCTGCTGAAGAACTGATCTCTTTTAGCTCATATATAAAATAGGGGATTTCAGTTTGAGTGCTGGTGCTTTCCGCTGCATATGTAGTAAAGCTAAGTGACCAAAATAGAAGTGTTGCTAATTTCCTTTTCACGATCCTGCCTCCGTTCAGCCCAAAATAGAATTTATTTTTGACCAGATCAGCCTTAATTTTCCTTCAGGTGCCCCATGGTCTAACTATACTTCAGTATGACACGGTAAGCCTTCCATTTTTAGTGCGCCACTTCAGTAGGCTGTCGTAATTTTGTAAAAAAACATACCAATCAAATGACTTTTGGTGGTTTGATTCGCTCATTAAACGTTATGAATCAATTTTAATATTTTCAGGAGCAATCCACTCTACTTTACCATTACGCCAAACGCAGATTGGATAGCCTAATTTTTTGTGCCTTAATAAAGCTGCATTGATGCCTGCTTGCATCGCTGCTCTAACAGTATCAACGTCATTGAATACATTTAATATTTCGTCATCTTCTCTATGGGCATTGTTATTCACTATATGTCTCCTGCCATATCGATGTCGATAATATGCGGCTGATATCATCAATTATATTGTTAGGTAATGTGGCTGTTTTGTCTTTCATTTAAAGGCCTTTTTCCTTTAGTATTTCTGTCAGCGGTGCTGACAGTTTTGCGAATAACTTGCGGTAGCTAACTATACGCTCGAAAAGGGATTGATCTCAAGAGCGTATAGCCAATTTCTGTCAACAGTGTTGACAGTTTTCATTCCTCGGTAGGTCTAAAGGGGTGCGGTTAAATTGACCTTATCCAGCGGGTGTCAGTCAGCAGTGCTGACCATTTTAAATCTGCCAGTTTTGCCCTTCCATAAGTGCAGCTATCAAGGCCTAGCGTAGCCACTTTTGGGACACTCGTAGCCAACAGATTACATGCATGCGCAACGGCCAGCAACAGAGGGTATGTTCTAATCCGTTGATTTCATTATTGTTGTCTGTTGTCATTTGTTGTGATATCGTGCTCCTCGATGTTTTGTAATCAGCAGGTCGCGGGTTCGAGTCCCATCGCCAGCTTGGATAGAATCAATGATTTCCTATTCGATCAGAAAGATCCTTTCTATTAAAAAATAACATGATTAAACTGTAATGAGTCTGGAGATATCCTAATGATGGCGTAATTTGGAATAACAATGGCGATGCAGGTAAGTATTGAGTAATAAGATATGACAAAGCGAAATAAAGAAAAAGTTTATGAGTCCTACAATGAGATCGTTGATTGGTTTGATGACGCTCGCACCAAAACTCTCATGGAATCTGGATACCTTAATTTAATCGTGGATTCCGTTCCTGCTGGCAGTTCAGTTTTAGATTTAGGTTGTGGCACTGGAGAACCCATTGCCCAATTTTTCATTGAGAAAGGTTTTAAAATCACTGGTGTTGATGGTAGCGAGAAAATGATAGAGCTATGCAAGAAACGTTATCCAAATGAGCAATGGATAGTTTCAGATATGCGAGATATCAAGCTGAATCAACAATTTGATGTGGTGCTAGCTTGGCATAGTTTTTTTCATCTTGATCATGATAGCCAGCGCAAGATGTTTAAAATATTTGATGTGCATATTAAACCAGGCGGTATCTTAGCTTTTACTTCCGGTGAGGAAGAAGATGAGGTGTGGAGCGATAATGGCGGACAACAGCTTTATCATGCGTCTTTATCAACGAACGAATATGAAAAACATTTACATGAAAACTCATTTAAAGTTTTGCTTCATAAAATACGTGATACAGAATGTGGTGAGGCAACTGTTTGGGTAGTTCAGAAAAGCAGATAAAAGGAAAAAATAATGACGAAAATGATAGGGCCAGGACCCGATCCTAATCAAATTTATCCCATGCAACCTTACGATAAATTAGTTTTTCTAAAAAATTTCATTAAGGCCAGTAACATTCATATCGGTGATTACACTTATTTTGATGATAAGCGTCATGGCCCTGAGAATTTTGAAGAATATAATGTTCTTTATAATTACGATTTTTCCAAGGTTAAATTGATCGTCGGAAAATTCTGCGCTATTGCTGCTGAAACAAAATTTATTATGACTGGTGATCACAAATTAGATGCGATCAGCACCTATCCTTTTCCGATTTTCCAACACGGATGGGAGACGGTTTATGATGTCGCTAATCTGCCCGTGAAAGGAGATATCATTATAGGCAATGATGTTTGGCTTGGTTATGACTCTTTGATAAAGAATGGTGTGACTATCGGCGATGGAGCGATCATTGCCGCCAGATCAGTTGTGGTGAAGGATGTTCCTCCTTACGCCGTTGTTGCTGGCAATCCTGCCAAAGTTGTCAAGCTGCGTTTTGATGAAGCCATAGTTGAACGCTTATTGAATATTGCGTGGTGGAATTGGGATATTCAGAAAATTAATAATAATCTTCCACTGATTTGCAGCTTGGATGTAGATCGCCTGGAGAAAGTTTCTAAATAAGGTTAAAAAGCAGAGTAACGCGGTATAAGAGGTCTAAAGGTCCCATCTTTGTAATTTAATTAATTTGCAAGAAATCTAACGAGCATGTCGTTCCTCGGACGCATACCATTAATCTTGTGAATCAATGTTAATATCTTCAGGAGCAATCCACTCTACTTGATCATTGCGCCAAACGCAGATTGGATAGCCTAATTTTTTGTGTCTTAATAAAGCTGCATCGATGCCTGCTTGCATCGCTGCTCTAACAGTATCAACGTCATTGAATATCTTTGATATTTCGTCATCTTCTCTATGGGTATTGTTATTCACTATATGTCTCCGCTAAAACTTTCCAAATTTCTTTATTTTCAATATTTACGGTAGCTTGAATGTTTGACGCCATCAGCGTTAATTTGTTATTAGAATTGTCATACAGCTGCCATGAATTAGCGATTGGGCAATACAAATTAAAAAAATTCTTTAATCCAGATATATAACGACGTCTTATCGTTGTTTCTGGTACCGAATGTCCGCCTATTTTAACGCGATCTGCGACTCGTGAAATCGCCAGTTCTGCATTTTTTAACCACAAAAATACGAGATGAAAATGATATCCTTGCTCTTTTAATGTCTCAATCCATCCTGCAAATGTGCGACTGGCTAAAGTGGTCTCAAACGCAAAATTAGTTTTTTCTTTTGCCAATGTTTTGATACGGTCTAACATAATTCGGCCAGCTTGAATTGCAGCTTTTTCAGGCTGAAAAGCACTTAAGCCCTGCGCGATCACATCCGCATTAACAAAGTCCTTGATATGAACCGCATCTTGCAGCAACACTGGCGCTGCTGTGCTTTTACCTGAGCCATTTGAACCGGCAATAATAATCACATGCGGCATTTCATTTGTCCTTTGCGTTGTTTAAAAATAACCAAATTGCCATTTTCTTGCTTCCTAGAGCTGCAATAATTCTATCGAAGAATTGGCAGAGAGTCAGTATAACTCATTCGAGATATTGGGCATATGACGCTTTTCATTATATATTGCTTTGGTTTTGATAATATGTGCAAATTATTTGACCAGCCTATTTCTGTCAGCAATGCTGACAGTTTTTCATTGCCTTGATAAGTCTCATAAAATTGCTTCATCCGCCATATATTTCTGGCTGAAAATCCCATCACAGAAGGGTTTTTAGCAGTAATATATTTAGCCATTTCTTCAACAGTGTTTTTGCCCCAGCCGTTTGTTGTGACCCGCTCGCTTATGTATTGGCCAATGTTCCAGTATAGCTCGACAACGGTTTAATCTCAAGCAGGCGTAGCCACTTTTGGGACACTCGTAGCCAACAGATCATAAGACATTTGTCTCTGTGAGAAAAATAATTTACTTTTTTTATTCGGCGGTATAGATTGACGCAAGATAACCCCTGTAATGAAACGCTAGGATTCAATAAAGGAATTTGACATGGATGTTGAAGAATCTTCAATTAAAAAATCAACTGAGAAAGTACATCCATGGCGAAGATGTGGCAAGGGTGAACATCTTGTTTGTGAGCACATTGTGCATGTGCCGCCCAGTAAAAAGCATTTGGATGGTAACAAAGCCATTTGTCATGAGCATTGTGCAAAAAATCCTTCTCAAAAAGATGAGCTTTCGTTTTCTGAAATCCAATATATCAGCACAAACTACTTTGCTAATTTAAAAGGGTTGCCTACAGCTAATGTTTTAACGAATGAATATCCAAGTGCCGACAATTATGATGTTGAAATTCGAGGTTGGACACAATATTGGAACGATATTTTCAAATTACCTGATCCGCTGGATCCTGATTTTGTAAAAGCGCTGATTGGCACAGAATCAAGCTTCGATTTAAAACCAAAAGGAAATAGTAAAGCTTTTGGATTAATGCAATTACTGCCTGAAACTTTTTCAATCTTACGCAATATAAATGGCGAATTAAAAGATTATCTGATTTGTCTTTCAAAAGATCATTATCTCGATGCATCTGCTAATATCTGTTCTGGTATACGCTGGATCTTCCAAAAGAAAAAACTAGCTGGCGCAAAATTAAAACGAGAATCAACCTGGGAAGAAGCCATTATTGAATACAAAGGATATTGGCATGCTATTGAAACAGGCATTGATCCAGAGCCAATGCGGAAATTACGCAGGTTTTATCGCGCTCTAAAGGGAAAAGCGTAGTATGGCGAGATTAATTGCCAGGATGTTCATCTTTTTGCTTTTGTTTTCGTCGCAAATCGGAGCAGTTTCTGTGAATACCAGTACTCCATCAAAAAAATATCCCTATTCGCTACTGACACCCGATTATGGCATTCTTTCCGAAAATGATTTGGCAGCCTATGCCTATGGCATAAAACAGCACCCCTTTAATGAGAGAAACGGCATTGATGGTCATAATTACTGGCAATGTTTCCCGCGAGATAGGATTTCCGTCACACTGGAAGATCAGGGCTTTTCTACAGAGGATGTTGGCTGGAAAGACACGCTTTCAGAGCTAATTATTGAGGCTCGAACTGACTCAGGTGTCATTCATCGCTATGAATTGCGAGCGCTTGGCATGTTTCATCTGTATGAAAAAGAGTTACATCAATGGCATAAATTAATGAAAGGAGAAAAATATGTCTGCTTATCAGGTAATTTTGTTGCCGTCACACCAAGGACTATCAATGGAAGAACAATATCAGAGTATGGTTGGATTTTTGATAAAATTAAAACAAAAAAGGGATGCAGTAGCTATTGGTGGAACAGTTGCGCATTAAGTGAAATTTCCGAAACAAAAAGCCATTCAGTATTTCCACTACATGGCTTGGTTAGATAGAAATTTCATGAATGCTTGAAAACTGCCTGGTTTGTGGATAAAATGCTCGTGCCTATATCGTTTGGCCGAATAAAAGAGGTGTGATTCTTACAGGAAAACATTTTAACATGAGAATGTTGTATAGCGCGGAGGTACTCTATGAGAGTAACCGGAATAAAGCAGCCATGATACCCTGGCTTGATAAGGTTAATGAAGAAATTCATCGTTGTGTGCCAGATTCTTACAAAAATTTTCTTCCTAAGGGGGGTGATAAGATTAACCCGGAATCGGTGGTTGTGCTGAACCTCCTATTAGACAAAAAAGATTGCGATCTTCTCGCTTTCATACAACGAACACATGCGCAGCGACCAGAGGAGTGTTGTTCAATGGATTGTTCGGCACCCCGACTCCCATAGAGTCGAATTACATCTGGGAATATAATGAGTATTCGTTACCGAAGATTTAGCAATAAAATCGTTTACTGCATCGATGTCGATAATGATCTATTTACCCTAGTTCACTCAAGCGAGTTTCAACCAATGTCCGTGTTCGTGAGGATTTTATTTTCTGGATGATGGCGGCTGCTTTTTTGAAATCGAATGTTTTTGGGAGCTCAATTTCAGGCAATGTTTTAAATAGACGCGAGCGGGCAGCCGTTAGGTAAAAAATGTCTATGAGCGCTTTTTCTGGTGTTGCCATCTTTAGTTGTCCTGTCATTTCAAAACCAAAGAAAAAGTCAGCCTGGATATGATGAATTGAAATGGTTGCGAAGGGGGTTGTATATTGTTTTGTGCGTGCGAGTGAAGCAGCATAAATAATGTGTGGAATTTGTGAAATCATTCCGTGAAAGAAAAGCGCAGTTTGTAGTGAAACATAGCTTGGAAAGGGTAGTGTTAAATACTCTGGTAAAATGAGAGGGTCTATTTGCGTTGTGGTTGCCCATCGACCACGCATTAAGCGAGCAAAGCGACCTGCCTTAGATAAATTAACTAAGATCTGATTTGCCTGTGCAATGGTGATGTTAAGACAAGTAGCAGCATCTCTGGTTTGGATGACAGGTTGTTTGAGATGCAAAATTTTTTGTTCCGCATCAATGAGGCGCATAATGTTCAGCCATTAAGGTTTTGATGACTTGCGAGCGAATTTCATCCCATTTTTCACGAGTACCATAGAATGCTTGATAGGGTTCCATGAGATATGCAACGACCTGTCCTTTGTAATCTTCATAGGTGATCCCGTTACTATTCTGGATGACAGTGTTAATTTCTGTCTCTGAAAAAATAGATATGTTATTAAAGTCATCTTGGTCTAGTAGCCACTTTAAATCAAAGATATCTCTTGCTTGTGTTTCTGTTCTTCCAATGAGAGCTCTCATTTTTTGAATA
>DATLOT010000052.1:0-22198 GCA_035536095.1 Gammaproteobacteria bacterium | reverse complement strand
CACAGCGGCTGCAACCACGCCTACACCGACAGAAAATGCTGCGACGCCCAAACCAATACCAAATGTCGACGCCATCAATGCACAGAATCCTGCCGCAGTGGGTGCAAATGCAGGCGCAAATGCTGCTAAGAGGCCTAACGCGACACCTGTGGCAACAGCAGCCGTGAGCATCACCACTCGATCAGTGGTCACAGCATCTAACACTGCACGGACATACGTATTTGTCGCTACTGGTTTTTCGGTGCGTGGTGGTGACGGTGGTGTCGATGACGTTACTGGCACTGGTGATGTGCGTGGTATTGTTGTTGGTGGAACTGGTGGTTGTACTGGCGGTGGCGCTGATACTGGTGCTATTGTTGGCGCTGTTGGTGGTTGCGTGACCACAGGGATTGGCGACGACACTGGTGGCGCTGCTGCTGGTGTTGTCGTCACTATTAGCTTCACCTTCAGACGCTTACGTTCTTCTTCCGCTAATGCTTTCGCTGCTTGTTGTTCTTGCCTCTCTTTGATGACTGCCAACCAGCGTGGCTTCACAGAATCCAGTGTTTCTTTTGTTTTTGTTTCCTTGCGAGCCGCTGTTTCAAGAAGTCCAAGCATCTTCTTTCTCGCCGTTTGATACAAATCAAGATTCTGAGATTTTTTACGCTGCAAATCTTCTAGTTTGGCAAGTTTTTTTGTTAGTTCTTCAGGAATTAGTTCGCCTGCTTTTTTTAATATTAAGGATTTTAATATAACTCGTGCCTTATGTTCTTCGTGCTGAGCGATCATAAGTTCTGCCTTGATGCAGTCTATCTCAAAAGGCATTACGTTATACCAATCTTCTGCGTACCCCAGCTTCGCTTTAGCGTGTTTTGCGTCTGCCAATAAAAACGCTTTTTCCAATGCTTCGATGTCTTCATCTACACTGTCTTCTGCTACACCGCCATTTAACGTCTCAAAGGGCCTGTCACTCCCTGACTGTGTATGTGCACTTTGCTTTTTAGCATGCTCTCTAGTCAAAGAACCGATTCTGACGTATATCTCTTTTTGCTCTAATTGCTTTCTTTCTAATAAAGCTCCTAATTCATTCTGCTTCGCAGTCGCGTTTGCTATCGTTTTCTCTGCTTGCTCAATTTCTTCGTCTAACGCAATTCCTTCCGTTTCCTTACGTTCGGGTTCCTGCTTACTTCTTAAGACCCTACTCGCATCATCTGCTGCCACCGCTTTCCCTACACTAGCATCTTTATGCCCCCTCAACATGACAGCCTCCCCTCTTGTATTTTGCCTTCCCATATCCTAAATGGATGAGTAAGTTGGGCGGTATTTTATACAATTTAGCATAATTGGTAAAGCAAACATTGGCTCTACTGAACACTAAAAAACCGCCCCAGACAGCCACCTGTGTAGGAAATACACTAAATACCTGGCATATAGGAGAATCTCCTGGTATCATCCTGCCTAGCTTGAAATCAATGGAGAATGATACCATGCAAGATAATGAATTCTTATTTACGTCTGAGTCTGTTTCAGAAGGGCATCCTGATAAAGTTGCAGACCAAATTTCTGATGCTGTACTAGATGCTATCTTAACAGAAGACAAGCATGCACGCGTGGCATGTGAAGCACTCCTCACAACAGGTGTTGCCTTCATCGGTGGCGAAATTACCACACATGCTGATGTTGATATTACAAAAATTGCGAGAAAAGTGATCAGCGATATTGGTTACGATGAGAATCACGACCCAGGCGTCGGCTTTGACGCAGCTTCATGCGGCATTATATGCACAATTGGCAAGCAATCGGCAGATATCGCACAAGGCGTAGATAGATCCAAAGAAGAAGAACAAGGCGCAGGGGATCAAGGCCTGATGTTTGGTTACGCAACAAACGAAACAGATGTACTGATGCCAGCCCCCATTGCTTACGCACATCGACTCATGCAGCGTCAAGCCAAACTACGCAAAGAAAAAGTCTTACCTTGGTTACGTCCAGATGCCAAATCACAGATCACCTTTCGTTACGTAGACGGTAAGCCAGATAGTATTTCCAACGTCGTGCTTTCCACACAACACCATCCTGATATTAACCACACAGATATTGTGGAAGCCGTGATAGAAGAAATCATCAAACCCACACTACCTGAAGCCTGGCTCAAAAAAACGGTTTATCACGTCAACCCAACAGGCCGTTTTGTGATTGGTGGACCACAAGGTGATTGCGGTCTCACGGGACGCAAAATTATCGTTGATAGTTACGGCGGGATGGCGCGACATGGTGGCGGTTGTTTTTCTGGTAAGGATCCTTCTAAAGTGGATCGTTCAGCTGCTTATGCTGCGCGTTACGTTGCTAAAAATATTGTTGCAGCGGGATTGGCAGATCGTTGCGAAATTCAATTGTCTTACGCCATTGGTATTGCAGAACCAACAGCAATACGTGTTGAGACATTTGGCACAGGTCGTATTCCGCATCGCCGCATGATTGATTTAATCACGGCACATTTTGATCTGCGCCCTTATGGATTGATCAAAATGCTAGATTTATTAAATCCTATTTACAGACAAACTGCAGCTTATGGTCATTTCGGTAGAGGTGATTTAACACTCAGCTGGGAGAAAACAGACAAGGCAGATGTACTGAAAGAGGCCGCTAACCTATAAAGGAATCAATCTCATGTCGATAAGCGCATTACAAACAACACGTGATTATAAAGTTGCTGATATTGGTCTGGCTGACTGGGGCAGAAAAGAAATCACGATCGCAGAAACAGAAATGCCCGGACTCATGTCTTTACGCAGTATGTATAAAGAAAAACAACCGCTGAAAGGCGCGCGTATTGCAGGTTGTTTGCATATGACGATACAAACGGCTGTTTTAATTGAAACACTCACTGCACTCGGTGCAGAAGTGCGCTGGTCTTCTTGTAATATTTTTTCAACACAGGATCATGCAGCCGCTGCGATTGCCGCTGCGGGTATCCCTGTTTTTGCTTGGAAGGGTGAAACAGAAGAAGAGTATGCGTGGTGTATTCAGCAAACAATTGAAGGACCTGGTGGTTGGAAACCCAATTTAATCTTAGATGATGGCGGTGATCTCACGCTGACCGCACATCGCACCTACCCTGCGCTCCTTAAGAATATCAAAGGCATTTCAGAAGAAACAACCACGGGCGTGCATCGACTTTATGAAATGCATAAAAAAGGGGAGTTAAAAGTCCCTGCGATCAATGTAAATGATTCTGTGACCAAGTCTAAGTTTGATAACCTCTATGGCTGTCGAGAATCACTATTGGACGGCATTAAACGTGCAACCGATGTGATGATTGCGGGTAAAGTGGCCGTTGTCTGTGGTTACGGTGACGTTGGGAAAGGTTGCGCACAAGCGCTGCGTTCTTTTGGTGCCATTGTATTGATCACAGAGATTGACCCCATCTGCGCACTACAAGCGGCGATGGAAGGGTATCGCGTCGTCACAATGGAAACAGCAGCGAACCAAGGCAATATTTTCATCACAACCACAGGCAATGTGGATGTGATCAGACATGAACACATGCTTCAGATGAAAAATGAGGCTATAATATGCAATATTGGTCATTTTGACTCAGAAATAGACATCTCTTCTCTTCGACAATACCGCTGGGAGAACATCAAACCACAAGTGGATCATGTGATTTTACCCAATGGCCACCGTCTTATCGTACTCGCAGAGGGGCGTTTAGTGAATTTAGGTTGTGCCACTGGCCACCCTAGTTTCGTGATGTCTGCTTCTTTTACGAATCAGGTATTGGCACAGATTGAACTTTGGCAGCATAATAGTAACTACCCAGTTGGTGTATATGTGTTACCCAAAAAGCTAGATGAGATGGTTGCTCGTTTGCACTTATCACAGTTGGGCGTAGCGCTCACACAACTGACGCAGAAACAGAGCGATTATTTGAATATACCTGTTGATGGCCCTTACAAGCCTGATATGTATCGATACTAGGGGAGAAGTTATGTTGAAGAAAACCATTATCAGTGCTTGCTTCATGTTATTGAGTGCAGCTTGTTTAGCAGAGCACTGCCCGAGCGTACAAGAATTACAGAGCCCAACGTTCAAGGGCTGGCAGGCATACGATAGCGACGATGGTGCGCTCTTATCAGACGCGCATACAGCGCAATTTAAAGCCTCGGCAAAAGCATTTGCGTTGGCGGAGTGGGAAACCACAGGTCCTAAGAAAGGCAATATTCATTGTTATTATCGCGACGATAACGGCTCTAATTTAGAGGCTTATTTTGCAAAGCCACACTTTATGCCAGCTAACGCGCAAAAAATGTGGTATGAGGTCAGCGGCGCAATGCAGTGCGCAGTGGGCGCAGATAAATGTGAATTTAATGTGATTCATGGCACGCAGAAGTCGCAGTTTGCGAAGAGGTAGTAGAGAAAAAAGGAGACATTAATATGCCACTTTTCTTTTCAGATGAATTCCCCGCCCTACTCTGCAAAAGAATGGCTTTACTCCCCGCTAACAAAAACGCGCCTATTCCGTTCAAGGATCATCCTGACTTACCCGCTCTCATCGATATACTCAGTAGACGTACCACACATCACGCGCTGCTACAGACTGATTACACTGACAAAATGCAATCTTTATTCCTAGAAGCTTTTTCACAGTATTTATTACAAGACACTGTCCCCGTAGGGTTACGGGAATCCGCATTTATTTATCTTAAAACAGAATCCATTGATTTTGATACCGCGAACAGAGCAACCATTGAAGAAGCATTTAGATTGCTACACGAGAATCTACAACAATCAGAAAATAGTGTGATTTTTTTCTTACCTTCTCTTTCATCTATGATGAAAAATGCTTTTTTACAAGCGCAGTTGTATCGTTTAGTTTGCCACCCCCAATGCCGCTTGTTCACCTTCCACCAGGGGTCGATTGATTTACCCCATCTCAGTGACTTATTCTCCACAATACAACTTGCTGGCATAACAGAATCGGACACCAAACTATTATTAACGCGCTATCGCGCTGAATTAGAAGCCTATCACGGCGTTTTTATTCCCCTTGAGCTGCCAAACCAAGCTTATTCTCTCGCAAAACATTATTTAAGCCACACAAACGCACTAGAAAAAGCATTGTTATTATTAGATAGCAGCGCAGCGAGAACAACCGCTCAACCTGGAGAAGTACGGGATATTTCAAAGCCGATAGTCACTTATGCCACATTAATGGAAGTGCTATCGACATGGACGCATATACCCACCTCGCATTTACGACTGAATCAATTCGACACAACTGATTTTAACAAAACCTTGCAGCAAAACATCGCAGGGCAAGATGCTGCGCTACATGTGATTGGTCAAAGCTTGCAGCAAGCCTATACAAAATTAGAAGAAAACAAAGGTCCATTTTGCACATTATTATTTGCGGGGCCAATGCAATCGGGCAAATATACAACTGCTATCGCGCTAACAAAATACCTCTATCACAGACAAGATGTGTTATACACCATCTCATTGTTGCCTTCACAAACATCTTTGATGGATTTAAAGCTGCAGGTGAATGCAAATCAAGACCCTGTTTCGCTACAGACCTTATTACAAAAAACACCTTATGCTGTGATTGTGATTGAAAATGTTGAACAAGCCTCCGCTGCCTTGCTAACTGAGTTACAGCAAATGATCAGCACAGGATGTTTACATGACACCAATGGTCACCGATATGATTTTCACCAAGCGATTTTGATTTTGTGTACGCACTTTACCGAAACGCAGCTAACATCACTCGCGCCTGCTTTTTTGGAAGAGCAGCATCGCCCCATTGATTTGATGCAGTTGGTTCACCACAACCCCAGAGAATCAGCTTCTGCCGCAAACACAACAACGTATGCGCTGATGGATTCTTACAAAACAATCGTTGAAGAAAAGCTGTCGTCTTCACTTAGCCAATATTGCACACTTGTTCCTTTTTTACCGCTTAAAAAATCTGCTGTCGAAAAGATCATACGAAACTATTGCGTAACCGTTGCGACGCTATTACAAACACGAGACCAGATTGACTTGTGTTATACGCCTGAGATTATTCGCTTCCTATGCCAAGAGGCAATTAAAACAGAAGATAATGGACTAGAAATGATTGATATTAAAGCGGCGCAATATTATTTATACAATATCATAGCACGCACGGTATTAAGCCAACAAGAAAACAAGCATCGGCCATTGCAATTTACCTTAAAGTTGAATGAAACAGGCCACACACTGAGTTGCCACATTGATCATCCCGCGCCCCGTGAATTAGCCAGCGCGCAGGCTCCCTGATAGCTGAAAGCAAGGTGCCCGGCAAGACCACGTGGATGAAGGGATGGAAACATCCGTAAAAATATGATCAAATAGGCACTCATTTTAACTGGAGCATCAATCATGACAATAAGGAATACAGAAACTGCTTATGGTAGCGTTGCGAAATTCTTTCATTGGCTAATGTTTATATTACTCGCTGGTATGGTTACTTTTGGATACTTGCTCGCTGATGTGCCTAAGCCCTACCAGTCGGCAACATATAACATCCATAAACTCATTGGCCTCACACTCTTATCGCTTGCTTTACTGCGGTTGGCTTGGACGTTAATCAATACGAAGCCACGATCGATTGAAGGGACAAAACCATGGGAGCGATTAGCGGAGCGCACTGTGCATTGGGCGTTATATGCAACGATTCTGGCAATGCCCTTAGCGGGTTGGATTGGCGCAAGCGCGGCTGGATATGCACCCTTTATTGGCTCTTATTCGTTTGGATTACCGATTAAAGAGAATAAAGAACTCGCCGACTATGCGTTTACATTGCATGGTAAATTGGCGCTTTTACTCATTGGATTGGTCTCCATTCACGTCTTAGCCGCGCTGTACCATCATTTCATTAAAAAGGACAATGTATTGCGCCGCATGTGGTCGGTGTAACCGAGCCGCGACCGTGAGGGAGCGTCACTGTGCTATAACTTTTAGCTGAAATTTCTTACTTTATGATATTAGATTGCCTTCTAACGCTATAAATGTTGCATTGTTCCACACCATCGTTTATCAGATGCATGTGACGCTCCCTCACGGTCGCGGCTCGGTAAGGTGCCCGACAGGGCGGATGAGGGCGAGGCCGAGAACCGAGAACGTTACCAACTTACTACGGGCTTGCCACATAGGTGTATGCAAAATCGGTTTTAGTATCACCCTTACAAGGAGAAATTTTTGTAAAATGATTGCCTTGAATACCCGTCCCAGATAACTTAGCTTCGAGCTGCGGGCAGACCTGCGGTGGGGTTTCTGGGATGGTAACCGTATAACCAGTAGGCGACGTACCCCCAATGGTGATTGTTGAACCCCAAGGTGTTTTAAGACCGACGGTCGACCCACCTGGCAATAATGATGCAATTGTTCCCGCGTTGATACCAGAATAAGAGCCAGAGGGCTGCGCAAGACCATCCGCAGCGGCGGTGATTGCTTGTATTTGTTGGAGCACTGAGGCAGTCTGCTGGCCTGCGCTTGCTGATTGATAATAACGAACAGACATCACAATAATCATTGCTGCGATAGCTAACACAAGCATTGTTTCTAACAAGGTGACACCTTGCGTTTTTCTGATCACTCTCTTCATAAAAAAACTCCCTTTTCCTCTAAAGCTCAGCAATAACAGACCCAGACGGGAACACAAAATAATCGAAACCTACCTTCCATTATGGTATCTTCCATGACCATTAAGCAAGTACATTCATGAGGCCAACATGTTACAGACAGAGAGCAATCGAAATGCCATTGAGATCGAGACCAGCTTACCCGTCAAAAAAACGGTTATCTTATTACATGGGCTGGGCGCAGATGCGACTGACTTTGTGCCTATTGTCAATGCGCTCGCGCTCCCGGCAAGCGACGGCATACGTTTTGTATTCCCCTATGCGCCCATCCAACCTGTGACGATAAACAATGGTTATCACATGCCGGCTTGGTACGATATTTACGGCTCGGAACTCCTGGGACGCACTGATGAGGCGGGCATTGATCGATCCATTCAGATTGTAAACGGCTATATTCAAAAGGAAGTTGAGAGGGGTATGGCTTCACACAATATTGTGTTGGCAGGGTTTTCTCAAGGCGCTGTGATTTCACTCTGCGCTGGTTTAACACACAAAGAACCGCTTGGAGGGATTATTGCGTTATCTGGCTATTTACCCATGGCTGACAAGATGATCACGCGAATGAGCGAAGCCAATGCCCGCATTCCTATTTTTCTTGCACATGGTACAGTAGACACCGTCGTACCCTACGCTGCCGGTATTACAACACGCGACACATTAGAGAAACACGGCTGCAGCGTCAGCTGGCACACCTATAACGCAGCGCATACCGTGAGTCATGAAGAGGTAGAGGATATCAGCAAGTGGCTTGCTAAGCGCTTTAGTTAATCCAAGATAAAAGACACACCGCCGCTGAACAGATTCAGCGTCCCGGTGCTAGAATTACCGCGCGCCTGTTGCCATTGCACGTTGAGCGCCCACTCCGGCATAACGTAATACTGCGCGCCAGCGCCCACATACAGCCCTGTTGCGCTGTGCTGACTGCTAGATAACCCAATGGTGCTTGCGGCATCGCCATTCTGTATGCTCACATGTGAATTAACGCGTTCTATACCCGCTTTTGCAAACAGTTCAAAGCCCGTGTCTGCAACAGGTATAATACCCCGTGCCGCCAGGTCGTAAGAATAGTGGATATCTGTCCCAGCTGTATTGCCTGCTGTACCCTTAATGGTGGTATTGGCGTAACGGGTATAACCGATTTCACCCCCGAGAAAAGGCATCAATTTATACCCTAAGTTCGCATTGCCCCCTATACCAGAGGTATTGGCGGAGCCGGGATACGACTTATTATTCAAATTGGTAGACCCAAAGTTACCTTCCAGGTACCAGCCGCTAGGCACGGACATGATGGCATAAACAGGCATAGCCGCCGCGCAGGCTAGAAATGCAGCTAACGTGTTGAATAATAAATGTTTCCCTTTTAACATGAAAAATCCTCCAAAATTTGTACCATTAGAATATAAATTGCTCTCTAGCGCAACTGGCGCGTGAGCAGCTGCTATACTGGAAAAGTAAGACTGCTAACAAAGAGAAGTATCGCTAACTCTTTATAAAATAAACATATTAAATAACCACTGCGGTAAGCTTCCCTTAAGCTAAGCATGTTATGATGAAGGAAAGATGTAAATTATTACTAGATGATAATTCGGTGAAATAATTATGCAGAGAAATGACGAAGACGAAAACACTAGCGCAGGCGAAGAGAGAACCGAAGCTGAAGTTGTACTACAGCATGGCGACGCAAGCCCTGAGTCTTTAATAGGTATGGGAATCGTACCATTGGCTATTTCTTTGGACACGCCCCCCCCAGCGACAGAAGCGACAGCGACTCAGCTGCAAAAAGATATGGCTGCTCGAGAAGTTGTTTTCGAACGCGAAAAATTTCTACAAGAACTCTTTGATGGCTTCGAACTTGTTTATGCCACACCACCAGCTCCCATTATCACTGGGACCTGCAAATCCGTCAGCCAAGCGCTTAACGTGTTAACACACAAAGCTTTTATTCGCTACACGGATACGGACGGAGAACGCCTTTACTACCTCAATAAAAAAACGCAACAATATATCCGTTTAGAAGCAAAAACATCAGAAGAAACAGCTCTCTTAATAAGCAGTTTCGATGAGCGATTTAGAAGCGATGTAGTCGGATTTAGAGATAAAAAAAAGCTTTCGAGTACAGAGGTCACAGAGATTCAAACTCTCTTCGCTGAACGCAGAGTAACTTATGCAAAGAACATTAATTACACTTCCAACATGATGGATCATTATACACAAGGAGAGCTTGACTGCGGCCAATACCTGATATGTAACGATATATTTAGGGTTGCGCCACAAGGATATCAACGACCCTCGCCTGAAACACTCAAAACATTCTATCCTAGTGAGGAGCCAAATCCTACTCAATGCAGTGTTGTTATTCATACAGTAAGAACCCGCACGGCAAATTATTGGGTTGCTGCCGCTGGGCGCAACGTAACAGCCAAAGATCAAAAAGATAGAAAAGTCAGCTTGCTCAGCTCAGCAAACAGTGTATCTCTTATAGAGGCCAAAGATCCGACACACCCATCAACCATCACTGATAAAGCGTCTGCTGATAAAGCAACAGGAGAAGGTAGAAGAGCATTACTCCTTTCCAGCCCATTAGATCTTAAAACCGACCGCCGCGACAATCCCGCAGAAGCAAGAAAAGTATTCTTAGCGGGATTGAAATCCGAAACAATGGCTACCGCATTTGGTAAAGTTCTTAAAGATGATGGCACAATCAACACAAGATGGTTTGTGTTGTTTAAGATGGTTTTTAACGGTAATATGGCTGGCGCAAAAAAAGATTTCTTGGAAAAACTGCTGCTAGCTTACCCAGACAACAATACCGAGCTAGACTATAAGAGCTTATTTGACTTTGCTTTACAAAACGAGGCCTTGTTGATCGACGCTGGAAGAAGAGGCGCGCACCTAAGCATCAATCTTATTCAGCATCTAGCAACGGACATATTAGAAATGGATCCTAACTTAGACATTACGACACTTTATGATGCGCTAGAAAAAAACTTATCTAATGTAAGCAGTGCAGAATTTCAAACTGAAGCGGCGAAACAAGCATGCTTACACTGTTTATCTTTAGCAAGACAACTTGATAGCGCGCTAATGGCGATAGATCCCGATGAAAGTGGGCGCCATGATCTGATTGAAACACTTATACAACAAGTAGGCAGTATTGCTATGTACTCTCCTCAAACTTCAGAACCGGTAGCAGATCAAGTAAAAAACTTCGAGAATTATAGCAAAAACATTTATATAGAAAAATGTATAGAAAAACTTAACGCATCTCTTGCCAATCTTCCCGCAAATACAGATGACATAGATGCTGTATATGATGAATATTTAGAAATGTTCGCCCATATACCAGATGCTCACACAAAAGAAAGCTTAATCTCACTTGTTAGCAATACATTGCTCGCGCACAATTTATATGGATCTACACCTGATGACGCAGCAGACCACATTAATCAAATGAAACGCTTTTTAGAATATACCAAACTTGCATTAGAAATTGACTCGGGTCGCCGACCTGCCAGCCCTTCTGCGGAAGTTGCATTAGATAACCTTGTCAAAGAATTTGTTGCAGAAGGAGAAAAAATACTCTACCGTTCAAGATCAGGAGCACAAGTTGCTATTGATTTACTCAATGAAGGTCCCCTACCAGGCATGAAAAAAAATGGAAGTTATCTTCAGAAAGAAGGCGAAGAATTAACAGATGGTCGCGGTGTTTATGATTCATTAGCAGATGAATTACGCGCGGCTAATGATGCACAATTCGGCATTATTTCTCGCTACAAGTATAATCCAAATGAGGAACACAGAAACCCTCACGAATGGGTCAGGGATGCAACGCATGCTGTGCCACTGGATCAACGCATCCCAGAAGACTCTCCTGTCATTGAAGCGAATAATGCGCTATTACGCTGCTTATCCTGCTTGCAGCCTATAGACTATGCTATTCATATGCACTACAAAGATCTGGGGGAGACACAAAAAGACGGTGAAGGAATCCGCAGCGCATTAAAAGCCAAACTAGCAGAAACGATGAAAGAAATGCATCGCATTGCGGCTGACCCAACACTGAGTAAAGAAGCACAACTCGAGAAGATTAAAGAACGCGAAAAAGAATTCAATACTTTTTTACTCGTAGAAGGACTGCATAAAACCGGTTTAACCAACCATGCCAATAGCGATATTGACTGCACAACACAGGCTGCTGCTGAAGAATTACTTGCTTTCTACAAATATCTTAGCAGTGTGATGAAGCCAGCTCGTACCATCATTACTGAAACTTATCATGAAGATCACCATGTTTTTGTGCGAGAAGCCGCTTATCCCGTCGTTGAAAAAACAGAAAAGCAAATAGAACGCTGGGACAACGATCAAGCAATATTAGGAGCGATCGAAAACCCTAACGCAGAACAACAAGCGCGTCTTACTTTTGCCCCCTTGATATCGGCAGATGACAGATTACTCGGCCCACAATCACGCAAACACGAAATGTCATTTGTGAAAAATGCGTTTATCGTCGAAACAAGCTTTGTAGCAGGCGAAGCAGATCAAACCATTGATGATCTGCGCAAAATAGAAGGCGAAAAAACAGTGTCAGTCAGAAGCGGTTCTTCTGTCTATGTTGGAGATCCTTTACATGGCAAAGAAGACACATTCAAAGAAGATATCGTTGATTATGCTAAAGACAATTTAGACCAAATACTGCAAACAGCACAGAAATACGATCCCAGCGTTACAAAAATCCACAATGTCTGTTTAAACACAAAGTTAGCAACGCCTTTTAATCTACTTGCTAAATGGGTAGGAGGATTTTTTGTACCTAGCAAAGCTGAACAGATGAAACAAGAAAGACGGATTGTTCAGACTTTAGAGAAAATTGCTGAAGATGAACCAGACACGTATGTCACAAGTACAGTGGCAACGAGCGGCGCAGGCTTCCTCGCCAGTGGCACCTTAATCACTCGGAAACACGAACGCGTCATCAAAGCTACTACTCAGCTTGATAGAGAAAATGAAGAAAACGCAGATGGCTCGACAACGCTTTATTCCGTCTCTTGCGCTAGTGGCATAGATAGAACGGGTACAGAAAAATTACAAAAGGAATTAGACCTACTGACTCGCCATTACATGGAGAAGAAAGGTCTAGATCCATCCCAGGCTCGTCTTGCTGCTGAGCGCCATCTCGCAGGCGCACATCAAGCTGAAATTCCTAACCATGTTGTACATGGTTCATCAGGTATGAAGAAAGAATCCAAAGTAAAGAAGCTGTTCGGCAAGACAATTGATAACGCGTTCTATCGCAAAAGTGCGGACACAAATAAAAAAGTACATACGGGCAAAACAGATCTCTTTTTGAGTAAATCAAAAGGACTAACCAAAATAGCCCTTGGCATCTTGGCGCTGGTAGTCATGGGCACGGCTATTACTGTTGTTGCATGGCCCTTGGTTGGTATAGCCGGCGCAGTTGCAATCGGCGCTGTGTTAGGCGCTATGTTCGGTTCGGCAGTTCATCAAGCGCTAAAAGCGAGAGACTTAGGACGCGTCAGCAATAATCAAAAAGTAATCATCTATGCGGGACTGATCATTCCATTCGTCGCATTAGGTGCGTTTATTATGGCTGCGGCAGTGCCTGTAGCAGGCGTCACAATATTTGGGATAGCCATTAGCAAAACATACTTTATGTTATCAATTTCTTCTGTGGTGCTCAGTGCTGCCAACATAGCAGCACAAGTCGTCACATCGAGAATAGCTAAAAAACCAAGCAAGTTAAAAAAAGATCCACTACAATTCAAAGCCAGCACTGGAGCCGTGGACGAAATATTGCACAAGCATGACGAGGGACATGCACTTTCTAACAATATGAAAAAGACTGTCGCTGACATTGCGAGCACCGTACAAGCATTAGGTGTGATGGAGCTGAAGGACGTAAGACCAGCACCAAATGGACACTCAGCTGAGTGTGTGTTCTTAAATGACAAAAAAGAAGAGATTGTATTGGAGTATCATGACGACGGCTTCGTATTAGGAAACATCTCTGCAGACAATGATGACATGGTACGAAAGATGATGGGACTCATGCAGCTGAAATTGAGTGATAAAAAATCATATGATGACCAAGGCAAGCTCCATTTCACTGATGGCATGTTTGAAGTACATGCTGGTCGTCCCACATTTGCAGAGGCCGTGAAAGAGACCATGATCGCACAGTTGAGCGATAAACCGTTTAAGCTACAGGACAAAACTGAGGTTACATTCAGTAAGAACGCCATGAGCCGTCTATTTGACTCCAAACCCACGAATCCTGGGGTTGTGCCGTATAACCTTGCCTCAGCAAAAGTTGCGAAGCCCGTTAGTGGTGGTACAGCTGAGACGCCACAACCACCAGCAGCCACTCCCATGGTGCGATAACGATTATTTTGTTAGATAAAGAAATTCTCCTGGCGCCTTAAGCTTTTCTTAAGGTTCATGTTTTATACTTCCTTTCTATCAGCAGGACATGCGAAACGCCAGTTTTGAGGAAAATTTATGCATTCAAGATGGTCCCAGAAGGGAACAGCTCCTAAGAGTGGTTCCAGTTCGAGCAGTTCAGAAGACAAGGTAAGCCCCTTACGTAAAGCGATTGCCAAAATTGTTATCATCCTTGGGCTTGGGTTAGTGCTGGCATCGGCTGTTCTTTTTTCTGGCCTATTCGCTAAGGTCGCGTCAATAAAAGCATTTGGTTTAGTAGGCGCTGCTTCTGCTGTTTCTTTTGCTACACCACTTGCGGCCGTGGCGACACTGGGCACCCTCTTGCTGCTGACATTTATCTTTGCAGCCATTCTATGGGGGTTGAACGAAAAATTGATTCAACCTTATTTCTATCCTGAAGAAACAAATACAGCTTACAATAAAATCATAGCATATAGCACATCCTTCCTACGAAAATCCGTTGATACCCCTGAGCCCCCCTCTCCTCCTGCCCGCCCTGCATCCCTGCCTGTTAAACCGGCAGCTTTTTTAAAATCATGGCCATGGCAGCCCCCTGCTGGCACGTCACCGTTGGATAAAACAAATCGAAGCGGCGTTGCCGAGCCGCGACCGCGAGGGAGCGTCACTGTATTATAATTTTTAGCTGAAATTTCTTACTTTATGATATTAAGATGCTAAAAGTCGCATTTTGCAGTATGATGAGCGTACCATGGCACATATAGACAAAACACCTCGCAAGGCACCTTACCCCACCATTGGGTGGCGGGAATGGGTGAGTTTACCGGAACTCGGTATTTCCGAGATCAAAGCAAAAATTGATACGGGCGCACGCACTTCTGCGCTCCATGCTTTTGCGTTACAACCCTTCAGAGAGAATGGTCAGGACAAAATTCATTTTGAGATCCATCCATTCCAACACGATACGCAAACGATCACGCGCTGCACAGCAACTGTTGTTGATAAGCGTCTGGTGACTGACTCGGGCGGCCACCAAGAAGAAAGATTTGTGATTAACACCACTCTTGTTATTTTTGGACAAAACCATACAATCGAGATGACACTGACTGAGCGTGAAAATATGCTATTTAGGATGTTACTTGGCAGAAGCGCGCTACGACGTCGGTTTATTATTAATCCAGCCCGCTCATTTTTGACATCTAAGGGTATAAAAGAATGAAAATTGCGATTTTATCCAGAAGCCGCGACTTGTATTCTACCAAAAGACTCATCGAGTCGGCGCTCTCGCGTGATCATGAAACGGATGTGATTGACACCATGCGTTGTTATATGAATGTCACCTCAGCCCGCCCCATGATACATTATAAAGGCAAAGAGTTATCCGTTTACGATGCTGTGATTCCGCGTATTGGCGCATCTGTGACTTTCTACGGCGCTGCTGTTGTCAGACAATTGGAAATGATGGGTGTATTTTGTGTGAATGATTCTGTTGCTATCACGCGCGCACGCGATAAACTCCGTTGCCTACAGCTTCTTTCTAAAAAAGGCATTGGCATGCCTATTACAGGCTTTGCGCATTCCTTAGATGAGATTGAAGATCTGATAAAAATGGTTGGTGGACCACCGCTCATTATAAAATTTTTAGAAGGCACGCAAGGCATTGGGGTCATTTTAGTGGAGACGACTAAGGCGGCGAGAAGCTTGCTGGAAGCTTTTCTCGGACTCAAAGTGAATATCATGGTACAGGAATACATTCAAGAAGCGCATGGTGCAGATATTCGTTGTTTTGTAGTGGGTGGGAATGTAGTTGCCGCGATGAAGCGGCAAGCCAAATCGCCCGAAGAATTCCGATCAAACTTGCATCGTGGTGGCATTGCCACTCCTATTGAAATCACGCCAGAGGAACGGATAATGGCAGTGCGTGCTGCGCATATTATTGGGCTGAATGTTGCAGGTGTTGATATTATGCGATCAAACCGCGGCCCCTTGATTATGGAAGTCAATGCTTCTCCGGGATTAGAGGGCATTGAGAAAACAACGGGCATTGATGTTGCCACAGAAATTATTAAATACATCGAAAGCGGCGCAGATAGCAGCGAAAAAGACCGGGGCAAGAAAGGCTGAGTAAGTTTTGCAGTGTTGTTTGATCTCCGTCCCCTCATCCGCCCCGTTCTTTATTCACACCTATGAAATTTTCTGCTCCTTTTTCCGATGTCTTGATCGTCTTCATAGTCTTCATCGTCTTGATCAGCAGTACGTTTGCGACCTCGCTTCTCTTTCTCCTCTGTTGCCGCTACTCCACCAAATACTGTTGCTGTGGATGAAGCGCTTAAGGATAAGGGCGGGTGGTAATAGCGATAACAACCAGGGTCTTTCTGTGCCGACCTCCGGAAGTAATAATTACTTATCAACGGTCCAATTTCTTCACACAGCGTTGGCACCGCAAAAGCTGGCACATCCCCCCTGATGGACAACAAAGCCAATCCACTAAGAGAATTCGCATCCTTCTTTTTTCTGTTGAGCGCATAAATGGCTTGAGCAGTCTTTTTCCAGACTTTCGGATCTCCAGCGGAACTTAAACATCCAAATATTGATGGATGAGGTACTAGAATGCATCCCATAAACCTTTCCCTAAACAAGAGATACCTTGCCGACATCTCCTTGTAAAATTCAGGAGAACCTTGCAGGATGACACGACTCATGACAGAACGAGAGAAAAACTGCGTCATTCCCGTTATCAGAGAATTTGGCAATTCATTCATGAAGCATACGATATCCATCGGCTCAGTCAGAACTGCCGCAGCAACGTCCTCATGAGAGTAGAGATAACGAAAGATCCGTTCGCGATTGGCTGGACTTACTGCATTGAGAAAAAATGATAATCGCGTTTCACCATTCATGAATTTCGTAGAACTGGAACCTATAGGATATTGGAAACAGCAAATAAAGAGTTTTGGATCGGATAATACATGAGTCGTTATTGCTTCTATACAATTCGGAAACTCAATCACCATTTTATTAAAACAATTGAAAGAAGAATTCTCGTAATACATGACATGTCTATATAAAATCTCATGAGAAAAAGCAAATGCTATCATTTCTTTTTGATATTTTTTAAATCGTCTTAAAGTAGCAATGAATTCCTCACCACGAAACAAATCGTCAACCACCAGTTGGCCAGCTTTCCTCGCTGATGAAGCAGACGCCAATAAACGCGGTATCTCCTCTTCGAGAATCGCTGCATTTTCATCGCTTAATATACAACTGACGGCACTGAAACATCTCAAATTTTTAGTAAATTCCTTTCGGTTTCTATCATCAGAAGATAGAAAATCAAGAAATAGTTTTTCTGCATGAGGTTTTAAATCCTTTATCGAAATATAATCCGCAGGCATTAACGCTTGAACTGCCTTCATGAGAAATATCGTTTGAAAATAATAAGGATTGACAATTAATCTAAGGCAATATGATAAAAATTCATCTGGAAAATGAGGTTTCTTGTCGCTGAGGACTTTAATTTCTCTTTCATCATATTCGCCCGATGGCAAATCTGAATTTTCATCTAAGACTGCAAAGAACAAGACCTCTAATAATGCATTGTTATAGCGAATCAAATCTTTGATGACCTGGGGATCAGCAAGAAAAGCATCCCAGATATTTCTCACTGCTTCTACGCCCAACGCAGCGGATACCTTGTCCATATCATAACTACTTTTAACCAGTCTTTTAAACTCTTCAGGCTGAGAGAGGACACCTATTACTTCATCTTCTGTCATTTCCCCATTTTTGATGCTGTCTAGTAATGCATCAATTGATACCCTGTCAGTACCCACATTAGGATCCCTACCTGCCCCCATAACACACCTCGTTTCTCATAATTTAGGGCGTATAATAGGCAGAATCAATTGGATTGTCTATGAAAAATCAGTTATATTTATTCTCCCGCACTCCAAACCCATTAAACGTTCGGCTGCGAGGCAGATTTACTGCAAAAGCCCTTTGAAATCAAGGGCAAGCCGTCCGAGGTCTAGGCGGTTTAGAAACAATGAATACACCATCCACGCGCTCACCGCGGCCAAATCAGCGAACTGGGGTGGAACGTACTTGGGTTTTACGATAATACCCTCTTCCTGCAGATCCAATAAAATATGCAGGTCTTCTAATGTTGTTTTTCCTACAAATAGCAAAGGAATGCGCTCGACCAACCCGCGCTGCACAGCAAGACGAAGGAAATTATAAATCAGCACAAATCCCTTACTATAGGATAAGTCTTTTGTAAAAGGACCGCCCTCCGGCGTACTCCCCCTAAACACGCGTACCGTTGATTGATAACTCTCTTCCTCAGATAAACCCTGCCCTCTATAAAACGCATACACATCAAAAAAATTAGCACCCTCCTCCGCCATGTTCACCGCGCTGATGCGATTCGTTAGCTGTTTAACACGCCCCGGATAAGAAGAAAAAGTAAAAATCTCTGTGATGATAGCGAGCCCCTCTTGCGTAACAGTGGAAGAAGGTGGCCCTTTACTCAAAAAAGTACAAATAGGTTGCGCCATACCATTCAATGTTGTTGCTAAATGTACCCACCCCTCGTGAATTTCGAAAGTACGAATTTCTCGCAAACTAAAGGTTAAGTCCTTATGTATTTTAATACGATCCGCACCTGCTGCGGCATCAGCTAAAATACCATCTCCAATTTCTACACGAATTTTGTCTTCGCCGAAATAATCCGCTAAACGCTTGCTGAGTATATCAACCACTTCCGTACTCGCGTAGCGCGGAATATCCGCTTCTGTGATCACTTTATCTTCCATTTTTAATAAGGTTTCTGTGACTAACGTGGCAAGATCTTTTAATGTTGGCGCACCCACATGAAAAGCATCTTCAGAACTGCCGTAGAGCGCTTGTGAAATTTCAGTGAATTGCGGTGTACCACGTGCCTGCAGCAATTGAATGACCTGAATATACTCAGCGCACATGCGCTGCATAATGCTTCCCACGCCGCTATACTCACCCAGCTTGCGCCTGATACTACGATCAATATCATGAAACTCTTCAATTTGTTTATCGGGATCAAAGGAAAGTGGATTTTTTTCTAAGTAATATTCTTTGGTAATAATAGGTAACTCTTGGCATTTATGCTTGAAGAAATAATCGCGTACGCTAGCATCCCACTTTAACGCATCTAAAACGCGTATCGGTTTTTGAGCCAGCACAATGCGTTCAGAAAGCGCCTTGATGGCCGCTTCGTATTCCCCCAGAAAAGCTTTATCCATCGGCATGAGTGAGCTCCTACTTTTAAAAATATCCCCTCATCTGCCCTGTCGGGCATGTGGGGTAAAGCCGAGCCGCGACCGTAAGGGAGCGTCACTGTTCGAGAATGGTGACGCTCCCTTACGGTCGCGGCTCGGTTTTCCCAGGCAACACCTCAGAGGTGAATAATTACAAGTCCCCATACTGATACTGTAAAACAGTCAGCGCCACGATACCAGCTGTCTCTGTGCGTAAAATACGAGGCCCTAACTGGACGGCAATATATTTTTCTTTTACAGCTAAATTAATCTCTGCTTGGCTTAAGCCCCCTTCAGGCCCAATAATCAAGCTGATGGATCTTGTTTCACCCAAAGCGCATGCTGATAACTTAACAGAAGCACTTGGCGATAATAAAATACCACAATCTACTTTTTCACTTGTGACATAATCAGCCAGCGTCATCGCAGAGACAATCTGCGGCAAGGTATTACGTCCAGATTGCTCGCATGCGCCAATCACAATCGCTTGCCAGTGCGCTAAGCGTTTCGCTTCTCTGTCTTTATCCAATTTCACTGTGCAACGTTCAGTAAAAAGTGGCACAATTTTATTAACACCCAGTTCAACCGCTTTCTGTATAATGAAATCCATCTTATCGCCACGCGCAATCCCCTGCGCAAGCGTTAACGTTAAACAGGGTTTAACGTCTTCTTTCATACAATGCTGCACTTCAACTTGCACCTGCTTTTTCATTATTTGCTTAATACAAGCCTCGCAAACAAGACCCTCGCCATTAAACAGCGTGATGGTATCGCCAGGTTTGATACGTAATACATGAATCAAATGATGACTTGCTCTTGCGTCCAATAAAACATGTTCGCCAGATCTTGTATCGATGGGTTGATAGACGCGCGTCTTAGATGACATAAGCCGCCACCGGCACACCACCGATTAAATGCTCTTGAATGATCCGCTCCAGCACCGGCGGTGTGCATGAGTGATACCAAACGCCCTCAGGATAAACCACCGCGATAGGCCCCTGTTGACATATTCTTAAACAGTTTGCCTTTGTACGAAAAATACCACCTTGTCCACTCAAACCCAATTCATCTAAGCGGTGTTTAAGATATTCCCACGCTGCCAGACCTCTTTCTCGGTCACAGCACTTCGGCTTTGTTTGATCACAACAGAGAAAAATATGCCTCACAATCTCTCGCAGGCAAAGCGTATCGCAACGTTCCTGTAAAGAATCTCCCATCTTGTTCGCCTCACACGATTTGATTATACTCCCCCACAACTGCGGGGAGTATCTATGGGCAAGCTTTACATTCAAACGCACGGCTGTCAAATGAACGTTTACGATTCAAACAAAATGGCCGATGTGCTAATGGCTTCTCATTCCCTCACGAAAACAGACAATCCAGAAGAGGCTGATGTTTTATTGCTCAATACTTGTTCGGTGCGTGATAAAGCCGAAAAGAAAATGTTTTCCACCCTGGGCCGTCTGCGCGACCTCAAAAAGAAAAGACCACATGTTATCATTGGCGTAGGCGGATGCGTTGCCAGTCAAGAAGGTGACGCGATCCTCAAAAGAGCGCCTTATGTGGATCTGATTTTTGGCCCCCAAACCATCCATCGCTTAAGCGATATGTTAGAAGAGCGAAAACAAAAACAGAAACCTGTGGTCGATATCAGCTTTCCTGAAATTGAGAAATTCGATCGTTTACCGGAACCGCGTGCAGAGGGTCCTTCCGCACTTGTTTCTATCATGGAAGGGTGTAGCAAATTTTGTTCTTTCTGCATCGTGCCTTATACACGAGGAGAAGAAATCAGCCGACCACTAGACAGCGTATTAGCTGAAATTTCACAATTGGCAGCACAGGGCGTCAAAGAAATCACACTGCTCGGACAAAATGTGAATGACTATCGGGGAGTGACGCATGAAGGAGGCATTGCAGATTTAGCAGCGCTCATTGAGTATGTCGCTGTGATAGAAGGTATTTTGCGCATACGATACATGACATCTCACCCACTTGCTTTTTCTCAAAGCTTGATCGGGGCTTATGACAATATTCCTCAGTTAGCAAACCATTTACACTTACCGGTACAAAGCGGATCGGATCGTATTTTAGCTGCGATGAAACGTGGTTATACAATCATGGAATATAAATCAAAGTTGAGGAAATTGCGTAAAATCAGACCTGATATCAGTATCTCCTCAGATTTTATCGTTGGCTTCCCAGGTGAAACAGCTGAAGATTTTGCTGCAACACTGTCGCTTATTGATGAAGTGGGCTTTGATACCTCTTATAGTTTTATTTACAGTCCCAGACCAGGCACGCCAGCCGCCCAGCTGCCGGATGATGTCCCGATGGAAGTGAAAAAAGAACGATTGGCTGTGTTACAGGCACGTATTTTAGCAGAGGCCAATCGCATCAGTCAGCGCATGGTGGGCACTACGCAACAGGTGTTGGTGACCGGGATTGCCGTGAAAAACAGCGCTCAGTTATCTGGCCGCACGGAGAACAATAGAGTTGTTAATTTTATTGGAAATCAACGGCTTATAGGTGAGATGGTGGCGGTGAACATTGAAGAAGCACTGACGAACTCGCTGCGCGGCACGGTTGTTTAATGCTCCCTCATCCGCGTGGTCGTATCTTCTCCCAAAGGAGAATGCATGCGAGACAAAGCCTCAGAGATAAATTGTTGCCTCTTTTGTGTAACGACGCATGCCTTCTCCCCCCGGGGGCTTTGTTGAATAAATCGGAGATGGCGTAACCGAGCCGCGACCGTGAGGGAGCGTCACATGAATCTGATAAAAGCTGGTGTAAAACAATGCAACATTTCTACCGTTAAATGGCACCTTAATATCATAAAGTAAGAAA
>DATLOT010000051.1:0-66457 GCA_035536095.1 Gammaproteobacteria bacterium | reverse complement strand
TAACTAGCAAGCATCACTGTTATTGAGCGGTGGCATCTGTTACTCATGTGACGCTCCCTCACGGTCGCGGCTCGGTTCTGTCTGAGTCGCCCGACAGGGTAGATGAGGGGATATAGATAATGCTCAGACCGCTTCAAAAATCAGACATACCAGCTGTCTTTGCTATTGAATCATCTGTTCAGATTTCGCCTTGGGTGATAGAGACCTTTCATGCGTGTTTCAGGGCGGGTTATGTGGGCTGGGTGCTTGAAAAAGAAGGCAGTGTGATTGGGTTTGTGATTATTTCGGTAGCGCTAGATGAGTGCCACATATTGAATCTTTGCGTGGCGCATGCACATCAGCGTTGTGGTTTGGGAAAGCAACTGCTCCAGCATGTGCTAGACTACGCAAGTTCCCAGGGTGCAAAGATGGTATATTTAGAGGTGCGTCGTTCAAATACGCGTGCGATTGCTTTATACCGTGATGCGGGGTTTCAGTTAATAGGTGAACGTAAGGGTTATTATCCTACAACCGCCGGGATGGAGGATGCTTTAGTGCTTGCGTATCAAAATGAAAAATGTGAGATTTAAGGTAGATCAATGGAAATCATATCGATACGTCAATGTTTAAAAGACCTGCAAACGCGTCTTACAAGCGTTTGGGGGTATCTTTGAAGTTGATAGCAAAAGAGAAAGACTAAAAGAAATTACGCAAGTGCTGGAAGATCCTGACATCTGGTCGCAAACAGCAAAGACACAAGCGCTAGGAAAGGAACGCGCGCAATTAGAAGAAGTTGTGGAAAAAATGCAGCACTTACAACTTTTTTTAAAAGAGACAGAAGAGCTTTATGAATTAGCTTTTGCAGAAGACGATACGGATATTTTATCCAGTGTGACTGCTGATGTTGAGAGATTAGAGAAAAACATCGGTGAATTAGAATTCCGTCGCATGTTTCATGGGGAAATGGATGCGAGCGCTGCTTATGTTGATATTCAGTCGGGCTCAGGTGGTACGGAGGCGCAAGATTGGGCTGAAATGTTGCTTCGTATGTATCTACGTTGGGGCGAACGTCACGACTTTAAAACGGAATTATTAGAAGTATCGCCAGCTGATGTGGCAGGCATTAAGAGTGCAACAATTAGATTTGATGGTGCCTATGCTTATGGGTGGTTGCGCACAGAAAGTGGCGTGCACCGTTTAGTTCGCAAATCACCGTTTGATGCGAATCATAAGCGGCATACTTCATTTGCTTCTGTTTTTGTGTCGCCTGAAATTGATGATAATGTTGTGATTGAGATTAATCCGGCAGATTTGCGCATTGATACCTATCGTGCCAGCGGCGCGGGCGGACAACATGTGAACCGTACGGACTCTGCAATACGTATTACGCATGTGCCGACGAATGTTGTTGTGCAGTGTCAATCGGATCGGTCTCAGCATAAAAATAGAGCGTATGCAATGAAACAATTACGCGCTAAATTATACGAATTAGAGATGCAAAAACAGAAAGACAAGCAAAGTGCGTTAGAGGCGGATAAAAAAGATATCACTTGGGGTAGTCAAATTCGTTCCTATGTGCTTGATATGTCTAGAATTAAAGACTTACGCACGGGTGTTGAGGTCGGTGATACGCAGTCGGTATTAGATGGTAATTTAGATAAATTTATTAAAGCGAGTTTATTGGATGGGCTATAATATGTCACAAGAACAAGATGGTGAAGTGGTTAGTACACATGATTTAATTGAACAACGTCGCACAAAGTTGAAAGCATGGCGCGAAGAAGGAACCCCTTTCCCGACGGATTTTCGTCGAGATGCGCTTGCTACGCCCTTGTTAGCGGATTATCACGAGAAAAGTGAAGCAGAATTGGAGGCAAATCCTGTTTCTGTTTCTGTCGCGGGTCGTATGATGTTGCGTCGTCTGATGGGTAAAGCAAGTTTTACGCATATCCAGGATGTGTCTGGTCGCATTCAGCTTTATGTGCGCCAGGATGATGTCACGCCAGCGGTGTATGAGGCTTTTAAACAGTGGGATTTAGGGGATATTGTTGGTGCCACGGGTGTGCTGTTTAGAACAAAAACGGGTGAGTTATCCGTTAAGGTAAAAACCATTCGCTTATTAACAAAAGCGGTTCGGCCTTTACCAGACAAATTTCATGGGTTAGCGGATCAAGAAACGTGTTATCGACAACGTTATTTAGATTTAATTGCAAATGAAGGGACACGCAACGTTTTTAGAACGCGATCTGATATCACGAGTGCGATTCGGCAATTTTTTCATGCGCTGGATTTTATGGAAGTTGAAACGCCGATGATGCAAGTATTAGCAGGTGGTGCCGCGGCTAAGCCTTTTGTGACGCATCATCACGCACTAGATATGCCATTATATCTACGTGTTGCGCCTGAATTATATTTGAAGCGTTTAGTGGTCGGTGGTTTTGATCGTGTATTTGAGATTAATCGTAATTTTCGTAATGAAGGGTTGTCTACTCAACATAATCCAGAATTCACGATGATTGAGTTTTATCAAGCCTATGCAGATTACCATGATCTAATGGATTTAACTGAAAAATTATTCCAGCATATTGCGATGACCGTATTAGGAACGTCAACGTTAGTGTATCAAAGTATCGCTTTAGACTTCTCAAAACCATTCGATCGCATCACATTAAAAGATGCGGTATTAAAATATAATGCCGGATTGACGGAAAAAGATATTGCAACGCTGGATGCAGCGAGAAAGACAGCGGCTACGTTAGAAATTCCGCTGAAGGGTGATGAAGGGTTGGGTAAGATTCAGGTAGAATTATTTGAGAAGACGGTTGAGCACATGTTGTTGCAGCCCACTTTTATTACGGCTTATCCGGCAGAGGCTTCGCCTTTAGCGCGTCGTAACGATGAAGATCCTTTTTTAACGGATCGTTTTGAGTTATTCATTGCGGGTCGTGAAATTGCGAATGGTTTTTCAGAATTAAATGATCCTGAAGATCAGGCTGCGCGATTTCAAGAGCAGATGACCGCGAAGAATGCAGGTAATGAAGAAGCGATGCCTTATGATTCAGATTATATTACTGCGCTTGAGCATGGTATGCCGCCAACAGCGGGAGAGGGAATTGGTATCGATCGTCTTGTGATGTTATTCACAGATTCTCCTTCTATTCGTGATGTGATCTTGTTTCCGCATATGCGTAAAAAAGAGTAGTACGTGCGGTCGGGATTCTCTTTGCTAGAGATGCTGGTTGTTTTGTTTATGATAGGGGTGTTGTCCGTTATTGCTTTTCCTCGGGCGAATCATTTTTTTTATCGGGCAAAAGCTAAGGAAGTACAATCCCGTGTGTTTGAAGCGATAGAGGTTGCGCAAACGGAAGTTCGTTTCAGTCATCAGCCTGTTATATTATGCAGAACGAATGATTTGCACACCTGTGTGAAAGATGGCATTTCTGGTTTTCTCGTTGTGCGGCAGGGTGTAATGAATATTGTGCGCGCTGTATTGCCTATCAATTTATCGGGCGCAACATTATTCTGGCGTTCGTTTCCTTATTATAGAGAAGATTTATTATTTTCCTTGGAAGGAAATGATAATGGTACATTTTGGTATTGCGTCCCGGGTGAAAAATTACCTGTTTGGGTAATTGCAATCAACAAGCTGGGTCGCGCGCATGTGCTCACGCATGAAGAAGGTCTAGATTCTCTGAAGTGTCCCGGCAAAACCGAGCCACGACTGTAATGGCGCGGTAATTAAGCTTGTCTTCTCATTCCAATATGTTCTTCGGCCTCAGAAATTTTGGGTTTCGCGTCAGAGAGCGCAGTATTGACCTTCCTGGTCATCCCTTCTGCCTTTTCTCTTTCTGTTGCCACTCTGTTAATAGTTTCCCGTGCGATGTGAGTGCTCTGATTCAAGACATTGTTTTCTCTCTTCGCTTCTCCTCTGATAGCCTCGCCTGCTTTCCGTGATGCTGTCGCGATCCCGAGGAGAATATTCTCTATTACCTGATTGCTGGGAATCGTGCACAAAATAGGGTGGAGAATAAAAAAAGCTGTCGTCAAAAGCACGCTCTCTACAGCAGCGGCTACTTTTCCTCGGTATCCGGGGCAGCTGTATAATGCACTATGACGCGCAATGTCAATGAGCTGTTCGTTTGAATCCTGCAATGCTTTGCTAGTTGTTTCTAGTGCTTGCTGGGCTTCTTCATATGCTGCTTTACATTCGTTAAATCTTTTTAATGACTCACGAGCGGGTTGTCTACGTGCTTGTCGTGCTTGTTCAGCGGCTACGAGTTTATTGCGAGCCGCTTCCATTTTACTAAGAATGCTAGATTTATCGTCACTAGACTGAGCTTGTTCTAATTGTTCTTCTAGATAATAAGGCAATGCTTCTGTATTATCCTTTTGTTCCACTATTCGTTGTACCCACGAATTTTTATGAGTGGTAGTTTCATCAAAGGTTTGTAATGCTTTCAGCTGAGTGATTAATTTATCTTTAGCTTCAGCTCTCTCTGCCTCTTTTTTAATTTTTACTTCTTCCATTTCTTGTTTAGTTTTTAATGTTTCTGCTTTTTCAGAATCTGTTTCTTCATTGGTTTTTATATAATCTTCTAATTCTTCTAAATCTTTTTCGCATAGATCTACTCTTGTCGCTGCAACGCGATATGATTCTATGGACCAATAAATACGCTGATAGAGCTGCCATTCTTGCGCCATAGCAGAGAAATCGTCTTCTTTTTCTGCTGGGTGGATTTCTGGATGACTCATTGTCGTAAGATTTTGAATTGCGCTTTCAAGATTCTGATGCGTTTTCTCGAAATGAACAGCAGCTTCATGGTGTGCAATGATATTAGCAATGTAGGTACCAGCGATGTCATTCGTAATCGCTTGGTAGTCTGCTATCGCCATATTTTTCGTGCTCTCGAGCTCGTTATTATCTTCTATAACCCTGGTCAAAGTGTGTTTAAGATTCTCAAACGCATTTTCCAGGGCGGTGCGTATTTCTGTGCCCTGAGCTAAGGCGGTGTCACTGGTTTTGAGATCTGTTCTGTTTAACATAACTTAATCCCCGTTTTCTCTTATATTTTCAATGAATATAGACATTGTATCAGCAGGAACTTAAAGTAACCTTAACTGGCCTGATAAAGTGATTTTTAAAGAAAGGATTTGCATGGAATCGTACTGAAATAAGTTAACATGTTGATTAAATAATAATAAATATCCCCTCCCCTTCTGCCCTGTCGGGCACCTTTGTTGAATAAATCGAAAATGCTCTGTGAGGCACTCGGTGTAACCGAGCCGCGACCATAAGGGAGCGTCACTGTACTATAACTTTCAGCTGAAATTTCTTATTTTATGATATTAAATGTCTTTCTAGGCCAGAAATGTTGCATTGCTCTACATCAATTTTTATCAGATTCATGTGACGCTCCCTTACGGTCGCGGCTCGGTTACACCGAGGATAAATCCACACGGCCGCGGGGTTCGGTTACGCAGCTCGGTTTTACGCGGCTAGGCAATTTTCTGCGCCACTGTCGCAAGACGTTTACCAAGTGCAAAGCAAAGACGTTTTTCTTCCTCGCTCACCGGGTTTTTGCCATCTGCGCCCGCATAATGCGTTGCGCCATAGGGCGTACCCCCTGTGCGGGTGGTGTTTAAGTCCGATTCGGTGTAGGGAATACCCATCAGAATCATCCCTAAATGGAATAGCGGTGTCATCATACTCGTCAGTGTTGTTTCTTGGCCGCCATGTAAACTGCCCGTAGAGCTAAACACGGCAGCAGGTTTGCCAACAAGGCTGCCTGATAACCACAAGCCACTCATTTGGTCAATGAAATACTTCATTGGCGCCGCCATGTTGCCAAAGCGGGTAGGGCTACCCAATGCGAGTCCCTTGCACTCTTTTACATCATCTAAGGTCGCATAAACGGCGCCTTTTTCGGGAATAGGGGGTTCGGTGCTTTCTGTGTTTGGAGAGACGGTAGGTACCGTGCGGATTTTTGCCTCCATGCCAGCAACGGACTCAACACCGCTTGCGATGCGTTTTGCCATTTCTTCAACAGCGCCATAGCGGCTGTAATAAAGTACAAGAATTGTCGACATATTAAAGTCCTCCCACAGACCTGTTATTGTTTCGTCTTATTAGTTAGAATGCAATATCTGTGTAATAGATCAAGGTTGTTGAATAGAATATGCCAATTTACGAGTACGAATGTACAAAATGTAAGCACAAACTAGAAGTGTTGCAAAAAATGTCGGATGAGCCACTGAAAGCGTGCCCTTGTTGTCACGAAGAGGCGTTAAGTAAGCATGTCTCTGCGGCCGGCTTTCAGTTAAAAGGTTCTGGATGGTATGCCACTGACTATAAGAACAAGGCGCCTGCGCCTGTAAAAGAGACCACTGCTGAAGTGGCGAATAAAGGAACGGCAAGTCAAGAAACGGTGGTTGATAAGAAATCAGAAACAAATACAGGTTAATCATTTAAAGGAGAAGTGTATGATTGCGACGTTTAGAAAATATTTTATTTCAGGATTATTAGTATGGTTGCCTGTTGTTGTGACATTTTGGGTAATCAAGGTGTTAGTGGATTTGTTGAGTAATTCACTTTTATTGCTACCCCCTAAATATCAGCCTGATGTGTTATTAGGGATGCATGTGCCTGGTATTGGTGTCATCTTAACTTTATTTGTGATTTTCTTGACGGGCTTGTTAGTCGGAAATGTGATTGGTCGCTATTTATTAGCGGTAGGCGATAGAATCATGAGCCATATTCCTGTTGTTCGTTCCGTTTATACAGGTGTTAAGCAGGTGACACATACTTTATTTACACCAGGTGGTCAGTCTTTTCGTAAGGTGTTATTAGTTGAATACCCTTGCCCTGGTGTCTGGAGCATGGCTTTTCAAACAGGTGAGGTGATGCCAGACATTCAAGATGCAACAGGTAAAGAACCCATGGTGAGTTATTTTATTCCGACGACGCCTAATCCAACTTCTGGATTTTTAATGATGGCGCCGAAGAGTAAAGTGGTAGAAATGAAAATGAGCGTTGATCAAGCATTGAAGTTTGTGATTTCGTTGGGTGTAGTACAACCTGGCGCAGTCAGCAGCAAGGTTAGTGAACCAAAATAAGAGAAGAGAGATATCATGCGTAGTCATTATTGCGGTCAAGTAACCGCTGATTTATTAAATCAAGAAGTCACATTAGCGGCTTGGGTGCATAAACGTCGAGATCACGGTGGCGTGATTTTTATCGATTTACGTGATCGAGAAGGTATTGTGCAAGTGGTTGTTGCACCTGATCAAGCAGAGGCGTTTGCGCAGGCAGAATCTGTGCGTAATGAATTTGTGATTCAAGTCACAGGTACGGTGAGAAAGCGCCCTGAAGGGACAATGAATAAAGCGCTGGTAACTGGCGAGGTGGAAATCGCAACAACAGCTTTACGCATTTTAAATCGAGCAGATCCGCTGCCTTTCTCTATCGATGAATACACGGAAGTGAATGAAGAAACACGCTTACGTTATCGTTATCTCGATATGAGACGTCCTCAAATGTTTGAGCGACTCAAAATGCGCGCTCAAATAGTACGTTATTTGCGTCGTTATCTCGACGGTCAAGGTTTTATGGATATCGAAACGCCTTTTTTGACGCGAGCAACACCTGAAGGTGCGCGTGATTACTTGGTGCCAAGTCGAACAAGGCCGGGTCATTTTTTCGCATTGCCGCAATCACCGCAGCAGTTTAAGCAATTACTCATGATGTCGGGTATGGATCGCTATTATCAGATCGTAAAATGCTTTAGAGACGAAGATTTACGTGCTGATCGGCAACCTGAATTCACACAATTAGATATTGAAACATCTTTTTTAAATGAAAATGAGATTCAAGAGATCATGGAAGAGATGGTGAGTGGGCTATTTCAGGAAGTCTTGCACGTTTCGCTGCCCAGACCTTTTCCCCGAATGACATACGCGGAAGCGCAGCGTCGTTATGGATCTGACAAACCAGATTTACGTATTCCACTGGCGTTAGTGGATGTAGCTGATTTGTTACAAACGGTGGATTTTAAAGTTTTTGCAGAGGCTGCAAAGGACCCGCAGAGTCGTGTTGCGGTATTACGTGTGCCGGGTGGTGCGAATTTAAGTCGTAAGGAAATCGATGATTATACCAATTACGTTAGCATTTTTGGTGCGCGTGGTCTTGCATATATCAAAGTGAATGCCGCAGGTAAAGAAGGTCTGCAATCGCCGATTCTTAAATTTTTACCCGATGATGTAGTAGAAGCGATTCTATCGCGTACAGGTGCGCAGGTAGGCGATATTTTATTTTTTGGTGCTGATAAAGAAACCATTGTGAATGAGTCGCTGGGTGGATTACGTTTGAAAATCGGTCACGATCTGAAACTTGTGAAAGAAGGCTGGCAAATATTATGGATTGTTGATTTCCCAATGTTTGAAAAAGGCGAAGGTCGTTTGTCTGCTTGCCACCATCCTTTTACAGCGCCTAAAGTCAATACGGTTGCTGAGTTAGTAGAGACATCACCTACACAGTTATTAGCGCGTGCTTACGATATGGTGCTAAATGGCAGTGAAATTGGTGGGGGGTCTATTCGTATTAATTCTTCAGAAATGCAAAAAGCGGTTTTCAATATTTTGAATATCAGTAATGAAAAAGCGGAAGAAAAATTCGGTCATTTATTAACGGCGATGAAGTTAGGTTGTCCGCCGCATGGTGGTATTGCTTTTGGTATTGATCGTATCGTGATGCTCATGACGGGCGCGACTTCCATTCGTGATGTGATTGCTTTTCCTAAAACACAAACGGCGAGTTGTCCGCTCATGGATGCACCTTCAAGTGTGGAGCCAGAGCAATTAATTGAATTAGGTATACGTGTTGTACAAAAGCAGAAGGAATAGAGGATGGCTGGGCATAGTAAATGGGCCAATATTAGGCGGCATAAAGAAAAACAAGATGCGAAGCGTGGAAAGCTTTATACAAAACTGATACGAGAGTTAACGGTTGCTGCGCAAATGGGTGGTGGCGATCCTGCTGCGAATCCACGTCTGCGTGCGGCGTTGGATAAAGCCCTCGGTGCGAATATGACAAGAGATGTCATTGATCGTGCGGTGAAGCGTGGTGCAGGCGGTGGAGAAGGTGAGAACCTAGAAGAACTTTTGTATGAAGGTTACGGCCCAGGTGGTGTAGCGATTATGGTTGCTTGCACCACGAATAATCGTAATCGCACCGCAGGTGAAGTGCGGCATGCGTTTTCTAAGCATGGTGGTAATTTAGGGACGGATGGTTCTGTCGCTTATCTATTTAAAAAAGAGGGTGTGATTACTTTTGCACCGGGCACCAGTGAAGATGCGGTGATGTCTATCGCGCTGGATGCGGGTGCTGAAGATGTTGTTGTGAATGATGATCAGAGTATGGATGTGATCACCACGCCAGAGGCTTTTTTTGGTGTAAAAGAAAGTTTAGTGAAAGGTGGATTAGCGCCCGCTGCTGCGGAAGTGCTGATGCAAGCGGAAGTGAATATGACGCTGGATAATAAAGAGGTTGAAGAAAAAGTTTCTCAGTTGTTGGATGTGCTGATGGATTTGGATGATGTGCAGTCTGTTTATGCGAATGTGGAAATAGAGGCATAAGAGATGCGTCGAATATATCCCCTCATCTGCCCTGTCGGGCATCTTCTCCCGGAGGGAGAAGACACGCGAGGTTTGACTTCAAGGGTGACATAAGTTTTGCATGCCTTCTCCCTCCGGGAGAAGGTGCCCGACAGGGCGGATGAGGGGGTATTTTAAATATGATAATTATCGGCATCGACCCCGGCTCCCGTCGCACGGGTTACGGTGTGATTCGTTTAGAGGGAAACCGGCATTGCTACGTGACGAGTGGTCATTTAGATTTAACAACTTATGATTCTGCCGAGCGCTTGCGTCAAATCTATATTGGCTTACGTCAGGTGATTGACACGCATCAACCGCAAGAGGCTGCGATTGAGCAAGTGTTTATGCATGAAAATCCAGGTGCGGCATTAAAGCTTGGTCAGGCGCGAGGTGCGGCGATTGTTGCCTTGAACATGTCTGTTGCCGAATACTCTGCCCGCCAAGTGAAGAAGTCTGTTGTTGGCCACGGCGCTGCGCCTAAAGATCAGGTTCAATTTATGGTTAAGCAGCTGTTGAACTTGAAAAACGTCGTGTTGCAAGCTGACGCAGCGGATGCCTTAGCAATTGCTCTCTGCCACGCACATTGTCGATCATCCCGCCAAGTGCCCTTCTAAGATCGAGCCGCGCAAACCGAGCCGCGACCGTGAGGGAGCGTTACTCCGATCACCTAAATAACTGTATAACAAGCGAAAACAAAAACAGGATAAGGAAAATAAAGAACAGAATCCTGGCGATACCTGCTGCCTCTGCGGCAATGCCGGTAAAGCCAAATATACCTGCTACAAGAGCTACAATTAGAAAAAGTAATACCCACCTTAACATTGTGATTTCCTTATCATGAGCTGCCCATTTATTATCCTAGCAGCGCTCATACCGTATTACCATATATTTTATAAGTATTTGATTTTTAAATAAAATAATATTCAATATATGTTTATTTAATTTACAAATTATGGAATTTTGTCTATAATAATAGACATGATTAAATTAAAACGAGGATAAGAATATGGCTGCCAGCAGAGGTGATTGGTTGACTCTCGAGCGAGAACGGGAGATTACAAGGCAAGCAGAAAGAGCGACGGAGCGCTTTTATGCGCGATATGGGAATACGACCCAAGCTTTAGTGATCTTGGGTGCTTTGCAGATGAGGCTCGATCCTTCTAAAAGAATACCAGACACGCTTCTCTCTGAAATGGCCTCTGCTATCCCTGAGTTTCCATTTCCTGATACTGAAGCGTTAATAAAACTGGCTCATGAGAGTGTAGGGAAATTCTGTCCACAAGGGGGCCGTGCTCTGGTGCAAGAGATGACGCAAAATACCGAAAAGATGCTAAAAGACGCTGCACAAAAGGGTACGTTAATTACATTTTTATCAAAGAAAATAATGGCCCTACCTTTTGCTGCTGGTAAGTCAAACGAAGAGTGGCTTTATGTGACGCCATTGGGTTTGGCGATCACGCAGATTAAAGCGGGTGCTGGTTCTATGGAGTCGTCGATGAATCTTTATTTAAAAGTGCGAGAGAGCTATGAGCAGTTAGGGATTGAAAGCGGCACGGCTCTTTTTCAGAAGCATTTGAAGGAATATCTTCAATATCATGAAGAGATGATGAAGCATGAGAAATGTGAGCTAAGCCAGATTAAAGAAGTCATTTCCAAGATTTTTGACTATTTGAACAAGTTAGACGAGGCATCTCCTGGTGAAGGAGCTAATGTGATTCATACTTACACCAAAGAGAAAGTGATTGAACCACCGTCAAATGAGGGTTATGAGGATGACTGGAGAGAGTCTGAGAGACGGCGCCTTCACCCTGAGCACTATGAGAGAAGAATTGAAAAAGAAACAATGAGGGAAGTAAGAAAGGAATGGGTAGCGTTACAGAAAACTTTACAAGAGTTGACTCAGCTATCTCTATCGTGTGGTGGAATTGCAGATCTAAGACGGCATGCTATTGCACGCCATTTTATAGAGAAGTTAGAGGAAGGATTTGTAGGGAAAGGCTTGCATAGGAAGACGTTGATGTTATTCTGTGAAGCAGTGCTTACGGAATCGCCTGAAATTGGTTATCTGTTATTTCCTGATATATTCAATAACCGTAACGCCGTTTCCGCGAACGTAGCGCAGTTGTTCACTCAGGGAGACGACAAACTAAGGGATGATTTTAGTGAGGGCTTGCGTCGCGTTATAGCAGGGGAAGATGAATTGAATAGATGTCTCTCCGACCTTAGAGCAACAAAGTTCACCAAGGAGCCTAGTATTCCTTACAAGGAAGGAGAGGGGCTTCCTGCTGCTGCGCCAGTAGAGGACGATGACTTCGTTGACATCTCCGCTGAGGGAGAGCGCCATTCTGAGCGTAACAAGCGGGGCGCGATAGCAAACTTCATAAGAAGGTTCCGCTAACACCCACTGTTTGCATAACCGAGCCGCGCAGTGAATATAGCCGCGCAGTGAATGCAGTTATTTCGCATCTCCTCTCTAGCGATCACGCAACCATTATTGTATCCTCGAAGATAGTAGAAATAGTGAGGGGTGAACAATGATAGGCCAGGTGCGCGGTGTACTGTTAGAAAAACAACCACCTCAATTATTATTGGATGTGCAAGGCGTTGGCTATGAAATAGACGCCCCCATGGGTACTTTCTACCAATTGCCAGAAATCGGTAGTGAGCTCAGTCTATTCACCCATTTTGTGGTACGCGAAGATGCACAGCAACTCTATGGTTTCTATACCCGCGAAGAACGCGCCCTGTTTCGTGCCCTCCTAAAAGTCAACGGTGTAGGTCCCCGCTTAGGTTTGACAATTTTATCGAGCATCGCACCAGAAGAATTTGTGAGAAATGTTTTGAATAATGACACAGCCAGCCTGGTGCGCTTACCCGGTGTGGGTAAAAAAACCGCAGAACGTTTAGTCATTGAAATGCGTGATCGTCTATCAGACTGGTATCAAACACCTGCCGCAGGCGCGACATTGCCTGTCAAAGAAACCTCAGGTAGTCGCCACAGTATATTGCAAGATGCGATCGCCGCTTTAATTGCGCTGGGTTATAAACAGCAAGAAGCAAACCGCATGGCAACGAAAGTGGATGATGGGGCAATGGGCAGTCAGGAATTAATACGTTATGCCCTACGGGAGGCGATGTAATGCTCCAAGCAGATAGAGTGATCTCCCCAGATAAACAAACAATCAATGAAAGTGAATCCATTGATCGTGCCTTGCGTCCAAAAAAACTAGCGGATTATATTGGTCAGGCTTCTGTACGTGAACAAATGGATATTTTTATTAAAGCAGCCAAAGTACGCCGCGAAGCCTTAGATCACGTACTGATTTTTGGGCCACCTGGTTTAGGTAAAACAACGCTGGCCAATATTATCGCAAATGAACTGGGTGTGAATTTAAAACAGACCTCAGGTCCTGTGTTAGAACGCCCAGGCGATGTCGCAGCATTATTAACAAATTTAGAACCGAATGATGTGCTATTTATCGATGAAATTCATCGTTTAAGCCCCGTTGTAGAAGAAGTGCTTTATCCTGCAATGGAAGATTACCAATTGGATATTATGATTGGCGAAGGACCTGGTGCGCGTTCCATTAAATTAGATTTACCAGCCTTCACATTAGTTGGTGCCACAACGCGAGCAGGATTACTCACCTCTCCTTTGCGTGATCGCTTTGGTATTGTACAGCGCTTGGAGTTTTATCAAACGCAAGATCTTGCACATATCATCGATCGCTCTGCAGACATTTTGGGCGTAAAAGTTGAGCAAGGCGGGAGTGATGAAATTGCAAGACGCTCTCGTGGTACGCCACGTATTGCAAATCGTTTGCTACGACGGGTGCGCGATTACGCAGAAGTCAAAAATAATGGTTTTATTACAGAATCTGTTGTAAAACAGGCGCTAGATTTTTTAAAAGTCGATAGCCAAGGCTTCGATGTGATGGATCAAAAACTATTGCTGGCATTGATCGAAAAATTTAACGGTGGCCCCGTTGGCTTGGAAAGTTTAGCTGCTTTTATTAACGAAGAAAAAGGGACGATTGAAGACATGATCGAGCCTTTTCTGATTCAGCAGGGTTTTATTTTGCGCACTCCGCGAGGCCGTATTGCCACACTACGTGCCTATCAGCATTTTGGATTGAAGGCACCGGAGCGTTGCACGGCATCGCCGGTAATGGATTTATTTGAAAGTATAGAATAATGGGAGAAAGTATATGACATTTGACGGTAATTTTTTGAATTATTTTTTTAACGCAAGCGTGGTTGTGAAATGTGTGATGCTTATTTTGCTCACAGCATCCGTTTTTTCTTGGACTTATATTTTACAACGTGTTTTTTATTTAAAAGAAGTGAACATTGCGGCTGACAGATTCGAGCATGCATTTTGGTCGGGTGAAGATCTTAATAAACTGTATCAAGGAAGTGGCCGTCATGATCGCCGTTTAGGTGGTGCGGAGGCTATTTTTCATGCAGGATTTAAGGAATTTTCACGTTTCCATAAGCAATCACCTGCGGCAACGGATGCTGTGATGGATAATACACAACGTGCGATGCGTGTTGCGCAATTGCGTGAGCAATCTAAATTAGAAAAGAATTTACAATTTCTCGCGATTGTCGGATCAACCAGCCCATTTGTTGGTATTTTCGGTACGGTGTGGGGTATCATGCAAGCATTTAGCGCATTAGCAAATGTGCAGCAAGCGACGATATCAATGGTTGCACCTGGCATTGCGGAAGCTTTGATTGCAACAGCGTTAGGATTATTTGCAGCGATTCCTGCCGTTGTTGCTTATAACCGTTTTGTAACCGATATCAATCGATTATTAATACGTTTTGATGCTTTCCAAGAAGAATTTGTGAATATCTTAGTGCGCCAATTGCAATTACCCTCTAAAACAGAAGTGGTGGAGTAATCACGATGCAGACTCATCAGCAAGGATCTTCTCGTCGCCCCATGGCAGAGATTAATTTAGTGCCTTTTATTGATGTGATGTTGGTGTTGCTTGTTATCTTTATGATTACAGCGCCCCTGCTCACACAAGGCGTTAAAGTTGATTTGCCGCAAACACAGGCTAAAGCCTTATCGCCGGATCAGAAAGAACCGCTCATTGTGACGGTCGATTCAAGCGGCAATTTTTATTTGAATATTTCAGATAAGCCAAACCAGCCGATCACCGCCAGAACATTAACGTTCTTAGTTGAACCACAGTTGAAAGCGCAGCAAGCAGGTGAACAGCGTCCTGTGTTAGTGCGTGGCGACAAAAATGCAAATTACGGCAAGGTCATGGAAGCAATGGTCTTATTACAACAAGCAGGGGCAAAGGGTGTAGGACTCATTACCCAGCCAGCGTCTGCCACTGAAAAATCGGTTAGTTGAGAAAATGGCAGCGTTTGAGCAAAATCAAAAATGTTTTTTCTTTTCTTTGCTTGCGCACGCCGGCCTGTTGCTTTTTTTTATGTTGAGTTACGAGTTCTCTTCTACATTACCTGTCTTTGAAAATACGAATAAAAACGATGTGATTAGCGCGGTGGTATTGGGTGACACGTCGAAGAGTAAAATGCTACCACAGAAAGAACCAACACCGCCGCCGATGCCCCTCCCTCCTCAGGAAAAACCCGTGCCTGAAGTCGTAAAAGAGCCCCCTGTTGTGAAGCAAACTGCGGCAGTGAGTAAGCCAGAGCCCGTTAAAAAGGAAGCGATTGCATTGAAGGTTGTGAAAAAGAAACCTACGTTAGATTTTTCTAAAGATTTATTGTCCGATATTAAAAAAACGGCTGTGAAACAGAAGCAGGTTAAGCAAAAGCAATTGAAGGCGCATTTTCAAAAGACATTGCAGGAACAAGCAGAAAAATCGTTGCGCCAGCAATTACTCAATGAGGATATTAAATTGCAAGGCACGCAAACCAGGCAATCTCAGGGCGTAGTGGATAAATATAAGGCATTGATTTTACAAACAATTAGTGAGCACTGGGTGATTCCTACTTTAATTAAAAAGCATGTTTCTTGTGAGCTGATGATAAAACTTGCGCCTGGTGGTATAGTGTTGGATGTGCAGGTGACAAAATCCAGTGGTGATCCTGCGCTAGATAGTTCGGCGCGTGCTGCTGTTTTAAAGTCGTCTCCTTTGCCTGTGCCGCCAAGTGCAGCCGAATTTGAGTCGTTTCGCCAGTTTGTATTGCGGGTTAAGCCGGAGAATATTGCCTAGCAGGGAGGGTAGAAGTGATAACAATTCTGATATGCGCAGGGAGTGTGTTACTCGTTGTTTTGTTGGCGGTGATCGGCCGCCAGGCCAAAAAACGATTTCTCTTTTTGCAAGACCATCTTCGTCGTGCGCAAACACAAGCGCAGCATCTCGTGACCTCAGAAACCGAATTAAAAAAGAAAGTTGATTTTTTGGAGAACCAGCTTGCGCAAGTGACGATGGATCCGCTCACAGAAACAGTGAGTTGGCAGTTATTTGAAGAGAAGTTGGGGCAAGCAATTAAAGAGAGTGCGCGATATCATCTCACGATAGGTGTATTGTATCTCACAATCAACGAAATAGAGGTTGTGCAGCATGCTTTTGGTGAACCAACCAGTCGCGTGTTATTGAAAGATATTGCGGCATTATTGCAATCTACTGTGAGAGAGGTAGATTGTGTGAGTCGTCCTTCCAATCATGTGTTTGCTATTTTCCTGAATCGTTTAAATAGCCCTGAAGCAGCGGCTATTGTGGCGCATCGATTATTACAGATACTGGCTAGGCCGCTCACTGTGAATAGTGAGCCCTTTTTTGTGACAGCAAGTATGGGTATTGCGATTTTTCCGACGGATGGCACCAGTGTGTCGACGTTATCGCAGCATGCAGAGGCTGCGATGCAGTTAGCAAAGAAAAAAGGGAAATATTTTTATCAGTTTTATCAAGAGAAGACGCAAATAAATAGTCAACGTGAGTTGTCATTTTATCTGCATCTGAAGAATGAGATTATCTTTAAAGAGCTTGTTGCGTATTACCAACCTATTATTGACAGAACAACGCAAGATATTTTTGCTGTGGTAGCGACAGTGTGTTGGCAACCGGCAGAGTGGGAGCGAATGGAGCTGGCTGAAATTTTTGAGTTTGCTGAAAAAAATGCAGCTGTGAATAAAATTTTTACTTGGCTGATTGAAGCAGCGTGTAAGCAGTGGTTGCGTTGGCATCAAAAGGGATGTCAGGCAAGTCATTTAAGCATACGCGTGTCTGCTAAGCAGCTAGAGCAAGAGCAATTTGTTTATGAGATATCACAGGTATTGCAAGAATTGTCCTTCCCGGCGTCTTCTTTACTGTTAGAGATAAAGATGCCTGTTGCGGGTGAGCTTGATCCTGCTTTTCAAAAGGCGTTAAATATGTTGTCGTATTTGGGTGTGCGAGTGGCAATGGTTGATTTTGGCCGAGAAAATTTTTCTTTGTCGCAATTGATTTCTTGTCAAATGCATTATTTGATTCTCAGTACTGTTTTAACCGAGCGTGTGACGCATGATAAAAAAGCGGCACTTGTGATTAAGTCATTATTGGAGATGGCGAAGCAATTAGAGATGCGATTAATTGTGGAGCAGGTGGAGACACAAGAGCAATCTGATTTGCTCACGCAACTCGGCTGCAATTTGCAACAAGGTCGTTTTTTAAACCCCGCGATGACGGAGGCAGAGGTGGCAGCTAAATATGCGCGCACGACGGACTCTGCTTAATTTAAAAATCTGTCAATATTCATTCTGTATGCTAGAATTGTTACCGAGCCGCGACCGTGAGGAAGCGTCACATGACTAACAGGTGCCACTGCTCAATAACAGTGACGCTTGCTAGTCATGTGACGCTCCCTCACGGTCGCGGCTCGGTAACGCGGCTCGGTTTTGTTGGGTATGCCCGACTGTGCGGATGAGGGGTATTGATTAAAGAGGTAAACATGCGTAACATTTTGATTATATTATTATTTTTAACAACCTGGTGTTTCTCCTGCACCTCTTTTGCACTCATTAGCATGGAGCTCACGCGCGGCGTAGCCGGCGCCATCCCTGTTGCTGTTGTTCCTTTCCATATAAATGGAGAAGCAGTACCACAACCTGTGTCTACTATTATCAATAATGACTTACAAAATAGCGGGCGGTTTAAAGTATTCGGCGAGCGTGCGCTCAGTCAGTTTCCAAGCGAGGTCAGTCAGGTTTCATCTCGCTACTTCCGTAAGTTGGGCACAGACAATGTTGTGATTGGTAGAGTGACTGCTCTAGGCGGTGATCGCTATCAAGTCAATTTTGCTTTATTGGGTGTTTATGAAGATAGCGCTGGTGCTACGGTGAAATTGAGCAAGCGCTATGTTGTTTCTGGTCGGGAGTTGCGCGCAGTATCGCATCATATCAGCGATATGATTTATGAAAAAATAACAGGTGTCCGGGGTATGTTTTCGACACGTTTGGTTTATGTTGTTGTTCAACGCGCTGCCGGTGCGCCAACGCGTTATGTGCTCGAAGTTGCTGATCAAGATGGCTACGGTCCGCGTCCGTTATTGAATTCTCCAGAGCCCATTATGTCGCCTTCGTGGTCACGTGATGGCAGGAACATCGCTTATGTTTCTTTTGAAAATCATCATGCGGGTATTTATTTGCAGAATGTGGTGACGGGTAGTCGGCACTTATTAAGCGAGTTTCCGGGCATTAATGGTGCGCCTGCCTGGTCTCCGGATGGTTCAAAGTTAGCCATTGTGCTTTCTAAAGCGGGCACGCCAAATATTTATGTGATGAATATTCGTTCTGGTGCGCTAAAACAACTGACGAATGACTTCTATATCAACACAGAACCAGCATGGTCGCCAAATGGTCAGCGCTTGTTGTTCACGTCTAATCGCAGTGGTGGGCCGCAACTCTATCAGATGAGTGCAACAGGTGGTCCGGCTACGCGTCTTTCTTACGATGGTGATTACAACGCAAGGGGTTCTTATACGCCAGATGGTAGGCAAATTGCGATGATTCATCGGGTTTCTGGTATTTATAAGATCGCGATGTTAGATCTTGATGCTGGCACAACGCGTGTATTAACAACGGCAGGCGATAGCGCATCACCCAGTGTTGCGCCCAATGGCACAATGGTGTTGTATGACACGATCAGTGGGGGACGCAACGTGCTAGGCATGGTGTCTGCGGATGGCCGTATACAGCTTTTGTTGCCAGCTCGCCAGGGTGAGGCGCAAGATCCCGCTTGGTCGCCCGTGTAGCTTGGCGCTTGATATCAGTCGCGGAGAGTAATACCCATTGCACTTCAAAATGCGAGATTTTAACGCCCAGATTACGAGAAATTTAAACGTTCTGATTGAGAAAAAGCGCAGGAATAGTTATTCTATTTCGAGCTTTTTCGATTGAAGAACGTTTAAAGTTCGATGTAAGATGGGATGTTAAAAATCGCATCTTGAAGTGCAATGGGTATAGACTTTTGGTTTTGGTTAGGTTGTGATAGGTAAGGGGAATAAAATGAAAATGACAAAGTGGATCAAGGCGTTATTTGTAGGTGCTTGTGTAGTGGCTTTAGCGGGCTGTCATGCTACGCATAAGCCTGATCAATCAGAAATTGACAATGCGAATGAGGCTTATAGTGATGGCGCGCAGTCTTCGGGTGCGGGCGAAAATGCTGGCTTTGGTGACGAAGGCGGTGCGAGTGCTGCACAGCAAGGTTCCAGTCGTGTATATTATTTTGACTATGATAGCAGCGAGGTACGTTCTGAATACATGCCTGCTATTAGCAAAAATGCGGCTTATCTTAGCTCGCATCCACGTGCACGCGTGATTGTAGAAGGTCATACTGACCCGCGTGGTAGCCGTGAGTACAACATTGGCTTAGGCGAACGTCGTGCAAAAGCGGTTGCAATGATTTTAGTTGGCAAAGGTGTCAACCGTTCACAGTTACGTGTTGTTAGCTATGGTGCGGAAAAAGCGGGCGCTGGACGTAATGAAAGTGCTTATCAGCAAGATCGTCGTGTTGTGCTGCTTTATATCCAGAAATAACTGTAAGCCGCGTAACCGAGCCGCGACCGTACCGGAAATGGCTGTAACTGAGTCGCGTAACCGAGCCGCGACCGTGAGGGAGCGTCACGGTTCAACCGTGCCTGATGTGATTGATCATATCTCTGAAGCTAAGTCTGGCATGCCTTCTCCCTCTGGGAGAAGGTCCGACCGGCGGATGAGGGGTATTAGACTAATTTAAAACGTTATTGAGAAACATAATTATGAAAAAACTGGTATTCTTTTCTGTAGTAAGCTTTCTAACAGCCTTTGCTGCACCTGTTTTTGCAGAAGCGGCGCCTGTGTTTGATGCTGATGCCATTTCTCAACAAGTCTCATCTGATGATTTAGCGTATCGTGGTGGTCAGTCTTCTTCTCATGTAGAGGTTCAAGATCAGGATTTGCCGCCGCCTCCACCGCCTGAGGGTGGTGATACCTTTGTGCCAGTGTCTGCAAATGGTGGTTCTGCAACTTCGGTGCAAGCCGTACCACAACCATCACGCAGTCATTCAGCAGTAGCGATGGCAGGGCAGCGTTCTCATGCAGAGCAGCAGTCTGATGGTTTAGATGGCGATGATGTACATACGCGCATGGAATCACTACAAGCAGAAGTGCAGACACTGCGTGGACAAGTTGAAGAGCTAACACATCAACTAGAGAAAGTAGAAGCGCAGCAGAAAGCGGCATATGCAGATGTTGATAAGCGTTTGTCTGATGTTGTGAATAAGCCAAAATCCCAAGCAGAGAATGACATACCTTCAGCTGTTGCTGATGTGGGCACCTCTCCCGCGGAGGCTAAGGCGAAGTTGCGCAAAGCAAAAGCGGCGCAAGAAACAAGAGAGCAGGCAGCAAAAGCGGCGTCTGCTGATCAGCCGGATGTCGCAGAAGAGCAGCAAACTTATCAAACTGCTTACAATATGATTAAAGAGAAGCATTACCAAGAAGCGGTGACGGCTTTACAAGCGATGTTGAAGAAATATCCCAGTGGTCAGTTTGCGTCGAATGCACATTATTGGTTAGGTGAGCTTTACGGGTTGATGGGCAAAAATGATCAAGCCTTAGCGGAATTCAATGCGGTTGTGAAGAAATTCCCGAGCAGTCCACGCGTATCAGACGCACAGTTGAAAGTGGGGCTATTATTGGCTTCGCAAGACAAGTGGTCTGAAGCGAAGACAACCTTTAAAAAAGTGATCGATCATTATCCGGGTAGTGCGTCTGCTCGCTTAGCGGCAGAGCAGTTAAAGCAACTCAAGCAGGCAGGTCATTAGTAGCGTGGATCGGTTGCGCGTTACTGAAATTTTTTATTCCTTGCAGGGTGAAACAAAAACAGTGGGGTTGCCTACGGTTTTTGTGCGCCTCACGGGTTGCCCTTTGCGTTGTCAGTATTGTGATACCACTTATGCTTTTCAGGGTGGTCAGTGGATGGATATCGATGCCATTTTAAAGGAGGTTGGTCGGTATCGTACACGGTATGTCACGGTGACGGGTGGTGAGCCATTGGTTCAGAAGGGTTGTTTATCGTTGCTAACGCGGTTATGTGATAGTGGCTATGATGTTTCTTTAGAGACGAGCGGAGCGCTTTCTATTGAAGAGATTGATGCGCGCGTTGTGAAGGTGGTGGATGTGAAGACACCCGGGTCTTTGGAAGTTGAAAAAAATGAGTGGCGTAATTTGCATTATTTATTGCCACATGATCAACTGAAGTTTGTGATTTGCGATCGTACAGATTATGAGTGGTCTAAGCAGGTGTTTCAAGAGCGTGCGCTTGCGGATCGGTGTCAGGTATTATTTTCGCCAAGTTATGCGCAGTTAGAGGCGAGCGTCTTAGCAGATTGGATAATAGCGGATCAGTTACCGGTGCGTTTGCAGATTCAGTTGCATAAATACCTGTGGGGCGACCAGCCTGGTAAGTAAACAATACCACATACTTGCTATTTTCAATAAAGTTAGTAAGATACTTAGATCTTGTATGGGTCGTTAGCTCAGCCGGTAGAGCAGCAGGCTTTTAACCTGTTGGTCCTGCGTTCGAATCGCAGACGACCCATTTTAAGGATTCGATCATGCGAATGGATAAGTTAACGAATCAATTTCAATCCGCACTAGCAGATGCACAGTCTTTAGCACTCGGTCAAGACCACAGCATCATGGAAGCGGTTCATGTGATGAAGGCGCTGCTGGAAGCAGCAGACAGTGGTATCAGTTCTCTTCTGACCAAAGCCAATGTGAATGTTCCCAAACTACGCACAGAAGTTGATGCAGCCATCAATCGTCTGCCTAAAGTAGAAGGCACGCGTGGGGATGTGCATCCTTCTCACGAGCTCATCCGTATTTTAAACCTGATGGATAAAATCGCGCAGCGCCGCAAGGATCAATATATTGCCAGCGATTTATTCCTGCCTGCTGCAATGGAAGAAAATGGCACACTGCATGATATCTTGCAAAAATGCGGTGCAAACAAAGATGCAATTAATCGTGCGATTGACAGTGAACGAGGGGGTGAGAAGGTGGATGATCAGCACGCTGAAGAGCAACGTAATGCCCTAACAAAGTATACCATCGACCTCACGCAACGCGCCCTACAAGGCAAATTAGATCCTGTGATTGGCCGTGATGCAGAAATTCGACGTACCATTCAAGTATTGCAGCGACGCACAAAAAACAATCCTGTGCTAATTGGTGAGCCTGGTGTTGGTAAAACAGCAATTGTTGAAGGGCTTGCGCAGCGTATTGTGAATGGGGAGGTGCCTGAAGGACTGCGAGATAAGCGTCTCCTGTCGTTAGATCTCGGTGCGCTCATTGCTGGTGCAAAATTTCGCGGTGAATTTGAAGAGCGGTTAAAAGCGGTACTGAAAGAACTGGCTAAACAAGAAGGCCAAATTATTTTGTTTATTGATGAGTTGCACATGATGGTTGGTGCTGGTAAAGCAGAAGGTTCAATGGACGCAGGGAATATGTTAAAACCCGCGTTAGCGCGTGGTGAGCTGCACTGTGTTGGCGCAACAACGCTAGATGAGTATCGACAATACATTGAAAAAGATGCGGCATTAGAGCGTCGTTTCCAGCGTATTTTGGTGGATGAACCCTCTGTGCCGGATACCATTGCTATTTTACGTGGTTTAAAAGAACGTTACGAGGTACATCATGGTATACAAATCACAGATGCCGCTATTGTTGCGGCAGCCACATTATCGCATCGTTATATTACAGATCGTAATCTACCAGATAAAGCCATTGATTTGATTGATGAAGCCGGTAGCAATATTCGCATGGAGATCGATTCTAAACCTGAAGTGATGGACAATTTAGATCGTCGTATCATACAACTCAAAATCGAGCGCGAAGCCCTAAAAAAAGAAAAGGACGAAGGATCCAAAAAGCATCTTGAAAAACTGGAAGCCGATTTGAAAAAATTAGAAGAAGAGTATGGCAAGCTGGAAAAAGTGTGGAAAAGTGAAAAAGGATCTTTACAGGATGCCCAAGCGATTAAAACTGAGTTAGAAAAAGCGAGAAATGCCTTCGATGCGGCGCGCCGAGCGGGTGACTTGGGGAAAATGGCGGAATTACAATATGCAAAAATCCCTGAATTAGAGCAGCAATTGGCTGAAGCGTCTCGTGCGGATCCCAAGCAATTGCAATTGTTGCGCAATAAGGTCACTGATGAAGAGATTGCTGAAGTTGTTTCTAAGTGGACGCATATTCCCGTTTCTAAAATGCTGGAAAGCGAGAAAGACAAACTACTGCAGATGGAAACAGCGTTGCACGGACGTATTGTTGGGCAAGATGAAGCGGTTTCTGCTGTTTGTCACGCCATTTGGCGTTCGCGAGCAGGGCTGGCTGATCCCAATCGACCAATTGGCTCCTTTATGTTTTTAGGGCCTACGGGTGTGGGTAAAACAGAGCTGTGTAAGGCATTGGCAGGATTTTTGTTTGATACAGAAGAAGCCATGTTGCGCTTAGATATGTCTGAATTCATGGAAAAGCATTCTGTTTCTCGTTTATTGGGTGCGCCACCTGGCTATGTCGGATACGAAGAGGGTGGTTATTTAACAGAACGCGTGAGACGTAAGCCTTATTCTTTAATTTTGTTAGATGAAGTTGAAAAAGCGCACCCAGATGTTTTTAATGTGTTGTTACAAGTGCTGGATGATGGTCGCTTAACAGACGGCCAAGGGCGTACCGTTGATTTTCGTAATACAGTGATTGTAATGACTTCCAACCTAGGCTCTGATCTCATACAAAAAATGTCAGCAAAATCTAGCTATAAAGAGATGAAGACAGCGCTGCTAGAAGTGGTTGCTAAGCATTTCCGACCAGAATTTATTAATCGCGTTGATGAAGTGGTTGTTTTCCATCCGCTTAATAAGGCGCAGTTGCGATCTATTATCGAAATCCAAATTGAAAGGTTGCGTGCGCGTTTGGTGGAGCGTGAACTGACAATTACGATTTCACCAGAAGCAATGGATTATTTAGCAGCATCAGGCTATGATCCCGTATATGGTGCAAGACCGCTCAAGCGTGCGATTCAGCATCATCTTGAGAACCCGCTAGCGCAAGAAATATTGGCGGGGAAGTTTTCACCTGGCGACTTGATTCGTATCACGTTGAGTAAAAATCATATTGTTTTTACAAATGAAAAGGCCACAGCCTAAGGATGGTGCAGGATGTACAAGCATATTTTATTTGCAACGGATCTGACAGAAGACACAGATTATCTCATTACTAAAGTGCAGAAAATGCGTGAAATGATGCAGGCTAAATTGAGTGTGATACATGTGGTGGAGCCCTTGCCTGGGTATAGCTATGCTTACTTAGGGGTTGAAGATATTGAAGGGCAGTTACTCAAAGAAGCGCGAGAATCAATGACAAGGCTGGGTGCGCAATTAGGGGTTGTACCTGCTGATCAATATGTTGAGGTCGGCCCTACTAAAACAAGAATTTTAAGTGTGGCGGATGCAATGGGTGTGGATTTGATTATTTCTGGTAGTCATGGCCGGCATGGTTTGTCTTTGTTATTGGGTTCCACCGCAAATGCCATTTTACACGGTGCAAAGTGTGATGTGTTAACAGTTAGGTTGCCAGAATAATGGGTATTGGTAATGGAATATAAAGATTACTATGCCTTATTGGGTATCACAAAAAAAGCAACGCAAGATGAGATCAAGCAAGCTTATAGAAGGCTTGCGCGTAAATATCACCCTGATGTGAGTAAGGAAAAAAACGCTGAAGAAAAATTTAAGGATATTCAAGAAGCGTACGAAGTATTGAAAGATGCTGAAAAGCGCACAGCGTACGATCAGTTGGGTAGTCACTGGAAGTCGGGGCAAGAGTTTAGGCCGCCGCCAGGTTGGGATGGGCAGACGCGTTTTTACTCTGCTTATGATGCGGGCCAGGAAGGTGAGTTTGGTGGCTTTAGTGATTTTTTTACGAATCTGTTTGGGCATGCGCGTGCGCACACAAATAGAGGTGGTGAATTTTCTGGTTTTGGTCGTCAGGCACAGCAGGGAGCAGACCAGCATGCGAGCATGGTGATTTCTTTAGAAGAGGCTTTTCGCGGTACAACGCGCACTTTGCAGTTGCAAGCGCCGGGTAGTGGTAGAAAACCAGAAATACGGACATTAAAGGTGACGGTACCGGCCGGTGCCTTGCCGGGGCAGCAGTTACGTCTTGCGCACCAAGGTGCACCTGGTTTGGGGGGTGGGCAAGCGGGTGATTTATATTTAGATATTGAAATAGAGCCGCATCGCTGGTTTAAGCTAGAGGGTAGGGATATTTATCTGACGCTACCGGTAACGCCTTGGGAAGCTGCTTTGGGTGCAGAAATCAAGGTTCCCACGCTGGCTGGTAAAGTCGGTTTGAAGCTGGCACCTGGTTCTCAGTCAGGCCAAAAATTGCGCTTAAAGGGAAGAGGGATGCCTGGTAAACCGCAACCTGGTGACCAATACGCAGTTGTGCAAATTGAAACACCACCTGCAGCGACGGCTGAACAAAAAGAGCTGTATGAGAAAATGTCACAGCTCATGCCTTTTGATCCGCGTAGTGTATGGTGATCTGGTATCTCCCCTTCTGCCAAAGGTGCCCGACAGGGCGGATGATAAAGGAACGGCGCAAACACTATAGCCTACTGGTAATCTCCCTATTGTTATGGTAAGGTGTCAGCCGGGCTGGAGCTCTTTTTGAGCTGGCTTTTTTGGGTTCACAATAATTCTTATAACTTGTAACTTGAGGAGGTGTAATATGGGTGAAGCGAGAGGAATTCCTAGTTTCGACGTTAATAAGAAGAAGTTAGGCCATTTTTCGGGAAAATATTCTTCTTTCACTATTTTTACACCACAAAGAAATGCTTTTCGTCGTAAAGTTGATTGGAGTTTGAGGGCCGTAGCTGAAGCGAAAGAGCGGTGGTATACCAACGACTTGCTAGAAACAGAAGCAGTTCGTCGTGCTCGGATGCTATTTCTTGAGGACTATGAAGCGTTTTTATTGAGTCTTCGAACAGAGACTGACTCTCGAGAAATGCGTCAGAGTGAGTTATTTTTTGCTTACCTAGGATCCAGCCAGTCAGGGTTTCTCGGGCTGATGACTCAGTTTGATGCAGTCGTTGGCTTGCTTGCAGATGGAGGGGGTGATGCTGCTGATCGCACCACAAACTTGGGTGCATACCATGACCGGATCATCGCAACCCTGAATTCACCGAACAACGAGACGCAGATGTTTAAGGTGCCTGCTGATATCAAAACCGAATTTTGGAAAAGAGAAGAGACGTTATTGATTGTCATAACGGTAACTCTATTGGTTGCTGCGTTGCTGTTTTTTTGTGGATTTTTTCTTTGTCTTTCTCTGATGCCACCTGTGCCGCCAGCGGTAGCCGCAGGTACGGCTCCGATGGTGATGACTGCTGCTGAGAATACTTTACTCGCTCTCGGCTTTACTTCTTATGCTTTTTCTATAGCGTCTGCGATTGGGAGTTTTTGTTCGCTAGTTCAACTAGGGGAGTCGGATAGGGAAAAGGAAAGGGATTTGCAAAACAGACGCAACGGACTTCAGCAGCAGCCGGCGTATTTGAGATCGCTAACGACAGTGCGCGCTTCTTTTGGTACCTTATGGGAGCGCTCGAGACCACAGCCTCCTGTGCCGCCGCCAGCATATGAGCAGCGGGATGGAAACGCGGGGGCAGCGCCTCCGGCATATCAAGCGCAAGCGGCTGGGATATAACTGTTCGCCTCTTACGCTCGCTGGTAAACGCCCGCTTATTTCGCAAAATTTTCTGCTGCGAAATCCCAATTGGCGATATTCCAGAATGTTTCTAGATAGCTTGCGCGTGCATTACGATAGTCAATGTAGTAGGCATGCTCCCAGACATCGCAAGTTAGAATAGCTGTTTTACCAGACTTCATTGGTAAGCCTGCATTGCTTTCATTGATAATTTCAAGCTCTCCGTTTTTATCTTTTGCAAGCCATGTCCACCCTGAACCAAACAGCTTAGTGCCAGCTTCTGTAAATGATTTCTTAAATTCAGCAAAAGAGCCAAATTTTTTGTTGATAGCGTCTGCCAGTTCGCCAAAGGGTTCGCGTGCACTATTTGGAGAAAGGCTATGCCAATAAAAAGTGTGATTCCAATCTTGCGCAGCATTGTTAAAAACAGGGCCGCTTGCTTCCATGATAATTTTCTCTAGAGGGGCGCCTTCGAAAGGGGTGCCCACGACCAACTTATTTAAGTTGTCTACATAAGCTTTATGATGTTTGCCATAGTGATATTCTAAGGTTTCTTTAGAGATATGGGGCTGCAGTGCGTCCAGCGAGTAGGGTAGTGATACCAGGTTAAACATAAAAAAACTCCTTGATATAAAAAATGGCGATTTAAAAAGCAGTCTAGTATTGTAATATTAAAATATGTTGTCAATTAGAACGCTTATGCTTTTCTTCTTTTCGTAAGGTTAAAATATCATAGCCTGTTGGCGTGACAAGAATAGTATGTTCCCATTGCGCAGACAAGCTGTGATCTTTTGTCACAACCGTCCATTCGTCTTGTAACAACTTGACATCGCGTTTGCCTGCATTAATCATAGGTTCAATAGTAAAAATCATGCCTGCTTCCATCACCTCGCCTGTTCCGGCTTTGCCATAATGTAGCACATTCGGCGGTTCGTGAAAAACAGTGCCAATACCGTGGCCACAGTATTCCCGCACGACAGTATAGTGATTTTTTTCTGCATGCGTTTGAATCACATGCCCAATATCGCCAAAATGAGCGCCTGGTTTCACAATATCTATCCCTAAGTAGAGGCACTCTTGTGTGATATTGATTAAGCGTTCTGCTAATATCGAAGGCTTGCCAACGCAGAACATTTTACTGGTGTCGCCGTGATAACCTTCTTTGAGAACGGTCACATCGATATTCACGATATCACCTTTTTTGAGTTTTTTAGGCCCAGGTATGCCGTGACACACCTGATGATTAACGGAAGTGCAGATTGATTTCGGGTAGCCTTTGTAATTCAGGGGGGCAGGAATGGCCTGTTGTATATCAATAATATAGTCGTAGCATATCTTATCCAGCTCGTCGGTCGTGATTCCTTCCTGCACAAAAGGGCCAACCATTTCTAATACCTCGGCCGCTAAACGGCCAACAATGCGCATTTTTTCAATATCTTCGGGTGTTTTGATGGTAATTTTACTCACGTCTATTCCTTTATACCTGTTTGATGCTCAGACTGATTGCCGAGCTTTCTGTTCTATGGTATAAAGGCGTGCTTTATTAAGCAACAACAACCTAGTCCACACGCTGATCAGGACTTTTTGTCGGGTGCTTTGATTGTGAAATCGAGGTTGGCAGAGAGGAGAGGCGGAGGCTTAACCCAGACTAAGAGGAAAAAAAGATGCAAACATCAATGCAAGATATGTTAAACGCGGGCGTTCACTTTGGTCATCAAACCCGTTACTGGAATCCAAAAATGGCACCTTATATTTATGGTGCGCGTAACAAAATTCATATTATCAATTTAGGAAAATCTCTTCCTTTGTTTCAAGATGCGCTGAACTTTGTGGGTAGCATTGCAGCAAATAAAGGTAAGGTTTTATTTGTTGGTACAAAATATGCTGCGCAATCGCTTGTGCGAGAAGAAGCTGAGCGTTGTCGCATGCCGTATGTTGATCGCCGTTGGTTGGGTGGCATGCTCACGAATTATAAAACCATTCGTCAATCGATTAAACGTTTAAAAGAGCTGGAAGCGATGTTCGAGTCGGGTAAATTTGGTCGTTTAACTAAGAAAGAAATTTTAGGATTAACGCGCGAAAAAGATAAGTTGTTGATTAGCTTGGGTGGTATTAAAAACATGGGCGGTATTCCAGATGCGTTGTTTGTGGTGGATGTTGGCCATGAAAAAATCGCGGTGAATGAAGCGAATCGCCTAGGTATCCCGGTTGTAGGTATTGTGGATTCTAACAACAGTCCTGATGGTGTGTCGTATGTGATTCCTGGTAATGATGATTCCACCCGCGCGATACGATTCTATCTGCAATCCATGGCGGACGCGATTATAGAAGCGCGCGCCAGTGTAGAGGGCGGTGAATTTATTGAAGCGCTATCAATTAGCATGGCTGGCGCGGAGAAAGCCGCACCGGATGCGAATGAGGGTGGTAAGCAGTAGGTGGTAAGCAGTAAGCAGTAAGCAGTAAGCAGTAAGCAGAGTAACTGCATCTTATTTATATAGTTGCAGTTACTCACCTCGGAGCCTTGTCTGGTGTATTCCCTCATCCGCCCTGCCGGGCACCTGTATAGGGACACAACATCTAACCCCGTGCTGCGCGCTCCGCGCTTACCCGGGGCTATAAAGCTTTCGGTCGTAAACGACCTGATTGTGTCGTAACCCAACCCTATGTGATTAACCAAAATTGAATGCATTTTGGGTTAATCGCATAAAACAGCAACGCAATCAGGCCGTTTACGGCCGCAAGTTTTATAGCCCCGGCTGAGGATTGCGAAGCGAAGCGTAGCAATCCGAAGGCCGGGGTAATGATGCCAACCACCCTACGCTTTTTAGCACCGTAGGTGCGTGAGAAAAAGTGTTACCGATGTTGTATCCCTATACAACCTTCCCTCTCTGGTGGACTTTGTTGAATAAATCGGAGATGGCGTAACCGAGCCGCGACCGGCAGGGAGTCGCATGAATCTGATAAAAGATGATGTATAAAAATGCAACATTTATAGCGTTAGAAGGCAATCTAATATCATGAAGTAAGAAATTTCAGCTAAAACTTATAATACAGTGACGCTCCCTGCCGGTCGCGGCTCGGTTACACCGAGTGCCTCCTAGGCCATCTCCGATTTATTCAACAAAGCCCCTTTGGGAGAAGGTCCGACCGGCAGAAGGGAACGGTTGCAATTGTACTCATTTTGTAGTAGAGTCGTCGGCCAGTGAATCAAACATGCGAGAGTTAGCCTTTGACTTGCTTTTGCGCATTACAAATTAACTATTAAGTGGGGGGTGGTTATGGATAGTAGATCGGTAAAGAGCGGTTGGAATTTTAAAATGCCTAAAATACCTAGGCCTTGGAGCAGCAAGCTCAGGAAAAAATTCGTAGAGCCGGATGCCGGGTGGCAAGAAGGTGATCAAGGTGGTGAAGATGCTCAACGCCAACCAGAAGAAGCCAGAAATAATTCTGGCCAGCAAAGCTCTGGATCTCAGAGCGGCGCCAAAGAAAAAATGCCCATCTGGTATCACATCAAAAAAGAGATTATGCAGGACGTAGTTGGGATTACAACAAGAATAGCAGAACTCTTCATAGCGACTGCTAATTTTGTTTATCTGATCATTGCGATAGTTGAAGCGCTTCTTACAGGTCCCTTGGTTGGTTTGGTGATCTGGGCAATGGTTGTATCGAAAGAATTCTCAGAACATGTAGAAAAATTTGATTCCATTAATGAAGATGATAGTCTTCTATCGAAGGCATTTGACTTTGTAGCGATCACGCTCCTCCTTGCCATTAAATTAATTGCATTACTATCACTGGCGCCAATTTATTTTGTTGCTGTCTTCACATGGCGGACGTTGTCGGCTGCGGCATTAGGCAAGCCACCTGCTTATGTGTTCCGTGAAGGGAGTGAGGAGTATCTAAAGCCTGGAAATGTCGGTATCTATACAGTCGGTAACGGTGAGATTGATATCACCTACCTCGCTGTCTTTGCGAGAGGTGTACTTGGTACAGCAATGGCGTTATTCGGCATAGTAGCATTTTTTGTGTCGATGGCGTTCGGTTTTGCTATAGGTGCTTTGATTGGTCTTGGAAATGCTTTTCGAGAGGCTTACTGGTCAACAAAGCCCTTCTTTTATACTGAAAACATGACCGCTGCTAGGGTTGCATACAATATCGCTATATCTCTGCCGGCGGTACTATTGTTTGCCGCGCATCTTGGGTATAGATTAGCTTTATTGCCGCTTGGAACCGCATTCAGAGCTTTAGAGGCTGGGCTCATCATGGCGAGTATGATGTACAATCCGCCCAATGAGAGAAAATCTTTTGCAGGAGCATATCGCTCTCGTATGTACTACAACCCCCGCCATGCATCGAATGAGCTTTATGTTCGATTAGCTGATGCCCATCCGCTGAATCGTCCAAGCGTTGCGATCAAGTATCTTTGGTCTTCCAGTGAAAAGAGGGTGAATTGGGTAGGCGCTTATAAGCCTAATAACGGCAAGGCGGTTTTTGATGTTGACAATCGTGGTGGCGAAATTCCTGGAGAACCCGGCCAGCGTTATGCACGACCTGCACCTGAGTCAGTAACCAGACCTAAGACTGGGCAAAATGCAGCCCATGATCGTGAGGGCGTAAGAGACATTAGAGGCTCTAACGAAGGTAAGGAAGGCTTTTCTCGCGAGATATCACTTTCTTACCGCAACAGAGTGGGTATGACAACGAAGCGTATTCAGAAAGAGTGCAACGCATGCCGTGTGACGGGTACACATGATGCGAAGTGTTCAGCGACGCGAGGAGCGCCCAAGGTTGAGGTAATAGGAAAAACAGCAACAATAGTAGTAGGAGCAGCAAGACGAACAGTAACAGCAGCAAGCCAACGAGCCCCAGGGGTAGTGGGTCGACCCGTAGAGAGAAGAAGCAGAGCGGGAGAGCGAGTCGAACAACCCAACGAGCAACAACCAGGAGCGCTTGAAGGTCAATTTCTTGATCTTCCTGTTAGCCAAGGCCCTACGGGTGGCCTCGCTCCCTATACTACATGTGATGGATGTGGTATTCAGCATGCGAATGGGTTCTGTGCAGCGTGCGGTGAGAGAAATTCTGCTTTGCCTGCTGCACCTCGATTTCAACTAGATGACATGTCAGCGCCAGCAGTAAGGTTACAAAGCAACAATTTAATGGGTGCTCGACCTGCTACTCCACCACCACCACTCATGCCTGCTGTTGGCAGAGGCAGAGGCGCAGGCAGAGGCACAGGCTAGCGATAGCAGCATTTAACACAATCCCCCTCTCTTCCATCCAGGAAGAGGGGGGTTTGTTTTTTTGTGCAACGATAAACGGCCTGATTGCGTTATGCGCAAGTATTGCGATACCTCTGAAGTTAAGCTATGCGTGCCTTCTCCCTCCGGGGGCTTTGTTGAATAAATCGGAAATGCTTTGGGGCACTCGGTGTAACCGAGCCGCGACCGTGAGGGAGCGTCACTGTGCTATAACTTTTAGCTGAAATTTCTTACTTTATGATATTAAATTGCCTTATAGTGGTTAAAATGTTGTACTGTTATACACCATCTTTTATCAGATTCATGCGACGCTCCCTCACGGTCGCGGCTCGGTTACGCCATCTCCGATTTATTCAACAAAGCCCCCTTCACGAGCCGTTCAATATCGATACCACTGGATTTTTTAAATAAAACTCAAGATAATAGGCGCACGATTGGCGCAAGCTTGGCTTGCGCGAATGATAGAACGTATTTTAGACATCTAAGAAAGGAGTTTCTATTCTGCTGGTCGTATCGTCGCAGGTAGTAGGCTCCATGAGTAACAACCCTTGGAGGGTATATGACAATTTCCGCAGCACAAGTAAAAGAGCTACGTGAACGCACCGGTGCGGGCATGATGGAATGTAAGAAAGCATTAGTAGAGTCCAGTGGGGACATGGAAGGCGCAGTTGAAGCCTTACGTAAAGCGGGTATTGCAAAAGCAGGTAAAAAAGCAAACCGTACTGCCGCTGAAGGTGGCGTATTTGTAAAAGGCGCCGGAAAGAAGTGTGTGATGGTTGAAATCAACGCTGAAACAGACTTTGTTGGCCGAGATAACAACTTTCTTTCATTCGCCGATGCTGTGGTAGAAACTGCGTTCAACACAAGCGCGACAAGCGAAGAGATGTTGTCTGCGCAAATGCTGAAGGATCAAAATCAAACGGTAGAAGAAGCACGTCAAACATTGATCACGAAAGTGGGTGAAAACGTGCAAATTCGTCGCATTGCATTGATTGAGTCTGTCACGGGCACTGTTGGTACTTATGTGCACGGTGGCCGCATTGGTGTGATCGTTGAATTAGATACTGATAATGCTGAATTAGCACGCGATATTGCGATGCATATTGCTGCTGTTAAGCCACTTGTGATATCACCCGAGCATGTTGCACCTGATCTCATTGCTAAAGAGAAAGAAATCTATATGGCGCAAGCAGCGGGCAGTGGTAAACCGCAAGAAATTATTGAGAAGATGGTGATGGGTCGCTTAGAAAAATTCTTGGCTGAGATTAGCTTAACAGGCCAAGCTTTTGTCAAAGATCCTAATGTCACAATCGGTAATTTGCTCAATAAGCACCGCGCTAAAGTGCTTGCTTTCCATCGTTTTGAGGTGGGCGAAGGCATTGAAAAAGTGGTAGAGGATTTTAAAGAAGCAGTGATGTCTCAAATACAAGGTTAAAAGGTGTCGTTTATGGAAGAAACGTTATCATCAAAACCGATTTATAAGCGTATTTTGCTTAAATTAAGCGGTGAAGCGTTGCAAGGAGATTATCTTGGCATCGATGGGGCGAGATTGTCCCGCATTGCGCAAGAGGTTGCGAGTGTTGTGCAGCTGGGTGTGCAAGTGACGCTGGTCATCGGCGGAGGCAATTTTATTCGAGGTGCAGACTTATGTGCCTCGGGGCTTGTTGATCGCATCTCTGCTGATCAGATGGGCATGTTGGCGACTGTTATCAACGGCTTAGCACTACGGGATGCGTTGGTTAAGCAATCCCTGCGCGTCACGTTGATGTCTGCTTTTGCTGTTCCCAGTTTAACAGATCAATATGATCGCTCTGTTGCTAAAGAAAAATTAGAGCAGGGTGGCGTCGTGATTTTCTCTGCAGGTACCGGCAACCCACTGGTTACCACAGATTCTGCTGCTGCTTTGCGTGGCATTGAGATTGACGCTGATATTGTCTTAAAGGCGACAAAAGTTGAAGGTGTATTTGATGATGATCCGATTAAAAATCCTAAAGCGGAGCGCTTTGAACATTTGGATTATAATGAAGTGATCAGTCGACGCTTAGGCGTGATGGATTTGTCAGCAATTTTGCTTTGTCAAGATCATCGTTTGCCGATACGTGTATTTAATATGAATAAGCAGGATGCGCTCAAACGCATTATGTTGGGTGAGGAAATAGGCACCCTGATTGAAGACGTTATATAGTGTTCATCTGAGAGGATGTTTTTATGCAGATTACTGACGATGCAAAAGCGCGTATGTTAAAAAGTATAGAGTCGTTTAAGACTGAAATTGCCAAGTTGCGCACGGGGCGTGCGCATCCCAGCACGCTGGATCATGTTCGTGTGGATTACTATGGAACGGAAATGCCGATTAGCCAAGTGGCTAATATTAATGTAACGGATGCGAGAACCCTGACGGTTTCCCCGTGGGAAAAGAAGATGGTGCCTGCTATTGAAAAAGCGATTTTAAGCTCGGGCTTGGGGTTAAACCCTGTGACAGCGGGCGATGTTATTCGTGTGCCGATGCCTGCGCTGAATGAAGAGCGTCGCAAAGAGTTGATAAAAGTAGTGCGCACCGAAGCGGAGAGTGCACGTGTCAGTGTGCGTAATGCGCGTCGTGAAGCAAACACGCAATTTAAAGATTTAGTTAAAGATAAAAAGATGACTGAAGATGAAGAGCGCCGTCACGCTGATGAAGTGCAGAAGATCACAGACAAATTTATTGCTGAAATAGAGCAAATCCTAGCGGCAAAAGAGACTGATCTATTGTCTGTATGAACTTGCCAAGACATATCGCAATTATTATGGATGGGAATGGTCGTTGGGCGAAGCAAAAGCGATTGCCGCGCGTAGCGGGTCACCGAGCGGGTGTAGAGGTGGCTCGTGAAACGATTAAATTATGTATTGAGCGCCAAATTGAAGTGCTTTCCTTGTTTGCTTTCAGTAGTGAGAATTGGCAGCGGCCAGAGCAAGAAGTCACTTTCCTCATGCGGTTGTTTTTCACAGCCTTAGACCGCGAAAAGAATATGCTGCACGAACATAATGTGCAACTGCGTTTTATCGGAGACAGGGCGCGATTCGATGAGCATCTTCGTGAAAAAATTGCAGAAGCGGAGTCGTTGACTGCGCGTAACACGGGATTGGTGCTCATCGTTGCTGCTGACTATGGTGGGCAGTGGGATATTTGTCAGGCGGTGCGTCAGTTGGCGTTGGAGGTTGAATCGGGAAGATTATCGAGCGATGCGATTGATCATAACATGATCACATCAAAGCTGTCTTTTGCCGATTTACCCGACCCGGATTTGTTTATCCGCACCAGTGGCGAGTTCAGGATCAGCAATTTTATGCTCTGGCAGATGGCCTATACAGAACTGTATTTTACGGATGTATTGTGGCCTGATTTTGATCAGTCTGCATTTGAATTGGCTTTAAAGACCTTTTCGGAGCGAGAAAGACGTTTTGGTACAATCTAAGGCTTCCCATCGAACCTATTTTGTGCTAGACTCGTGCCCTCAATAATAACCAGATTAACTAACTTAGCTAAGAGAGGGTTTATGCCATTATTCAAGACAAATGAACAGAAATTAGTCGATGCTACTGCGGCAGCAAAGAAAGTAGATGCGGAGCTTGTGGAAGCAACAAGAGAACAAACGGTTGCTCAGGCAGCATCAGATAGCCTAGCAGGACTTGAAAGAAGATATACTCAACTCTCGAATATAGAAGGCAATGTCAAAACCAGAGTTGAATCAGATGAACAGCGAACAAACAGGATTCAAGCAGCAAGAGACGCGGCAGCAGCAGCAGCAGATCGAGTGGCAGCGGTTCAAAGAGAATTAGATCGATTGAGAATAGCTCAAACAGCAGCAGCAACTGAAGTAACAAGGACTGAAGAAGCACTGCGTCAGGAAACAGCGGCGCAAGCGAGATTAACAGCGGTTCAAGAAGGATTAGTAGCGGCTCAAGAAAGACTCGCTCGAGAAAATGATGCTTATGCAACAGAAAGTGAACTAGTTGAACTAGTAAATAGCACCGCAGAAGCGTTGGCTAGGGAAGAAGCGGCTCAGCAGGCTCTGGATGTGACAGCGGGAGATGATGATAAAGCAGAAGCAGCTCTTCGAGTAGCAAATGCTCGCGAAGCAGCGGCTCAAGCAAGAGAGACTCAAGCAACAGCAGCGCGTCAACGAGCAGCAGCTGAAGCAGAGGTGGCCAGTGCAGTAGCTCAAGTGGCGGTCATGCGAGCAATACCAGCTTCATTAGCAGATCTTGAACAAGCACTGGCTGATGCAACAGCGGCTCAAGCAAGAGAGGCTGACTCACTAAGAGCAGCTCAAATAGAAATGGATAACGCAAGAGAGGCTCAAAGAAAAGCGGATCAATCGCTAGTATATCATGAAGCGACTGTGGAGAGCATAAAGGCAGCGAAAGATCAATTGATGACGGCTAGAGAAGAAGCGGCTAAATTGTCAGCGGCTAAAGCCAAAGTGGCTCGATTAACAGAAGCTAAAACCAAAGCAGATGCAAAGGTAGCACCACTAGCATATGAGGCATCAAAAAAGGCAGCTGCAGCAGCTCCAGCTTCAGGCGCAGCAGCAGCTCCAGGCGCAGCTGCAGCTCTAGACGCAGCAGCAGCTCCAGCTCCAGGCGGTGCAGCAGCTCCAGACGCAGCAGCAGCTGCAGCTTCAGGCGCAGCAGCAGCTGCAGCTCCAGGCGCAGCTCCAGACGCAGCAGCAGCTGCAGCTCCAGGCGGTGCAGTACCTCCAGCTTCAGACGCAGCAGCAGCTGCAGCTCTAGGCGGTGCAGTACCTCCAGCTCCAGACGCAGCAGCTGCAGCTCCAGGCGGTGCAGCAGCTGCAGCTCCAGACGTAGCAGTACCTCCACCTCCAGGCGCAGCAGTACCTCCAGCTACAAGCTCAAGCAGCAGCTCTTCAACCTCTACCAAGGTGTGGAATGCAGCGAGTGCAGTAGCTACGGCAGTGAAGAAAGAAGCAGAGGGCGATGTTTTTGCGATGTCTATCAAGACAGCAGAGCTTTCCGCCTGGTTTATTTATTTCGTATCCCAGATAGCAGCTATAGCAATAGCACCTCTTTTCGGGTTGCTTGCGGGCGCAGAGGTTTGGCGGAACTTGCTATTCAAAGAAGATGAAAATGCAGGCTTTTTCAAAAGCGGAGCTTATTTTTTAATCCGATTATTCCTTGCATTGCCTTATTTCCTACTAGTTGGTATGGAAGAAGCCGTGTTGTCCGCTTTAAGAGGTGGCTTCAGTGGTAGAGGTGAAGGCTTAAGTGGCGTGTATGATCGCTTACACAAGAGGTTTGTGGCAGAGGCACATGAAACTGGTAGAGAATCTTCTAAGTGGTATAAGATTCTTGCTAGAGGCATGTTTGGTGCGGCTAAGGCGATAGTCACCTTAAGCATTATCTTCCCAGCGGCTATTGTGGTAGGCGCATCCAGTTTCGTTGGTGGCCTACTCTTTGGTATACTAAGGGCTGGATTAGAGACTTATCGTGGGACAAAAGGCGCAGGTTTTGCGACAATTATTCCACGCTTTGCGTTTAACATGGCGGTTTTGCCTCTCGCAACTGCTCTCACAGCTTGGTATGCAACGACAGAAGTGTTTGGCATGGTTTATCAGTATCAGCGTGATGCTGTCGAAATTGATGTCAACGACAAGACAGTGAATTTCTCTACTGCTCATCATGTTGATAGCGATGCTCAAGAGAGACCTGTTCAACCTCAATATGGTAGAGATGAGTTGAGTGATCGCCTAAGCGAAGTTACTCGAAAAAATCGTCCTCAAGCTGCGGTAGCGTATGTACTTTCTGCTAGCGAGAGAAACAAAAAAGCGATGGATAAAGTAGATGAAGATGACGCCGGTTTGTTTGGTAATTTCCTCTATAGAGTGCCAGCACCAGCAGGGCAGAAGCGTGCATTTGCAAGCTCTTACCATGATGCTATCTCTTTTCCTACTTTTAGTATGAGATCTTCTAAAGTGGCAGATGGTTCCACAACAATTGTCCCTCCTGCCCCCGCTGTTCTTGCTGGCACTGGAAGCGATCGTGCTGAACAGACGCAGGGAGTTCTGAGTAGATTGAGCATCCTCAACAAACTGCATGGAGCAGTTAGAGATCCTCAGTCTGGGTTTGCTATAGCATCTGATAATCTAACAGTTGCTGACGTAGAGGAAGAGATCAGACGAACTGCCGCTCCTACTGCTTAACTAAAAATCAAGCGCTAGAGGTAGTTTAGCAATATCAAAAATGGTAGCCTTGGGTAAATGCAAAAAATGAAAGCGCATTTACCCCGGGCTATATTTATTTTGTGGATGTTATCATGCTTAAAAAACGTATATTAACTGCGATTGTTTTAATTCCTCTTTTCTTATTGATATTATTTTATCTCCCCCCTTTGTCATTTTGTCTCTTCACTGCGCTGCTGACGATGCTTGCCGGATGGGAGTGGTCGGGGTTGATGGGTCTTGGTGGTCGTTATCGTTTTCTCTATCTTTGCTGTTTGCTGCTTGCATTAGTGGCGGTATTTTTTCTGCATCCTTTCTTCTTGCTGTGGGCAACGCTTGTTTGGTGGTTATTCGCAGCCTTTCTTGTGATCTCTTATCCGGCGGGTGTGTTTCTTTGGCGGGCTAGGGTTTGTCAGGGTGTGATGGGTGTTTTTGTGTTGGCGCCTTGTTGGGCAGTCATTAATCAAATACGCATTGGATCGGATGGTCTGCTGGCGTTGCTGATCTTATTCGCTTTAATCTGGGGTGCGGATTCTGTTGCTTATTTTGTGGGGCGCAAGTGGGGGGTGCATAAGCTTGCACCGCGCGTCAGCCCGGGGAAAAGTATAGAAGGCTTGATTGGCGCGTTGGTTTTTAGCGTCTTGCTGGCCGGTGTTGTTTCTTATTGTTTACAAGCTTCTTTGAAAGAGTGGTGTGCCGTGATGCTTCTTTTTGTGGTAACGACGCTTTTTTCTGTGTTGGGCGACTTATTTGAAAGCATGATCAAGCGTCACTCGCAGGTGAAAGATGCCAGTCAGTTGTTGCCCGGGCACGGTGGTTTTCTAGACAGAATTGATAGCCTAACTGCCGCCGCACCTATTTTTGCTCTGGGCGCGTGGTTGTTGAGTGGATATTAAAAACACTGGATTTCCTCAGCAAAACTTAACATAATGAGCCCGCAATCCTGTTGTATCACTAATAAGAGGCTTCTCGTTTTGCAATGAAAAGAATAAAAACAGATCAATGGATTCAGCGACTTCTCTCAACGCTGCGTCGTCACGTGTGCTCGTTCGTATGCGTTAACTTCCTTATAACAACTGCTTTTGCGCAAACTGCTTTTGTGATCAACAATATCCAGGTCGAAGGCTTGCAACGCACCAGCCAAGCAACAGTGGAAAGTTATTTACCCGTTCACCGTGGTCAAACGCTGCGCCCTGCTCAAACGGCAGACATCGTACGTGCTCTATATGGCACGGGATTTTTCGATAGCGTTAATCTTTCGAGAACAGGCAATACCCTGATTATTCATGTGGTGGAGCGCCCAACGATTGGTCAGCTTAAAATCGTAGGTAATTCGCTTATCCCAACGGACAAGCTTACACCCATTATGAACGATATGAACATTGCTGAAGGTCGTATCTATAACCCTGGCATGCTAGCAAAAATCAAGCAAGGGTTACTTAATCAATATTATCAATTGGGTCACTATAATGCGCGTGTCGATATACGCGTCACGCCCATGTCTCGTGGTCGTGTTGCTGTTAAAATTGATATCTCAGAAGGTGTCACAGCTAAAATTCAGCGTATTTCAATTATCGGCAACCATGCTTTTGATGAAAGCACATTGGTGAAACATCTTGAGATGACCACGAGTGGCTTATTTACTTTCTTTACGCAAACGGATCGCTACTCTGAAGAAAAATTGCAAGCCAGTTTAGATACACTACGTGCTTTTTATTTAGATCATGGTTATTTACACATCGAAATCAAATCTGCGCAAGGTGAAATTTCGCCTGATCGTAAATCAGTATACGTTACCATTGTGCTCTCGGAAGGCGAGCCCTATACCATCGAAAAATGGGCAGTTGATGGCACGCTCATTCTGCCGCGCACAACGTACGACAAATTGATTAACATCACACCGGGTGAAACTTTTTCTCGCCAGAAAGTCATAGAAGCAGAAAAAGCGGTGACGAGTGCATTGGGCGATAAAGGCTACTTATTCGCAACAGTGAATTTGCGTCCTCGTATCAACGAAAAAAACCACAGTGTTACTTTGCTGTTTACAGTCAATCCCGGTAAGCGAACTTATGTGCACCATGTGACTTTCTCTGATAATACACGCACAAACGACGTTGTATTGCGTCGTGAAGTCACGCAGATGGAGTCTGCGCCAGCATCCTCTACGCGGCTTGAAGAGTCTAAGCACCGTTTGAGTTTATTGGCATTTATTAAAGATGTGGATATGTCTGTGAAGCCCAGAGAAGAGTCTGCTGATCAAGTTGACGTGAATTATAAAGTGAAAGAAGATAATTCCGCGACCGCTTCTTTTAAAGTAGGTTACTCGCAAATTCAGCGTGTGATTTTGGGTGCTGGGTTAAACCAAAAAAATGTGTTTGGTACGGGTAATACCTTAGGTATTAATTTGCAGCGTAGCCGGTTCCAACAATATTACGGCATTGATTTTACAGATCCTTACTACACGCCAGATGGGATTAGCCGCAGTTTTAATTTTGCGATTTCTCGTATGGATCCTGCAGGTGCGGGTGTGAATGTGGGTTATACCACTTACGAGTACGATGCAGGCGTGCTTTATAGTATTCCGGTTGGGCAAGAGCAAGGGGTCTTTAACCGTATTGAAACAGGTGTAGGTTATCAGAATATATTGGTTAATTTGATACCAAAATATCTTTCTAATCAGGTGAACGATTTTATCACAAGTCATGGTACTCATTTCCAACAGGCTGATTTTAAAATAGGTTTTTCTCGAAATAGCTTGGATAAGGCAATGTTTCCTACCCGTGGTGGCTTACAAACCTTATTTTTTGATGGCTTTGCGCCATTGAGCAGTGGATCGACCACTTTTTACACTGTTAACTATGCGGGCAAATGGTACCAGCCTCTGACTGATCAATTTGTAGTCTTAGCTAAAGGCAATATAGGCTATGGTAGTGGCTTTCATACAGCGCGGGATTTCCCCTTCTTTAAAAACTACTATACTGGCGGTATTGATTCTGTGCGGGGTTACCGTGGTTTTACATTAGGGCCGCGTGATTCCAGCGGAAACCCATTTGGCGGTAATGCGCTCACCACAGCCAGTTTAGCCTTAATTTTCCCCAATTTTATTACGGATAATTTGAGAACCAGCGTCTTTGTTGACGCAGGTAATGTGTATAGCACAGCGGGGAATAGGTCGTTTGGTGGGCAGAGTACAGATGCTGGACCCATACGGTATTCTTCTGGTCTGGAAGGTGATTTGCTTACGCCATTTGGCCCCATTGAAGTGAGCTTGGCTGCAAGGCTTAATAAGCGCCCACATGATGATGCCGAAGCCTTCCAATTTGCAATGGGAACCAGTTTTTAGCGTAACTGAGCCGCGACCGTGAGGGAGTGTTACTGTTCAATGGTAACGCTTCCTCACGGTCGCGGCTCGGTTATGCGATTTGTTGTCGCGGTGATGATCTATCACTTTTTAGACCCTTTTTTGCTGAAAAGGGGATGGCATGTTATAAGGGGCTGAGTTATACTAGGCAGTCGATGGTAGGGATAAATTTTATTTTTGGAGAATATCATGATGATAGGTAAGAAATGTGGTGTGTTTGCAACTGCTCTTTTTTTAGCAGGTAGTGTTGGTGTTTGTCAGGCTGCTGCGGTGGCTGCTGTTGATGCCAATTACAACAGTGCCCCAATCAAAGTTGCTGTTTTAAACGTACAGAGCGTATTAGAAGGTTCAAAATACGTGGATGATTTAAGAAAGAAATTAGAAGGGCAATTCAGAGGTCGCCAAACAGCGATTAATAACGAACAAAAAACACTGCAGGATGAAATAGACAAACTGAAGAAAGATGAGCCTACCATGGGTCAGAAGGAAAAGGACGCAGCTGAGAAGAAAATTTCAAATGAGCGTGCTGGTTTGGTGAAAGAGGTTGTTTCTTACCAGAAAGATCTGCAAACAGAACAGCAAAAAATCATGAAAGGTATTTTAGCGAAATTAAACGCCATCGTGTCCTCGCTTGCTAATAAAAAATCTTATTATTTAGTGCTGGATTCACAAGCAGTTGTATTTGCAAAAGATGGTGTTGATTTAACAAAAGATGTTTCTGATCAGTTTAACGGAAAGAATAGCTAATTAAGCGCTTTAAAGGCTATTTACTAAAAAATCTCCCCCAATGGGGGAGATTTTTTTAGGTGAATAAAATATGAAATCTTCGCGTGAATTTACAATAGCAGATTTAGTCAAAGGATTAGATGTTACTATTCAAGGTGACGCAAATTGTTTGATTAAAGGTGTTTGTACGATCGAAAACGGGCAGCCTGGTCATCTGAGCTTTCTGATTAATTCACTGTATCGTAAACATTTGAATACCACACGGGCTTCCGCTGTCGTTTTGTCGCCTAAAGATGCGGAAGGTTGCACGATTAATGCGATTGTGACGAAAAATCCACATTATGTTTATGCAAAAATCGCGACTTATTTTGCGCCTGCTTCTGATTTCTCAGCAGGGATACACTCAACAGTGGTGGTTGGTGAAAGAACGCAGATAGACCCCACGGCTTGCATTGCCGCGCATGCTGTGATCGGCAATGATGTTTGTATTGGTCCTGATGTTTATATTGGACCTGGTGTTGCTATTAGTGATCGTGTTGTGATTGGCGAGGCGACCACGATTGATGCGCGTGTCTCTATTTATAGTGACGTCAAGATTGGAAAACGTACACGTATCATGAGCGGTGCGGTCGTTGGCTGCGATGGATTTGGTTTTGCCCAGCATGACAGGTCTTGGCATAAAGTTCCCCAATTAGGCGGTGTATCGATTGGTGATGATGTGGATGTTGGTGCAAATACAACGATTGATCGTGGTGCATTGGAAGACACAGTGATTGAAGACGGTGTGAAGCTCGATAACCTCATTCAGGTTGGACACAACGTACGTATTGGCGCGCATACGATTATTGCAGGTTGTGTTGGTATTGCAGGTAGTGCAGAAATTGGTAAACACTGCATGATTGGAGGGGCAACCTGTATCAACGGGCATGTCCATATTGCAGACCAAGTGATGGTAACGGGTATGTCTTCTGTAACAAAGTCAATTGAGACGCCTGGCATTTACTCTTCTGGTATTGTTGGTATGGTTACAAACGAAGAGTTCCGTAAAAATAATGCGCGATTCCATCGATTGGGCAATCTGATGAATCGTGTGAAGCAGCTAGAGGCAATCATCAAAAAGCCAAATGACGAGAGAGAAAGTCAATGACAGATACTGTAATGGATATTAATGAGATACTGGAATATTTGCCGCACCGCCCACCTTTTTTGTTGTTGGATCGTGTGGTAGGGCTAACCTTAGGTAAGTCTATTGTGGCAATTAAAAATGTGAGTATGAATGAGCCTTTTTTTGTAGGGCATTTTCCATCGCGTCCTGTGATGCCTGGCGTGTTAATCTTAGAAGCGATGGCGCAAGCCGGTGGTGTATTAGCTTATAAGTCGATGGGTACTACAGCCAAAAGCGGTGTTTTATTCTATTTCGCAAGCATCGATAATGTGCGTTTTCGTCGCGTGGTAGAACCGGGTGATCAGCTGCGTCTTGTGGTCAACGCACTACGCGTGAAAAGTGAAGTGTGGAAATTAGAGGGTCACGCCTATGTAGGTGATGACGTGGTTTGTTCTGCAGAATTTATGTGTGCGCGCAAGGGGGGATAAACCATGATTGATAAAAGCGCAATAATAGATCCATCAGCTAAAATAGCTAAGAATGTGCATATTGGTCCTCTTACAGTGATTGGTCCAGATGTGGAAATTGGAGAGGGAACCTGGATTGGTCCGCATGTTGTGATACAAGGGCCGACACGTATTGGTCGTGATAATAAATTTTATCAATTCAGCTCTATTGGTGAATGCCCGCAGGATCTGAAGTTCAAGGGCGAAAAAACGTATTTAGAAATTGGCGATCGCAATGTTTTCCGCGAATTTTGCACAGTGCATCGTGGTACGGCGCAAGATAAGGGATTAACAAAAATTGGTGATGATAATTTATTAATGGCTTATGTGCATATTGCGCATGATTGCGTTGTTGGTAACCATGTTATCTTTTCAAATAATGCTTCTTTAGCGGGGCATGTCACAATCGAAGATTATGTGACTTTCGGTGGTTTTTCTGGTGTTTTTCAGTTTTGTCGCGTGGGTGCGCATAGTTTTGTTGCAACAAATTCTGTTGTGATTAAGGATGTGCCGCCTTTCTTAAAGGTGTCCGGCTATTATGCCAAGCCATTTGGGTTGAACACCGTTGGGTTGCAGCGCCGTGGTTTCTCGGAATCGGTGGTGACGCAGTTACGCCGCGCTTATAAAGTGTTATATCGCAATAATCTCACTATTACGAATGCGCTCGAAGAGTTACGTAAAATAGGCACAGAAGAAATTAATCAACTGGTTGCTTTTATTGAAGGAGCGACAACCGGAATTGTCAGATGAAAATAGCCATTGTTGCGGGAGAAGCTTCTGGGGATTTGTTAGGCGCTAAGCTGATCAAGGCGTTGCGCGCACACTGTCCGCAATTGCAAATTGAAGGGATTGGAGGGCCTGCGATGATATCGGCGGGCTGTCACAGTTTGTTTGATATTGAACGGCTTAATGTGATGGGTTTTATTGAACCCCTTTGTCGCTTGCCAGATTTATTAAAGTTACGTCGAGAGTTATATCAACATTTTACCAAACAGCGTCCCGATATTTTTATTGGTATCGATGCACCTGATTTTAACCTGGGATTAGAGCTAAAGTTGCGTCGCGCGGGCATTCGTGTGATTCACTATGTGAGTCCCAGTGTGTGGGCGTGGCGACAGAAGCGTGTTTTAAAAATTGCAAAAGCAGTGGATTTGATGTTGACGCTGTTGCCTTTTGAGGCGGCATTTTACGAGAAGCATGATGTGCCTGTTCGCTATGTTGGGCATCCTTTAGCAGAGCAAATTCCTTTAGTGCCTGATGTGGCGGCTGCGCGTCGCGTGTTGGGGATTGAAGAAGAAGGGACTTATGTTGCGCTGTTGCCGGGTAGTCGTCGTCAAGAGATTCATTATATGGCGGAGCCTTTGTTGCTGGCAGCTAAACGTGCGTGGCAGAAGCAGCCGACACTGAAATTTCTCACATCGCATGTGAATGAGCAACGTTATTTAGAATTCCATGAAGCGTACAAGCGTGTTGCGCCTGAGTTACCTATTACGTTCTTTACGCGTCGTTCACAGGATATGTTAGCGGCAGCAGATATTGTGGTTGTGACATCTGGTACAGCCACATTGGAAACCATGCTTTACAAAAAGCCGATGATTATTGCCTATCGTATGTCGTGGTTTACGCATGTAATGGCAAAAATATTGGTGAAGATCCCGCATGTGGGGCTGCCGAATTTGTTGGCGAATACGCGTATTGTGCCTGAGTTAATCCAGAAAGCAGCGACACCCGAGCGTATTTCAGATTATATACTGGATTATTTGAATCATCCGAACAAAGTGGTTGCCTTAAAAGAAAAGTTCACGGAGTTGCATCTCGAACTGCGCGATAAAGCAGTAGCGGATATCGCGAAAACAGTGCTCGATGGGCCTTCCTGAGTGTTGCTATCTCGATCCAGTCACAGGAATAACAGCGCCACTCACATAACTCGCAGCATCCGATAGCAACCAGCTGATGGTATTCGCGACCTCTTGCGGTTCGCCCATTCTACCCATGGGGATGGACTTTAATAAATTTGCGATGCGATCCAGTGGTGAGGCAGCGTGTATGTCTGTATCAATCACACCGGGGCTGACCGCATTCACGCGAATATGGTAAGGCGCAACCTCTCTGGCTAATCCAATTGTTAGGGTATTAATCGCAGCTTTAGAGGCGGCATAATGCGCAAGTTGATTCCCGCCAAATTTTGCGGCCTCAGAGCTAATATTCACAATAGCACCGCTCCCGCGCATTTTCATTCGCTTGATGGCTTCTCTGCAAGCAATAAAGGTGCCGAAGACATTTGTTGCGAAAACATCTGTTAAGCGATTTAATGTAATATTTTCTACCTGGCAAATGCCCCCATTTGTACCTGCATTATTCACAAGCGCGGTGACAGGTCCCCATTTTTCATCAACATAAGTGAATAAGCGCATCACATCTTCCTCAGAGGCGGTGTTGGCATGAAACGCCATGGCATGTCCGCCTTGCGCTTGAATGGACTGCACGACAGCATCAGCTTTTTCTTTTGCGCTGAGATAGGTGATGCAAACAGCATAACCTGCTTTGGCGAGGGTTGTGGCTGCTGCTGCGCCGATGCCGCGGCTGCCACCGGTAATAATTGCAATTTTCATAGAGTATTGAATTCCTGGCTAGTCTTCTGAAGCCAAGTCTCGCATGCCTTCTCCCTTCGGGAGAAGGTGCCCGACAGGGCGGATGAGGGACATACGCTCGGCGAGAGGTATAGTAACACGCCTTTTCTCACTATTCATCAGGAAAAAAGCCATCGTGCTGCATATTCCACAGTGTTGCGAAATGTCCGTTGCTGGCAAGAAGGGTTTCAATGCTGCCATCCTCAATAATTTGCCCTTTATGGAAGACTAAAATTCTATCCATATCGCCCAGTGTTGATAATCGATGTGCAATCACAAGCGCAGTTGTTGACTGCTCTTGCATAAGCTGATGTAAACTCTCCTGAATCAATTTCTCGGTGAGGGAATCCAGTGCGGAAGTGGCTTCGTCGAGAATGAGAATGGGGGCATGTTTTAAAATAGCGCGAGCGATCGCAATGCGCTGACGTTGTCCACCTGATAGCTTTGTCCCTCGTTCACCAACCAGTGTTTGATAGCCATCTGGGAGTCGCATAATAAAATCATGGCAATGTGCCATTTTAGAAGCTTCAATAACCTCTTGGTCTGTTGCGCCTAATCGACCATAGCGTATATTCTCAATTAAACTACGGTGAAATAAGGATGGATCCTGAGGAATCATTGCGATGGCCTCTCTAAGAGAATCTTGTGAAACATCAGCAATATTTTGTTTGGCAATGGTGATGCTGCCTGATTGTAGATCGTAAAACCGTAGCATTAAATTGACAAAAGTAGATTTGCCTGAGCCAGAAGAGCCAACGAGCCCTACTTTTTGTCCTGCTGATATGGTAATAGAGAGATTTTGAAACACAGGCTTGTTTTTTCCGTAAGAAAAATTGACGTTATGAAAAGTAATATCAGCTTCCGTGATAATCAATGGCCTTGCAAATTGCTTATCCGTGAGTTCATGTCTTCTGGTGATGAGCGTCAGCGCATCACTCACAGTGCCCATCTCGCGCACATAAATATTAAGCTGTAAGCTCACAAACCAAATCCAGTTCAGTAGCCAAAAAGCTTGCATAGCAATTTGTGTAAAGTCTCCAATGGTAACAAAATGGTGTGCCCATCCATAAATCAGTGCAAAAATCATGCCAAATAGCATAAAGATACCATTGAAACCGAGTGCGGCTCGCATGATTTCCGTTAACCACATCGCTTTTTCTGCTCGTTGAATTTCATTGTCTTGAAATTGTTTTAAGTAGCGCGATTCATAACTCCCTCTTGCAAAGAGTCTCACGTTTGAGATATTCGTCAATGTATCAACAATTTTTCCACTTAAAGTAGAGACGGACTGAGAGTGTAATTTCGCAAGTGTGTTTTCATAATGTAGAAAAACAAAAGTGATAGCGATATGTAAAAAAAGCCAAGCGAGGAGAATCAGCGCAAAAAGCGGCTTGGTGACCCACATGGATCCTAGTACAATGAGCGTACCTGTTGCAGCAGTAATCAGCTGCATGCAGATAATTTCCACAATCACTTGGCAACTTGTGGGCAAATCAGCAAGCTTTTTTGCGATGTTTCCTGCAAAATGGCTGGAAAAATAATCGTGAGAGTGTGATTTGACATAATCAAAAACAGTTTTTCTGATATTTGAGCGAAATGTTGGAAAAACATAGATTTGTAAAACGCCCTGTATGCGCATACAGATTTCGGCAAATAATCCCAAAAAGACAAGTGTAACAAATGGCCAAAAAATCGCAGAATAGATGTTTTTTGGATCGCCCTTAAAGAATTCAATCTGGTCAATGATACGTTTTAAAAAGTAAGGAAAGATGGCATCACAGACGGCCCACAAAACAAAACATAAGCAAATAGAAAAAAAGTAAAAACGCTGCTTTTTGACGAATTGAAAAATAAATGTGAGCGCACCCTGAGAGGATTTCATATAATGTTGTATTTCCTTATGCTACAATTCTTATTCTAACATCAACGAACCCCAGCCCAGGAGAAAATTATTGTCCGAATCACATTATTATTCGTTTTTTAATAAAAATAGATTGACATTAACAAGAATATCGTGTAGAATGGTCTAATTAAATGTAACGCTAGTTAATCAAGTTGTAGCCCTCCCTCCCTTATCCCGCCCTAAGCGATTTTTTCGTCAATTTTTTATCAAGTATTCTGTGTTGTCATGGAGTATGCATGCATTGAGTGCAGCTATTAATGTCGTGCATTAATCAAGTAGTTGTGAAAAATAAGGAGATAATAATGAAAGATCAAAATAAACAAAAAGCAGAAGATCTCAATCATGAGATGGGTATTAGCATGATTGAAGAAAGTGAACTGGCATCTGATTTACTTTGCAATTCACTGCATTGTTCATGATGTGATTTTTAGGGGAGGTGCCCGGCAAGACCGAGCCGCGCGCGTGAGCAAGCGTCACTGTCATTTCATGAGGCGCTCCCTCGCGGTCGCGGTTCAGTTGAAGGAGAATGTATTTTCATGGAAATGGAGCGGCACGATAGTATCCAATATGTTGTTGCTTGTATGGCAACGCATGCCTATCTAGCAAAAAAAATAGTAAAGGGTCAGCATCGTTTAGATGATTATTTTTCGTTAAGTTATCACAAAAAGCAATCGCTGAAAACTTTTTTTAAAGAACATGGTGATCGCTTCTTGGCAACAGCGATGCTGATGGAAGACAAAAGATGGTGTGACTTAATCGATGTGATACGTTATACGGCTATGATTATTCATCAAAACGATCTCAAAAAATATTGGTTACGTTATTTGCATCAATTTCAGCTAAGGTCAGTCATCCCGGGAACGTCGTTGAAGGAATCGATTTTATTTCTAACGTTTTTGCTATCTTTGCCTGAAGTTGTCGGTATCAAACGTGCTGTTATTGAGTATGAGCTATATAAAAACAAGGCGCTTGATTTTGATTTTAAAGAAGAGGATAACCGAGTTGATTGGGTGGATGTAAAAAAGAATTCACTTATTATGCATATTAATCCGAGTTTAATAATGAAAAAATTTGATTTTTGCATTTCAAAAATAATAAAGAATATTCCACTTTATCAGTCAGTACAATCTGATTTATTGCAAGTCAGCGGAACAGAGATCATCGTTTTTTATAAAGTGATGCAATCTAATATCGCCAAAGTGATCACGATACAAAATACGTTACACGATATTTTGTTGGATATAAGCGAGAGGGGGTTCTCTGATAAAGACGATATATCAAAACGTGGACTCATGAATATGTTATTTAGAAAAAACCTGATTTATACACCATAAATAATGTCAACCTAAATTGAAGGAAATCCTATGTTTTATAAACCGAGCCAATGCCATGGCGTGGGTATTAATTATCGCTCTGCTATTGCGAATGATATTTTGCAGTATGCAAAAGAAATTGATTTTATTGAGATGAATACAGAGAGATTATTTTTTCATTCCTTAAATGAAAATTTAAAGAATATCATTGATATTTTTCCGGTGACATTGCACGGATTAACGTTGTCTTTGGGTGAGGAAAATCAGGTGATTAACAAAGATTATTTATCTGGTTTGCTAAAGGCAACGCAGCGGGTAGATTGTTTATGGTTTAGTGAGCATATTGGGATGACGCGAACGCATAACATGGAGCTACGTTCTTTAATGCCTGTTGAATTCACAGAAAAAAGTGTTGATCGTATTGTGAAAAAAGTGAAATTAATTTCAGGGTTGGTTGCTAAACCCTTTTTATTAGAAAATATCAGTTATTACTATCCTATGCCGATGAGCACGATGTCTGAAGTTAATTTCATTAAGGCGGTTGTTGAGAAAGCGGATTGTGGTTTGTTGTTGGACTTGAATAATCTTTATATTAATGCGATTAATCATCACTATGATCCTTATGCATTTATCGATGCCTTGCCGTTGGAAAGAATTGTAGAGGTGCATCTGGCGGGTTGTCATTACCTGTATCGTATGTGGGTGGATACGCATGCCACGGAAGTTCGCTTAGAGGTGCTCGCGTTGTTCGAGTATCTTTGTAAGTTGACGCGTGTCAATGGTGTGGTGATTGAACGTGATGCAAAACTAGAGCGATTTTCTGATTTATTATCTGAAATCAAAATTGTACGCGAGATACTAAAGTCATAAAATGGTGGCGAGCAAGTATTCGTCGTAATAGATATCGCCTATTTTAATGGATGATTCTCGTATCCCTTCTATTTTAAATCCAAATTTTTTACATAAATTTAAACTGAATTTATTTTTTGTGATAACTGTTGCTTCTATGCGGACAATACCCTTTCTTCTTGCGTGTGCATAGACGCATTCAGATAATAAACGACTGACTTGTGTGCCGCGATAATCGCGCAAGATGCCGATATTTACTTTCATAATATGCGATATGCGTTTAATGTGAGAGACTTCACCGCATAAAAAGCCGACGATTTTTTTATTCATATTCTCAGCGAGTAATACAATCGACTTTTCTGATTTTGCAAGACGAGTCAAGTAAGCTGTTGTGCTGTCTGCATCATTGTTCCGCTCACCTGTGCCGTATAATAAAAATTCGCTTTCGCTGTCAAGGGTGGCGGTAAATTGACTGATATTGGGAGCATCAGAGAGGATGGCGGGGCGTATACAAATCATATTTTAGGTGTCCTTTTTTAGTGTTACGATATATACTCATGTCTTCTTATAAACCGAGGGGTGGGGATGAAGTATCTGTGGTTGATATGGGTTGTGCTGAGCATAAGCGTGCATGCAGCGCCTTATGATAAAAGACCCATCAATAAGCTGATCTTTTTTGGGGACAGTCTGAGTGATAAGGGTAGGCTGTTTAAAGAGGTTTTGGATAGTAAAATACCAGCCCCGCCATACTACAATGGACGATTTTCAAATGGTCCTGTGTGGTCTGAGTTATTCGCAGCCGCTTACGATCTCAAGCAGTCCTGCCATTATAGAATATATGCAATAGGTGGTGCAACAGCGGCTTATCATCCTGAGGATGTTTCGAGTTCCCCAACGACCCTCAGCAAGGAAGTCGACGATTATCTTTTTGATGATTATTATCGCTATCTTGATAAAGAGCGTACACTTTTTATATTTTGGATTGGCGGGAATGACTATTTGCTCTCCAATGCAGATCCCAACATGCAGGTCGCGGTGCAGCGCGTAATAGATGGTATAATGGAGCAAATCGGCCGATTGATTGCTTATGGTGCGCAAAATTTTATGATTTTCAACTTACCTGATTTATCGGTATCGCCTTATGGGCAGTCGCTGACGCCTGCTGAGCAATTAAAGTTAAAAGCAGTAATTCGTATTCACAATGAAAAACTCGCGTCATTAGTGACGATGTTAAGAAACACAGACCCTGATCTGGTGGTTGATTTAATTGATGCGAATGGATTGTTTAATAATATGATCAATAATCCGGCTTTTTATAATCAACAATATCATATCAATATGACAAATGTGAAAGATGCTTGTTGGCGTGGTAGTTATGCAGGAGATGTGCAAAGTCGTAATACTTCTTCTTCAAGCGCAAGCCAAGATGCTAATATGCCGATGGTTTGTCCGAATCCTGATAATTATGTATTTTGGGATAAATTGCATCCTACAAAAGTAATGCAATCAGTGTTAGCCCAGGTTGCGATGGGAGAGATGGATAAGTTCAATACTTAATACATAAGTATTGAATATCTCTGAGGCCAAGTCTCGCATGTCTTCTCCTTTGGGAGAAGATGCCCGACAGGGCAGATGAGGGAAGAGAAGCGGTGAATCATTATCACCAGTCAATTACCGATAACGCACTGGCACGAACATCTAAACGATGCAACACAGGTTGTTTAATACTCCAGGCATAAAACAACTTGATGAGAATATTATATACCCATCATACTTCAAAATGCGATTTTTAACATCCCATCTTAGTGTGCAGCACAATAAAATTTGCGTTAAGTAAAGATTCTTTCAGGAAAAATCAAAAAACTTTACAAACAGGAGAAGCTTAACAGATAATCCTAGCAGGCCTAGCGCTCTGAATCGACCAATAATGAAATCCTTATTTGCTTTTTAATAGAGATAAGTGTTCGTCCCGAGTGAAGTAAGCAATTGCTGCGGTTGATGCTGATCAGTTAGAGATCCCAAAGAACATTATAGCGGAGCTTGTTGAATGGTTACATTAGACACTTTAGAAAATTGGCTAACTGATTCGAATGAAAGTGAGCATCTTGATTTTAAAGAAGCAAAGCAGCAATACGATTTCACCAAGTTGTTGCGCTACTGTGTTGCTTTTGCTAACGAATTTGGCGGGCATTTAGTCTTAGGGGTAAGCGATGAATTACCGCGCAGAGTGGTGGGTACACAAGCTTTTCTCAATATTGGCGATATTAAATCACAAATATTAAATAAATTACATTTTCGCGTAGAAGTTTACGAATTGTCACATCCTGATGGTCGTGTGCTTGTATTTGAAATACCACCCAGGTCAATCGCTCAGCCACAGCATTTAGATGGTGTTTATCTGATGCGATCAGGTGAAGAGTTAGTGCCAATGACGCCTGATCAATTACGTCGTATTATTCTAGAGGAAAAGTCTAATTGGTTTGTGCAACTAGCTAAATCAAGTATTAGTGCAGACGAGGTTATTTCCCTATTGGATACCCAAAGTTATTTCGAATTGTTGAAATTGCCATATCCAACCAACCGTGATGGGGTATTAGAGCGCCTCACCAAGGATGGGTTGATTACGGTAAAAAATAATAGTTGGGCAATCACCAATTTGGCAGCTATTTTGCTGGCTAAGCGCCTTGATGCTTTTTCTCCGGCGCTTGCCCGTAAAGCGCCTCGTGTGGTTATTTATAAGGGTGTAGATAAACTCAGTACTCAGCATGATAAATCTAGTACTAAAGGCTATGCTGCGGATTTTGATGGTCTACTTGAATTCGTGCATTCTGCTGCACCACAAAATTGCTTTATAGAACAGGTGGTGCGCGAAGAAGTGAAAATGTTTCCAAGACAAGCATTGCGTGAGTTAATTGCAAATGCGCTAGTCCATCAAGATTTCTTGGTGACAGGTTCATCTGTCATGATTGAGATGTTTTCCGACCGTGTGGAAATATCAAATCCTGGTATCCCTCCTATCAGCATTGACCGTTTTATTGATGAGTATCGTTCACGCAATGAGCTTTTAGCAGATTTCATGAGGCGACTTGGATTTTGCGAAGAGAAGGGGAGCGGTATTGATAAAGTTGTGAAGTTAGCCGAAATTTTTCAATTACCAGCGCCTGATTTTAGAGTTGGTGAGTGTCGCACCACAGCGGTACTATTCGCATATCAAGAATTTGCAGATATGAGCAAGAGCGATAGAATACGTGCTTGCTATCAGCATGGCTGCTTGCTATATGTAAGTAATCAGCGCATGTCCAATCAGACCTTGAGGGATCGTTTTAAGTTGCCAGAGTCTGCGGCGGCGACTGTGTCATTAGTGATTAGTGCTGCCAAGGACGCCGGATTAATCAAGCCAGATGATGCTGAGACGAGTTCCACGCGCTATATCAGGTATCTGCCATTTTGGGCATAAAAAGTGCTTTAACGCAAACCTGGATAACTGACGTTTTTCTGAATAAATACATATTAATCAATAAATTAAGTGCTTTAATGCAAACCTGAGTAAGGAGTGATTGAGAATCAACTGTATCAAACGTCCGTCTGTGGGTATCTGTGATTTTTCCTCATGCGTCGCGATAAATTCAGTTAGCCAAAAATTCTGGCTAACTGAGTTATGATCAAATATGAATATTATGAGTAGAGTGTGGGCGTTTAATTGCCGATCTTATTACTCAATAGAGTCACACAACAATATCAGAAATAGAAAAAAATTGAACAAACATCGATTTGCCTTGTATCGTGTAATGGTGAGTCAGAAGGTGAAACTGAAGCTTTATTGCCATTTAGCATTAGCTAATCGTTGTTCTGTAGGCGAGATTTGGATACTTTCAAGTTAATAATTTAATTGTACAATAAGAAGCAATCACAAGAAATACAATTTTCACAAGAAATAATAATAAAGAAGCTCTGTTCATCCATGCTTGTTTAACGACCTGTTTTGGCGTTTTTATCAATCCATGAGCATTGCAATATTCATAATATTTTCCAACAGACCAATAGATGGTTGCTGCCAAAAAATATTGCAAAGCATCAGACGCAAAAAAAAGAATCAAGAATTTCAAAATAAATATTATATCTGGGGGAAGATGATTAGCCTGCGATTTGAAAAACCAGCATATTCCACCTTCTGCGAATGCTAATTTTCGACATATAGCTGAAAATATTTTTGTATTTGAATCGTATACACTCCAAATTTCTTCATCGATTGTGGCTTCAATCTCGCCTCTTTCTTTAGGAGGCATTTAACTTTCCTCCTGGTGGTTTCTCGCCTGTTTTATCGAAAATGCTGTCTGATGTATTGTGCAGCTGATGTAACCCATGGGAGGTTTTTTTAAATTGCGGCAATACAATCATGATGACAAAGATAAGAAAAAGAAGTGTTGTAATCAATAAAATATTTTTCCACTTCTTCATTTCGCTTCCTCTCCTCTACTTTCTTTTAATCCATAAGTAATTTTTTTTCATTTTAAAATATCTGCGCGTATTCCCTTCTAGTTGAAAATACTTTTCGTAAGTTAAAAGATGTTTTTCTGACCAGCGAAACTCAGCGCCTTTTTCTTTGATGCATTCTGGAGACTTATTTGGAAAATTAAAATCAACTTCTAATTCTTCATTAATAAAATCATCGTTGCGCAAAAATTTATAACCCAATTTTTTCAATATGGCTGCAGACCAGTATTTAATTGCATTAACAATGCTGAAAAAAGACAGAGGTTCCATTCAGTTCTGTTCCTATATTGAGAGTCAATAGATTTCATCATAACCTGGATGACAAAATGATGATAGCATCTTTATTCAGTTAGGTTTTTTTTTAATAAGTAGGCTTAGGTAAATCCCAAGCAGCAGCTACATGCGCGTGAGTGCAAGACACCGAACAACTTCTTCATCCTCTGTCTGCGAAAAATGTTGATACCACGTGCCGACGGCGTTAAAGAGTGATGGTTGAAGGGGGCAAATCAAGCCTTCAACTTGTATTTCTAATGCTTTGCATATCTCTGGCGGGGCGACAGGAACCGCGACAATGATGCTGCTCGGTTTTTGCTGTCTGAGCGCTTTAATGGCTACCTTGATCGTTGCGCCCGTCGCAATGCCATCATCAACCAAAATAATACATTTATTGGCGAGTCTGGGGAAAGGGCGACCTGCCCTGTAACGTATCTCTCGGCGTTTCAACTCTTTTAATTCCGCTTCTATCACAGCATGCATGGTCTGCTCAGATAAATGCAAATCACGCACGATACTTTCATTAAAAACAGTGATACCACCCGATGCCACAGCGCCCATCGCGAGTTCTTCATGCCCAGGCACACCTAATTTACGTACAATATAAACATCTAAGGGCACAGACAGTGCTTTCGCTATCTCATAACCGACGGGCACACCGCCCCGCGCTAAAGCAAGCACGATCACATCTGATCTACCTTGATAAGCAACTAGGGCATCAGCAAGTATTTTTCCCGCTTCTGCGCGATCCTGGTATTGTTGTATGGTTTGTTTCATAAATGCTGCGATAAGAAAGTAGGAATACGTTGATCTAACCAGTATGTTGGACGCCAAGGGTATTTCCCACTCACAAAACCAACATGGCCGCCCGATTCTGAAAGCTCCAATTTCACAGAGGGCGACACTTCATCTGAAGAAGGGATAACAGCGGGTGTCATGAAGGGGTCGTCTTTAGCATGGATGATTAAAGTGGGAATATGAATATTATGTAAATACTGACGACTGCTTGCGCTCTCGTAATAATCATTAAGATCAGCAAAGCCATGTAAAGGCACGGTATAGAGACTGTCAAATTTCACAATGCTATCGACATGTACTAATCCAGCGATATCAACAGGCGCAGCCATGGTCGTGAATTTTTGTTGTAACCGTTGGCGGACGCTTTTTAGCAGATACCATTGGTATAAACGTGAAAATCCTTTTTGTACCTTGTATGCAGCATCGTGTATCTGAAACGGCACAGACACAGCGATAGCAACAGTGAGCGGATTGTTTTGCGCCGTTTCCCCCAGCCATTTTAATAACACGTTGCCACCAAGAGAATAACCAATCGCGCCAATAGGAACACGCGGCTCTCTGCTGCAAAGTAAGCTGGTAATGTAAGCAATATCTTTTGTTTCGCCTGAGTGGTAGCTACGCGGTAGGCGATTGGGTTCGCCACTACAACCTCGGAAATACACAAATGCACCACGCCAGCCTTTTTCGTAGATTCGGCGCATCATACTTTTTGCATAATGCGATGCGATGGATCCTTCAAAACCGTGCAATATTAGCACAATTGGTGCGGTTCTCTTTTTACCTACCCAGTCAATGTCGATAAAATCACCATCTGGTAACTCTATTCGTTCCCGCTCCACGGGAATGCCTTTTAGACGGTTTCGTCTAATCATAGGCCACAGTGTCTGAAGGTGGGGATTTTTCAGCCACCACGCTGGTTTAAAATCATTCACATCCATGTTAATACCCTGTTATTTATACTATTTAGCTATTTAAACAATGTAGCAAAAATCACCTCAAAAAAATAGGTTTTAGTGAAAATAAAGATAACTATTTTTATCGTAAACCAGGTTATAATCCGTGACATTGAACTTGAAAAAAAGGTGTGTAGCATGAAAAATAATCATATGTTATTGGGTATCTTGCTCAGTATTGCGTTGGGTGTATCTTGCGGCGTTTTTTTCCCTGAACAGATGATTATGATTAAGTGGATAGGGTTACTCTTTATTAATCTACTTAAACTGATTGTGCTTCCTCTTATTTTTTGTGCGTTGGTCAGTGCGATCACTGCCATTGGCGGGATGCAACGATTAGGATCAATCGGTGTTTATACCATCGGTTACGTTCTGTTAAGTGTTTCTATTGCGGTAACGATTGGTTTGCTTTTATTAAATATCTTTGAGCCTGGGTTGCAAATTCCACCTAGCTTGATTTTGGCCAATGCGACGCCACTGGATTTAAAACCGATTCCTTTTAGTTCCTACTTGCTCACGCTTTTCCCACCTAATATTATAGAAGCTGCTGCAAAATATGAAATTATGCCTATTGTTTTTTTCAGCATTGTTTTTGCGATTAGCTGTTTGTCTGTGGGCGTTTCAGCAAAACCGGTCATTGATTTCTTTGTAGGGCTCAGGGATGTTTTGATCAAAATGATTGTGTGGTTGATGTATTTAACGCCAGTGGGCTTGTTTTCCTTGTTAGGAACAGCTGTTGCTGAGGCTTCTTTACAACATTTATTGCTGCAGAGTTTGCAAGGCATGGTTATTTTCATTCTGATCTTTTTATTGGGACTGTTATTTCAGTTTTTTTGGCAGTTTTCTTTGCTTTACATTGTAGCGCGTGAAAAGAGCCCACGGCTTTTTTTATCATCAGCCACCAGAGCTTTATTGACTGCATTTGCAACTTCCAGCTCAATGGCAACATTGCCAGTAACCTTAATGGTTGCAAAAGAACAAAACATTGATGAGGATGTGGCGCGTTTTGTGCTGCCTTTGGCAACAACAATCAATTTAGCAGGTACCGCGATGTATGAAGCTGTGTCTGCTCTGTTTTTCTGCCAGATATTGGGATTCCATCTTTCTATTCTTGCTCAACTTGGTGTGTTCTTAACGGCAATTGTTGCTGGTATGGGTGCAACCGGTATTCCGGAGGGTGGATTGGTTACGATGGTGATGGTATTGCGTAATGTGAATGTGCCGACTTCTGCCATTGGTCTGTTACTCCCATTTGATCGTATTTTAGATCGTTTTAGGACCTTGACTAATGTCTGGGGTGATTTGGTGTGTGCTGCAACAGTAGATTTTTTACAACAGCGCGCTGTGTCTAAAAAATTGTAGGGCTATTGACTTAAAAGGCGGAGCACAATCTCCATGGCACTATTTTTAGATTTTTCTATTTTCCAGCGTAATCGCCAATTTACTTTTCTTTATATTGGCCAGTTTGTGTCTTTTATTGGCACAATGATTACGGGCGTTGCATTGCCTTATCAAATTTATAGTCTAACGCACTCTACTTTAATGGTTGGTCTGCTGAGCTTGTTTCAGCTATTGCCTTTATTGTTTACTGCGCTGGTTGGTGGTGTGTTTGCTGATCGTTATCATCGACGGTTGCTGTTGCTTTCTGCAGAAGCAATGCTTGCGTTGGGCAGTTTTTTGCTTGCGATGAATGCGTACTCAGAAGCGCCACATATATGGGCTATTTTCTTGATTGCAACAATTATGTCTGCTTTTAATGGCTTACATCGTCCCGCTTTAGAAAGCATTGTTCAGCAAATTGTGCGTAAAGAAGATTTCCCGGCCTTGGGTTCATTTGCGATGCTGAAAGCAAACGCCAGTATGATTGGGGGGCCGGCTTTAGGGGGACTGTTAATTGCCAATTTTGGTGTCGTGGCAACTTACTTGGTTGATGTTGCTAGTTTCGCTATTTCTTTAGGCGCATTGCTTTGTATGGGAAGTACACCTAAACCTATTGCACAACGGGATGAATCGACCTGGGCTGCCTTAAGGCAGGGATGTCGTTATGCATGGTCTCGTCAAGAATTGATGGGTAGTTATACTGTTGACTTTTTAGCAATGGTTTTTGGTATGCCGTCTGCTTTATTTCCTGCGATGGCTGTGTCTTTTGGCGGCGCGCAGACATTAGGCATTTTGTACGCAGCACCAGCAGTGGGTGCGTTGTTACTTTCTTTTGTCAGTGGTTGGGCGAAAAAAGTGAGGCGCCATGGTAGAGCCATTGCGCTTTCCGCTATTTTTTGGGGAGTTGCGATCATACTCTTTGGCTTAGCCAAGGATTTTTGGGTTGCGATTTTCTTTTTAGCGTTGGCGGGTGCTTTTGATGGGATGAGTGGTATTTTTCGTACCATTATGTGGAATGAAACCATACCTAACCATTTACGTGGTCGCTTAGCGGGTATTGAAATGATTAGCTATTTAAGTGGCCCTAAGCTAGGTGATACAGAAGCAGGCTTGGTTGCTGCACTTTTCGGCGTGACGACTTCTATTGTCACGGGTGGTGTATTGTGTGTTGTTGGTGTATTGGCTGCATGTTATGTTTTACCTCAATTTTGGTATTATCACGCTGATCGGTATCGTGCATGAAGGGTGTTTATTATTTTCTGAATGGGTTAACGCTTCTTTTTCGGCCGGGCGTGAAACGCTATGTGATTGTGCCTGTGATAGTGAATGTAGTACTGTTTATTGCGCTATTCTTCTTAATGAAACATGTTGTGGGGATCTTTAACGCATGGTTTTATGATTTTTTACCGGCTTGGTTACATTGGTTGACGTTCATTCTGTGGATGCTTTTCTTTGCGAGTTTCTTTTTATTTTTTGTTTATGCCTTTGTGATCATCACTAATGTGATTGCAGCGCCTTTTAATAGCTTTTTATCGGAAAAAATTGAATATCATTTGACTGGCCGCATCATAGCTTCTCGCAGTCTGTGGGAAAACATCAAAGATGTGCCGCGTATTATCGGCAGGCAGTTGATGATCCTCTTTTATTTTCTACCATTTGCGCTTTTTATGCTATTGCTTTTCTTTATTCCCGTAGTGCAGTTGGTTGCGCCAGTTTGTTGGTTTTTATTTCATGCTTGGTTTATGAGTTTGACGTATCTTGACTATCCAACAGATAATCACCATATTCCTCTGGCTGATGTGAGAAAGTGGATGAGGCAAAAACCTGGTCTCACATTCAGTTTTGGTATAAGCGCTTTATTGTTTAGCATGATACCGTTCTTAAATTTCTTCGCTATCCCCGCCGCCGTTGCCGGCGCCACCGAGCTATGGCTGAGCGAGCGGGAAGGTTAGTATAATCGTCGTGCCTTTGCCTATTTCGCTGATGGCAGTGACTGTGCCGTGGTGTAGCTCCATAATGGATTTCACAATAGCCAGTCCGAGCCCAACGCTGCCAGTATCATGTGTGCGCGCAGCGTCTACACGATAAAAACGCTTAAAGATATGTGGTAAGTGCTCTGCGCTGATGCCAATGCCACTGTCCTGCAAACTGATTAATGTATACTTCTCATTTGTATTAATAGAAAACGCAATATGACCACCGTTTGGTGTGTATTTTAATGCGTTAGATAAAATATTATTAATGAGTCGCTTAAACATAATGGGATTTGCATCGAGTGTCGCATTGCCTACTAGACTCATTTGTATGTTTTTCTCGTTTGCAATCGCTTCGTAATAATCACAAATGGATTGAATTTCTTTATTAGCATCTAATTTGATTTTCTTCAGTCCTAATTGCGTGTTCTCTGTTCGTGCTAGGTATAATAAATTCTCAATAATTTGTCCAATGCGCTGCAACTCTTCTAAACAGGACTCCATGGCTTGTCGGTATTCTGCGATGGTGTGTGCGCTAGATAGCGCAATCTCCATTTCACCCATGATATTGTTAATGGGGTTGCGTAGTTCATGTGCTAAATCATCAGAAAACTGCGTCAGTGATTTAAATGAGGTCTCAATCCTATCTAACATTTGATTGAAAGTGATGCCGAGTAAATTTAATTCCTTTGGCCATGATTGTGGATAAATACGCTGGTGTAACGAGCTTGCACTAATATGATGCGCCATTTCTGTGAGGTTATAAAGATGCTTCATGCTGCGTCGTGCAATTAAATAGCCTAGTAAAATAGCGAGTAATATGCCCACAATCAGTGTTTCAATCAACAATGCGGTATAGCTATCTAAAATGCTAATGAAGTAAGTATAAGAAAAGCTCCCTTCTCTTAGGAATTGATAGTGAACCTGATGCAGAATGTGTACGGCTGCGCCATAGAAAAATAACGTTACAACACTCAATAATAGGATTGTTGTCAAACTGTAAAATACAGTGAGTTGTGTTGTAATAGAAGGTTTTCTAGCGTGCTTCCAGAACATAGCCCATCCCCCGAATTGTATGTATTAACTTTTTTTCAAAAGGATCGTCAATTTTCATTCTTAACCGGCGTACGGCAACATCAACAACATTTGTATCGCTATCAAAATGAATATCCCAGACATGTTCAGCAAGCAGTGTGCGTGAAAGTACTTCTCCTGTATGTTTTGCAAGAAAAACGAGTAAAGAAAATTCTTTGGCTGTGAGATCAATACGCTGATGTTGACGCGTGGCTTTATGTTTAATAAGATCGATGGTGAGGTCGCCGATGCAGATGCTGCTGACATGCTGTGCGTGGCCACGTCGTAATGAAGAGCGTATTCGCGCAAGTAACTCTGAAAAGGCGAATGGTTTGACAAGATAATCGTCAGCGCCCAGCTCTAGCCCTTTTACTTTATCATCAGTGTCATCGTGTGCTGTGAGAAAGAGCACCCGCACTTCAGGATGAATGTGTTTAATCGCTTTAATCACAGCCCAACCATCTAATTTAGGCAACATCACATCAAGGATGATCAGATGGTAAGGATTATGCGTCGCAAGATATAAGCCTTCTTGTCCATCATGTGCGACATCAACAATAAAACCATTCTCACTCAGCCCTTTGGAAAGATAAGCCGCTGCTTTTTCTTCATCTTCGATTACTAAAATTCGCATAGGGTTCTCGTGGGGTCTGTGATTTCTGGAGTATTTTAATGCAAAATGATCAAATAGGGAAGATTTTATTGCCTATTTATTTGAGAGGCCTTGTTTGCAAAGGCAGAAATATCTTTTGATGTGCCTTCTTTTTTGGTAAAGAAACCGCATGCTGCCGTCGCGAATGCACCGATGCCAGTACCTGCAGCAACGCCTGCTAATACAACCGCTGTAGAGATGAGCGGTGTGTGAAAGGCGCTTGCAACACTGGCTGCAATCAAGGGTATATGCGCTGCTGCCACAACTGTGGCGCCAAATGGTATAAAAGGCAGTGCAAGTGAAATGATAAAAAGAGCGCTCATCACGGTAAGTAGAATCAATATAGTTTGCATATTGCCTGACGGTGCGCCCGGTATGGTGTCAGTCTCAGCCAATGTCTCTATGTTGTCGTACACTGTGTTAAAATGAGATGACTGGCGTGATCTTTGTGGATTGTCTTCCCCGTTGAGTATACTGAGCATATCTGTTGCGTAAGCGCAGAATATAATGCTTTCTTTGCTATTTTCTGGGAGCTGTATTTTGTTTAATAAGTCTTTCAGTGCAGTGATATTTTGATTATCCTGATTGGTGTTTTCTTCTCTGTCTTCGAGGCTTTCGAATAAGCGAAAGAAGTTTCTTTTGCGATTTCCATAATCCGTTATTTCTCTTATCAGGCGATGAAGTGCATCCACTTCTTTGTTCAGTGTGTGGTATAATGCGTCTTCTAATTCTAATTTTTCTGCCGCTTTTTTTTGTAGCGCTTCGATCGCGTCGTATAATTTAAAATAATCTTTAATGCGAAGTTGGTTTTCTTTGTCGTCAAATTCATGGGTAATGAGGCGAATGATTCGGAGAATGCTCTCTTGAGACCCTGCTGCCGCTATCAGTGACGTTTTGATGCGGGTAAACTCCTCCATGTCGGGTGATTGCGGGTCAGCAGGTCTTGCCATGGATATTTCCTCATTCTTTTTCAAAAAAGCCCGTTATTTTAACAAATAGTGATTTAATATACTACTATTGTGCCGCATACTCGCAACAATATGATATATATAATATTTTTTATTATAGCCTGCTTGTATTCTCCTATGGGTATCTGTGCTACAATCTCCACATCTCTGGTTTTAAACGTTAGGACGAAAAAGAATGCATTTTATTGCACGCATTTTGGTAATATATTGTACACTGTTAGCTTTGCCCTGTTTCGCTAAAGATATATCAAAAGAAGAAACTAACGCCACACCAACCAACTTTCTTGTCTTGTCAGATATTCATTTCGATCCTTTCCTTGCTTGCCAGGATGTTACGCCATGTCCCACTATCCAAAAGTTACAGGAAGCACCTGTTTCGGCGTGGCCTGCTTTGTTAACAAAGGATACGACGGTGGCATATGGTAAAGATACCAGTTATACCTTGCTCACGAGTAGTCTATCGGCAGCATCACAAGCAGCAAAAGATAAGCGCATTGCCTTCGTGGTTGTATTAGGTGATTTCTTAGCGCACGATTATAGAGAAAAATATGTTTATTTCGCGCACGACAAAACAGCAGCAGGGTATCGTCGCTTTGTGAGAAAAACACTGTCCTTCTTAGACAGTGAAATGCAAAAGTATTTTCAGAAAATCAGCATATATGGCGCATTAGGTAATAATGATTCTTATGTGAGGGATTATGGGATAGATGCAAAAGGTGCTTTCTTTAAAGATGTCAGTGAGCTCTGGTCTGTGCTCATTCAAGATCCTGCCGCACGCTTGCAAATGAAACAGACGTTTAGTAAACGGGGCTATTATTCTGTTTTATTAAAGAATCCTGAATCGTTACGCGTTGTATTTCTCAACAGTAGTTTCTTTTCAAGCAAAGCAAAAGGCAAGTTTGTACCAGAGGGCGCTAAAGAACAGCTGGTGTGGTTGCGTTCAGAGCTAGAGGCTGCAAAAGCAAAAAACGAACATGTTTTAATTTGTATGCATATCCCAATGGGGATTGATGTTTATAGTTCTTTACACGGCGTTTCGTTTTCGTTGGTTGAGTTCTGGATGCCGGCATATGCGAAGTCTTTTAAAGCGCTATTGGAAACTTATGCGGCAGAAATTGTAGGTGTGTTGGCGGGTCATTTGCACGCTGATTGGTTTCAGGCGCTACGTTTTAGAGGGGTCGAAATACCTGTTATTGGTACACCCGCTATTAGCCCGGTCTATCATAATAATCCAGGATTTAAAATATATACTTATTCAAATCAATCAAAAAAATTGGAAGATTTTGAAACATACTATTATCCGATTAAGGAGAATAAAAATTGGATGGTAGAGTATATTTTTAGTTGGATCTATGGAACAGATTGTAAAAATTGCAGCATAGGGGATACCATCGCGCAGCTAAGAGCGACTGGCAGATTATCTGAGTTTTATCAAAAATCTTATATGGTCAGCACAGGCAGTGAGCAGCTGCAAGCTTATTGGTATCCTTACTATTGGTGTGCTATTTTTAAAGAGAGTTCTGAAGATTACCAAAAATGTGTAGGAAAAAGATAACATGATAGCGCAAGAGAGGCAGCTCGCTTTACAAAATAAATCGCTTTATATTTCTTGTATTGTACCCGTGTATAATGAAGAAGCTGTGATTGCTGATTTTATAACGCAATTGTCTGATACCTTATCTCAGTTAACGGATCGCTATGAAATCATTGTCATTGACGATGGGAGTTGCGATCACACTGTTGATATTTTACGTGCGGTGGATAAGCGTTATCCGATCAAACTATTGGGCTTATCTCGCAACTTTGGTAAAGAAGTTGCATTAACAGCAGGTCTTGATCACTGTCAAGGTGAGGTTGCTATTCTGATGGATGCGGATTTTCAGCATCCTTTCTCTTTATTGCCCACATTTTTAGCGCGCTGGGTGGAAGGTTACGAAATGGTTTACGGCGTACGTGCTAGTCGAGAATCAGAATCTTATTTTAAGCGTCATTTCGCACGGTTGTTTTATTGGTTAATGCAGAAGATGACGAAAATTGATATGCCGCATAATGCGGGCGATTTTCGTTTGTTAGACCGTAAAGTGATATTGGCGTTGCAGCAGTTTCAAGAGCGTACACGATTTATGAAAGGCTTATATGCCTGGGTTGGATTTAAAAAAATAGGAGTGACTTTTGAGGTGTCTGATCGTGCAGGTGGTCAGAGTGCTTGGAGTTTTTATAGGCTGATTGAATTAGCTATTACAGCCATTACTTCTTTCTCTAATATACCGTTGCGCATGTGGGGAATGATTGGTTTTTTCACCTCTTTTATTTCTTTTGTTTATGCGATGTATATTGTAACAAGAACCTTGTTGTATGGCGCGGATTTGCCTGGGTTTCCGACTTTAGTTGTTGCTATTATGTTTCTAGGTGGTATTCAACTTCTATCAATTGGCATACTAGGCGAATATATTGCACGTATTTTTACGGAAGTGAAGCAGCGTCCTTGTTATTTATTGCAGATCAAGGAAGGTTTTGGTGAATAGTTTATTTTTGCAATTATCTCGTTTTGCGATAGTGGGTGTGATAGCTGCGCTTGTGCATTTTTGTGTTGTTATTTTATTGGTTCAAGATGCGCAGATGGCTCCTTTGCTTGCGAATGGTGTTGCTTATCTTTGTGCCTTTCAAGTAAGTTACTGGGGGCATCGTGTCTGGACTTTTGCTGCGACGCATGTGTTGCATCAGGCTGCTTTGCCAAAATTATTTTTGGCGCAGACGATAACATTCTGTGCGAATGAAAGTTTGTTTTATGTGTTTCTCCTGTTGAAGCTTCCTTATCCTGTAGCGCTACTGATTGTACTCTCTGTGCTGCCTCTTTTTTCTTTTCTGGCCGGAAAATATTGGGTTTTTGAATCGCGCGCGTAAAACCGAGCCGCGATTTTAAAAATTAAATCTCACGCACCTCCGGTGCTTAGAAACGTCGGTGGATTGCCATTACCCCGGGCTGCGCGCTCCGCGCTTACCCGGGGCTTTAAAGCTTTCGGTCGTAAACGACCTGATTGCATTGTTGTTTTATGGGGTCAAACCCAAAATGCGTTTAACTTGAGTAAGAAATTTCAGCTAAAAGTTATAGCACAGTGACGCTCCCTTACGGTCGCGGCTCGGTTACACCGAGTGCCTCACAGAGCATTTCCGATTTATTCAA
>DATLOT010000050.1:0-11891 GCA_035536095.1 Gammaproteobacteria bacterium | reverse complement strand
AAACGCTGGTGTAAAACAATGCAACATTTCTACCGTTAAATGGCACCTAATATCATAAAGTAAGAAATTTCAGCTAAAAGCTATAGCACAGTGACGCTCCCTCACGGTCGCGGCTCGGTTACACCGAGTGCCTCCTCCTAGGCCATCTCCGATTTATTCAACAAAGCCCCTTCCGGGAGAAGGTGGCCGACAGGCCGGATGAGGGGGTATAGTGGGATTCAATGTCATACGAATTTGGAGTAATGAAATTTTATTGCAGTGATGAACTAGATACTGTGTTGAATTGCAACCCCTCATCAAATTAATTTTGGGTTGACCTCATAAAACAACAACGCAATCAGGTCGTTTACGACCGAAAGCTTTATAGCCCCGGATGAGGATTGCGGAGCGGAGCGTAGCAATCCGAAGGCCGGGGTAATGGCAGCACACCTACGGTTAAGCGCCGTAGGTGCGTGAGGATTCGAGAGGATTCGAGAGGGTCTATCAGAGCTGGGGGCTGAAATATCCCATATAAATTTGTTCGTTTTAAGGTTTACTTAATATTTTATGTGTATAATAAATCTAACTATATAAAAAACACAAAAACGAGGTGGCGTATGCCTAAAAAAATGTTTGAAGGGAAAACGATGGGTGATTCATCTGAAGATCTTTCATCTGAAGATCTTTCATTTGAAGATGAAACTGCAGGTGCGCCATCTGGTGGTAAAAAAGCACAGCCCAAACTGAGATTAAATAAAACTGCCATCATTACGATGGGTGTAACGCTGGCAATGTCTGCCTATAGCAACCGTAAGAAAAGCACTCCTACAAAGGAAGTATCACTCCCTGCTCCTAGGCGTAATCCCGGTTCTTAAATGTCTGCTCGCGCAAATTGTCCTTTTAAATACCCCCTCATCCGCCCTGTCGGGCATCTTCTCCCTCCGGGGGCTTTGTTGAATAAATCGGAGATAGCGTTACCGAGCCGCGACCGTGAGGGAGCGTCACATGAATCTGATAAAAGATGGTGTATAACAGTGCAACATTTTAACCACTTAATATCATAAAGTAAGAAATTTCAGCTATAAAGTTATAGCACAGTGACGCTCCCTTACGGTCGCGGCTCGGTTACACCAAGTGCCTCACAGAGCATTTTCGATTTATTCAACAAAGCCCCCGGAGGGAGAAGGCATGCAAGACGAAGCCCCAGAGATAAATCGTTACGGACATTTTAGTTGGTGGAGCCCAAGCACTCAACGATCTTCTCAGGTGCATCGCTAAAAACGGCATCCACACCCCAGTGGTATAACTGCTTTGCCCTGGTAGGATCGTTCACGGTATAGCTCAACAAGAATTTTCCCATTGCTTTGATTTTCTTAGCCTTCTCTTGCGTCAGGATGCCTTGGTTGACATGTATTGTGGTGCAGTCTAAAGCATGGCAGCTCTCTTCCCAATGCGGCTCCCATTCGTGCAATAGTAAACCCAGCATCGAGGTGGGTGCATATTTGCGTAAAAAATACATCGATTTAACTGAAAAGCTTGAGAAAATAATAGATATATCTTCGCTCTCTAAAAAAGGCGTAGCTTCACTGATGACTTTTTTAACAAGCGATTCTTCTTGGCCAGGGTACGCCTTAAGCTCAATATTGGCAGATAATTTGTATTTGTACAAAAAATCCATTAATTCTATAAAAGAGGGAATCTTTTCTCCAGAAAATTGCGGTGAGAACCGTCGCCCTGCATCCAATGTACGTAAATAAGCGTAGGAATGATCAATCAGCAATCCCTTGCCATTGGTTGTTCTCTCTAACGTTTCATCGTGATGGATGAGTAATTTTTTATCTGATGACTGCATCACATCGCATTCTATCCATTTTATGCCCAGTAAAGCTGCTTTAATAAAGGCAGACATGGTATTTTCAGGTGCAGAGGCGCTTGCGCCACGGTGCGCAATCACGGGAGGGTAAAATTGTAATAGCTGTGACAATGGCTTATTCCTTTTGCTATAGATTATGCTACAATCGCCGGCATTCTATCCTATCACTATACTAACATGTTAAATGCAAATATATTCAATCCCCCCCTCCCCTCATCCAGGAGCTCATCTGGCCGGTCAATGCATTGGCATTATCCGGTTGGCGGGGGTATTAGTTTAGCACTCAGCGCGGCTATGCAGCATAGTACGCAACCGATGCTGATTGTGACAACAGATAATTTATCAGCATCCCGCTTACTAGAGGAGTTGCATTTTTTTAATGCGGGTACGGTTCTTCCCTTTCCCGATTGGGAAACCTTAGCGTACGATCATTTTTCTCCGCATCAAGATATTATTTCTGATCGGCTGTCTGCCTTGTTTCAATTATCATTGATGCAAAAAGGTGCTGTGATTAGCACAGTGGCTACGCTCATGCACCGCTTGCCACCGCAAGATTACCTAGATAAATATGTTTTTGTATTAAAAATAGGTGATCAATTAGATATCGCTCAATTGAGAGCGAAGTTGATTCACTCAGGATACCAACTCGTGGGGCAAGTGCGAGAACATGGTGAATTTGCTATTCGCGGTTCTATCATCGATCTTTTTCCCACGGGCAGCCGCACACCTTTTCGTATTGATTTATTCGATAATGAAGTAGATAGCATTAGGCTGTTTGCGGTAGATACGCAACGTTCTTTAGATAAAATTGAAAGTATTCATTTGCTACCAGCGAGAGAATTTCCCCTTACACAAGAAACCATTGAAAAAGTAAGGCAGCGTTGGCGCAGTCAATTTGTGGGTAATGTGACGCAATCCCCTTTATATCGCGATATCAGTGAAGGCATTTGCTTCCCGGGTATTGAATATTATTTACCTTTATTTTTCGATAACACAGCGACACTATTCGATTATTTACCTGAAAATACAACGATCGTCTTACTGGGTGATATACAAAAACAAGGTAATGAATTTTGGGATGATGTGAAAGCGCGATATGAACAAAGATGCAACGATGCCTTAAGGCCTATACTGCCTCCTGCTGAATTATTCATGTCTATTGAGTCATTTAACACGGCCGTTAATCAGCACGATGTATTAAAGGTCAATTTCTCTGCTTCAGAGAAGTGCTATCATTTTGAGATAGGCAATGCGCCTGCCTTACAGATTCATTATAAAACAGCAAAGCCTTTGGCTGATTTAGAAAAATTTTTGCATGATTTCGCTGGTCGTATTTTATTTTGTGTAGAATCGCTTGGTAGACGAGAAGTTATTTTAGATTTATTTAAAAGTATTGATCTGCATCCTGTCTATTTCGATTCATGGCAACATTTTTTAGAGGCAGAAGCACAGTATGGTATTGTTGTTTCTCCTCTGGAAGAAGGTTTTATATTGGGCTCACCATCGCTTGCGGTAATTACAGAAACACAGTTGTATGGTCAGCGCGTCATGCAACGTCGCTTGCGAAAAAAAGCTTATCAAGATCCTGATTTATTGGTGCGTGATTTAACAGAGCTAAAAATAGACGACCCTATTGTGCATATTGATCACGGCGTGGGGCGCTATCGCGGACTGCAAACACTCAATATTGGTGAACAAGTATCTGAGTTTTTAACATTAGAATACCAGGGCGGTGATAAGCTTTATGTGCCTGTGACGTCTCTGCATCTCGTCAGCCGCTACTCAGGCGCAGATAGCGAACATGCGCCTATGAATAAGCTGGGAACAGACCATTGGCACAAAGCAAAACGTAAAGCTGCTGAGAAGGTGCGTGATATCGCAGCGGAATTGCTAGAACTATATGCAAAACGTGCAGCAAGATCTGGTTATGTTTACACTTTCCCAACCGAAGAATATGCAGCACTGTCGGCTGCTTTTCCTTTCGAAGAAACGCCAGATCAACTGCAAGCCATCGAACATGTTTTTTCAGATATGATGTCTGAAAAACCCATGGACAGAGTGATCTGCGGCGATGTGGGTTTTGGTAAAACAGAAGTAGCGTTAAGAGCGGCTTTTGTGGCTATTCAAAATGGCAAACAGGTTGCCTTGCTGGTACCAACCACTTTACTTGCGCAACAACACTTTGATAATTTTAGAAATCGACTGGCTGACTGGCCCATACAAATTGAATTGTTATCTCGTTTTAGAACGCCAAAAGAAACAAAATCAGTCTTGAAAAAGATGTTGGACGGTCATGTTGATTTGGTGATTGGTACACATAAACTCATTCAGACTGATATTCAATTTAAGTCTTTGGGATTGGTGATTGTCGACGAAGAACATCGTTTTGGCGTGAAACAAAAAGAAAAATTAAAAGCATTACGCGAAATGGTGGATATTCTCACCCTGACAGCCACTCCTATTCCAAGAACGCTGAATATGTCCTTATCTGGCATCAGAGATCTTTCTATTATTGCCAGTCCACCTGCTAAGAGGTTATCCGTTAAGACATTTGTGCACGAATATGAAAATGTCATTGTAAAAGAAGCCATACAGCGCGAGGTGATGCGAGGTGGACAGGCTTATTTTTTACATAACGATATCAGTACAATTGATAAAAAAGCAGAGGAAATAAAGTCTTTAGTACCAGAAGCACGCGTTGCTGTTGCGCATGGTCAGCAGCATGAACGCGATTTAGAAAAAACGATGTCTGAGTTTTATCATCGCCATTTTAATGTGCTTGTTTGTTCGACAATTATAGAAAGTGGTATTGATATACCCACAGCAAATACCATTATTATCAATAGAGCAGATAAATTTGGTATAGCACAGCTGCATCAATTGCGAGGGCGCGTGGGTCGCTCACATCATCAAGCTTACGCTTATTTATTCACGCCACCTAGAAAACAAATGACAAAAGATGCAGAAAAACGCCTGGATGCCATTTCGGCGTTTCATGATCTGGGTGTAGGCTTTACACTGGCGACGCATGACTTAGAAATTCGCGGCGCAGGTGATTTGCTGGGTGAAGAGCAAAGTGGCGAAATACATGAGATTGGTTTTACACTGTATATGGATCTGCTCTCTCGTGCCGTTGATGCTTTTAAATCAGGAAAAGAGCCAGATTTAGAAAAACCTTTTTTGCAACATGGTGCAGAGGTCGACTTACATCTCTCTGCGCTTATTCCGGAATCGTATCTGGGTGATGTGCAATTAAGATTACAATTTTATAAACGTATTGCAAATACAAAATCGCAATCTGAGTTGGATGATATTCAGGTAGAGATGATTGACAGATTTGGTCTGTTGCCAGAACCCATACAACATTTATTCTCCATTGCACAGTTAAAACAAAAAGCGCAGCAGCTAGGTATTATTAAAATTGATGCAAATGCAGCAAGTGGCAAACTGGAATTCAGTGAGAAACCTCAGGTTCGTCCGGAAACCATTATTCGACTCATTCAACAATCCAATTCTCCCTACAAATTAGAAGGTCCTGTGCGTTTGCGATTCAGACTGCCCGTTCACCCGCCAAAAGAGCGTTTTGATTTAATAAACAATATCTTAGATGAATTGGGAGCTTGAGGATGTGATGAAATCCCGCGAGATATACCAAGATTTATTTCGTATGATCGATAAGGATGTCGTGGTACTCACACCCAATCGTCGTTTATCTGCTGTGCTGCACGAACAATATCGTTTTTTTCAGAAGGAGGCTTGTTGGGAGACAGCAACCATTCTCCCCTTGCCTGCTTGGTTATCGTTACTTTGGCAAAAATATCAAAGCAATGTATTCAATACGCGTTTTGCTTTGTTAAATACATTACAAGAAAAATTCTTATGGGAAAAAATCATTGCAACCACAAAACAGAGTGAGTTTTTACTGCAAATATCAGAAACAGCTGTATCCGTAAACGCCGCATCAAATTTGTTAAAACAATGGTGCATTGAGACATCACATCCTCTTTTTGAAACATCAGAAGACAGTCTTGCCTTAAAAACATGGGTGAATTTATTTGAAAAAACATGCGAACACAATGGTTGGATAGAAAACGCTTCCCTACCCGCTTTTTTAACAAATCAGATAACCTTAGGGAATATTCCGCTTCCCGCGACAATCGTGTTGGTTGGCTTTACCGAGATGACGCCACAAATGACGCGTTTGTTGAATGCATGCAAACAAAAAAAAGTCACGATCAGAGAGATAACGCTGATTGAATCTGCACGCAAAGTGTCTAAGATTGCTTTAAAAGAGGAAGAAGATGAGATCAGAACGATGGCACGTTGGGCCAAACGCACATTAGAAAAAAATCCCGATGCGCGTATTGGCTGTGTGGTGCCCGCCTTAGACAAAATGCGAGATCGCATATGGCAACTATTTTCAGAAGTATTCGCAGATGAAAAAGCGCCTTTTAATTTATCTGCTGGGAAAAAATTATCACATTATCCTGTAGTTGATATTGCTTTGACATTATTAAGTCTCTATCAAGGAAGGATAACATTGCGTCATTTTCAGATGTTATTGTTTTCTCCTTTTTTGGGTGATTCTGAAAATGAAAGAATGAAAAGAGCTGTTTTTGACGGCATATTGCGAAAGAAAAACATCATGGATGTTGATCTTAAAAAGCTGCTGAATCCAGCAGATCCATTGTCGCTTTATACTTATCTGCCACGTCTTGCCAAAAGATTATCATTGTTTTTCCAGCTTATTGATGAAAATAATGAGAAGCAATCTTATCACTATTGGGCAATGTTCTTTTCAAGATTGTTGACAGCACTTGGTTGGCCTGGTGAACGTAGTATCAATAGCCAAGAGCATCAGGTGATTCAGCAGTGGCTGGCATTATTACAGCATTTTTCAACGCTTGATTATGTTGATGAAGCCGTTGATTTCTCTGTTGCGCTGAGTACCTTAAAAAAAGCAGTGAATGCTGCTATTTTCCAGCCACAATCACCGCTTGTCTCTATACAAATACTTGGTTTATTAGAAGCAGCGGCGCTTCCTTTTGATTATCTTTGGATAACAGGCATGGATGATCTTAGCTGGCCGCCGAAGCCTGCCCCACACCCTTTTATCCCTAAAAAATTACAGCGTGAGAGACAAATGCCCCACGCAACGGCTGCACGTGAGCTATTTTTTTGTGAGTCTCTCTTAACACAATTTAAAAGCTGTACGACGGAGTTGATTCTCAGTTATGCTATCCAAGCGGAAGAACTTGAACGGCAGCCCAGTGCTTTAATCAGAGAAGTCTCTGCTATCACACTGTCTCATCTTGAACTCCCTTCTTTTCAAACAACCGTGAATCGCATTTATTTAAGCAGAAGCTTGTCTTCTCTGACTGACAATCTAGCACCAGCACTTGTGGTTGATCAAAAAATACGGGGCGGCGTTGATATTATTAAGCAACAGGCTATTTGTCCGTTCAAAGCATTCTCCAAATGGCGTCTTCATGCGAAATCCTTAGAAAATCCAACACCAGGCTTACGTAAAATAGATCGTGGTAAAATTGTACATCGTATACTAGAGTTGGTGTGGTCTGAATTAAAGCATCATGCAAAATTAGTTTCTTCCTCTGATGAAGTGCTGAATAACGTTATTTCTACTGCCATTCATGAGGCAATGTCTCCTTACTTAGATTCTTATGCGCAGCAGAAAAAATATATGGCGCTGGAGTCGAAGCGTCTTCATCAGCTACTCTATGAATGGTTACTCATAGAGAAAAAAAGACCGCCTTTTGTGGTATGCAAAGTAGAAAATGAAGAAGATATTTCTTTAAATCAATTATCTTTAACAATGCGTATTGATAGAATAGATCAATTGGAGGATGGCAAGAAGATAATTATCGATTATAAAACGGCTCAATATCTTTCTGTGCAATCGTGGTTGGAGTCTCGCCCAGATGAGCCTCAGCTACCGCTATATGCATTGTCTGATATGCAGCACGCTTCAGCAATTGCGTTTGCGCATGTGTATCCTGGTGAGTATGGATTAAAAGGTATCAGCGCTTATGATATAGGGATAGATGGCATTAAAGTGATTCATGATATACCGAAAATGGAAGATAAATCATGGCAGGTTCAGTTAGCTGAGTGGCAAGAGATATTTTCTCAATTAGCTGAAGATTTTTACTTAGGTAAGGCTGTAGTGGATCCTAAAAATAGGTTACAAGATTGTGAACAATGTGATTTAAAACCACTTTGCCGTATTCATGAAGAGGTTGCTTAATGAACACTGAGCTGCATACAGAAGATGCCTTACACAGACGCATTGCGTTAGACACAAGTCAGTCATTTATTGTGCAAGCACCCGCTGGTTCTGGTAAAACAGAGCTGCTCATACAACGTTTCCTCAGTTTATTGAGTCGGGTGAATGCACCAGAAGAAATATTAGCGATTACTTTCACTAAAAAAGCAGCTAATGAAATGCGTCTGCGAGTGATAAAAGCATTACAGTATGCTGCTCATGAAAAAGAACCGGCGGATCCACACCATCAAAAACGATGGCATCTGGCCAAAAAGGTACTCATGCGAGATGCCGATTTGGGTTGGCACTTGATTGATAATCCCAATCAGTTACGTATACAAACCATGGATGCATTCTGCGCTTATCTAACAAAACAACTGCCACTGTTATCTCATTTTGGGTCACAACCAGATTTAACAGATGATCATAAAGAAATTTACGGTGAAGCGGTGCGAATGGTCTTATCGCATGTGGAAGAGGATGTTGCGTGGTCTGATGCGATTGCGACTCTTCTGCTGCATGTAGATAATGACCTGAATAAATTGAATGACTTAATTGTTAATTTGCTTGCGAATCGTGATCAATGGATATCCTATATTCATTTTGAAATGACAGATGATATGATTCGACATGTTTTAGAAAATCAGATAGAAGCTGTTGTTGCAGATAATCTTGTTTATGCTGAAAAATCAGTACCTGATACTATCGTAAGTGATTTATTAGAGGTTCTCAGATTTGCTGCCAGCCATGTAGCGGAAGGCAGCCATATCAGACTTTGTGAAAATTTGAAAACGCTGCCCGGTACTCACCTATCAGATCAACCCTATTGGCTGGGGATAGCAACATTGCTGTTAACAAAGAGCCTGACTTGGCGAAAACGTGTTGATCAGGAGATTGGGTTCCCGCCACTTTCTTCTATCAAAAATAAAGATGAGAAGAAGAAGCATGAATATTATAGAAATAAATTATCTTCATTAATTGAATCTCTGTCTCATAATGAGAATATGCGAAATGCACTTTCAGAATTATTTTTGCTACCTGAAGCGGGTTATCATGATTCACAATGGGAAGTACTACAGTCTCTGATGATGGTATTGAAGGTTGCTGTTGCGCAATTGAGAGTTTGCTTTCAGAAGTATGGTTGTATTGATTTTATAGAGAATGCGCAAGCAGCATTAACAGCACTGGGATCAGAAGATTCCCCTACTGATTTAACGTTAGCGTTAGATTATCGTATTAATCATATGCTTATTGATGAGTTCCAAGATACGTCTATTTCACAGTATCAGCTTATCAAAATGTTAATCGCGGGCTGGGAGGAAAACGATGGCCGCACCCTCTTTCTTGTGGGTGACCCGATGCAATCGATTTATCAATTTAGAAACGCTGAAGTCGGTCTTTTCATGCGCATGCATGAACAGGGTATCGCACATATTAAACTGACGCCTTTAATTTTGCGTTTAAATTTTAGATCTACTGATGCGATTGTAGAATGGAACAATGCTTCTTTTAAAAAAATATTTCCCCATTTTAACAATATTGCAGTAGGTGCGGTTACCTATACGCCGAGTTTATCTGATATAGCGCCAGGTGATGATAGTGTCGTCAAAGTGACTGGGTTATTAGATGGATCAGATCAAGCCCAAGCACAAAAAATAATAGAAACAATACGTGACATAAAAAGCAAGGATGAAAAAGAGAAGATTGCTATTTTAGTCAGGTCTCGCTCTCACTTAAAGAAGATCATATTAGCATTAAAATCTGCTGCTATTGCATATCACGCTGTTGATATTGATCCCTTATGCGAACGTCAATGGATTTTGGATCTCCAGTCTTTAACACGTGCATTAATACATCCAGCAGATCGTGTCGCTTGGCTTTCTGTGTTACGTGCACCTTGGTGTGGTCTTTGTTTATCTGATTTACTGATTATTGCTGGTGAGTCTTCTTCTTTAATTTGGAATCAGATGCGTAATAAAGACGTGTTGAGTCAGTTGAGTGAAGATGGTAGAAATCGCATTAATAAGCTGCTCTCTGTTTTAAAAAGCAAAATGGATGAACGCGATCGCCATACTTTACGTGTTTGGATTGAAAGTACATGGTTATTGATTGGTGGCCCTGCTACCTTGCCTGATGAAAGTGATTATGAAGACGTCACGGCGTATTTTCAGCTATTAGAACAATGCACTGAGTCTGGACAATGTGTTGATGTTGAAAAACTAGATAAAAAAATAGCGACATTGTATTCTTCCACATCTTCACATAGCGACTATGCCATTGAAATAATGACAATTCATGCGGCAAAAGGGCTGGAATTTGATACTGTGATTGTGCCGCATCTAGAGAAAAAAATGCCTTATGATGAGAAATCATTATTGTCTTGGATGGAATACCCACTTTCTCAGCAACACATTGCTTTACTGTTAGCGCCGATACATGCCATCGGCAATCAGAGTGATAAACTATATGATTATATTAGAAAAAAGAGACGCTTAAAGTCTTATTATGAAGTGGATCGGTTACTGTATGTTGCAATGACGCGTGCTAAAAAAAGATTATATTTATTTTTTAATAAAAAAGAAAATAGAATAGAGCAAAATAGCTTTTTAGAAAAATACTGGCCGGCGATAGAAGATATCTCTCACAATCTGATAACGCAGACTGCGCATTCCGTTGTTGTTTCTCCTGACAGCGCAAGAGAAAGAAAAATAGCGAGACTAGATTGTGATTGGGCAAATCCTATTACTGATTTATCTTCTACTAAAGTGAGCCAACACGCTCAATCACAAGGGTTTGCTTTGTTGAGTGAAACGCCTGTGATTTTAGGAAAATGCGTTCATCATGTATTAGAAACCATAGCTAAACACGGTGTTGAATGGTGGGAGATGCGAGAAGACGTCTCGAGAAGAATGTATTTGCGGAGATATTTCTTTCAATCTGGGTTGGAGATCTGCGCGATGGATGAAGCGATTGAAAAAGTGCTGATTGCTATTTCTCAGACTTTATCCGATCCGCGTGGTCGGTGGATATTGCAGCCCCATCGCGAGGCGCGTTCTGAGTATGCACTTTCTGCTGTTGTGGAAGAGGAATTAGAGAATATTGTGATTGATCGTACGTTTATTGATGAAAATAATGTGCGCTGGATTATTGACTATAAGACATCTTCTTTTTCAGAAGGAACGATGGAAACGTTTTTGCAGAAGGAATTAGATAAGTATACGGAAAAGATGAAGCAATATGCCGAAGTTTTTAGTTTGATGGAAAAGAGGCCTATTAAAATGGGTCTTTATTTTCCGTTATTGCCTGCCTGGGTAACTGTGGAATAATTTTCTTCTCACGCACATCCGGTGCTTAAAAGCGTGGGGTGTGGCACTTTACCCCGGCCTTCGGATTGCTACGCTCCGCTCCGCAATCCTCATCCGGGGCTATAAAGCTTTCGGCCGTAAACGGCCTGATTGCGTTGTTGTTGAATGATCACCTCTGAGGCTAAACCCCGCATGCCTTCTCCCTTCCGGGAGAAGGTGGCCGACAGGCCGGATGAGGGAGTATAGTGGGATTCAATGTCATACGAATTGATACCCCCTCATCTGCCCTGTCGGGCATCTTCTCCCGGAGGGGGCGTTGTTGAATAAATCGGAAATGCTCTGTGAGGCACTCGGTGTAACTGAGCCGCGACCGTGAGGGAGCGTCACTGTGCTATAACTTTTAGCTGAAATTTCTTACTTTATGATATTAAGTGGTTAAAATGTTGCACTG
>DATLOT010000049.1:0-8730 GCA_035536095.1 Gammaproteobacteria bacterium | reverse complement strand
GTTACTTTGCAGGATTCTTGAAAAATTAACACTGGATAGTATTTTACTTACTTTTTTTTCTAGGGTTGTTTTGGAGATGGTTGTTACATCAAAGTCTATGTCTTCAGAGTAGCGAATACTTTTGAAAAAGAAACGTAAGTTACAACCTCCTTTAAGGGCATATAATTTTTTATCCATTTGTTTTTCAAGTTGCTGCAAGAAAAGCAGATGGAATATTTCAATGGTAGATTGAACATTTATCATCATTTAATAATACCAGTAGTTGCGACAGGATGCAACTACTGGTATTATTAAATTTATAAATATAGTTATTAATCAACTTGTTATATTATACGACATAAATTGCGGAGTCAGGCTTGCATAATTGCATATTTCATTGTGGTCGTATGGATGGAATGTGCAATTATGCAAGCCTGACTCCTCTATTAGTACAGCGAGGAAAAACACCGTAATATAGTTGCTAATTTTCTTAAACTCTGCAGCCTCTTTTTGGTTTTGCTCAACAGTGCCAAAAATTGTTTGTAGTGCTGCTGATATATCGCTAAATTCTTGGTGAATATCGAAAGATTGTGATTTATCATCATAAATACAGTTCGCTATCTGAGTGGTATGTTGAATCACTTCTAGAAATTTCTTGTGCTGCGTTATAACAGCCTCGCGTTCTGCTTCAGTTAAACCAAAGAAAGTTTTTCTAAAGCTATCTAGATGGGGGTTGTACGAATGGTGATATATGACCAACTGTACCATGGCAACCGTGATATCGCGGAATGCTTCAGTGTAGTCAGGGTCTATCGCAGATAGGGTTTTCTCTGATGCCTCATTTAAGGCTACTAAGGCTGCGAGCGGTGATTGAACAGCAAACGAAAAACCGTTGCCGTTGTTTATGCAATTTAATTTTTTATTAAAACGCTCATCGTGTGCTTTGCGCTTATCTTCCTTCTGTCGATCGGTGTCTCTGCTATCGTTGTCTGAGTCTGGCTTTGGGAGGTATGTGCTGGCGTCGTTAAACTCCTCGTCTTCTGAGAGTAATGTGTAACCGTAAGTATACCGTGGCATGGCAAGAGCCCTCGTTTGTTTGAATAGATCAAATAGAAGCCTTTTTTCAATTATTAGAGTGCGTATTATACATATTATCGTAGAGATAGTCAACCTCTTTATTGCGCGTCGTTTAATGTATTTGAAAAAATGAATTTATTTCGGTTTTGGGGTTTTTGATACGATGGTAACGAAACGAAACTGCCTGAATGGTAGAGATAAATTCTTTATTTTCCAATAATGGGATGATACATTTTATTTTCTCTAATATTGATACGTAGGCCTACCTTCTTATGAGTAAATTATTTTTCACATTTAAACCTCCCGTTGAGTCGCAAAGAGAACTGATTCATGAATGGCTGCAACAAGATTACATCAGTGAATGGATTCATGGGCAGGGGTTGCAGAATACCCTTGCAGGATTGGAAAGATTTTTTCAGTACCAGGCTGAAGGCAAAAAATTTGACCGCGAAACTAAAGTTATGCAACATTGGGTTGGCTATAATGGCGATAAACCCTTTGTTTATCTGCTGACCTCTAATGTTTTTAAGCAAAATGAGGACGAAGAGTACGCAAAGTATAGTGCAGCAGAGGGGCTGGCTATTACTTTGGATATTTTTATCTGTGACAGAACTTATCTAGGGAAAGGGCTGGCTATGGATGTTATTCGCCAATTTTTGCTAAGCCACTTTTCAGATGTTGCTGAAGTCTTTATTGATCCAGAAAAACGGAATGAGAGAGCAGTCCACGTTTATCAGAAAGTAGGCTTTCGTATTGTTGGTGAATTTATTGCTGCTTGGCATCCTGTTCCTCATCATGTGATGAGGCTTAATATGAAAGACCTTCTTTTAAATTAAGGAGCTACTTGTGTTAGCGCTGTTTTTGAAAGGTTTAATTGTTGGTTTTGCAATAGCGGCACCTGTTGGTCCAATAGGTGTTCTGTGCATACAACGTTCATAGAAAGGGGTCAGGCTTGCGTAATTGCACATTGCATTGCGGCTATATGAATGGAATGTGCAATTACGCAAGCCTGACCCCGTTAATTATGAATGGAATGTGCAATTACGCAAGCCTGACCCCGTTACAAGCCTGACCCCGTTATTACCGTTTAGCCATGGCACAAAAGCAGAGCCTTCAGTTACTGCAAGCACCTTAAACTCATCATTGAATGCTGGCATATAAATGTTTGTAAGGTATTCATTGGCTGCTTCCATCGTTGTAATGTTATGCATGGCCAACTCCTTAGGTAGTCTATCTTGATGCGTGCGAAACATTCTCTCACTGCGACCACGCGCCTCGGGTGAGTATGCTGGTATCATTTCAATTCCCAAATGATGCATTGCTCGCCCAAACTGCGTTAGGCGCTCTTTATCAACCTTTCCACCTACCTCAGGGAAAGGGGTCAGGCTTGCGTAATTGCACATTGTATTGTGGCTATATGGATGGAATGTGCAACTGTGCAAGCCTGACCCCGTTTACTGTGCAAGCCTGACCCCGTTTTTCCGTTTCCCGTTTCCGTTTTCCTTGATGTACTAACACGGTAGTGATTATGTTGATGTTATCAAGGGATAATACCGACATGCTTAACTACCGTTTGGTTATTTTGGCACAGTTGCTTTTTGAGAATTAGTATTTTACCATGTGCATTCGGACGTTGTTTTATTGTAGAAATCAAAAGAAGCTAAGCGTATGAAAAAGAGCAACCAAAAAAATAGTAGATCTCTTGTGGCGAATAACGCCGCACGCGGATTTCTTTGGCTCGCGCTTAGTACCTTACAACCCAATCACTCACCCATGGCCACGTCGCCTGCGGCTACTATTAAACCCTGGTTTCTCTAGAGAGGTATCTTTGTTGGTTATCTCGCCCCTCTAGAGGAGGGTTGCGAGATAACCATCGTCGTATTTTTATTTGATATTACAGCGAGGATATTTTTATGAACACAAGAATGAAGTTATTTGTTGGCGGTGTGGTAGCTGTGAAGGGCGTGCAGACTATGCAACAGCAGGCTAAAGATGTTGTTGCTCAACCATTTCCATCTAAAACTTATAAAGTTGATATACGGTTTGATGAGCAGGATTATCCAAATAGAAAATCTAGAACATTTTCAGCGATACTTTTTTATCAGAAGGCTTCTGATGAGGATACTCAATTCAATCAATCAGTAGGTCCAAAGTAGTTTAGTGATAAGCTAAAAAAGAAAACGGTGTCAGTTTTGACACCGTTTTTGTCTAAAACAGTTGATCCGTTGAGATCGTTACAAGAAAGAAAGGGGTCAGGCTTGCGTAATTGCACATTGTATTGTGGCTATATGGATGGAATGTGCAACTGTGCAAGCCTGACCCCGTTTCACCGTTTCATATGGATGGAATGTGCAACTGTGCAAGCCTGACCCCGTTTCACCGTTTCATGGTTTGAATGACAGGTTGCTTAAGATGTAGTATTTTTTGTTCCGCCTCAATGAGGCGCATGATGTTCAGCCGCTAAGATTTTGGCTGCTTGTGAACGAATTTCATTATTCAGTAATACCAATAGTTGTGACAGAATGCAATTATTGATATTATTAGTTTTATGTATTATGCAAGCCTGACTCCTCTGTTGTGACCCCTCTGTTGCACGAGTGATGGATCGCTGGCAAGAGCTATCGATAACATTTTTGCCCTGTTGTATGGTAGGGGTGCGGCACAACAATATGAAGATATTTCAGAAGATCAATAATACGATCATCGTAAAAAAATAGAGGTTTCTATGCTAGATGAGGACCAAGTAATAGATACGATGGAGGAAAATTCTATCTTTGTTCAAGATGATAATAGGAAAGTACATCCTTGGAGAATATGCCCTATAGGGCAACATTATGTAAAAACTCATTCTGAGCATATTCATCCTGGCAGGGAGCATCCTGCAGGGCAAGTCATCATAAGGCATGCTCATTGTGCTAACAATCCATCTCATAAGAATCATAACAATCAAGATATCATTCCTAAAGACATTCTTTCTTTTGAAGAGCTTCAAATGATAGCTAAAACCTATTTCTTGGATTTAAAAGGATTGCCTAAATCTAATGTCTTAGAATTTACACATGCGGATGAATTTGATTCTCAAATTCGTGGGTGGGTGCTCTATTGGAATCAGGTTTTTAATGCCAAAGATCCCCTTGATCCTAATTTGGTAAAAGCTCTTATAGCAAGTGAATCTAGTTTCAATTCAGAAACAGAGATAAGAACTTTAAATGGTACGGGTGTCGCTCATGGATTAATGCAACTCACTGATGATACGTTAGATGCGATCAGCGGCCGCAAGGTAGATCTAAAAGATAGCTTTGTTCAAATTACTCCTCAGGAGGCAATGGATCCCACGGCAAACATTTGTGCTGGTGTTCGTTGGTTATTCATGAAATATGCAATAGCTAGAGAAAGAATTACCAATGCAAAGTTAGATCGTGAAGCAACTTGGGATGATGCAGTTGCGGAATACAAGGGTATACTAAAGAGTATTATTGAAAGTAAAAATTCTAATACAAAAGAAATGATTATATTTCGAAATTTTTATCGAAAATTATCAGAAGAGCGATGATATGAGAAACTCTTTTTTGTTTGCATTTATATGGTTGTTTTGTTTTTTATGCAATAGCTACGCTGTTGGTAATGTCCTCAAAGAGAAGTACTCTTATGCAGTATTAACAGCAGGAGGCAATGGAATCTTGAACGCGAGGGATCTGAATGATGGCTTGAAGCCGGCACCTTTTTCAACTAAAGAGCCCACAGGTCATATTTACTGGCAATGTTTTTTACGGGAAGATGTACACATTGCTATCGAAGACATAGGCTACTCTACGTATGATTTGGCTGATAATGACGCAGATTTAACAATTACTGCTTACAGTAAGTCAGGTATTTTGCATAAATATGTAATGCGTCGAAATTGGGCTACTTCAGGGACTGAAAAAAGATTTAATCAGATTTTAAAAGTAATGAGTGGTGAAAAATATGTTTGTCTTTCCGGTGAATTTGGCTTTATTGAGGAAGAAGTAATCCATGGGAGAAAACAGTTAACATATTTCTGGACTTCTGAAAGAATAAAGACAAAAAAGGGTTGTAGCTCGTATTTCAAATCGGTAGATTGCCAGTAGGGGTGCCTTCACATTTGAATGTGAATGGTGAATGGGGTCAGGCTTGCATAATTGTACATTTTATTGTGGCTGTGCGGATACAATTATGCAAGCCTGACCCCGTTTTTGTGGCTGTGCGGATACAATTATGCAAGCCTGACCCCGTTTTTTGACCCCGTTTTCTTGAATTCCGCTGCAAAATTAGCGGCAAGAGCCTGTATGGTGCTAACAGGGTGATCTGACCCCAATTTTGTAGACACATCTATCCAACATTCCTATATTGATTCTCGAATATTTCTGGCGCTATTGAGCCAATTTAAACTTTAAAAAATCAGGGAAATGTATTATTATGCGTTATATTTTGCATCAGCGTTACATGAATAAAGCAATCATAGTGCGGTTGTTGCTCATTTTTTATTAAAATTAGACGAGGTTGGTATGAGTGGGACGAGAAAAATAGGTGATCCGCAGGGAAAAGATGCTCCTTTACTTCGATTATCCACGGGTTGTTTGCAAGCAATAGGCGCATTACTCTCGACAAAGAGCGTGCTTGCTTTGGCCTCAACCTGCACAGCAACGCATACTCTTTTTGAAAAAGATGGACAGCAAAGAAGAAGAACAATCAAGAGATTGCTTTACCACGTGGTGAAAGATGAGCAAGTAGAAGCTGAAGAAATGGTGAATCGATCTCCTGAGCTATTGACGATAAAAGCTAATGTTCTTGATCGTGCAGGTCGCGAAATAGAAGGTACTGCATTACAGATAGCGCTAGGCGCGGAAAATGTAAAATATCTAGATGGTGAATACAATTCCTTCGAACGAATGCCAAGAGAATTCTCTGGACAAAATCGTATGGCAAAAATGTTGGAGAAACATTTCAGAAAATTACCGAACAGTGAAGAGATCATTATTGCTCAAATTGCTCAACAATTTCCAGCAGGATGGCAAGAGGCGGAGAACGCGCGAGTTAAGCGGGACAACGACGCGCTTGCGAAGGTAGTCGAGGCAATTGAACAAAATTGTGAGGGCTATCCTGTTCCTTGCGAAGATGCGTTACAAGTATTTAAAGATTATCTGGGGAAAGAAAACAAGGAAAGAGATGTGATTCGTACAGGAAAACATTTTAACATGAGAATGTTGTGTAGAGCGGAGCTATTCCGTAAGAATAACCGGAAGAAAGCAGCCATGATGCCCTGGCTTTATAAGGTTATTAAAGAAATTCATCGTTATGTGCCAGATTCTTACAAAAATTTGCTTCCTGATGAAGGTTGTGAGACGATACTCTGGGAATGGGATGTGCTGGAATTCCTATTAGACAAAAAAGATTGCGATCTTCTCGATTTCATACAACGAACACATGTGCAGCGACCAGAGGAGTGTTGTTCAATGGATTGTTCCGCGCCCGGACTCCCATAGAGTCGAATTGCATCTGGGGATATAATGTAATTGAATAAAGAATTGAGATAAAAACTCAACCAATGTTCGTGTTCATGGAGATTTAATTTTCTTAATGGTGGCAGATGCTTTTTTGAAGGCGCATATTGTTTGGTTAGGAAGCAGTGCTATTCGTTACTGAAGATTTAGCAATAAAATCGTTCACTGCATTTGCGATGCTTTTTGGGTATTGGTAGATCATTGCGTGTCCGCCATCTTGCCACCGTATTAATTTAGCATGAGGAATAGTATCAGCTAAAATAACACTATTAATCGGTGGGATAACACTGTCAGCTATACCATTTAAAATAAGTACGGGTATATTTAATCGACTTAGTTTTTTTGCTGTGGCATTATCTTTTGTCCATTGCAAAACAAGAAATCGTTGCTGCGATATAACAGCAGCAGGATCAATTTCAGTATAATTTTCTGGTTGGAATCGATTTAACGCTAAAGCAAATCCCATTTGTGTTCGTTGTGAAGCAGGGAAAAATAATTTTAGCGCAATCATATAGCGCCCTAGCTTGCTAGTGGGCATATCGAGCATCATTTTTTCAGTAGCAGGACTGGGGCGAACCGATTGTCTCCCTGCAATGGCGGTGTTAATCAATATTAATTGTCCTATCTTATTCGGATAGCGTACCGCTAGTTGCTGAGCAATCATGCCGCCCATCGAAATTCCTAATATGGCCGGTTTTCTTAAATGTAATTTTTGGATGAGTTGATAGGTATCTCTTGCCAAATCTTGGCTCTCATAATGATCTGATTGAACATGCGAGCCTCCCACATTGCGATTGTTAAAAGCAATCAATTGATGTTTTGCTGCTAGTGTTGCAAGAAACTGTCTATCCCAACTGGAAATATCAGTCACATATCCTGGAATAAGCACAATCGGACTGCCGTGACCAAAGCGATAATATTCAAGGCGACCATTTTGAATGGCAGCGTATTGCGGCGTGATTTGTTTTGCATTCTCAGCAGGCACGCTACATCCTGATAACAGAACGATCAAAAGTAACGCTACTGCTATTTTTGCATCAGAATAAAATCTGTTCAGTATCATTTTATTTTCGCTCTATCAAAATGAGGCCACCTTTTTGATAGCTATCATAAGGGAAAAGTATGCTCTGAGGCAACTTAAATAGATCTATAAATGATCAATTTATATAAATAAGCACATATATTTCTCATTTTTAATTAGGGTCTGATATGAATAGTGAAAGAGTTGAATTGCCAAATAAATTGCTGCCGTATCGATGTCGATAATACCCTATTTACCCGAGTTCACTCAAGCGAGTTTCAACCAATGTCCGTGTTCGTGGAGATTTAATTTCCTTAATGATGGCAAATGCTTTTTTGAAGTCGAATGTTTTTGGGAGCTCAATTTCAGGCAATGTTTTAAATAGACGCGAGCGGGCAGCCGTTAGGTAAAAAATGTCTATGAGCGCTTTTTCTGGTGTTGCCATCTTTATTTGTCCTGTCATTTCAAAACCAAAGAAAAAGTCAGCCTGGATATGATGAATTGAAATGGTTGCGAAGGGGGTTGTATATTGTTTTGTGCGTGCGAGTGAAGCAGCATAAATAATGTGTGGAATTTGCGAAATCATTCCATGAAAGAAAAGCGCAGTTTGTAGTGAGACATAGCTCGGAAAGGGTAGTGTTAAATATTCTGGTAGAATGAGTGGATCTACTTGCGTTGTGGTTGCCCACCGACCGCGCATTAAGCGAACAAAGCGACCTGCTTTAGATAAGCTGGTTAAGATTTGATTTGCCTGTGCGATGGTGATGTTAAGGCAAGCAGCGGCATCTCTGGTTTGAATGACGGGTTGTTTGAGATGTAATATTTTTTGTTCCGCATCAATGAGACGCATAATGTTCAGCCATTAAGGTTTTGATGACTTGTGAGCGAATATCATCCCATTTTTCACGAGTACCATAGAATGCTTGATAGGGTTCCATGAGATATGCAACGACCTGTCCTTTGTAATCTTCATAGGTGATTCCATTGCTGTTCTGGATGACAGTGTTAATTTCTGTCTCTGAAAAAATAGATATGTTATTAAAGTCATCTTGGTCTAGTAGCCACTTTAAATCAAAGATATCTCTTGCTTGTGTTTCTGTTCTTCCAATGAGAGCTCTCATTTTTTGAATA
>DATLOT010000048.1:0-75838 GCA_035536095.1 Gammaproteobacteria bacterium | reverse complement strand
GTTACTTTGCAGGATTCTTGAAAAATTAACACTGGATAGTATTTTACTTACTTTTTTTTCTAGGGTTGTTTTGGAGATGGTTGTTACATCAAAGTCTATGTCTTCAGAGTAGCGAATACTTTTGAAAAAGAAACGTAAGTTGCAACCTCCTTTAAGGGCATATAATTTTTTATCCATCTGTTTTTCAAGTTGCTGCAAGAAAAGCAGATGGAATATTTCGATGGTAGATTGAACATTTATCATCATTTAATAATACCAGTAGTTGCGACAGAATGCAACTACTGGTATTATTAAATTTATAAATATAGTTATTAATCAACTTGTTATCTTATACGACATTGAAATATATTATGAAGTTCATGGAGCGGGTTTGGCTTCTGCACGAGAAAGGGGTCAGGCTTGCGTAATTGCACATTGCATTGCGGCTATATGAATGGAATGTGCAATTACGCAAGCCTGACCCCGTTATATGAATGGAATGTGCAATTACGCAAGCCTGACCCCGTTACGCAAGCCTGACCCCGTTACATGACCCCGTTACAATTACGCAAGCCTGACCCCGTTATAATATCATTTTACCACGTAGTCACCTTTTTAGGTAAAAATCACTCAAAATCAGTAAGTTGGCACTCGTGGCTGCATGCCACTGGGATTAACTTGTATTATTGCTATAATAACCTTATAATGCGTAAAATTATTAACGAGGCCAACGGTTATGTTGCACAGAAATCTTATTGAAGTAGAAAATAAGCTAGCATACAACATGCTCGAGGAAGCCGTCACTAATGCTGATGTTAAGCGTGCCTTGCGTGAAATCTCTTTAGTATTAATCTCAAATGTTTTAATGCCAATTAGACAGAAATTAAGCGAAGTAAGACAATTTTCAGATCTACCAAAAGAATATCGAGAAATGTTAGAAAACTTGGCTGCTGAACATTCTGCAGAGAAGCGTCAATATGGCGCAGTCATGCCAGAAGTTAGATCATCTCAAATCATTCTGTCATCAATGGAAAATATTCAACATCTGATAGATGCACAAGAAGAATGTCTTCTTAACATTGACACAATCGACACCGTTGATAAAATGGCAGTGGCTTTGAAGATAATCGTTGAGCTTGGATATACTCATTATGAAGCGCCGGAGTCATGGCATCACGAACACTTTACAGTAATAAATGATTTAATCTCTCCCACCAGAGAAGAAGTTGACATACGCGTGTTTCGTTCTGAGTTAGGTGAACCAGCTCAATTAGCGCTTACGCATGGCATTGGCACAGCTGCAAGCGATTTGGGTTTAGAAAGCGCCGGTCAAGGGTACAGTGCTGGAAAAGCTGCTTTCAGCGTTGTTAGTATGGAAACACGATTAAAGCTTCTTTGCAGAGACTACGACAGTACCAGATTGGCGAAATATGCAGATAAAATGGCATATTATAAAATTCCCTTAAATAGGGACGAGAGAGAACCAATTGAAGTCTATGCAAATAGATGGACGACGTTTTTTGAAAAACTCATCAAAGACCCAAGAACAGGAAAATCGTTACCGCTGATTGCAAGCGTTTCAAGAGCAACAGCGCGGGTTATTGTTACTTTACAAGATTTAGAAGCTTTGAATAAACCGGATGGGTCATTTGACTTTGATAAGGCGCAAATCATTGCAAATTGTATCATGGGGTTTATTGTTTACGGAGGCCATCATTCTATTGCAGAAGTCGCTGAGGTTTATAATAGGCTACTGGATTATATTGCAATTAGAAAACTGGAAACAACTGGGTCAACACCAGCGATGACGGAAACAAGAATGCCATATTATCGCATAGGTGATTATCCTTCTTTTTTTAATAGAGCTTATGTAAATCATGTAATAAAAGATGAGACAAAGGCACGGCATACAATTTAGGAAAGATTTCGGTAGCGTCAAAAATTTTATTTTAATTAGCAATCCTTATAAACAAGGCTCTAGGATTGGGCTTGCATAATTGCATTTTTAATCTCGATGGGCAAAATATATAGCTAGATACTTTGATAATGAATCATATCGTGAATAATTGCGATATCGGGCGAAAGATTTCTATATCCATGGGGCTGGTTGGCGTCAAATCGGAGTCCTTCGCCTTTGTTGAGTGATTGCCATTTACCATTTACGAGCACTTCCATTTTTCCTTCCACGACAACAACGTGCTCTATCACGCCAGGTTGGTGTGGCGGAGATAAATGCTCACAGGTTGGCAGTAATTCAACGATAAAAATTTCGAAGTTTAACTGATCGTCAAAGGGAAAGAGTGGCATCACGCGGATTTTTTTATCGGTGGGATGTAGTTGCTGGGCTTGTCCGCCTCTATGAACGGGCTTATTAAACGCTGAATGAATGTCTTCGATAAAAGAAGAAAATGAAGTATCAAATCCGCTTGCAATCTTCCACAGGGTGGCAATGGTGGGACTGGACTCTTCTCGTTCGATCTGACCGAGCATCGCTTTGCTGACGCCCGTTTTTTCAGCTGCTTTATCGAGGCTCCATCCTTTTTCTCTGCGTAATTCTTTTAAATTCAAAGAGATGCGTTTGTTGATGTTTTTCATATTCCACCTGTAAAAAGTCTTGTGCGTCATAACGCACAGTGATATTATAGCCGATAATGCGTTATAACGCACGATTTTCTTTTGGCTTATAGCAAAGAGGAGGGTGGTTTGTGGCAGATGAGAAATTTAAAAATAAGTTAAATTGTGAGGCTAATATGACGAATGAATCAAAAAATTTAAGTAAAAGTGCTCAGAGCGTACAAGATGTATTATCCCAAAAAGGATTAACGTTTGAAGTCGTGGAGCTATCTTCTAGTACACGTACTGCTAATGACGCAGCAGCAACGATTGGGTGTGAAGTAGCTCAAATTGTTAAGTCTTTGTTGTTTCGTTCTGCAAACACAAATCAGCCAGTTTTAATTTTAGCTAGCGGTATAAATCGTGTTAATGAGAAAACCATTGAAAAATTAACCAGCGAAAAAATAATTAAAGCTGATGCAGATTTTACTCGTGAAGTAACGGGGTTTGCTATCGGTGGTGTACCTCCGGTTGGTCACAAACAAAAAATAGATCAAATTTTTATTGACGAAGATTTGCTAAAATTTGAAAAACTATGGGCGGCTGCAGGTACACCTAATGCTGTTTTTTCACTACATTCAAGCGATATTGAAAATTTAACCGGTGGAAAAATAGTTACGATCAAATAGGTTTTAAAATGAAAAAATTATTTTGGGATAACCCATATCAATGTAAATTAACCACTAGTGTTGCATCGGTTACCGGTAACCGTATTTTGTTTGAGGAAACAATTGCATTTTCTTTTTCAGGTGGACAAGAAAGCGATAAGGCTTATGTTAATGGGAAAACTATCACTAATTCAGAAATAGATGGCAATCTTATCTATTACACTCTCCCAGAAGGACATAGCCTTAATCGCGGTGATACTGTGTCAATGGAAGTTGACTGGCCTCGCAGATATAGGCTTATGCGCTTACATTTTGCTGCTGAATTAATTCTTGAACTTGTTACCAGAAGATTAGGTATTGAAAAAATCGGCGCACATATTGCTGAAACGAAAGCGAGAATTGATTTTGTCTATGATAAGAATATTTCTCCTATTTTAGAGGGTCTGTTAGCTGAATATAACGAAATCATTGCTAGAAATGCGCCGATTAAAACTGGATTTTCTGATATTGAGAGCCAAAAACGTTATTGGGAAATAGAGGGTTTTTCTAAAGTGCCTTGTGGTGGTACCCATGTAAAATCAACCACTGAAGTTGGATTTGTTACCTTGAAAAGGGTCAATATTGGCGGAGGAAAAGAACGAATTGAAATAAGGCTTATTGATGATTCTGCCGCATAGTTGCCATATTGCTTTTCATTTAGAATAAGTTTCTTGGTATGTGGCTTTTACAATTTCAAATAATTCAGGGTTGCCAAATAAACGCGCTTTCTTTTTTTGATGTAGCGTTTCTAGAGGAATAGAATAGGTAATTAATGTTTCTTGAAACGGTTCAGCTTTAGCAACTAGCTCGCCATCGCTGCTGATAATGCAGGAATAACCAGAGCATATCTCGTCATTTTCATCCCAAACAATATCACTTGCAACCAACCAGCAATGATTATCAAATGCACGAGAAATAAAGTGGCTCTTGCGATGCAAATAATGCAACATTTTTTCATCTTTCTGAACGCGATTAAATAAAGGACAAAAAAGAATGCGCGCTCCTTTTAATGCGGCTATATGAGCTGGCTCACGGTAAGTGCTGTCTAGGCAAATAATGATACCGTATTTTATTCCTTTCTTTTCAAAAACAGGAAAATCACGACCTAAAGAATAATAATCGTACGGAGCATATGTGTAGGCTTTGCGATATTTTCCAATACAGTGACCATTCTCAATGACTACAGTAGTGTTGTAAATATTTTCATCTTCTAATTCGTTTAATCCAATTAGCACCGTTGTATGCTGAAATTCAGAAAAGAATGAGCAAAGTTTTTTAAATTCGGTGCTTTGTAAATTAATTGCATTCTTAAGGGCATCTTCTTTGTTAGAAAAATAGCCATGAAGGTAGCTTTCAGGAAATACCAACAAATCAATACCTCTTTTTTCAGCTATTTGAGTTATTTCGATAATTTTATGAAGATTTTCATTGCTATCGCCTTCTTTTATATGTCCTTGAAATGCAGCAACGTGTAAATAATTATTCTTTAGCATGATTTTCATCCCAAGTAGCTGCTAAATTATCTAGCGCATTTCCTGTAACGCGATAAATCGTCCATTCATCCATTGCATGAAAAATAAAACGACTGTTGGTTAATTGTAAATTCTCTAACTTCGTGGTTTGACTCGCTCACTAACCTTGTGAATCAATGTTAATATCTTCAGCAGCAATCCACTCTACTTGATCATTACGCCAAACGCAGATTGGATAGCCTAATTTTTTGTGTCTTAATAAAGCTGCATCGATGCCTGCTTGCATGGCTGCTCTAACAGTATCAACGTCATTGAATATCTTTGATATTTCGTCATCTTCTCTATGGGCATTGTTATTCACTATATGTCTCCGCTAAAACTTTCCAAATTTCTTTATTTTCAATATTTACGGTAGCTTGAATTTTTGACGCCATCAGCGTTAATTTGTCAGTCAGTATAACTCATTCGATATATTGGGCATATGACGCTTTTCATTATATATTGCTTCGGTTTTGATAGCATGTGTAAATTATTTGACCAGCCTATTTCTGTCAGCAGTGCTGACAGTTTTTCATTCCTCGATATAGGTCTAAAGGGGTTTCGGTCAGCAGTGCTGACCATGTTAAGTCTGCCAGTTTTGCCCTTCCATAAGTGCAGCTATCAAGGCCTAACGTAGCCACTTTTGGGACACTCGTAGCCAATGGATCACATGCATGAGCAACGGCCAGCAACAGAGAGTATGTTCTAATCCATTGATTTCATTATTGTTGTCTGTTGCCATTTATTGTGATATCGTGCTCCTCGATGTTTTGTAATCAGCAAGGTCGCGGGTTCGAGTTCCATCGCCAGCTTTTCAGTATAATCAAATAGATACAATTCAATTTAAAATCCAAAAATACACTAAAAAACCAAACCGGGTGCGGTTTTCCTCAATTGATGTATTTTATGGTTAATCAGAGTCAGATAATTTAAACCAAAAATTGGAGCAAGTACCCGTAAATTAGTGTACACTTATCTTAATAAGGCAGTAAAATGATCAGGGTTGTTGAGATTTCAAGGCAAGCGCTGAAAAATTTAAAGCGAACTCCGCTGTATATTCAGGAAAAATTTCGCGCATGGCTGATGGCGGTTGATAAAATAGGATTATTGGAAACTAGGAAGAGCCCTGGATGGCACGATGAGCCTCTTCATGGTAGCAGACAGGGGCAACGTTCGATTCGTTTGAATAAGCAGTGGCGTGCAATTTACGTTATTGTAGACAATGATAAAATTAAATTTATTGAAGTGATAGAGGTGACACCGCATGACTACTAAAAGATATGGTCGTACTGTTGATGCACTTAAAGCAACAAAACATATCGGAGATAAAATGACTTTTGGTGGCTTGGTCCGTTCGCTAAGAATGAGCGATGAGATTTCTCAAGTTGCCTTAGCTAAAAAAATTGGTGTATCAAAGCAATTTTTGAGCGATGTTGAGCATAATAGAAAAGATATTGGAATCAGCTTTGCTAAAAGAGTGGCATCAGCTTTGGGTTACCCTATTGAGCCATTGCTAGAATTGTTAATTAAACAACAACTAAAGAGACAGCGATTACATTATACGGTTGAAATTAAAAAAGCATCTTGAGCCAGTTAGAACTCCCTTTCATTTATGTTGCAACAGAATAAAACTCTTGCGCAATACGAGACGCAGACAAGGGTGTATTCTTGAAGTCGATTTTACTTGATAAGATGGTAACAGACAATGATAGTTAAAAATTTCTTTAATGAGTTATCGGTATTTCTGAATGATAACATTGCGCCGATTAGTAATGCGTTAGATAATGATAGCCACCTCTTAGCAATTGCTTTTGAGCAATTAAGGAATCTTGGTGGATTGAAGCTATTAATCCCTGTCGAATGCGGAGGTCTGGGTGGTGGTCGAGCTGAGTGGATTGAATACAATATCCTATTGGCGCAATATTCGGGAGCGCTTTTATTCTTGCAGGCACAACATCAGTTTGCTATTGTTGAATTAAAAAAATTACTACCCGATCAATCTGTTCATGATTTCCTGAAAAAAGTAGCTGATTCTCATTTAGGATTAGGTATTTCTTTTGCGGCTAACAAAAAATTATTGCATGTGACAAAATCAGATGGCGGTTTTATCGTATCTGGGAAATTGCCCTGGGTGACAGGGTTTCATTTTTATTCGTCAATATTGCTTTCGTTTGATATTGATGGATTTGTTTATTATACGCTGTTACCTTTTCAATCTAGCCAAGAAAATACGTCTATCTTGATTTCACCTAGAATCGATATTGCAGCGCTTGATTCTACGCATACCGTTAGTGTGATGTTAAATGAATACTATGTTGATAAAGACGCTATTATTTCAAAAAAACCATATCAAGACAAAGTGCATTCAGAGCATCCCGCTATCTACAATTTTGCAGGAGCAGCTAATGCATTATTGCATATTGCTATGAATGGAAAATATAAAAATAATAAACAGGTAAAGCTAAATTATGCTATTTTGCTGGATGAGTGGAATGACTACTATTCAAAAATTGTTAATAATAATGCGTGCCCATTAACACTTCGGGCGAGTGGATTTCAATTAGCTCAGAAATGCATTCATTTCGCAAGAATCGCGTGCGGCGCGGAGAGTCTTGTTTCCTCTCATACCATCAATCGGATTACGCGAGAAGTCTGGCAATATACCATTGCGGGGTATTCAGAAGACCAGCTTGAGGCGTATTTAAGTATTTTATAAGAGAGATATTATGTAGAAGGCCTGCTAAGAATGTGTTAAAAAAGATCATTCACATAAGTATAGTTCATTTTATTATCTATCCGACAATCATTTATTTTGTTGTTAATAAATCCAATATCATTTATTAGTTCTATTTGTTAGCATGGTAGTTGTTTAGATAAAAGTTAGTATGGTAAATCGACATCCCACAAACGCTTACAGTAATGGAGGTATTTTCATGGATAAGAAGAAATTTGCTAGTGTGATAGCAGCCGCAGCAGCGGTGGCATTTGTTACTGCACCATTAACATCAACTTTAGTTCAAGCTGCTAGCAGCAAAGTGAAGTGTTATGGTGTTAATTCTTGCAAAGGCAAGAGCGCATGCAAAACAGCTCAAAGCGCTTGTAAAGGCAAGAACAGTTGTAAAGGTAAGGGTTTGATGATGAAAACAGAAGCACAATGTAAGAAGTTGAATGGCAGTACTGAAGAACCAACATCAGAACCGACATCGAAATAGACATTTTTAACCCTGAGAGGTGCGCTGATATCTATGTGGCGCACCTTTTTACATTGGGCTGATTATTTATGACGAATTCTATCAATAAGCCTAATTTAGGTTTTGGTCTTGGTCTGCGAACAGATCACTACGATACGATTATTGCAGATGTACCACCAATCGATTGGTTTGAAATTATTACTGAAAATTATCTTGTGCCAGGTGGTAAGCCCCACTTTTATTTAGAGAAAATTCGCGCACTTTATCCTATGGTGATGCATGGCGTGTCGCTATCAATAGGCAGTGCTGATTCTTTAGATTGGGATTATTTGAAACAGGTAAAAACATTAGCTGAGAGAATTGAACCTAGTTGGATATCAGATCATTTGTGTTGGACGGGGCTGCACGGCAAAAATACGCATGACCTGTTACCGCTTCCCTATACAGATGAAGCGGTCAATCACGTGGTAAGCCGAATTCAACAAGTTCAAGAATTTTGGGGTAGACGCATTCTTATTGAAAATGTGTCTAGTTACGTTAATTACCACCAATCTAGTATGACTGAATGGGAATTTATAAGTTCTATCTGCAAGCAGGCGGATTGTTTGTTACTTCTCGATATTAATAATATTTATGTAAGCTCTGTTAATCATAACTTTGATCCTGCTGATTATCTGAAATCTATTCCAGCAGAAAGAGTATTTCAAATCCATTTAGCTGGGCATTCTAATCAGGGCGATTATATTATTGATACGCATGATAATCAGATAGCGAGCCCTGTATGGGATTTATATGTAGCGGCATTGCATCGTTTCGGTCCAGTTTCAACCATGATTGAGCGTGATGATAATATTCCCTCTTTAGATGTACTATTAGTTGAATTAAATTATGCCAGACAGTTGGCAGAAACTGTATTGTCAGAGGCAGTAGCATGACTGAATTATTCAGCTTGCAAGATCAATTTCAAGGCTATTTACTTAAAAATTGTTCTGAGATTAAAAGCAGGATTGTTAGTACTGAGAAAGTTCCTGCCGAGACACGCCTTGCCATCTATAGCAATGCATACCAGGCGAGATTGATAGAGGCTTTAGATAGCAATTATCCTGTCTTAAGCGCCTATTTAGGCATGGCAATATTTAAAAAAATGGCATCTGATTACATAAATGAGTATCCTTCTTGTAAACGCTCCATTCGCTGGTTTGGCGACAGCCTACCCGCCTTTTTAAAGGAACATCAGGATTATAAAGCGTTCGAATATTTGACTGAATTAGCTGAATTTGAATGGAAGCAGACACTTGTTTTTGACGCTGCCGACAGTGCTGTATTACAAATAGATGAAGTGGCAAAAATACCGCCCGATTCATGGCAAAACATGCGATTACGAGCCCATCCTACTGTTCACCGCATCACTCTCTCTTGGAATATTATTCAAATATGGCAATCGATTAGTGATAATGTGATTCCAGATGAGCCAATACAAGCGCTGTCACCCGTTTCTTGGATTATGTGGCGTCGTGATTTAATAAACCGCTTTTGCTCGATAACAGTTGAAGAAGCATGGGCAATAGATGCGGTATTGAATGGATTAACATTTGGTGATATTTGTGAAAAATCATGTGAATGGGTTGGTGAAGAAAACGCTGGCATGCATGCTGCCTCGTTGTTGAAGGGTTGGATTCAATCGGGGTTGATTGCTGGGGTAATCGTGTAAGTGAGCTTGGCTCAAATAAGGATGATTAGCATGAAAAAGATAAATAATCTTATTGAATCTGCTATCACGGCATTTTTAATGTTAGCCACGACGAGTACTGTGATGGCTGATACGCATGCCTCAGCAAAGCAGGATACGGAAAAATGCTATGGTATTGTCAGGGCGGGAATGAATGACTGCGCCACTGCTACGCAGTCTTGTGCTGGTTCCGCTACTACGAATAATCAGCCTGATGCATTCGTTTTTACGCCTAAAGGACTGTGCGAGAAAATCGTCGGAGGTGTGTTAAAGTCTAAGGAAAGCACCAAAACATAATGATCATCTGTTATATGACTGATGGAGCGGAATATGAAGAGATATTTTCTTAGTTTATGTATCGCATCACTGCTAATGCTTGTTGCTGTTTCGGCGCAGGCAACAGAAACGCTTACGCTTGACCCGCAGCACACATACATTCTTTGGCACATTAAGCATTTTGGGTTTTCGACACAAGCTGGAAAATGGTACGCGAGCGGCACATTAATGATAGACAAAGATAGGCCGCAAAACAGCAAAGTTAATGTGACTGTTCAAGTGACCAACATAGTAACAGGCAATGCCGAATTAGATAAGCATCTTAAAGGTAAGCTATTTTTCGATGTTGAACACTTTCCTACCGCAACTTTTGTGAGTGATCAGGTAAAATTAATTGGTAAAAAAGCAGCTAAAGTTCATGGAATCCTGACGTTGCATGGTGTTTCAAAACCGGTGGTTTTAGATGTGAAGCTGAATGAAACAGGTATCAATCCTATTACGGAAAAAATGACAGCTGGATTTAGTGCAAAAACTCGAATAAAGCGATCGGATTTTAACATCACTACATTGCTACCAAGCGTGTCAGATGAAGTAAATATTGATATCGAAGCAGAGGCCTATAAACCAACGAACTAGGTACTTAATATGCGACTGAAAAATACTGAAAATCGATTTGGCTTGATTAGCATTTTCCTGCATTGGCTAATGGCACTTTTGATCATTGGTTTATTGATCCTAGGGTTATATATGGTTGCATTGCCAATTAGTCATGAAAAGCTCAAATTGTATGGTTGGCATAAGGAGTATGGGTTGCTGGCGCTTGGTTTGGTAGCGGTCAGACTTTTGTGGCGGTTAATAAACATAACGCCGCGTTTGTCTCTCCCATTATTGGAAAAAATAGCAGCCCGTACTGTGCATTGGGCATTTTATTTTTTTATGGTTGCAATGCCAATAACGGGGTGGTTAATCACATCAGCTGCTGGTCTTCCCGCTTCATTCTTTGGTTTGTTTGTATTGCCTAATCTTATCTCGCCTAGTGAGGAACAGCGGCTATTATTTCAGCAGATCCATCAATGGTTAGGTTATGGATTAATTGCTACCATCATTCTGCATGCAAGTGCAGCGTTTAAACATCATTTCATCAATAAAGATGACATTCTTAAAAGGATGATATCGTGATTAAAATGACCGCAAGTAAATGGCTTATCTTTTTACTGATACTACTAGTGCCCTCTATTGTCCTCGCGAGTGCAGCGGAATGGAGAATGATACCTGAGGAGAGTAGCATTACTTTTACGGGTATACAAAATGGTGCCCCAGCATCAGGTAGTTTCAAGAAATTTAGCAGTGTTATTAATCTTGATCCTGCTCAATTAAATGATAGCAAAGTACGCATTGTGATAGATATGAACTCTGTTTCAACTTCATTCAGTGATTTTGCTGCTACATTAATCACTGCTGATTGGTTTAACACGAAACTCTTTCCCCAAGCGATATTTGAATCAAAGCAATTCGTTAAAATAGGCGATAATAAATATCAAGGGAATGGTACATTAACTATCCGTGGTAAAACGGAACCAGTCAGCATTACATTCGTCACAGAAGCGTTATCAAAAAACAAAGGTCGCGTAAAAGGAAGCGTAACGTTAAAGCGCACAACATTTGGTATTGGGCAGGGAGAATGGGCAGATACAGATGCCGTTAAAGATGAGGTGCAAGTTGATTTCGTAATTACTGCTGACAAAAATGCATCCGGGTAAATGCAAGAAACAAAAGCGCATTTACCGCAGGTTGCATTTTACGTATATATTACCGACACTGATATACGATAGGGTTGTGACTTTTTTTGTCAGACTCAGTGCTTGTGGTTGGTTGATTAAAGTTTGACGCTATCGTTGCGAATACCATCGCTGTTCCCACAGCTGCTCCTATTTTTTCTCCTGTGCTTGTTGGGGGCGTCGGTTGGTTACCTTTCGGTATGTACATACCAAAACCTATGCTTCTTGTACCAGCTATTGCTCTCATTATAGTTTTGCTAAACATAATAATATCCTCCTACATTTGGTTAGTGATAAATAAACATTTAAGGACCCTTTTGTATTGAGCACCTTATGAAAAACAGTCTAACGCATTTTCATCGCAATTAAATTTCTTATATTCTATTAAATTTCTATTTATTAGTTATTTATGCTAAATTACTTATATATTGTAGATTTTTATGCTATAATTTAACATTAGTATAATATATTTAACTTGAGGTGCATGAGAAATGGTAGATAGGATCGACAAAAAAATACTCAAAATTTTACAAGAAAATGCGCACATTTCAAATCAAGAGTTGGCTGAGCGGGTTGCTTTATCCCCTTCACCTTGTTTGCGTCGGGTAAAAGCATTAGAAGAGAATGGTACGATTAGCAAGCAAGTGATTTTGTTAAATCCAGAGAAGATTGGCTTGGCGTTAACTGTTATTGTGCTTGTTGGATTAAATAGCCATCAAGCGAGTGTGATGGCTGAATTTGAAAAAAACATACAGGCGCTTCCAGAAGTGATTCAGTGCTATCTTATTACGGGGCAACAGGCTGATTATGTTTTAAAAGTTATTGTGCCAGATTTAAATACTTATCAATCATTTTTATTGGGAAAATTAACCAGTATTAGCGGTGTTGATAATGTGCATTCTAGTTTTATACTTCGCACTATTTGTGATACGACAGCGCTACCACTTGATTATCTATAGTTGGGGAGCGCTTAGTCGCTTGGGGCTTGCATAATTGTATCGCTGCTTAAGGAGCGTTTTCTCTTCACCTCCAGACTCCCATAGAGTTGAATTGCATCTGGGGATATAATGAGTATAGAATGCATCCCTTTGTTATTAAAAAGGATTAACTTGTGTTTGGTGTGTTAAACGAAAGGCAAAAGCAAGTTTTACGTGAGATAGAAAAGACAGATGAATTACGAGATCCCTGTACAGCTGCCACTCTAAGAAAGATTTTTTGTAAGGTTTCTGTTGAGCGTCCAGGTGGAAATAAGCCGCAAAAAACACTACCTCCTGCTGATGAAGCTGGAAAAATAAATCCTAATGCGTTGTTGGCTGATCGTACACGCGATATCGTCGGTCGTTTTGTTTCGGCTGCTGAAGATATCTCTTCTAGTGGTGCTACTGAAGCAGCTCGAGTCGCCAAGAAAGAGTTAAGTAGCGTGCTCGAACAGGCTTCGCTAAGCCGTGATCCTTTGTCCCCAGGTGATGCGCATGTCTTTACGGCAGAAACAATGTTTAAAATGATTAACGAATTCGATAGCTTTCATGGAAGATGCTTAAATCCAACAAATAGACGCTAACTCAGGTAAATTTAACTGAATCGAAATTCGAACTGATGGTCTTCAGTCGTTGCTTTTTTCCCTAACTTAACTGCTTCACGTACTTTTTCTGCAGGACTCTTTTTAAAAAGAGTGCCTGTTATATAGGCGCCTGGTGATCCTAATGCACGGAGAGGAAAAAACATACCTGCGATAGTCTCTATAACAGTCATAGCTGTTGTGAAGGGTAATTTGCCAGGATGATGGGGCATTGAGAGCTTTTCTATGTCATTTAGTATACTATCGAGGCCATTAAGGGCATCAACAAAGTTAGAATTGCAATCCTGCAGGTTGAGACCCTCCCTTGCATTATTTGCTTTCTCAATTCCTATTTCCTGAATTTTTCCTTGGATTTGACTGAGCGTTTCTGTTAGCGTTGAAGCAGCATCAGTCGCCTGTTTTTTTGCTTTTTTTGAATAAAAGATAGATGTAGATTTCTCAATAGCGTTTAAATCAGCGATTGCCTCAGTGATAAGTGCTTGAGTACGTGCATACGATATAGGATATGTTACGCCTCTTTCTGGCATTGAAATAGCGTCTGCTTCAGTGGTGGGTAGATTTGTAGATGTTTTTGTAGTCATTATTTTGCTCTCGTTTTGTGCTTTTACTGTTAATTTATAATAACATTGTACGCTTTGAATATTAAGAGAATATTAAGAGAATATTAAGAGCATGTATTTCGACTGAAATAAAAAATTCTTTTATTTTTATGAGGTTAGACCACTTGTCCGGCTGCCCAGCCAGAAGACCATGCCCACTGAAAATTATAGCCGCCTAGCCAGCCTGTGATATCCAGCACCTCTCCTATAAAGAACAAGCCGGGTACATCCTGTGCAGCCATTGTTTTTGAAGAAATGGCATTGCAATCTACACCACCTAAGGTGACTTCAGCTGTGCGATAACCTTCTGTTCCGTTGGGTTTTACTACCCATGCATTGAAATGCTCTGCAATTTCTGTGAGTTGATGATGAGAAATATTCGCTATTTTGGTGTCCGCAATAGCGGGATTTAAAAAAACTTCTACGACACGCTTAGGTAAGTGTTCCATCAAGATGGATTTTAATTGTTTTTGTGAATGCGATTCTTTCGCACATTTTAGTAGATCAAACAGGTTAATCTCTGGCAGGAGATTGATAGTGATAGATTCGCCGCTTTGCCAGTAAGAAGAGAGTTGCAAAATAGCAGGACCGCTTAATCCGCGATGCGTAAATAAAATATTTTCACGAAATTGAATATGTTTGTTACTGACAAGGCTATCTACTGCAATACCAGACAGTATGGATAGCTTTTCTTTTTCTGTTTCAGTAAGCGTGAATGGCACAAGCCCAGCCCTGGTGGGCCATACCTTAATCCCAAATTGTTCGGCAATTTTATATCCGAAAGGGCTTGCACCCATCGTGGGTATTGATAAACCGCCGCTTGCAATCACCAGAGCGTCGCAATGCAACTGACCGCGAGAGCTTGCTATTTTAAAATAGTCACTCATTTTTTCAACGCGCTCTATTTGTGTATTGAGGGAAATATCAACATTGTGATTTTCGCATTCGCTTAATAAGAGATTAAGAATATCCTGTGATTTGTTATCACAAAATAATTGCCCTAATGTTTTTTCATGAAAAGGGATATGATATTTTTTCACTAAATCAATAAAGTCCCACTGCGTATAGCGACTTAATGCTGATTTACAAAAATGGGGGTTGTGAGAGAGATAACGATGAGGGTCAATGTGATAATTTGTGAAATTGCAGCGGCCACCACCAGACATGAGGATCTTCTTGCCGGGTTTGTTGGCTTTTTCTAAGACTAATACTGTGCGATTGCGCTTCGCTGCTTCTATCGCGCACATGAGTCCGGCAGCGCCGGCACCTACAATCACAACATCGACTTTTTTCATAGTGCCAAAGTCTACCATGTTTTGTGGAAAAATTTTAGTTGATTTTTCTTTGTATATTCAAAATGCGATTTTTATTATAGAGGTAGAGCCATATCAAGTGACGATAATGCTGCGGAGGGTAATCGCGCGAAACCCTAATAGCGCCATACTAGTCAATATTGCCAGATGCGGTCTCTAAGGTTGCGCTGGCATTCGCTTGGTGAAGGTGGATGATTTATAATTATTATCGGATATTTTTTCTATCAAATTATGCGATATCTTCCCTATTGCAGTTGGAGAGAAAAAGATATCCGATTTTTGATAGAAATAATAAGCTAAACTAATAGCTACTATTGTAATAAACAATGCTTTGAAAAACGATTTTATATTCATTATCCACCCCTTGCACGATTTTTGATAAAGTTAATGTTCCATAAAAATAATTTCGCTACACCTTTAAAGTAAGCTAACGTCAAACAAGTAAAACCAATGGTGATTGTGATAACAGCGCTTATCCAGGCGATGACAAAAAATAAAATAGCTAACAATGTGAATAAATGGAATCCGACATTAATCGCAAATATCATGCCTAATATGACAGCAACGGGAAGTGACACAATCATTGCTAATACAACAGGCCAACCTGACACGATGATCGATGTTATTATTAGGAGGGGGATAAGGACAAAAATTAAATTAAATGGGGTGAGCAGTAAAATGGCAAAAAACGCTGATAACAGAGCAAATATTTTTTGTGAGAAGGTGGTGGCGTGCGAAATACGCTTTACTTTTGCTTCCGCAATAATCGTTTCTGAGATCGCTTTAGCCGAGCCTAATTTTTTGATGATTTCTTCATCAGATTGATTGCGGCGATGCCCTTCATCGAAATACTCTTCTATATCGCGAAGAATCTCTTTTCGTTCTTCTGCTAGAAGACAATTTAATTTAGCTTCTAGTTCTTTTAAAAAATCTTGCTTACGCATGCTAGACCTCTTCTTTAATAAGTTGATTGATTTTTTTGTGAAATTGATTCCACTCCTTAATTAAATTTTCCGTAAACACCTTTCCGTGAGGTGTCATGTGATAGTACTTACGCGGTGGGCCGCTGGGCGACTCTTGTAAATAAGTTTCAACATAGTTTTCTTGCGTGAGCCGTCTCAGTAGGGGGTAGATAGTGCCTTCTGATATATCAACGTGATTCGAGATGGTGTCGACTAGCTCGAAGCCATAGCAATCGCGTTTGGCAAGGAGCGCCAGCACGCACATTTCCAGTATCCCCTTGTTAAATTGTGTATTCATTATTCACCTCAGGGATAGTATAATACAAAGTACCTTGCGATGCAAGGTACTTTGTTCCGTACTATGGGCTAAACAGCGCGTGAAACCGAGTCGCGACCGTGAGGGAGCGTTACATTAATTCGATAAAAGCTGGCACAGAATGAAAAATGATGCAAAATATAGTGCTTAAATAAGGCATCATGCAGTTGAGTCATTAGAAATTTCAGTTATAAAATGGTTGAATCGTGACGCTCCCTTACGGTCGCGGCTCGGTTTCGCATAGTCTATTGCCATTTGGCTGTAGAGACAAAAAAGGAGAATAGAGATGCAGCATGTTAACCCAGAAGAGATTATATTAATTGCAGATCCCCGCATATTATCTGTCGCCATTGCTGAGACCGATGAGCCAATGATCGATTTGAGAGATCAAGCAGAAATTGTTTATGGTTTATCTCCTGAAGTGCCGAATAATACGGATTACACGAAGATGAGGCGGTCTATATACGAGAAGTTGAAGCAGGCGCAAGCTCTTTTGCCGAGTGGACTACGCTTTTGTTTATATGAAGCATATAGAAGTTTTTCTTTGCAGAAAATGCTTTTTGATAGTCAGTTTCAAAAAAATAGAGCGCAATATCCAAGTTGGTCTGAACATGATATTTTTACAGAGACCACAAAACTAATTTCTCCTGTTGTGAACGAAGATGGTTCGAAAAATATTCCGCCGCATGCTACAGGTGGCGCAGTTGATGTGTATTTAATTGATGATGCAGGAGAGTATGTTGACATGGGTATTCATCCAAAAGATTGGATGGAAGATAGGGATGGATCTCTCTCTTTAACCACATCAAGAATTATTTCTGACGAAGCACAACGCAATAGGCGAATCATGAGCGAGGCGTTATCCGCGGTTGGTTTTGTGAACTACCCAACAGAATACTGGCATTGGTCTTATGGAGATCGCTATTGGGCATATCATAAAAAACAGCTGAACGCACTGTACGACTCGCATCCAGGTAACACCAAAAGATTAGATGAGCTTGAAGTATTGCTGTCAGAGCGATCAAAGGCAGAGGAGACTGCGCAGTCTACAAGAGTCTCCAAATTCCAATTCTAGGATTTGCGATACCGTCGTTTCTTTACGGAGCAGATGAGCTGATATCAAATGATAAATTGCTTTTTGAAAGAGCTGATTATCCATGCGAAACAAAAACTCGGTGTGGCAACCAGGGCAGAATTGATTGTTGCGCTTTGTCAAAGGGATCTGTAATATCACGGATAGGAATTGAGATGTTATCCGTTATCATAATCTTTCGGATACTATTCAAATTAAGGAGTGAAAAATGAGATTGAAATATGCGGGTTGTGTGGCTGCTATCAGCTTATCTTTGTTTAGTCAGGGTGTATTTGCGGGTAATAATCCAATAGTTTACAAGAATACGCGTGGCTCTTCGCTTACGCTATTGTTTGGTTCGGATAATACCGTCACAGGCACATTTATTACTGCAGTTGCTTCAAAAGAATGTCAAGAAGCAATTGGTACAACCAGGCCGGTTGTTGGTTATACGGCGAAAAATGCTATAGCTCTCAGTGTGAATTACCCCGAGTGTGGTTCGGTTGTGAGCTTTGCGGGGAATATTGAAAAAAATAAGAAGACTATCGATATGACTGCTATCATCGCGCGTCAATCAACAGAAATAGCAAAAGAAGGTCCTGGTGCGAGAATGATTAGTCACGAGATGTTTGCTCGCGTTTAAAAATAAAGCGGATTGTGGCTAGCGCTGGTTATAAATTAGTCTTCTTGTAGCGCATTCGTCGAGAAAATAGGTTATTGTTATATATGCTTTTGAGTTTCTTCTCACGCACCTCCGGTGCTTAAAGACGTGGGGTGGTTGTCACTTCCCCGGCCTTCGGATGCTACGCTTCGCTTCGCATCCTCATCCGGGGCTGTAAAACTTGCGGCCGTAAACGGCCTGGCTGCATCGTAACTTTATGTGAGTGACTCGAAATTAGTTTAATTAGGGGTTGTAATTCAACACAGTATCTATCTTGCAGCCGTGAACGGCCTGGCTGCGCGGGGATATAATCTTATGGTAGAAAAAACAAACTGGATTGTTTTCACAGGGCCACCAAGCTCTGGCAAAACGACGCTTATTCATTTGCTAGATGCGCTGCAGAGAAAGCGGCATTGTCCGACGAAAGATATTCCTTTTTTAAAGGAATATCAGGCGACCCTTAAAATCAATGATACCGCTTTTAGTGCACATCTTGATCAATTAATGATGGTTTTTCAAAAGTTAGATATTGCAAATTTTTCTATTAGTACTGAATGTTTTAGAGATTATCTCAACGATCTTGCTATACCTTCAGCGGAAATAAAACAATATTTGCAACAAGAAGAATCATTTCGTAAAGCAACAGCCTATTATATTGCTCGAGAAAAATCTTTTGCTCAGTCGGAATATGTATTTATGGATAGGGCTATTCCAGATCATTTGTCTTATTTTAGTTTCAAAGGATATGATATTGAACGTGAGAAACATGTTCTGGCGCCTTATTTGCAAGTAGCATATAAGGCGGTTTTTGTTTTTGAAAAAGTTCATTTGCTTAAAAAGCGGATAAATTCATAAGCAATCTCACTAAGATATTTGTAGTAACTTTTTTATATGATCCAGCAAATAAAGCGGGCAGTTTAGTATATCGCCATCTTTTTTAAGATTCATAGGAGATAATCTTATACCCAAGCGAGGCTCGTATTTTTTTAGATATAATTGCAAGCTTTTTTTCTTGTTTGAAGCGCCTGATTTTACTTCTAGTGGATAAATATTATCATCATGAACATATAGAAAATCTAACTCAGCGATGCCTTCGCTAGACCAGTAAAACAGTTCATTTTTCTGGTTAACTAGGCTTTGGCAAACGTAATTTTCAGTTAATGCGCCGCGAAATTCTTGTAGCACACTGTCCCCATATAAAATGGATTTTGCAGAAATGTTGCTCATCGCGCCTAATAATCCAACATCAGATAAGTAGATTTTAAAGATGTCATGATGTATATAGGCATTTAAAGGTATTTTTGGTGTATTTGTGTTGTGAACTTTATGAATTAATCCTGCTTCGCTCAACCATTGGATTGCGGTTTCAAATTCTGCTGCTCTTGCGCCTTGCCGAATAACAGAGTAAATAAATTTTTTGTTTTCTTTAGCAAGTTGATTCGGAATCACATCCCATACTTGGTTCAATTTCATGATGATATTATCTGGCGCATGCTTGGCAAAATCTAAACGATAAGCATCTAAAATATTTTGTTGCTGATATCGAATTTTTTCAAAATCATCGCTTTCAATTGATTCCATGACTGCGGCTGGCATGCCACCTATGTATAAGTATTCTCTGAAATGAGAAAGTAATTTCTCATGAACGTTTTCAGGTAATGGCGCTAACGTGTCTATCTCATCAAGAAATTTCGTCAATAAAGTATTCTTTTTTGCTAATAAAAACTCAGTAAATGATAGTGGGTAGAGAGATAAAAAGTCTACTTTGCCAACGGGAAAATTCTTAGCATTTGCGAGCGTCACGCCCAGTAATGAGCCAGCTGAGGCGATATGATACTCATTCGCGAATTCGTTAAAATACTTCAAGCTATTTAATGCCTCTGCGCATGCTTGAATTTCATCAAATATGATGAGTGTTTTTTCTGGCGTGATGTGTGTATTTGCTTCAATTGACAATGCTTTGATGATGTCAGCAGGCTTTAAACCTTGAGCGAATAGCGTGCGTAAGTGTGGTGAGCTTTCAAAATTAAAGTATGCCATGTTTTCATATTCGGCTTTAGCGAAGTCTAGCAAGCTGTAGGTTTTTCCGACTTGACGCGCCCCCTTTAAAATCAACGGCTTACGGTTTCTCTTCTGCTTCCAGGTTAGTAATTGGTTATAAATTAATCTTTTCATGGTTCATTCGTCGGTAAAAGTGTTGGTATTTACAATTATACGTTGATAAAAGTGTAATAATCAACACTTTTTCGTACGAAAAAGTGTGAGCTTGAGTTTTTTCGAATATATTCATATTATTGCCTACTTGGAGTAGGGGTGTTTTGTGGCAGAAAAAACGATGAAAAATTTAATCACACTTGATAATGTCTCTCTGGCATTTGGTCTCCACCCATTACTGGATCAAATAAAATTGCAAATTGCGGCTGATGAGCGCGTTTGTTTAATTGGTCGCAATGGTGCCGGTAAATCCTCTTTACTCAAAATAATTGATGGCACACTGCTGCCTGATCAAGGAACTATTTGGCGTAAACCACAATTACGTGTTTCTTGTTTGCAGCAGGATTTACCGCGATCATCAACGAAATCTGTTTACGAGTTTGTAGCAGAAGGGTTAAGCGAGGCAGGAGAGCTGCTGACGGCTTACCACCAAGCAACGCAACAATCAGACAAGGAACATATTGATTTAGATCTCATTACCACACTACAACAAAAGATTGAAGCCATCGGTGCTTGGCAATATGAATATGAAATTGAAACGATATTGAAGAAATTCGAGTTAAACCCTGAAGTGAAAGTCGCAGCGCTATCAGGTGGATGGCAACGACGCGCGGCTTTAGCGAGAGCGTTAGTCTCTCAGCCAGAATTATTGTTGTTAGATGAACCAACAAATCACTTAGACATCGCTGCTATTCAATGGCTAGAAGAATATTTGTTGAGTGCCACACAGCTAGGACTGATTTTTATTACCCATGATCGTGCTTTATTAAAACGAATTGCAACGCGTATTATTGAACTGGATCGTGGTCAACTGACTTCTTGGCCGGGTGATTATGAAAATTTTTTAAACCGTAAGGCAGAAATGTTGCATGCTGAAGCTAAACAACAAGCTGATTTTGATAAGAAACTAGCGCAAGAAGAAAAATGGATTCGCCAGGGTATTAAAGCAAGGCGTACGCGCAACGAAGGGCGTGTGCGTGCTTTGAAAACGATGCGTGAAGAACGAAGCAAGCGTCGCGATGTTGAGAAAACAGTCAAATTTGATATTCATAGCGCAGTGCAATCAGGAAAATTAGTTGCCGAGCTAGAAAATATTTCTCATCAATATCACGATACACCTATTATTCAGCAGTTTTCATTGCGCGTGATGCGGGGCGATCGTATTGGTTTGATTGGGCCAAATGGTATTGGTAAAAGCACCTTGCTGAATATTCTGCTCGGAAAAATCAAGCCACAGCAAGGTATTGTGACAATCGGTACAAATCTTGAGGTTGCCTATTTTGATCAGCTACGTGAAGCGCTGGATCCAGAAAAAACAGTTGCTGATAATGTGACGCAAGGTAGTGATATGATAGAAATTCAGGGTAAGCAGCGACACATTATCAGTTACCTTAATGATTTTTTATTTACGCCAGCGCGCGCACTGACACCTGTAAAAGCATTATCTGGTGGGGAGTGTAATCGCCTGTTGTTAGCGCGTTTGTTTAGCCGCTCTACAAATTTACTCGTGCTTGATGAGCCGACAAATGATTTGGATATTGAGACATTAGAATTACTCGAGGAAATGCTTAATCAATATCAAGGCACGTTATTATTGGTAAGCCATGATAGACAGTTTTTGGATAATGTTGTGACAAGTACTCTGATTTTTGAGGGCGATGGGCGCATTGCAGAATATATTGGTGGATATGATGATTGGCTCAGGCAGCGGCCATCCGTTGCACCTGTTTTGCCCGTGCGAGAGAAGGTGCTGATTAAAAAGGAAGATAGTCGGAAGAAAAGTCAGCAGTTGACGTATAAAGAACAGGAAGAGCTGAAGCAATTGCCGGGTAAAATAGAAGGGTTGGAATCCGAAATCGCAAGGTTGCAAGCAGAGATAGCTGATCCGCAGTTTTATCATCAAGATGCGCAAACGATTAGTAAGGTGATGGCGGAGCTGGCTGGGTTGAATGCTAGCTTGGAATCAGCTTATGCGCGGTGGACTGCGCTGGAGGAGAAGGGTGAATCTGTATAAGCAGAAATCAGATGTACTGATGCGAGCTTTCTAGTTTTTTTATTGTTTTTGGTAAATTCTGATTGGCTAAATATTCCAAGTATTCATGTGGATTTTTCGGTGGGTTTTTTAAACTGAGTCGACATCGATGGACTGCAGCAAAAACCAACCGTGGTGACAGATCAATGAGATCTACCAAAAAATCATCAGGATGTTGCACTTCAATTCCAAATTTTTCAGTTTCTTTTCTAGGGAAATCTTTTAAATTGTATGTGACTATAACAGCAGCGTTGCAATGTATTCCAGCCGCTAATACATGTCTGTCATTTGGGTCGGGCAGTCTAAGAGAAGGAATTATTTCCTCATAATGACTCACTAAACAGTCCCGTACATTTTCATTCATTAAGTGTCGTGTACGTTCCAGTTGCTCTATTTTAATGTCAGGGCGATTTTTTAAAACATTTCTCATCCATTCTTCGTGAATTTGATCAGTCCATTTTGCCCTATATAAATCCGTTAAAGCCAAGTGCATGAGTAAATCACGCAGTGGTGCAGGATATAGAACGCATGAATCATAAAGTGCAGTAAAATTTGACAATTTTAGTATCCCATATCTAGATCTTGCGCTTGTTTTGATAATTCTTCTAATGTTTTTAAGCGAGCATCATCAATTTTTTTCTTGTACCTGAGCAAATCATTCGCAAAAACGCGTCGCCTTGAACCTACTGTGTGGAAAGGAATTTTTCTTTTTTCCAATAAATCGACAAGATAAGGACGTGAGACATTCAATATATCTGCTGCCTGCTGTGTGGTAAGCTCAGCATGCACGGGAATTAAGGTAACAATGCTGCCATTTGCCATTTCCCTTAAAATCTTAACCAATAAAGAAATGGCAGCGACAGGGATGTGAATTTGTTGAACACTCCCTCCCTTTCTTTTCAGTGTAAAGACTGGATCGTTCGTCGTCTTCAGGTAGGAAGCTAAAGCCCTCTCTGATTCTTCTGCAAGTTTTACGTCTTTTTCCGTTGGGGCAAATGGTTCTGTGGCGATACTCATAATTTATTCTCCTATTCTATATATGAGTATAGCATATATTCGAAATAAACGAAAGGAACGAAATTATCAAAATAAACGAAACGAGAGAAAATATAACATATTGTTTATTAATAAAAATTTCATTAATTGTCATTTCCAATCACCTTTTCCTTCATTCAGTAGATGTAATTGCTCACTTAAGTGAGTGATTTGTTCTTTCCAATAAGACAGTGTATTAAACCAAGGAAAATTAATTGGAAAAGCAGGGTCTTCCCAACGTTTCGCCAGCCAACCTGAATAATGAATCATCCGTAATGTTCGCAATGCAGAAATAAGGCTGACTTCGCGCCAGTTAAAATCATTAAAATCACAGTATCCGCGAAGTATGTGATTCAGCTGCCGTTCTGTTTCATGCGCGCTACCACCTGGAAGCAACATCCAAATATCCTGTATCGCGGGCGCCATTAAGCAATCATCAAGATCAACAATATGTGGACCTGCGCCACTCCATAAAATATTGCTTGCATGGCAATCTCCATGCACACGAATATAACGCACATCCTCTACTTCCTGAAAACATTCTTCAATTTTGATGAGTAGTGTTTCAAGAAGTGTGGTGTAACTCTGTTTGAGTTCTGGCGGGATGAAATCATTTTCAATCAGGAAGCGATAGGGCTGTTCTCCGTATGTTTTTGTCGTTAACGATAAACGGTGTGTAAAGGGTTTAGTGGCACCTAATGCATGTAAGCGACCCAGAAAACGTCCCACCCATTCTAATTGCTCGGCATCTTCTAATTCCAAGGGACGGCCTTGTTGTCTGGCAAAAATAGCGTAGCGATAGCCTTCGTATTTATGCAAGGTTTTACCTGTTGGTTGCGCAAGGGGTGGGATCACGCCAATCTCATGGCTCGCTAGCTCGATCGAAAAGGCATGTTCTTCTAAAATGGCATCATCACTCCAACGCAAAGGCCTATAAAATTTAGCGATAATAGGCGCATCATTTTCGATACCAATTTGATAAACACGATTTTCATAACTGTTTAAAGCGAAGAGGCTGCCAGAGCACTGGTAACCTAGCGACTCTATTGCGTCAAGAATGAGCACCGGTGAAAGCTTATCGTAGGGTGTTGTCGTCACGGGGTATGGTGGCCTTGTTTTATAAGCAGCCATCCTACTGCAGAAGAAATGCTCGGGTCAAGGATTGGTTTATAAAAGACCATCATGTGATGTGACATCCCACTCAGCCATCTCTTGTTGCAATGCAACATCTTGCTCTACCGCTACAGCGCATTCATATAATATACGTTCGCGTCGCTCAGCTTCTATCGATAGCTGAGCCGCTACTGTATATTGTCGTAAGTCGATTGCTTGGTTAAGATAAAACGGCACATATCTGTTCCTTCTTGATGCGGCATCGCAAAAATGCCCGTTTCTACATGAGAGAAGTATAGAATAACGATAGGGTAGGTATGTTCTTCTGTGAAGCAAATGCCGTGAAAAAAATGATGCTTTTGTATCTCAAAAAACATAGGCGAAATTAAGGTGAGTGGTTTGTTTATGATGTGGCTGACCCGCGTTTGCACAGCAAGCAGCACAGTGGCTAATTCGTCGTTAAACTCAGGTGGTGTAATTGTCTTCCCATCCTTGCAAGAAATGGTACCGCTCTCGGTGAGATCAAAAAAATAATCAAACGCTTCGCTTAATTCTCTTGATTCAATCACAATTCGTTGTAATTCTTGCATTGTGTTTTTATTTGGCATAGGTGGTTTCCTTTAATGGAGTAAATTAAGATGGGTGTCGCGAGGTGGGGTGACTGCTGAAGGTTAATGAAAGTGTAAATAAAAGCTCAGGCGAGTAAGGATGGGATGTTAGATGGGATGTTAGAAGTTGCACTTTGAAGTGTGGGAGGTTTAGATTGTATTGATACTTTCGATAGTTTGCAAGAGGTATTTTTGCATTGCTTACCTCAATTATTGTATTGTTGAGTACTGTTCGATAAGATGCACTCAGACTGAAACTATTATTAAGCATCTACTTCAGCATCTTAAAGCTGAGCTAAAAAGGAGTGGCTTATGACCACATCAAATACCATCGATACTTCATATGTTGCTTTTTTTGGCGCCCTTAAACAACGGGTTGAGACTATTCGTTATCGAGCTGTTCTTCGAGTTAATCAGGAACTTATCCTTCTGTATCACCATATAGGTACCCAGATTCTTCAATCACAGGCAAAGCATGGGTGGGGCGCTAAAGTTATTAACCAGCTTAGCAAGGACTTAAAATCAGCTTTTCCAGAGATGAAGGGATTTAGCGTTACTAATTTGAAATATATGAAATTATTCGCAGAAAGCCTTACCTATGCTGAAATTGGTCAGCAGGCTGCTGACCAATTACCTTGGTTTCATATAGTAACTATCTTAGTTGCCTGCAAAGAGAAAGCCACTTGTTTCTTCTATATCAATAAGTTGTGCTTTAAGTGTATCTAATAAGGTTTCCGATGCTATTTGGACCGTATCTTTATCCTCCCTCAGGACGCCATGAATTCTTGAAACTAAATTCGATCCAGCGGCAGAGCGATTTATCTCGCAATGTAGAGCCCAATCACAAAATAGTTCTAAATCTCCGTATTTCTCACGCATTGTTGCTTTTCCATTTTCACCAGAGATTGCGCTAAGGAATTCCAATTCTCTCCTGATAAGTATGAGAAGGTATGCATAGTCTGATTCAGACATAGTTAGGTTTCTATCAAGTAAATTACTTATCTTAGTCAAATTTTTACTCATGAGATGGCGCTTCTGTCGTATGCGCAATCGCCTTGCTATATCTTACGGTTTTGTCTCTGCCCGTATTCTTGGCTTCGTAGAGCGCAACATCTGAAGCATTGATCAAATCATGTTGATTTTCAGCATCATCAGGATATGCGGCTAAGCCAATAGAAATGGTTACTTTCGTCAGGAGCTTGTCGCTGTAACGCAATTTCACCTGCGTTAATGCTTCGTGCAGTAGTTCTGCACGATGTGCCGCATTTCCTATCGTTGTCTCTGGCATCACAAAAATGAATTCTTCGCCACCATAGCGGCATGCGATATCTTCTTTTCTTGTGAAGTTAATCAATACTTTTGATAAAGCTTGTATGACGATGTCTCCTGCTTCATGGCCAAAGCGATCATTGAATTCCTTAAAGTGATCAATGTCGATCATCATAATAGCCAGCGGTAATGATTTCCGTGTGCAGCGACTCAATTCTCTTTCTAGTGTCTCTTCTAAGTAACGTCTATTGTAAAGACCTGTTAACGTATCTCGGAAAGAGAAATGACGCAATGTTTCACGAAGTTTAATGTTGGAAATGCCAATACCAATTTGCTCTGCAATCATCCCAAGTAAAATATCTTTATCGTTCTTCTGATCAAAAATATTTTGCGCTGTCGTGTCGGCATTTTCCCATTCTATATAGAATAAGCCGAGGATATCGCTTTGCGAGAATAATGGGATGCAGGTGTAGGAAGAATCACTTGTGATTGATTTGCAGTGCTCACACAGTAAATCTGTTTGTGAATTTTTTACTTTATAAATGGCACCCCTGCGTAACCCTAAACATGACTCTGGCTTTATCATCTTTTCTTCTTTTTCTGATTTCCCCCATGAAACCATAGATTCTAAGTAATTCCGAGAGGCATGCATGATATAAAGCGTGCCGGACGTATGAGGAAATAATTTTCCCGCATATTGAGCGATTAATTTATAAGCTTCCTCAATGTAATAACAGGTTTGCAAGGTTGAGCTTAATTCTTTTAAATACTGCATTTCTTTATTGCGTAGATTCAGTTCTGCTAATGTATTCTCGAGGTTTGTATTTGTCTCTATTAATTTCTTAGACATCTCAATTTGCGCAATTGTTTCTTGTGAGCCTTCTTCTATTTTGCTATACAATTGAATATTTTTAATCGCAATCGAAGTGCTGTCAGCTAAGGCCTGTAATAAACGCAATTGATTTTTTGTAGGCCGATATTGTCTTGCCCAATAGACGCCAATGGCGCCGATAGGGTCGATTGTTCTAATGGGTACCATACTGAGACTTTTTACGAAAGTTGGCCTATAGGCATCAATGGGGATTCTTTCATCTGTATAAATGTCCTCAATCACTGCCGGTTGGCTATTTAACATGACCCAACCACTGATACACATTTTCATGGGAAAGCGTTTACCTTTCCAAAGTGGCCCAATCGCATCTTCATCTGCATAATGACATTGATCGCCATCTCTTAACACAAATGTTGCGCCGTCTGCCTCCATCATTCGTCTTGCAGCTTGTCGAACAATAAACATAATTGTTTCAAGATCTGCTGCCAGTGACAGTTTTTGAATCACTGCTAATAGGTCTGCTTCATGCTCAGAAAAAATCTCATCGGGTTTTTGCTTCTGAGTATCAGCGGTAGAGAATAAATTTCTTATTTTATTTAAGAGCCTGCCCATCACTATGCTCCTGTTAGTATTTAGCTAACTTATATAGGTCATTTTACCATAAAAATCAGTGCCAAATATTATGAAAATAAACATAAAGTTATTGCCGGCACAGCCTGATATTACTGATTTTATCGAATGTGGTCTTGTGGGTTGAACGATAAGGATTAATATCTAAACCACCCCTGCGTGTGAATCGGCCATAAACCGTTAATTTTTCAGGTCGGCACTGCTTCATAATATCCATGAATATTCTTTCAATGCTTGTCTCGCTAAATTCATTACAATTTCGGAATGAAACAATATATCGTAACAGTCCGGCATGATTGATCTTCCGTCCCTCATAGCTAATCTCCACGCTTCCCCAATCAGGTTGGTTGGTGACTAAGCAGTTCGATTTTAAAAGATCAGAGTGTAATGTTTCAGAAGCTTGCTCATTCTCAACATGTAAAAAAGAAGGATTAAGTGTATAAGTATCGCAAGTAATATCCAGGTTATCAATACAAACACTGCTAAAGCTTGGCATGATGATTTCGCGCTTAACATCAGCGATAGGGGTAATGTTAATGTGAGCAACCATGCCAATACGACTTGTTAAATCATGTGCTACCATGCTACGCAGTGTTTCTAAGTCTTTTACTTTTGTATTATTAAAAGAGTTGAAATAAAGCTTCATCGATTTTGATTCGATAATATAAGATGAATGGCAATCGTAAATGATTTCAGCAAGCCCAACAATGGGTTTGCCTTTTTCATTCAGCCAGGAAACTTCACAGTGGTTCCAAATGTCAAATCCAAAAAAAGGTATTTTTTCAGGTACGTTTATTTTATCACGGTTGATGCTACGTAAAATAGGAAATAGCCTATCGGGATCATAGTGCGTATCGTAGGCAGTCTTTTTTCCCAATGCTGAGTTTTCAGGCGAGGCGTTTGAGATATCTGACATAAACGGGTACCGTATTATTAAGAGGGGTGAATGCTATTAGAAAGTTGATGGATTGTAAACAGCTCTTTTAGATAAAATATAACCACTCCACCAGCCATGCAGCAGCAAAAGCAAGCGGCGAATACTTGGTCGGATGGAATTTGAGAATTGTTTTAACAGCTTTCATTCCTTTTCTCAGCTTATTGTAATCTGTCTTTTTCAGCTCTGTTCGTAAGATAGCAAGATGCACGTTGACTGACGCAACCTGTGCATCAACTTCTTTCTTATCGTAATGAGCGCCAAGGGAGGTGCTGTGTAGATAGTCCTTGAGTTTATCGAGGGAGGTCTGCATCGCATTGAGTTCAAGCATTGCTGCCTGATGGTATTCGTATTGTCCTTTGAGTTCTGCAATGATGCTGCTTACGCGATCAATAATGCTGATACTTTTGTTATTAAGAGTCATATCACCGTCCTTGTTATCCTTAAATAATATACCTATTACATTTTAAATAGTAGTGGCTTAGGTTGATCTTTTTTTAAACAAAATAGGATCTTGGCATCTGGGAGAACCACTGGTATGGTAGGCATATGACGCCATTAGCTTATTATAATCAACATTGTGCCCAAGGTTTAATTCTTGATGATCCTGCTCAACGAGAGGTGGTTTCGCAGCTTGAATCGATTTATCAGCAATTGGTGTGCGTACAAAGCAAGCGTTTTATTTTATGGTGGGGCGCGCAGAAAACAATACGTGGTTTGTATTTATGTGGCAGTGTCGGCATCGGCAAGACTTTTTTAATGGATTGTTTATATCATTGTCTGCCCGTCACAGAAAAAAAACGTATGCATTTCCATCAATTTATGCGTTATATTCATCGAGAGCTGAAAGCATATCAAGGCAAGAAAAACCCTATTACACTGATCGCCAAAAAAATGGCAAAGCACTGCAAGTTACTGTGCTTGGATGAATTTTTTGTCACAGATGTGGGTGATGCCATTATATTGGCGAATTTATTAAAAGCCTTGTTTGCTGAAGGTGTCTGTCTTGTGACAACTTCTAATATTCTGCCGGATGATCTTTATCGAAATGGATTACAGCGCGACTTATTCTTGCCGGCGATTGCCTTGATTAAAGAGCATACAAGGGTGATGCATTTGACAGCAAATGTCGATTATCGATTGCGGCACCTCAAATCATCAGGTGTCTTTTTTACACCCGATGATGCTTATGCTGAAAATGAAATGCAAAAATGTTTTGTATTTTTAGCAGGTGATGCTGTTGTCAATCACGATGCTTTAATGATAGAAGCTAGGCGCGTGAATATTAAAAAATCTGCGGGAAAAAATATTTGGCTTCACTTTAGAGATATTTGCGCTGTGCCGCGTAGCCAGCAAGACTATTTGTGGATTGCTGAGAATTACGACACTGTTTTTATTTCACATATTCCCCTGATTGCTGCCAGCGAAAATAACACCATTCTTTTGTTTATTCGATTGATTGATGTGCTCTACGATGCGCGCATACGGCTGATCGCTTCCGCTGCCGTGCCTGTGCGTGATATTTATACTGAAGGTCGGATGATCGCTGAATACGCTAGAACATGTTCTCGTCTCATCGAAATGCAATCTGAGGGATATATTCCTCGTACCTAACTTACTCATTGACATGTCATAAGGTATCAAGCAGAATCCACGGCTGGTTTTCAGGAGGGATTCCCGAGCGGCCAAAGGGATCAGACTGTAAATCTGACGGCTTACGCCTTCGAAGGTTCGAATCCTTCTCCCTCCAATTTATTCTAGGGTTTGTCTTAGGATGCGGGTGTAGTTCAATGGTAGAACTTCAGCCTTCCAAGCTGATAGCGTGGGTTCGATTCCCATCACCCGCTGTGATAGGAAGCCCACATAGCTCAGTCGGTAGAGCACTTCCTTGGTAAGGAAGAGGTGACCGGTTCGATTCCGGTTGTGGGCTCAGGTGTGACTAAAGGCAGATTTTGTAAAATTGATTTAAAAAAGGCCACTATCTTTCTTGTCATGTAAAAATGACTGGAGATTTTTTTTATTTTTGTGTATATAGGGGCGTTACCGTGGACAAGTGTGGCTAGGGCTGGCAGAATAGCGCTCCTGGCGGTGATGTTTGTGCAGAGCACGCAGTATTTTTAGGTTTAGGCCAGTAGCTCAATTGGCAGAGCGGCGGTCTCCAAAACCGCAGGTTGGGGGTTCGAGACCCTCCTGGCCTGGTTTTTTGGAATATAAGTTGAACAGTTAAGTGGGTCCAATGGATAAGAGCGTTAAACCGAAAACGAACATTGTTGTGCTAAAGTCTGTTCAAACAGAGCAAGGCAAGCGCTTGGATTGGATGAAATGGTTAGCTGTATCTATTTTGTTACTTCTTGGCATTGTCGGTAATTATTACTACAGTAGTGTCGGTACATCGCTGCGGTTATTTGTTTGGTTTACGATGCTGGGAATTGCAGGTGTTGTGGCTTCTCGGACTAAAGCCGGTAAGCAGTTTGTTGGTTTTTTTCAGGACTCGCGTACAGAGTTACGCAGGGTTGTCTGGCCTACACGTGAAGAAACGATGCAGATGACAATGATTATTGCTGTTGTTGTTATTATTCTCTCGCTTGTGTTGTGGGCGTTAGATGGTAGTTTGGTGGCCTTAATAGGTTGGTTAACTGGACAGAGAACGTAATTGTAGTGTCCTAACCGGAGGAGAGTTGGTAATGACAGCAGATCAGACACCCCCAAAAAAGCGCTGGTACGTTGTGCACGCTTATTCAGGTTTTGAGAAGGCTGTGATGAAAGCCCTCGGTGATCGTATACGGATGAAAGGGCTGGAAGATAAGTTTGGTGACATTTTAGTGCCAACAGAAGAAGTGGTTGAGTTGCGTGGTGGTCAAAAGCGTAAAAGTGAGCGAAAATTTTTCCCCGGCTATGTGCTTGTTGAGATGGTGATGGATGAGCAAACGTGGCATTTAGTGAAATCTGTTCCTCAGGTGCTTGGTTTTATCGGCGGAACGAGCGATAGGCCTGCTGCGATTACTGAAAAAGAAGTAGAGACTATTATGCAGCGTATGCAGGATAGTAGCGAGAAGCCTAAACCCAAGGTGCTGTTCGAAGTGGGTGAGGTTGTGCGTGTTATTGACGGTCCGTTTGCTGACTTTAACGGTGCGGTGGAAGAAGTTAATTATGAGAAGAGCAGGTTGCGTGTTGCTGTCATGATATTTGGCCGTTCTACGCCTGTTGAATTGCAGTTTGATCAAGTTGAAAAAGGTTAGTGTTTGTTGGTTGTTCTAACAGGGGAGCTTCATTTAAGCGCTTGTACCCAATAAAGAAGTGAGGTTATCACATGGCTGCACCAAAAGGTAAAAAAATAAAGGGTTACGTCAAGTTACAGATTAAAGGGGGTGCCGCAAACCCCAGTCCACCGGTAGGTCCTGCGCTAGGACAGCAGGGTGTGAACATCATGGAATTTTGTAAAGCATTTAATGCCAAGACGCAGACGCCGGAAGTGCAAGGTAAGCCATTACCTGTTGTGATCACCGTCTATGAAGATAAGTCTTTCACCTTTATCGTCAAAACACCACCCGCTACTTTCTTAATTAAGGATGCGATTAAATTAGGAAAAGGCAGCAGTGTTCCTAATAAAGATAAGGTTGGCAAGATCACGCGTAAGCAACTGGAAGAAATTGCAAAAATGAAGATGGTGGATATGACAGCTGCGGATGTTGATGCTGCTGTGCGTTCATTGGCGGGTAGTGCTCGCAGTATGGGCGTTGATGTGGAGGGGTTATAATTATGATAGCGCGAAAAATGTCAAAATATGAAAAAGCGGTCAAAGCAATGGTAGTGCCTCAAAAAGTGTATGCCATTCAAGAAGCATTTGAATTATTGAAGAAAATGCCTCAAAGAAAGTTTGTAGAAAGCGTAGATATGGCTGTTGTGTTAGGAGTGGATCCACGTAAATCGAATGAAGCAATTCGTGGTTCTATTGTGTTGCCTAAGGGGACAGGGCGTAGCGTGCGTATTGCTGTATTGACAACGCCTGCGCACCAAGAAGCTGCGACAAAAGCAGGTGCTGACCTGGTTGGCTTAGAAGATCTTGCTGAACAGATTAAAGCGGGCAAGATGGACTTTGATATTTTGTTGGCGACGCCGGACGCAATGCGTTTTGTTGGTCAGTTAGGGCAGGTGCTAGGTCCGCGCGGACTCATGCCTAATCCGAAAGATGGTACGGTGACGACAGACGTTGCCAATGCTGTGAAAAACGCTAAAATGGGGCAAGTTCGCTATCGTACGGATAAAGCAGGTATTGTTCATTGTCCATTAGGTAAAGTGAGTTTTAATTCAGCAGACCTTCTCGAAAACATGAAGGCAGTACTAGCTGCACTTAAAAAAGCAAAGCCAACGACATCGAAAGGTGTGTACTTTAGAAAAATATGTGTTTCAACAACAATGGGTCCAGGTTTAATTGTGGATATCTCGCAATTAGATCTGTAGTGAAGATTTTGGCGTGGCGTTGTTTTTACCGATGCCCGTCGAAGACCGTAGGTGCGGTTGCTTAATCAGCGTTGGATATTGTAAATAGACTGCGCCAGCCTACGCAGATGGTGATACCAATGGAACGGTGTTGCTATTTTATAAATAGCGATGAGTACAATTGGATAGAGTGGGAGGTGAAGATGGCGTTAGGATTGCAGGATAAAAAGAAGATTGTGCAGGAAGTTGCTGTTGTTGCAAAAGGCGCAATGTCTCTGGTTGCAGTTGAATATCTTGGCTCAACAGCAGAACAGCTGACTGCGTTAAGAAAAGCAATGCGCGAAGCAAATGTGGATTTTCGCGTTGTGCGAAATACGCTTGCGAGTAGAGCATTTGAAGGCACACAGTTCGATTGCATAAAAGATGAACTTGTTGGTCCCTTGGCTTTGGCTTTTTCAAAAGAGCACCCTGGGGCTGCAGCACGTTTATTGAAAGATTTTTGCAAGAAAAACGAAAAATTGGTTGTAAAGGCATTGGCATTGGATGGTCAGTTGTTACCTAAAAATGGGTTGGATTTGCTTGCAAGCTTACCAACACAGGAAGAGGCAATTGCACAATTACTATCCGTTATGCAGGCGCCGATTACACAATTTGTGCGTACAACGGCGGAGCCTGTTGGTAAATTAGTGAGGACGTTAGCAGCAGTTCGCGATGCGAAACAAGCAGCGGCCTAGGTAAATTATTTCTAAACTTTTTTATTTTTGGAGTACATAAAATGGCAGTGACTAAAGAAGATATTTTAGATGCAGTATCTAACATGAAAGTGATTGATGTAGTTGATTTGATTAAGATGATGGAAGATAAATTTGGTGTGTCTGCTGCTGCGGTTGCTGTAGCTGCGCCGGCTGCCGGTGGTGGTGCTGCTGCCGCTGCTGAAGAACAAACTGAGTTCAATGTGATTCTTGCTAAAGCGGGTGACAACAAAATTAATGTCATCAAAGTGGTGCGTGAAGTGACCGGTCTTGGCTTGAAAGAAGCAAAAGATCTCGTTGAAGCTGCACCAAAAGCTGTTAAAGAAGGCTTAGCTAAAGCGCAAGCTGAAGAGCTTAAGAAGAAGTTGGAAGAAGTAGGGGCAACTGTTGAAATTAAGTAGGCTTGTTTCAGTTGTTTTTATAATTAGTTGTTAGTTTATGATGGCCGGCAGTGAAATAAATTGTCGGCTTTTCCTTCATTTGCTTTGTCGTCGATTGCAGCGCAGGGGTATTACACATGGCTTACTCGTATACTGAAAAGAAACGAATTCGTAAAAGTTTTGGTAATCTATTAAGAGCAGGTGTTGTTGATGTTCCTCCTTTGCTGGCGATCCAAAAAGAATCTTATCAACGATTTTTGGAGGGTCCTAATGGCTTAGCCAGTGTATTTAAGTCTCTCTTTCCTATCGGCGTCTCTGATCTTGCGCAATTAGAGTTTGTTGACTATAGATTGGGCGAATCTGTTTTTGATGTAAAAGAATGTAAGATGCGAGGCGTGACTTATGCTGCGCCTTTGCGTGTGAAGTTGCGTCTTGTTCACTATGATAGAGAAGCAGCTGCTGGTTCTAAGGTTGTGAAAGATGTGAAAGAGCAAGAAGTGTATATGGGTGAAGTGCCACTCATGACGGATCACGGTACCTTTGTGATTAATGGTACCGAGCGTGTCGTGGTTTCACAGTTGCATCGTTCACCAGGTGTATTTTTTGAGCATGATAAGGGTAAAACACACTCTTCTGGTAAGTTGCTGTTTTCAGCGCGTGTGATTCCTTACCGCGGTTCTTGGTTAGATTTCGAATTTGATCCAAAGGATGCCATTCATGCACGTATTGATCGTCGTCGCAAATTGCCGGTGACTATCTTATTGCGTGCGCTAGGAATGAGAGTAGAAGAAATACTAGAGACCTTCTTCGAAAATAATATATTTAAAATTCAGAAGGGTAAATTTATTCTTCAACTGGTCACGGAGCGTCTACGTGGTGAAACCGCTGCTTTCGAAGTGAAAAAAGCAGGTAAGGTGATTGTTGAGCAAGGTCGCCGTATTACAGCAAGACACATTGCGCAGCTGGAAAAAATTGGCTTAAAAGAAGTAGAAGTCCCCTTTGAATATGTGATTGGTAAAACATTAGCGAAAGCTTTGGTTCACCCAAAAACGGGTGAAGTCATAGCAAGTGCAAACGATATTATTACAGCTGATGTGGTGAAAGCCTTGTTAGAAACAGATATCGATACGATTGAGACGCTGTATGTGAATGATATCGACCGCGGACCTTATATTTCAGATACATTACGTGTTGATTCTACAACAAATACACAGGAAGCTTTGGTTGAAATTTATCGCATGATGCGACCAGGTGAGCCGCCTACAAAAGATGCTGCTGAAGCTTTATTTAAAAATCTATTTTTTACGCTTGATCGTTACGACTTATCTGATGTTGGTCGTATGAAATTAAATCGTCGCGTGGGTCGCAAAGAGATTGTGGGGCCAGGTGTATTAAGCAAAGAAGACATACTGGAAGTATTGAAAGCGCTGATTAAAATTCGTAATGGTGAGCAAGCTGTCGATGATATTGATCATTTGGGTAACCGGCGTGTGCGTTGTGTTGGTGAGATGACTGAAAATCAATTCCGTGTTGGTTTGGTGCGTGTAGAGCGTTCTGTGAAGGATCGTTTGAGCTTGCCTGATATTGAAAATACAATGCCGCAAGATATTATCAATGCGAAACCAGTGTCTGCCGCTATTAAAGAGTTTTTTGGATCGAGTCAGTTATCTCAGTTTATGGATCAAAACAATCCATTGTCTGAAATTACGCATAAGCGTCGTGTCTCAGCGCTTGGGCCTGGTGGTTTGTCTCGTGATCGTGCCGGATTTGAAGTGCGTGACGTGCATCCTACCCATTATGGTCGCGTTTGCCCTATTGAAACGCCAGAAGGTCCAAATATCGGTTTGATTAACTCATTGGCCATGTACGCGCGTACGAATGAATACGGGTTTCTAGAAACGCCTTATCGAAAAGTGGCTGATGGAAAAGTGACTGATGAAGTTATTTATTTGTCCGCGATCGAAGAGGGTGATTTCGTGATTGCGCAGGCAAATGCAACAATTAATGAAAAGCGTATGTTGGTTGATACACTGGTGCCTGTGAGACATCGTAATGAGTTCACGTTCTCTACAGCGGATCGCGTACAGTTTATGGATGTTTCACCAAAACAGATCGTTTCTGTTGCTGCAGCGTTGATTCCTTTCTTGGAACATGACGATGCGAACCGTGCTTTAATGGGATCGAACATGCAGCGTCAAGCTGTGCCAACATTGAAAACAGAAAAACCATTGGTGGGGACGGGTATCGAGCATTTAGTTGCTAAAGATTCAGGCGTTACTGTCGTTGCAAAACGTTCAGGGGTGGTAGATTACGTTGATGCGTCACGTATCGTGGTGCGTGTTGACGATAAAGCTGCAGCTGAGGCGGGTGCAACAGGCGTGGATATTTACGGTTTAACAAAATACACCCGCACAAATCAAGATACGTGTATTAATCAGCGTCCGCTGGTACGCAAAGGTGACTTGATTGAAAAGCAAGACGTGTTAGCGGATGGTCAATCCACTGATACAGGGGAATTAGCGCTGGGGCAGAACTTGTTAGTCGCGTTTATGCCCTGGAATGGTTACAACTTTGAAGACTCCATCTTAATCTCAGAAAGAGTCGTGCAGGAAGATAGATTTACCAGTATTCGTATCGAAGAACTCACTTGTATTGCACGAGATACAAAATTGGGACCAGAAGAAATTGGTGCGGATATTCCAAATGTTAGCGAAAGCGCGCTTTCTAAATTAGATGAATGCGGTATCGTTTATATTGGTGCAGAAGTGACATCAGGCGATATTTTGGTTGGTAAGGTCACACCGAAGAGTGAAACACAGCTTACCCCAGAAGAAAAACTATTGCGGGCAATTTTTGGTGAGAAAGCGTCGGATGTGAAGGACAGCTCATTGCGTGTGCCAACAGGTATGGAAGGCACTATCATCGACGTACATGTTTTCACACGTGAAGGCGTTAAGAAGGATGCGCGTGTACTCGAGATTGAAAAAAATGAAATTGCTAAGGCAAAACAAGACTTGAGCGATGAAATGCGTATTAAAGAAGGCGATATTTTCTCTCGTGTTGAGAAGTTATTGTTAGACTCTGTTGCTGAAAGCGGTCCCAATAAGTTGAAGAAAGGGACAAAAATTAGCGAAGCTTATCTGGCAGAAATACAGCGTGAGAAATGGTTCGAAATTCATTTGAAAGACGAAGCTGCCAGTAAGCAGCTGGAGTCTGCTGCTGCTCAGCTTAAGCAAGTTCGTTTGGATTTTGAAAAAGCATTTGAAGCAAAACGTCAGAAGATTACGCAGAGTGACGACTTGGCGCCTGGCGTGTTGAAGATTGTGAAAGTTTATTTGGCTGTGAAGCGTCGTGTGCAGCCTGGTGACAAGATGGCGGGTCGGCATGGTAACAAGGGTGTGATTTCTATGATCGTGCCTGTGGAGGATATGCCTTATTTAGAGGATGGTACGCCGGTTGATATTGTGCTTAATCCTTTAGGTGTGCCTTCGCGTATGAACGTTGGGCAAGTGTTGGAAACGCACTTTGGTTGGGCTGCTAAGGGATTGGGTCGAAAGATTGGTAAGATGATTGATGCGCATCAATCAACACCGAAAATTCGTGAGTTCTTAAATTCAATTTATAGTGTAGGCGCAACGCAGGAAAACCTGGATGTGTTAAATGACCAAGAATTATTGGTCTTAGCAGATAATTTGCGCGACGGCGTGCCTTTTGCAACACCTGTTTTCGATGGTGCAACTGAAGAAGAAATCAAATACATGCTGCGTCTAGCGGGCTTGCCGGAAAATGGTCAAGCGACGCTATATGATGGTCGTACGGGTATGCGCTTTGAACGTCCCGTGACAGTAGGCTACATGTATATTATGAAGCTAAATCACCTTGTCGATGACAAAATGCATGCTCGTTCTACTGGTTCTTATAGCTTGGTCACGCAGCAGCCGTTGGGTGGTAAGGCGCAGTTTGGTGGTCAACGGTTTGGTGAAATGGAAGTGTGGGCGCTAGAAGCTTATGGTGCTGCTTACACCTTGCAAGAAATGCTGACCGTGAAATCAGACGATGTGTCTGGTCGTACGAGAATGTATAAAAATATTGTCGATAGTGAGCATTATATGGAATCCAATATGCCTGAGGCCTTTAATGTGTTGATTAAAGAAATTCGTTCTTTGGCGATTGATATAGAACTTGCGTAGTCTTTGTTTATGAATAGGTTCAGCGTGATTGCGCTGAACTTTTTATTGTTTCTGTGCTGATAGAGAGGGGGCCTGATCTTGAACGCTTTTAATAATTTATTAATCGGTAAGCCTGAGTCCGGGGATTTTTCTGGTGTCGCAATTAGCTTGCCATCCCCAGAAAAAATTCGTTCGTGGTCTTTTGGCGAGGTAAAGAAGCCAGAGACAATCAACTATCGTACTTTCAAGCCTGAAAGAGACGGTTTATTTTGTGCGAAAATTTTTGGACCAACAAAAGATTATGAATGTTTGTGCGGTAAATATAAGCGCTTAAAGCACCGTGGCGTGGTCTGTGATAAGTGTGGTGTAGAAGTTGTAAAATGTAGTGTGCGTCGCGAAAGGATGGGGCATATCGAATTGGCAAGCCCTGTTGCGCATATCTGGTTTTTACGTTCTTTGCCTTCTCGTATTGGTTTGTTACTTGATATGACATTGCGAGATTTGGAACGCGTACTGTATTTTGAGGCGTATGTTGTGACCGATCCGGGCATGACGCAGCTTGAAAAAGGTCAGCTGTTATCTGAAGAAGCTTATTACGATGCGATTGAAGAATATGGTGATGAGTTTGAAGCGCAAATGGGTGCGGATGCTATCCAAGACTTATTAAGAGCCATTCATTTAGAAGAAGAGATTGCACGCTTACGTGATGAGTTGATCAAAACAAACTCAGATGCAAAGCACAAGAAGATGTCTAAGCGATTGAAAATTATGGAATCTTTCTTGTCTTCTGGTAATAAACCAGAGTGGATGATTCTGAATGTCTTGCCTGTGCTGCCACCAGATTTACGGCCGTTGGTGCCTTTGGATGGTGGTCGCTTTGCAACATCTGATTTAAATGATTTATATCGTCGTGTGATTAACCGAAACAATCGATTGAAACGCTTACTAGACTTAAACGCACCAGACATTATTGTGCGTAATGAAAAACGCATGTTGCAAGAATCAGTCGATGCCTTGTTGGATAATGGTCGTCGTGGCCGTGCGATTACGGGTTCTAACAAGCGTCCATTGAAATCATTAGCGGATATGATTAAGGGTAAACAAGGTCGATTCCGTCAAAATCTTTTAGGTAAACGTGTCGATTACTCTGGGCGTTCTGTGATTGTGGTAGGTCCTACCTTGCGATTACATCAGTGTGGGCTACCTAAAAAAATGGCTTTAGAATTGTTTAAGCCGTTTATTTATAGTCGATTACAGATATTGGACGCTGCTTCTACTATTAAAGCGGCTAAGAAAATGGTGGAGCGTGAAGAGCCAGAAGTCTGGGATGTGTTAGAAGAGGTGATACGTGAACATCCTGTGATGTTGAACCGTGCCCCTACACTGCATAGACTTGGTATCCAGGCTTTTGAACCTGTTTTAATTGAGGGTAAAGCCATACAGCTTCATCCGCTGGTTTGTACGGCATATAACGCGGACTTCGACGGTGACCAAATGGCGGTACACGTACCATTGTCGCTAGAATCACAGTTAGAAGCGCGCTCGCTGATGATGTCAACGAATAATGTTTTGTCTCCTGCAAATGGAGAGCCTGTTATTATTCCTACGCAAGACGTTGTTTTAGGTCTTTATTATCTCACCCGCTCTCGTATCAATGCGCGCGGCGAAGGTATGATTTTTGCTAACGTTGCGGAAGTGCATCGTGCTTATGAAAATGGGTTCGTTGATTTGCATGCGAAAATTCGTGCCAGAATCAAGGAATCCCCTTTTAATAAAGAGACGGGCAAATATGAAGACAAGGTGAGTTTGTTGGAAACGACAGTGGGTCGTGCCATTTTATCTGAAGTGTTGCCGAAAGGGCTGCCTTTTGAAATGGTAAATGCAACAATGACCAAGAAGAAATTGTCTAATTTGATTGATGCTGCTTATCGCCAAGTTGGGTTGAAAGCGACAGTTATTTTTGCAGATCATCTGATGTATACCGGGTTCCATTATGCAACGCGTTCTGGTTTGTCAATTGGTGTGAACGATCTTGTTGTGCCCCGTAAAAAATCTGCGATTATTAGTCAAGCAGAAGGCGAAGTAGAGAAAATACAAGCCCAATATGCTTCTGGTTTGGTAACGCAAGGTGAACGTTACAATAAGGTTGTTGATATTTGGTCTAGAACCAATGACCTGGTTGCTCAGGCGATGATGGATGAATTGTCTACTGAAACAGTGAAAGACAAAGAAGGCAAAGAAGTGAAGCAAGAATCTTTCAACTCTATTTATATGATGGCAGACTCTGGCGCAAGAGGTTCGGCAGCGCAGATTCGTCAGCTTGCTGGGATGAGAGGTTTGATGACAAAACCAGACGGCACCATTATCGAAACGCCGATTACAGCAAACTTCCGCGAAGGGCTGAACGTGTTGCAGTACTTTATTTCTACTCACGGTGCGCGTAAAGGTTTAGCGGATACCGCATTAAAAACAGCTAACTCCGGTTACTTAACCAGGCGTTTGGTAGACGTTGCGCAAGATTTGGTGGTTTCTGAAGAAGATTGTGGCACGACGCGAGGTATTGTGGTGACACCTTTAATTGAGGGTGGTGATATTGTTGAACCATTGCATGAGCGTGTATTAGGACGTGTTACAGTACAGGATATCTTTGATCCCAAGACGGGTGATGTCATTGTGCCGCAACATACGTTGTTGGATGAACATTGGATCAAAAAATTGGAAGATGTGACGATCGATGAAGTATTTGTGCGCACACCGATTAGTTGTGAATCTCGCTATGGTATTTGTGCGGCCTGCTATGGCCGTGATTTAGGTCGTGGTCATCGTGTGAACATTGGTGAAGCGGTGGGCGTGATTGCTGCGCAATCCATCGGTGAACCTGGTACACAGCTTACCATGAGAACATTCCACATCGGTGGTGCGGCTTCTCGTACAACGGCTGTGAATAATGTACAGGTGAAATTCCCTGGTAAGATAAAATTACACAACGTGAAAATTATTGAGCGTGACGGTGAGAAGTTTATTGTCGCATCACGTTCAGGTACATTGGCTGTCCAGGACGAACATGGTCGTGAGCGTGAACGTTATAAAATACCTTACGGTGCAGAATTGACTGTAAAAGAGGGGTCTAAAGTGGCAGCAGGACAGATTGTTGCAAATTGGGACCCGCACAGCCATCCAGTGATCACTGAAGTAGCAGGTCATCTCAAATTTGTAGACTTGATTGAGGGGATGACGATGCACCGTCAGATCGATGAATTGACGGGGCTGTCGAGTATTGTTGTGTTTGATCAGAAACAGCGTAGTAGTACCGGTAAAGAATTGAAGCCTTTATTAAAGTTGGTAGATGATCAGGGTGAAGATCTTTATTTATCGGGAACGCAGTTGCTTGCACAATACTTTTTACCAGCAGATGCGATTGTTAACTTCGAAGATGGCTTCAAAGTGAAAGCGGGGGATGTGTTAGCACGTATTCCGCAAGAATCCTCAAAAACACGCGATATCACAGGTGGTTTGCCTCGTGTTGCCGATCTTTTTGAAGCGCGACGTCCCAAAGATGCTGCCGTATTGGCGGAAATCTCTGGTATTATTAGCTTTGGTAAAGAAACCAAGGGAAAACGTCGTTTGATGATCACAGCTTTAGATGGTCAAGTGTACGAAGAATTGATTCCAAAATGGCGTCACATCAATGTGTTTGAAGGTGAACACGTTGAGCGTGGAGAAATGTTAGTAGAAGGCGCGTTAAATCCACACGATGTCTTGCGTTTATTGGGTGTGAATGCACTGGCTAACTATTTAGTAAATGAAATTCAAGACGTGTACCGGTTACAAGGTGTTAAGATTAACGACAAGCATATCGAAGTGATTATTCGTCAGATGTTGCGTAAAGTGACGATCGCTGATGTGGGCGACGCTAATTATATTAAAGGCGAGCAAGTGGAGTATGCGCAGCTACGCTTAGATAATGCGAAGTTAGGTAAAGAAGGTAAAATACCTGCGCGTTATGAACCCATTCTATTGGGTATTACAAAAGCGTCACTTTCAACAGAGTCCTTTATTTCTGCAGCGTCCTTCCAAGAAACAACGCGTGTTTTAACAGAGGCGGCAGTGAATGGCAGAGTAGACGAGTTGAGGGGCTTGAAAGAAAACGTGATTGTAGGGCGTTTGATCCCTGCAGGCACAGGCTTAACATATCACGCCGAGCGAGCAGCGCGTAAGGCTGAGGGGGAGAAGGGTAAATAATAATTGTCAACAGACCTAATAAGTTCTTGACAAAAAAGGCCTTACCTTCTTAGAATCGCGCGTCTCCTTGTAAATTAGAGGCGAGCTTCTGGTCACTTTGTATAAGCTGGTTGGGCGGGAAAGCCACCCTCGTGACATTTTTGTTTTTGATTTTTAAAGAATTTTTTGGATTAAGGGAAAAGAGTAAGTTAAGATGCCAACAATTAATCAATTAGTACGCTTTGGAAGAGTGGTAAATATCGATAAGTCTAAGGTGCCGGCATTGCGTGGTAGTCCTCAGAAGCGTGGCGTATGCACTCGTGTTTATACGACCACTCCTAAAAAGCCAAACTCGGCTTTGCGTAAGGTTGCGCGTGTTCGCTTAACGAACGGGTATGAGGTGACTGCCTACATTGGTGGTGAAGGGCACAACTTGCAGGAGCACTCTGTTGTATTGATTCGTGGTGGTCGTGTAAAGGATTTGCCAGGTGTGAGATATCACATTGTTCGCGGTAGCTTAGATACAGCAGGTGTGAGCAAGCGGAATCAGGGCCGTTCTAAGTACGGTGCAAAGAGACAAAAGAAAGGTCAAGGTCAGGGTAAATAGTAGGAAAGTATTATGTCTAGAAGAAAAGCAGCTGTTAAACGAAAAATTTTGCCAGATCCTCTTTACGGAAGTGAAGAAGTTGCAAAATTCATTAATGTGGTGATGCGATCGGGTAAGAAATCGATTGCTGAAAAGATTGTTTATCAAGCTTTAGATGTCCTCTCTGATCGTTTGAAAAAAGAGAAGGGTAAGGAAAAAGAAGACGGTGATGATGGTGATGGTAAAGGTGGTAAGGGGAAATCCCTCAAGTCAGCGCATCAGCCAGGCCAAAGTCAGGATGCCTTGGAAAGTTTGCATAAAGCGCTTACGAATGTTGCGCCGACTGTTGAAGTGAAGTCTAGACGCGTGGGTGGTGCGACTTACCAGGTGCCTATCGAAGTAACGCCGGATCGTGGCGTGGCGCTTGCGATGCGTTGGGTGGTTGAGGCTGCTAAGTCTCGTTCTGAAAAGACAATGGCTCTTCGTTTGGCCGCAGAAATGTATGAAGCGACAATGGGTCGTGGCGCGTCTGTGAAGGTGCGTGATGATGTACACCGTATGGCTAAAGCAAACCAAGCGTTTGCACACTATCGTTGGTAGAGGTGATTTGTGGCAAGAGTAACCCCAATTGAAAGATATCGTAATATCGGCATTATGGCGCATATCGATGCAGGTAAAACGACAACGACGGAACGTATCCTGTATTATACAGGTGTATCTCACAAATTGGGTGAGGTTCATGAAGGCACAGCCACCATGGACTGGATGGAGCAAGAGCAAGAACGGGGTATTACCATTACTTCTGCTGCCACAACCTGTTTTTGGTTGGGAATGGCTAAACAGTTTCCGCAATACCGATTTAATATTATTGATACACCTGGTCACGTAGACTTTACGATTGAGGTAGAGCGCTCTTTGCGTGTATTAGACGGCGCCTGTGCTGTTTTCTGCGCTGTTGGTGGTGTAGAACCTCAAACCGAAACGGTTTGGCGTCAAGCGGTGCGTTATGGTGTACCGAGAATTGGTTTTGTGAATAAGATGGATCGTACGGGCGCTAATTTCTTGCGCGTTGTTGACCAAGTTTGCACGAAACTCAGGGCAAACGCAGTGCCAATTCAATTGCCGATTGGCGCAGAAGATCAATTTGAAGGTGTGATTGATCTTGTCAAAATGAAAGCGATTTACTGGGATGATACAACGCAAGGTAATACGTTTGAAGAACGTGATATTGCGCCTGAGATGTTGGCGGAATGCAAAAAAGCACATGATCGTTTGGTTGAAGAAGCAGCTGAAGCAACAGAAGAGTATATGAACAAGTACCTGGAAACAGGTGAATTAACGATAGAAGAGATTAAGCGTGGTTTGCGGTTGCGCACATTGAGTAACGATGTTGTGTTGATGTTGTGTGGCTCTGCTTTCAAAAATAAAGGTGTACAGGCAATGTTGGATGCTGTGATAGAGTATCTGCCGTCACCTGTTGATGTTCCGCCTGTTAAAGGGCATTTAACGGATGCTGATGAAACAGAAGCGAATCGTTTACCTTCTGATAAAGAACCTTTTTCTGCTTTAGCATTCAAAATTGCAACAGATCCTTATGTGGGTACGCTCACTTATTTCCGTGTGTACTCGGGCGTGCTGCGTTCAGGTGATACTGTTTACAACCCAATAAAAGATCGTGAAGAGCGTATTGGTCGTATATTGCAGATGCATGCTAACGATCGTACAGAAATTAAAGAAGTTTATGCAGGCGACATTGCGGCAGCCGTTGGTTTGAAGAAAGTGACGACGGGTGACACGCTAACAGATGTTGATAAAGTGATTGTTTTAGAAAAAATGAACTTCCCAGATCCTGTTATTGCGGTCGCGGTTGAGCCTAAGACTAAAGCAGACCAAGAAAAGATGGGTATTGCGTTAAGTAAGCTAGCTCAAGAAGATCCTTCTTTCCGTGTGCATACTGATGAAGAATCAGGTCAGACGATTATTGAGGGAATGGGTGAGTTGCACTTAGAAATTATTGTTGATCGTATGAAGCGTGAGTTTTCGGTGGAAGCGAATGTGGGTAAGCCACAAGTTGCATACCGTGAAACAATTCGCGGCTCGGTGGAACAAGAAGGTAAGTATGTCAGACAGTCTGGTGGTAAGGGGCAGTACGGACATGTTTGGATTAAACTAGAACCTTTAGAATCTGGTAAAGGTTATGAGTTTGTGAATGCCATTGTAGGTGGTGTGATTCCTAGAGAATTCATCCCTGCTGTCGATAAGGGTATTCAAGAGCAATTGCAAAATGGTGTGATTGCGGGTTATCCAGTTGTGGATGTCAAGGTAACTTTATTTGATGGTTCTTATCATGATGTTGACTCTAATGAAATGGCGTTTAAAATCGCTGGATCGATGGCAGTAAAAGAAGCGGCTAAGCGTGCGAAGCCTGTGATCTTAGAACCTATCATGAAGGTAGAGGCTGTAACACCCGAGGAGTTTATGGGTGATGTAATGGGTGACTTAAATCGTCGCCGTGGTATTTTGCAAGGGATGGATGATTCTCCAAGTGGAAAATTGATTCATGCAGAAGTGCCTTTATCTGAAATGTTTGGGTATGCAACTGATCTACGATCTATGTCGCAAGGTCGGGCAACTTACTCAATGGAGTTCTCTCGATATGGTGAAGTACCAGCCAATATTGCAGAGCAAATTATTAATAAGAGTGATAAGTAATTATTTGATAGAAGGGGATAGGAAATGGCAAAAGTAGCGTTTGAACGTTCTAAGCCACACGTGAATGTGGGCACGATTGGTCACGTTGATCATGGTAAAACAACATTATCAGCTGCGTTAGCTAGCGTTTTAGCGGACGCTTTTGGTGGCGAAAAAAAGCGATTTGATGAAATTGATAAAGCGCCTGAAGAAAAAGCGCGTGGTATCACGATTGCAACATCGCATATTGAGTATCAATCAGAGGCGAGACATTATGCGCACGTGGATTGCCCTGGCCACGCAGATTATGTGAAGAACATGATCACGGGTGCTGCTCAGATGGATGGTGCTATTTTAGTGGTTTCTGCAGCAGATGGTCCTATGCCTCAAACAAGAGAGCATATCTTATTAGCGCGCCAAGTGGGTGTGCCTTATATTGTTGTTTACTTGAACAAAGCAGATGTGGTTGATGATGCTGAATTGTTAGAGTTGGTGGAAATGGAAGTGCGTGATCTCTTAACTTCTTATCAATTCCCTGGTGATAAAACACCTGTGATAACCGGTAGCGCATTAAAAGCATTAGAGGGTGATAAGAGCGAGATTGGTGTTCCTTCTATTCTTAAGCTGGCCAAAGCAATGGACGAGTACATTCCTATTCCTGAAAGAGAAACAGACAAGCCTTTCTTGATGCCAATTGAAGACGTTTTCTCTATTTCTGGTCGTGGTACCGTGGTAACAGGCCGAATTGAGCGCGGTATTGTGAAAGTAGGTGAGGAACTAGAAATTGTTGGTCTAAAAGACACCTTGAAGACAATTTGTACAGGCGTAGAAATGTTCCGTAAGTTGTTGGATGAAGGCCGTGCAGGGGACAACGTTGGCGTATTGTTACGTGGAACGAAGAGAGAAGAAGTTGAACGTGGACAAGTGCTAGCAAAACCTGGCACAATAACGCCCCACACCCAGTTTGAAGCTGAGGTGTATGTACTGTCTAAAGAAGAAGGCGGTCGTCATACCCCATTCTTCAAGGGCTACCGTCCGCAGTTCTATTTTAGAACAACAGACGTAACCGGCGAGTGTGTGTTGCCTGATGGTGTAGAAATGGTCATGCCAGGAGACAACATCAAGATGACGATTACGCTGATTTGCCCTGTGGCAATGGAAGATGGTGTACGCTTTGCGATTCGCGAAGGTGGTCGTACGGTTGGTGCTGGTGTTGTTACTAAAGTAATTAAGTAGGGTTGTTATGGCTGCTATTGGAAGTAATAAAAATCAGAGAATCCGCATCTGTTTGAAGGCGTTGGATTATAAAATAATCGACGCCTCTACACTCGAGATTGTGGAAACAGCAAAAAGAACAGGCGCGCAAGTACGTGGGCCTGTTCCTCTGCCAACGACTATTGAGAAGTACACTGTCTGTGCTTCTCCAAATGGTGATAAAGACGCACGTGACCAATATCAGATACGTAGACACAAACGTATGTTGGACATTTATCGTCCTACTGATAAGACTATCGATGCATTGATGAAACTTGATCTTGCAGCCGGTATCGATGTGCAGATTAGTGTAGATGAAGAAAATTAATTTTAGATTCCCTTAAGAATAAATTTCTAAAGAAGTCTATCAAAATACCAGGGTAGTAAGATGACATTAGCTTTAGTTGGTAAAAAATGTGGTATGACACGCGTCTTCACTGAAGATGGTCAGGGTATTCCTGTGACTGTGATTGAGGTGTTGCCGAATCGTGTTGTTCAAATCAAGACAAACGATACAGACGGCTATACGGCTGTGCAGGTCACAACAGGTGAGAGCAAGCGTTCTCGACTGAATAAACCGATACAAGGTCATTATGCGAAAGCAAGTATAACGCCTGGTGATGGTTTGTGGGAGTTTCGTCTCAGTGCTGAGGAAGTGGCTGATATGACTGTGGGTGCTGAGCTCAAAGTCGACCGTTTTCTTGAAGGTGATTTTATTGATGTCTGTGGCGAGAGCAAAGGAAAGGGTTTTGCTGGTGTTATCAAGCGTTACCATTTTAGTTCTCAGGATGCAACGCATGGTAACTCGTTATCTCACCGTGCACCGGGTTCTATTGGTCAGAGACAATCGCCTGGTAAAGTATTTAAAGGTAAGAAAATGTGCGGACATATGGGTAGTGCACGAAAAACGATATTGTCGCAGAGGATCGTTCGTATTGATGCTGAACGTAATCTGATGCTTGTCAGAGGTGCTGTCCCTGGTGGTGTGAATGGCTTGGTTGTGATTCGACGCGCAGTCAAGAAAAAGAAGAGCGCGTGAGGAGAGGCTAATGGAGTTAACACTAACAGATAAGAAAGCAAAGCTTGAATTATCTGATCATATTTTTGCTTGCGACTTTAATGAGTCTCTGGTTCACCAAGTGGTGACTGCCTATATGGCTGCTTCGCGTGCAGGAACAAAAGCGCAAAAAACACGTGCTGAAGTCAGCGGTGGTGGTATTAAGCCATTTAAACAAAAGGGCTCAGGTAGAGCGCGTGCCGGTACGATTCGTAGTCCTATTTGGCGTAAAGGTGGTGTCACTTTTGCTGCGAGACCACGTTGTTTCGACCAAAAGGTAAATAAAAAAATGTTTAGAGGTGCGTTGCGCTCTATTCTTTCTGAATTGATTCGTCAAGATAGGCTTGCTGTTGTGACGGCTTTTGAAATTCAGGCGCCTAAAACAAAATTGCTTCTTGCGAAGCTAAAAGAAGTGAATGCGACAGGTCGGGTGTTGGTTATCTCTCATTCGCTCGAAGAGAGTCTTTTTCTTGCTGCGCGTAACTTGCATCATGTTGAGATTCGTGATGTTTCGACCGCTGTTGCTGACCCTGTTTCTTTGGTGCAAGCAGAAAAAGTTGTTTTCACAGAAGCTGCAATTAAAGAAATGGAAGGGGTGTTACAATGAACGAACAACGTTTATTTAATGTGATTGTTTCTACTTATATTTCTGAAAAGGCAGTGAATGCTAACGTAAATAACGTATATGCATTTAAAGTGGATCGCAAAGCAAACAAAGCTGAAGTAAAAGATGCCGTTGAGTTTTTGTTTAATATAAAAGTCAGGTCTGTCCGGATCGTTAATGTGAAGCCAAAGAAGAAGATGTTCAGAGGCCAAGAGGGTTTTAAAAAAGCCTGGAAAAAAGCATATGTGCGGTTGGAGTCTGACCAAAAAATAGATATGCCTGGTGCAATGCAGGCCTAATGGTAAATTTTTAGTAAAGGTATTTTGTTTTTTATAAACAGATAGGTTGAGGATAGTATGTCACTCGTTAAGCTTTCACCGACGTCGCCAGGACAACGGTTTGCAATTAAGGTTGTCAACAAAGATTTGCACAAGGGTAAGCCGCATGCTGCGCTTGTTACAAAGAAGCCGAAAACGGGCGGTAGGAACAATAACGGTAGGATTACTTGTAGGCATATTGGTGGTGGCCACAAGCAAAAATATAGAATCATAGACTTTAAGCGCAGCAAAGATGGTATTAAAGCACGTGTTGAACGTCTGGAGTATGATCCCAATCGCAGCGCCTTTATTGCATTGTTACTGTATGCAGATGGTGAGAGACGATATATGATTGCGCCGCAAGGCTTGAAAGCTGGCGACGAAGTGTTTTCTGGTGCGGATGCTGCTATTAAGGTAGGTAACTGCTTGCCTTTGAGTAATATTCCAGTTGGTACAACGGTGCACTGTGTAGAAATGCAGCCTTTGGGTGGTGCAAAGATTGCGCGTAGCGCGGGCGCTGCGGTGCAGTTGATTGCAAGAGAGGGTGATTATGCCACTGTGCGTCTGCGCTCAGGCCAGATGCGCAAAATACTATCACAATGTAAGGCTGTGATTGGCGAAGTCAGTAACTCAGAGCATAATTTGCGTACTTTAGGTAAAGCAGGTGCAAAACGTCACAGGGGTATTCGTCCAACAGTAAGAGGAACGGCGATGAACCCAGTTGATCACCCGCATGGTGGTGGTGAAGGTAGAACAAAGGGTGGTCGTCACCCTGTTACACCGTGGGGTATACCTACAAAAGGTTACAAAACGCGTCGTAACAAGCGAACAACGCAATTTATTATACGAGCTGTAAGTAAGTAATTGATTTTTATTAACATATGTTATTAACAGTGTAAGGGGTGTTAGCGTGCCACGTTCAGTTAAAAAAGGCCCATTTATAGATGGTCACCTATTAGAAAAAGTGGAAGTAGCGGCGACAACAGGTGATAAGCGGCCTATTAAGACTTGGTCTAGACGTTCCGTTGTGCTACCAGAAATGGTTGGTTTAATCATCGCTATCCATAATGGTAGGCAGCATGTGCCGATTTATATTACTGAGAATATGGTCGGACATAAGTTGGGTGAGTTTGCTCCAACTCGTACTTTCCGTGCGCACTCTGGTGATAGAAAAGTGAAAGGTAAAGAAGATGCGAAGGCGTCTGAATAGAGGAAATGAAGAATGGAAGTTGTAGCAAAATTAAAATTCGCAAGACTATCACCTCAAAAGTGTCGTCTTGTCTGTGATCTGGTTCGCGGCTTACCTATAGAGCGTGCGATGGATATTTTGAGTTTCAGCCCTAAAAAAGCCGCGACTGTGTTAAAGAAATTACTGAATTCTGCTATTGCAAATGCACAGCATAATTTTAACGCAGATATTGAAGAGCTGCGTGTCGCGCAGATCTATGCTGATCAGGGGCCTACTTATAAGCGTATGCATGCAAGAGCAAAAGGACGTGGTTCTCGTATTTTAAAACCAACCTGCCATGTCACCATTATTTTATCGGATGAGGAGTAAGCATCATGGGACAGAAAGTTAATCCACGTGGAATCCGATTAGGTATTGTGACGGATTGCATGTCTAAGTGGTATGCTCTCTCCAAGGATTTTGCTGATACACTCGGCGCAGATTTGAAAGCGAGACGTTTTTTACAAAAAAAATTAGGACATGCTGGTATTAGCCGCATTCAGATTGATAGGCCTCCCCGCAGTGCAAGTATCACTATTTCGGTTGCTCGTCCAGGCATGCTGATGAAGGAATTAGACAAAATCTCTGCTGAGGTGAGTAAGATTTTCAATGTGCCTGTGCATATTGCATTAGAAGAGGTCAGAAAGCCGGAGCTAGATGCAAAATTGGTAGGGGAATCGATTGCGCAGCAATTAGAACGTCGCGTGATGTTTAGACGTGCAATGAAGCGCGCGGTGACATCTGCAATGCGTGCAGGTGCGCAAGGAATTAAGATCAGTGTGAGTGGTAGATTGGGCGGCTCAGAAATTGCACGTACAGAATGGTATAGAGAAGGTCGTGTGCCTCTGCATACCTTCCGTGCGGATATTGACTATGCTTTATCAGAAGCTTTCACCACATATGGTGTGATTGGTATTAAGGTTTGGATATTTAAGGGCGAAGTGTTGGGCGATAAAGCGACACAAGCTGAAGTCAGTGAGAAAACGGAGAAGTAAGCCATGATGCAGCCTAAGCGTACAAAATATCGTAAACAGTTTAAAGGGCGTAATCGTGGTATTGCAACACGTGGTACAGCTGTGAGTTACGGTGAATATGGTTTGAAAACACTTGAACACGGTGCGATTACAGCGCGACAGATAGAAGCCGCTAGACGTGTGATTGCAAGGCAAATGAAGCGTGGTGGAAAAATATTTATACGTATATTTCCTGATAAACCCATTACTAAGAAACCACTTGAAGTCCGGCAGGGTTCTGGTAAAGGCAGTGTAGAGTACTGGGTAGCGTTGGTACAGCCCGGTAAAATGCTCTTTGAGATTGAAGGTGTGCCACAAGACTTAGCAAAAGAGGCGTTGGTATTAGCTGCTGCTAAGCTACCAATTAAAACAGCATTTGTAGAACGGACGATAATGTAATGAAAGCGAATGAGTTGAGAAATAAAAGTTCAGATGAATTAAACAGAGAGTTATCTGCCTTGTTGAAAGAGCAGTTCAATATTCGATTAACAAAAGCAGCAAATCGTACTGCTGAGAAGTCCCACTTAATAAAAGTGGCTCGACGCAACATTGCGCGTATCAAAACGATTTTAAGAGAAAAAGGCCAAAACCAATGACTTTAGAAAATACACAAGTATCAGGAAACGCCCGTTTAGTGGTGGGTCAGGTTGTAAGCACTAAGATGGATAAGACAATTGTTGTTCGTATTGAGCGCAAGGTAAAGCACCCGTTGTACAAAAAATATGTACGCCGTTTTACCAAAATGTACGCGCATGATCCAGAGAATACTTGCTGTATTGGCGATATTGTGAAGATACAAGAGGGCCGCCCTTTATCTAAGCTAAAATGCTGGAGATTGATTGAGGTTGTAAAGCGTCAAGAACAGTAGTCGCGGGTTTCTCTGATGATGGAATGTCTATAGACTCCAAAGTCACTTAGAAAATTGTTTCTTTTAGCTTTTATTTTTTTTTAAACATGATACTATTGGCAGGCTTTTGAAAAAGCCTGCAAACGGTTGAGTTGGAGTGGAGCATGATACAGTCAGAATCAAGACTTGGTGTCGCTGATAACAGCGGTGCGCGTTCTGTGAAATGTATAAAGGTTTTGGGTGGTACCAGACGTCGCTATGCAGATATTGGGGATGTCATTAAGGTTTCTATCAAACAGGCTATACCTCGCGGCAAGGTAAAGAAAGGTGAAGTTTATTTTGCTGTGATTGTAAGGACGAAGAAGGGTGTGCGTAGGCCTGATGGCTCAGTCATCCGTTTTGATGAGAATGCTGTTGTATTGTTAAATCAACAACTTCAGCCTTTTGGAACACGTGTTTTTGGCCCTGTCACCAGAGAGCTTCGTGGGGCTAAGTTTATGAAAATTATATCATTAGCACCTGAAGTGCTTTAGTAGGGTAGAAATATGAATAAAATCAAGAAGGGTGATGATGTTATTGTCATTGCAGGCAAAGATAAGGGTAAGAGAGGCGTTGTCCTGTCTGTACTTGAAGGCGGTAGAAAATTACTGGTTGAGGGTATCAATTTAGTAAAAAAACACGTTAAAACAACGCAAGATAAGCCGGGTGCTATTGTTTTAAAATCGATGCCAATCGATCGTTCAAATGTACAGCTTTACGATCCTGAAAAAGGAAAGGGCAGTCGTGTGGGAATTCGTGTTTTAGAAGATGGAAAGCGAGTTCGCTTTCTGAAAGCGAGTGGTCAGCTGGTTAGTGCTAAAGAGTAGGGTATTGTTATGTCAAATGTGCCAAGATTGCTTGAAGTGTATAAAAAAGAAATTATACCAACCCTGATGAAGAATTTTAGTTTCCATTCAGTGATGGAAGTGCCGCATATTGAAAAAATCACCATTAATATGGGTGTGGGTGAAGCGTCGGCTGATAAAAAAATATTGATGAATGCTGTGAAGAATCTGGAAGACTTGACAGGGCAAAAAGCAATTATCACTTTAGCGCGTAAATCTATTGCTGGTTTTAAAATCAGGGAAGGTTGGCCTATTGGCTGCAAAGTAACGCTTCGTAGAGCAAAAATGTATGAATTTCTCGATAGATTGATCACAATTGCGCTGCCTCGCGTACGCGACTTTAGGGGTATTAGCGCGAAATCATTCGATGGTAGAGGTAATTTTAATTTAGGTATCAAAGAGCAGATCGTCTTTCCTGAAATTGAATATGACAAAATTGATGCGATACGTGGCATGGATATTAATATCACGACTTCTGCGAAAAATAACAAGGAAGCGTTTGCCCTTTTACAAGCGTTTCGTTTCCCCTTTAAAGAGAAAGAGGTTAATTAAGGATATGGCAAAGAAATCAGTCAATCATCGTAATGAGGTGCGTGCTAAGTTAGTAAAGCGCTATAAGCCACAGCGAGATCTTCTTAGAAAGAGTGTGAGCGATCCAAACTTAAGTGAGAAACAACGTTGGGAAGCGATGCTTCAGTTGCAGAAGCTACCCCGTGATTCTTCTCCTTGTCGTCGACGTAACCGTTGTCAGAGCGAAGGCTGTAGTAGGCCGCGTGCATTCACGCGATTAACAGGTTTATGCAGATTGCATATGCGAATTGCAGTCCTTGCTGGATTGGTTCCAGGTATGCAGAAATCAAGTTGGTAATTAATTTAGGGGTATTTTGAAATGTCAATGCAAGATCCAGTTTCTGATATGTTAACCTGCATACGGAATGCTCAGATGATGGGTATTCAAGAAATTTCTCTGCCTGGTTCGCAATTGAAGGGTGAAATTTTGCGCGTATTGCAAGAAGAAGGTTACATTGATAGCTTTCAGTTATCTGATGCTGGCAATAATAAAAAAGTATTGAGTGTGGTATTAAAGTATTTTCAAGGCCTACCTGTGATCGCAAAAATAAAGCGAGTGAGTCGTCCAGCTTTGCGTGTATATCAGGGTTTTAAAGAAATAGCTCAGGTGAGGGGTGGTTTGGGTATTGCAATCATTTCAACGCCTAAGGGTGTGATGACGGACAAATCAGCGCGTGCTCAGAAGGTGGGTGGCGAAGTTTTGTGTACAGTTGAATAAGAGGAAATAGGAAATATGTCAGCGCCAGTTTCGACATCTCGTATTGCAAGAAGACCTGTTGTGATTCCTTCAGGTGTGCAAGTGAAATTGAACGATCGTCAGTTAGTTGCTAAAGGTCCTAAAGGCGAATGCACGATTGCTTTGCACGAATTTGTCGATATTTTGATGGAATCGAATGAAATTAAAGTGAATGCTAAATCGGATTGTTTAATAACGGGATCTGATAGCAAATTATATAGATCGATAGCAGGTACAGAGCGTGCTAATATTCACAATCTCCTGTTAGGTGTTTCTCAAGGTTTTGAGAAGAAGCTGTCATTAGTGGGTGTAGGATATCGTGCTCAGATGAAAGGTAAGATGCTTAGTTTGAACTTGGGCTACTCTCACCCTACTGATTTTGAAATTCCAGCAGGTATTCATATTGAAACGCCGTCACAGACAGAAATTATTGTGAAGGGTATTTGTAAGCAGCTCGTTGGTGAGGTGGCTTCGAAAATCAGAGCAATGCGTCCGCCAGAGCCTTATAAGGGTAAAGGTGTACGTTATGCAAATGAAAACGTTGTCATTAAAGAAACGAAGAAGAAATAGTCATTTTTTGAAAGGGTAAGGTAATGAGTAAGGTAGCATCAAAGTCAAAGTCAGAATCCAGATTGCGTAGAGCAAAGTCGACGCGCATGAGAATTCGTCGATTGGAAGCAACCAGGTTATGTATTTACAAAACACCTCGCCATATGTACGCGCAAGTGACAACAGCAGATGGCGCTAGGACCTTGGCTGCAGCCTCTACATTAGATAAAGAGTTAAAGTCAACGCTAAAATATTCTGGCAATGCGGATGCCGCAAAAGAAGTCGGTAAATTAGTTGCTAAGCGTGCTTTAGCGGCAGGTGTGAAAGAGGTTGCGTTTGATCGGTCTGGGTTTATCTACCATGGTCGTGTTAAAGCGCTTGCTGAAGCGGCACGAGAAGCAGGATTGGAATTCTAGGAAACAGTTGAAGAAACGGGTGACGATGATATGGCTAGTTACGATCAGAATACAAAGAGTGACGGATATGTTGAAAGGCTTGTCTATGTCATGCGTAATGCAAAGGTAGTGGAAGGCGGTAAGATTTTTACTTTTGCTGCTATTACGGTGGTAGGTGATGGTGAAAATCGTATTGGTATAGGGACTGGTAAGGCGCGTGAAGTGCCTGTTGCTATCCAAAAATCTTTGGAAAATGCAAGAAAGAATATGGTTCCTGTGGTTTTGAAAGGTGGCACAATACATCACGAAGTCACTGCGAAATATGGTGCAACACATGTCTTTATGAAGCCTGCTTCGGATGGTACGGGTATTATTGCAGGTGGTGCAATGCGCGCTGTTTTCGAAGTATTGGGCGTGAAAAATGTATTGGCAAAGATTGGTGGTTCTACCAATCCAATGAATGTGGTGCGTGCAACCTTAAAGGCGTTGACCAGTATTGTACCGCCAGAGATGTTGGCTGCTAAACGTGGAAAGTCGCTGGAAGAATTGTTTGATGATGGTTCTTCAGCATCGTAATTTGGTTAGTATTTAATTAATGAGGATATGTAAAGATGCATCTTAATACTTTACATCCAGCACCTGGATCTAAAAGAAAGTCTAAGCGATTGGGTCGTGGTATAGGTTCCGGAAAGGGCAAAACATGTGGTCGTGGACATAAAGGTCAGCGCGCGAGAGCAGGCGGCTACCATAAAGTTGGTTTTGAAGGCGGTCAGATGCCTATTCAGAGACGTATCCCTAAATCGGGTTTCACTTCTCGTTCTTCTTTATGCCGTGAGCAGATATATCTCACAGATCTTCATAATATGAAGGATGATGTGATTGACTTTGCAAGCTTGGCTGCTGCAGGTGTGATAAAAGCAACAACTCGAGAAGTTAAAATTATTGGTTCAGGTACAATTACGCGTGCTGTTTGTGTGCGGGGAATAGCCGTCACAGCAGGTGCACGCAAAGCGATTGAAGCTGCAAAGGGAAAGATTGAGGCGTAATACATGGCGATTGGTCAGCAGAATGCAAGCAAGCAAACGGGGTTAAGGGATCTTAAATACCGATTGTTTTTTCTTTTGCTGGCGATTGTGATATTTAGAGTAGGTTCTTATATACCGGTGCCGGGCTTAAACCCATCGCGGTTGCAGGATTTGTTTAACGGGCAGGGCAATAATGTTGTCGGTCTGTTTAACATGTTTTCGGGTGGTGCATTGATGCGTTTAAGCATCTTTGCACTGGGTATTATGCCCTATATTTCTGCTTCTATTATTGTTCAGCTATTGACGGTATTGTCACCTTCTCTGGCTGAGTTAAAAAAAGAAGGTGAATCTGGCCAGCGTAAGATTAATAAGTATACGCGAATTGGTACGCTCTTTTTAGCGGCTTTTCAGGCGCTAGGTATGACGAAGATGTTGGTTGCGCATGGTGTAGCGATTGCGCCTTCTATTTCGTTTTACATGACCACGGTGCTGACTTTAGTAACAGGCACAATGTTCTTAATGTGGTTGGGGGAACAGGTCACTGAACGAGGTATTGGTAACGGTATCTCAATGATTATTTTTGCGGGTATTGTTGCTGGGTTGCCTGATGCGGTTGGCCGAACACTGGAACAAGTCAGGGAAGGGCAGTTGCAAGTTGTTATCTTATTGCTTGTGTTGGCTGCTGTTGCGGGTGTGGTTGCCTGTGTTGTTTACATGGAGCGAGCACAACGAAGAATTACGATAAATTATGCAAGACGTGTGCAGGGTGGAAAGGTTTATTCAGCGCAAACATCGCATTTGCCGTTGAAAATTAATATGGCTGGTGTAATACCACCTATTTTCGCATCCAGTTTGATCTTGTTTCCTGCGACGCTTGCGCAGTGGTTTGGTAACAGTAAAGGGATGGAATGGCTGAGCACCTTGAGTGTTGGTTTGCAGCAGGGGCAGCCCTTACACATGGTGTTGTTTAGTGCAGGTATTATCTTTTTCTGTTTCTTTTATACGGCATTGGTTTTTAACCCAAAAGAAACGGCGGATAACTTGAAAAAGTCGGGTGCATTTATTCCAGGGATACGGCCTGGTGAGCAAACGGCTCGCTATATTGACACGGTGATGACGAGACTAACGTTGATTGGGGCAATTTACATTACGTTAGTTTGTTTGTTGCCGGAGATATTGATTTTAGCGTGGAATGTTCCGTTTTACTTTGGTGGAACGTCATTGTTAATTATTGTTGTTGTTGTGATGGATTTTATGGCGCAAGTCCAGGCGCATGTGATGTCTTTTCAGTATGAATCATTACTGAAAAAGGCTAACTTGCGAGGTGGCGGTGGGTTGTCTCGTTAGGTGATTATTTTTGAGACAGATCGGCAATGCGGCAGGAGATCTATTACTGAGAGGGGAATGAAATGAAAGTGGGTGCATCGATTAAAAAAGTATGTCGTAACTGTAAGATTATACGTAGAAAAAATATTGTACGTATTATTTGCAAAGAAAAGCGACATAAGCAAAAACAAGGTTGATTTTTTTTGACTTGGACAGTAGACTCTGGCAGCGGGTATTTTTTGTGGTCAAGTTCTGACTGATGCTGATTGGGAACATGTTAGGAGTGAGTGAATGGCAGTACGTATTGCGGGTGTAATGATACCGATGCAGAAACACCTTGTTATAGGGTTAACCGAAATATTTGGTGTGGGCAGAAATCGTGCAAATTTGATTTGTTCTTCAGCGAAGATAAGTCCTGCTAAGAAGGTCAAAGATTTGACAGAGGCGGAATTAGAAGATATTCGAGCTCAGGTTGGGAAGTTTCCTGTGGAAGGTGACTTGCGCCGTAAAGTTGCTATGGATATCAAGCGCTTAAGTGAATTAAACACTTATCGTGGTATGCGACACAAGCGTGGATTGCCAGTTCGTGGGCAGCGAACAAAAACGAATGCAAGAACGCGTAAAGGTAAGAGAAAGAGCAAGTAAACAATAACTCAGTGAAATAACGAAGGTAGTGTCTAGAGATGGGAAAAGCAGCAGCGAAAGCAACATCGAAAACAACGAAAACAGCAGGGGCTGTGGCAGCACCTAAGATGAAAAAGAAGGTAAAACGCCATGTGACTGATGGTTTGGCGTTTGTGTTATCTACTTTTAACAACACCATTATCACCATCACAGATGTTCAAGGTAACACACTAACCTGGAGCAGTGCGGCCAGTTGTGGCTATCGGGGTTCAAGAAAATCTACCCCACACGCTGCAGGCGAAGCTGCGCAGAAGGCAGCATTACAAGCGATTGATGTTTTTGGTATGAAAAATGTTGATGTCTGTGTGAGTGGACCTGGTTCGGGTCGTGAGTCTGCTATTCGTGCCTTAAAAGCCGCTGGTTTTAATGTGAAATCGATTAAGGATGGCACAGGCACGCCGCACAACGGTTGTCGCCCTCCTAAGAAACGTAGAGTGTAGGGGAGAGAATCAATGGCACGTTATTTAGGTCCACGGTGTAAATTAGCTCGACGTGAGAAAACAGATCTCATGTTAACAAGTGGTGTAAGAGCTTTGGATTCAAAATGTAAATTAGATGTTGCGCCTGGCCAGCATGGTGCAAGGCGTGGTCGTGAAACAGAATACGGCACCCAGCTGAGAGAGAAGCAAAAGCTTCGCCGTATTTATGGTATTCTAGAGAGACAGTTTAGGAATTACTTTAAGAAAGCAGCGCGTATGAAGGGTTCTGCAGGCGAAAATCTGCTTAAATTACTTGAGTCTCGTTTAGATAATGTTGTTTACAGAATGGGTTTTGGCTCTACACGTGCGGAAGCGCGTCAGCTTGTTGGTCATGGCCTGATTACTGTGAATGGTAAACGTGTCAACATCCCTTCATATTCGTTGTCACCGAGTGATGTGATAGCGGTTGCTGATAAGGCAAAGGCGCAAATGAGGATTCATTCATCATTAACATTGAGACAGGGTAGACCAAGTGATGACTGGTTAGAAGTCGATGCTACTGCTTTTTCTGGTACATTTAAGAATCCACCGGATCGTGCTAGCTTGCCACCTGATATTAATGAACAGCTGGTTATTGAGTTTTACTCTAAATAGTTAATTCTGGGATAGAGAGGGTGCTACATGTCAAATCCGTTCGATTTTTTAACGCCTCGTGAAGTTGAGGTTCAGTTGGTATCGCCCTTTCATGCGACTATCACGTTGCAGCCTTTTGAAAAGGGCTTCGGTTACACCTTAGGCGCTGCCTTGCGTAGAATTTTGCTATCTTCTATGCCTGGTGCAGCTATTGTGGAAGCAAAGATTGAAGGCGTGCTGCATGAATACAGTGCCATTCCTGGTGTGCAAGAAGATGTTGTTGAAATTCTCTTGAATTTGAAAGGTGTTTGTTTGAAGTTGGCTGGTAAGCAAGAAGTTACTTTAAAATTAAGCAAGAAAACACCGGGTCCTGTGCTAGCAAGTGATATTCAATTAGAGCACGATGTGGAAATTGTGAATCCCAATTACGTGATTGCACATATTAATGAGAATGGCTCTCTTGATATGACATTGAAAGTAAAGCTTGGACGCGGTTATCAGCCTGCGATGATTCGCACGCGCGATGCTGAGAACGAGAAAGTTGAAATTGGTGCTTTGCAAATAGATGCGAGTTATAGCCCCGTTGTTCGCGTGGCTTATACGGTTGAGAATGCGCGCGTAGAGCAACGTACGAATTTAGATAAGTTGGTTATAGATTTAGAAACAAACGGTACGTTAAATCCTGAAGAAGCGATACGTCGATCGGCGACGATTCTGCAACAGCAGCTGGCTGCGTTTGTTGACTTGCAATCTGCGCCTTTGCTATCAGATAAATCTTCAAAAGAAGATTCAGTGAATCCTATGTTCTATCGTCCAGTAGACGACTTAGAGTTGACGGTTCGATCTGCGAATTGCTTAAAGGCAGAGAACATTTTCTTTATTGGTGATTTGGTTCAACGCACAGAAGCTGATTTATTAAAAACACCTAACTTAGGTAAAAAGTCTCTTACTGAAATTAAAAATGTGTTAGCTGCGCATGGCTTAGGTTTGGGTACGGTGATTGAGGGCTGGCACGCGCCTGTTGCAGAGAAAGATGATATTTAACTGAGGATTGATTTATGCGTCATGGTAATACGGGTAGAAATTTAGGCCGAACGACGAGTCATCGTGAAGCCATGTTTGCAAATATGATGGTTTCCTTGTTGAAACACGAAACGATTAAAACAACTATTTTCAAGGCCAAAGAACTAAGACGTTTCATAGAGCCGATGATCACGCGTGGTAAAACAGATTCTTTACATAATCGTCGCGTTGCATTTTCTCGATTACGTGATAGAGATATGGTGACAAAATTGTTTGAAGATATTGGTCCTTTTTATCAGCAGCGCCCAGGTGGGTATCTACGCATTTTGAAGTGTGGTTACCGCGCGGGTGACAATGCGCCAATGGCGATTGTGCAGTTGGTTGACCGTTCACGTGTAGAAGCAGCAGTAGCTTAAGTTTTTTAGTTTATTCATAAGAGCGCGCGAGAGCGTTGAGGTGATTAAAATGTACGCAGTTATTTTAAGCGGTGGTAAGCAGTATCGCGTAGAGCAGGGTGATGTGCTTAAGTTAGAGTCTTTGCCTGCAGAAGTGGGTTCTGACGTTAGCTTTGATAAAGTCTTGCTTGTTGGAGAAGGTGAAAATATTCAATTGGGCGCGCCTTATTTAAGTAAGGGCAAGGTGTCCGCCACTGTTCTTTCTCAGGGTCGTCATAAGAAGATCAAGATGGTGAAGTTTGGTAGACGTAAGCATCACGAGAAGTGGCAAGGTCACAGACAAGATTACACTGAAGTGCAGATTAAAGAAATTGCGGTTTAAGAGAACATTAGATAGAGGTTAAGCGCTATGGCACATAAGAAAGCGGGTGGTAGTACACGCAACGGTCGAGATTCTAATCCTAAGTATTTAGGTGTTAAGCGCTATGGCGGGCAAGTCGTCAATGCGGGTGAGATTATCATCAGGCAGCGTGGGACGAAATTTCATCCTGGTATGCATGTTGGCATGGGAAGAGATCATACATTGTATGCTTTGGTGACTGGCCGAGTGGTATTTTGCGTGACTGGCAAATTACGTCAGCGTACAGTTCGTGTTGAACGTGTGGACAGCAGTACTGAAGCTGCAGCAGCTGCATAAGATTTTCTATTCACGACTGGGTTGTGCTACTGAGCCGCGTTACCGAGCCGCGACCGTGAGGGAGCGTCACATTAACCCAATGAAAAGCCGGAGTGGAATAATGCAAAATCCCTGTAGTTACACTATGATTAATACCATGAAGTAAGAAGTTTCAGTTATAAAATGATGGAGCAGTAACGTTCCCTCACGGTCGCGGCTCGGTAGCACGACCCGGTCGTGAACGGTTGTCTCAAACATTCTCAAGAAAAAATCATGAAATTTATAGACGAAGCAGTTATTTACGTTGAAGCAGGCAAGGGTGGAAACGGTGCCTGTAGCTTTTTGCGTCTAAAGTTTATGCCCTTTGGTGGTCCAGATGGTGGTAACGGTGGTGATGGTGGTAGCGTTTATCTTTGTGCGGACGAGAATTTAAATACTTTAATTGATTATCGTTATCAGCGCACACATAAAGCGGAAAATGGTGAAGGTGGCAGCGGGTCCAGTTGTACGGGCAAGAGCGGAGAAGATTTGGTGTTACGCGTGCCGGTTGGCACGATGATATATGATGCTGATACAGACGAGCTAATTGCTGATTTAGCTGCCTCTGGTCAGCGGGCTTGCGTTGCAATGGGCGGCAGGCATGGCGTGGGTAATGAAAGTTTTAAATCGAGCATTAATCGCTCTCCGCGTCGCACGATTCCCGGTCAGGAAGGTGAGAAACGTAATCTGAGATTAGAATTAAAGGTGTTAGCAGATGTTGGCTTAGTGGGGATGCCTAATGCGGGTAAGTCGACGTTAATCAGTGTGATGTCTGCTGCGCGTCCTAAAATTGCTGACTATCCTTTTACAACATTGCATCCCAATTTGGGTGTGGTATCCGTTTCCAATTTTCGTAGTTTTGTGATTGCGGATTTGCCTGGTTTAATTGAAGGTGCTGCAGAGGGTGCAGGACTCGGGATACGTTTTTTAAAACACATTGCACGTACGCGTTTATTGTTTCATGTTGTTGATGTGTTGCCTGCAGACGAGAGTGATCCTGTCGACAATGCACGTACGATTATGCATGAGTTAGAAAAGTTTAGTCCCACTTTGTTAGAAAAAGAGCGTTGGTTGGTCTTAAACAAGATTGATTTATTACCTGCTGCAGAGGTTGATGCTTATTGTGATGATATTGTAAAACGACTTGAGTGGCAGGGCCCTGTTTATAAAGTATCTGGCGTTGCCCAATTAGGATTAGAGAAATTAGCGATGGACGCCATGCGGTTTCTTGAAGGTGAAGAGTGGGATATCAATATTTTTTGATTAAAAAAACAAGGGGTTCGAAATGCTTAAACTGATTAGAAATTTTGTGTGTTTCACTTTCATTTTGTTGCCGTGCTGCTGTTTTGCGCTTAGATTGGGCAGTCATTTTCACCAGGGATTTTATATTGAAAACCGTACAAAAAACGAAATCCTGATTTCAGATGTTGCTGGGCCGAGTTCTGTTTTTGAGGGCTATGTTCTTCCATCGAAGACCTATACACGAGGGGAGTATAGTGATGAACAGCTGACTGAGCCGAATCAGATTTTTAGCCACACGATTAAAATCACTGCAAAAGAGGGCGGTGCTGAAATTTGTACTATAACAGGCGCGCTCTATGCGAGTTATATGGCTTACCAACGTGTAGCTAATAGTAATCCGGGAAAGTGTTCTACGATGGCGCATCCGTCATACAGCTCGTATTATGAGTACGATGTTCTTGTTAACCAGGTGTAATTAAATCTCGCATGTCTTCTCCTTTGGGGGCTTTAGTGGGGTATCAAGAAAATTTTTCTTGATATCGAGAGTAATATCGTAGAAAATCCGGCGCATTGTGACATTGACAGTAACATGTTGAATTTTATACAATAAGGATAGAATAATGCCTATACCCGCAGACCCCAAATTAGACTCCCCAACCTCCTCTCGTGCAGCTGAAGAATATCTTAATGCGGCTTTTAAACTCATTAACTCAGTACCCCCAGCGGTAATAGGGCCGGTATTGGACAGTTTTGTAACAATAGCGTTGCGTGGACTTACGCCAAAGTCTGGTCTGACGTTCCAACAAACTGTGCAAGCGGATGAAGGGCTTTTAAAGGAATTGAATACGTTATTGAGCCCTCTTGGTCACAGTTTTAGAAATGGAACTGATGCGCGCTATGCCTATGAATACTCACGTGAAGCAACCTCTGCTGGTATTGTGCCTGTCTATCGTGATGCAAAAACAGGGGAGATTTATATTGCGCTGATATGTAATTCGCGAAATTCAGATATGTGGAATTGGTCGGCGGGTTATACAGAAGCGCCTCAAGCTAAGTGGAGAGGAAGATTGGAGTCTGTAAAGGACAAAGATATCCACTATGATCGTGATGCAATAAAAAAATCTGCTACGAGGACGATGGAGATATTATTAGAACAAGCAGGTGGCGATTGGTCGAAAGTAAAATACGACGGCAGGGCTTTTACGGAAGGGTTTGAGAGAGACGGGATTGTATTGCCCCCCATGGATGTCAATAGTTTTGAGACTGCACGAAGGGAAGCGGAAGAAGAAATGGGTATTGATGTGAATCAATTTCCGAATCGGAAGGTTTTTTTAATTTCAACAGATAATACAGTGGGCATTTCACAAGGTGATGCGCCGGGGCAGACCAGTAATCGTAGTCATCAATTTCTTGTTTTTCTAGGTGATCTTGATCAAAAACCCGAGCTTAAGCCTGGTAGTGACGTAGTCATTGCTGAATGGGTGAATGTGAGTGCCATTTTACGTAAAAGCCCAACAGAATATTTTGCTCATGGAAAGCCGTTGTGCATTTATATGCTGCGCGGTATAGAATTGGGTTTAAAGGATCTTTGGACTTATTTACTCGAACAGTCTTCTTCTTATTCTTCTAAGTACAGTGAAAAATTGCTTGTGCGCTTTTCTGCTCCTGAAAATATGGTACTTAATATAGAAGCTTTTTATGAAAAACATAAAATGAAAGGAGCTGGTGTTCCTTATTTGTTGAGATTTTTATCAGATGGCTTGCCTGCTAAAACTTACACGGGAAAACAATCGCATAGGCAGTTAACCCGCATGTTGGAATTAGCTCGTTCCTTAGTGTATGAAGAACTAGATCCAGGCGTCTTCACGAGGAGGATAAAAGAACAACTTTCTAATCTCGATAAGGTGTTTCCTAATTCTGTAGAAAGAGCGAACGGCTTGTTCCCATTGAATTATTATGATGACATCCTTTCTTTCTATGAACAATTGCCAGATGGAGCGGGAAAAGCTGCTGAATCACAAGCAAATCCAAAACAGCATGCATTAACGCTCAAATTACTCGATGGAACGATTTATGCTGATTTCTATCGCATCTTTATGGAACTCAATGAGGAATATGGTCCTGGCGGGGACTACGGAAAGCAATGTTTGGATGATCCTCATTTTATACGTTGCCGATACCCGAATATTTTTACGCGTAGACAAGTGGCATTCTCTCCTGGTTATTCTTTAGATAAATGTTTCCAAGATAAGGAACATGTACCAGGAAAGATTCCTGAAGGTATGTATCCTGCAGCAAAAATCCCTTCATCGGAAGGTGAGGAAGGGAAGTGTGTGGTGTTGGGAGAAGGTCCATTCGAGCATACTTTCCTTGCGTTATTAGCAAGACTGGCTGAGCAAGACGTGAATGTTCTCGTTGCAGTCGGGCCTACTGAAGAAAAAGGAAAAGAAAAATATTTTAATTATATGCGCGGGGCCGAGAGAATCAGCGTAGCAGAGTATATGCTTTTTGCGAATGGTGTGACTGATATTCCGCAGACGTTTAAGGATATTAAACCAGGTGAAGTATCGCTTGAATTTTATCGACACGTTGATCCCTTCTCTGAAAAGGTATTTTATATTATGCATGTTCCTAATTGGAAAGATATTGGATTGCCCGTTTTTACGGAGAAAGATAAATGTATTTTGGCTTACGATGCTGAATACGGTGGTAATCGATTCTATCATTGCTCAGCAGGGGTGGGTCGTTCTGTTGCGATGGTGATGGCGCAAATGGCATATGAATTCATTTTCAAGAAAAATCTTAAGCCTGATGAGGTGGTTAAGGAATATCAGAATATATTGCGTAATATAAAAACAGTTAAACCAAGGGCTGGTGAATGGCATCAGCTGATATTGGCGCTTGGTATTGCGGAAGAAATGCATGCGTATATGTCACCTCTGTTGGCGGCGAAAGTGCGGCCTGCTCCAGACATGCACCCTGTTGTTAGTCGGCGACGTTCTTCAGGTGTTTTATTTCAAGACCCTCTCCTGAAGCCGGACGAGCCTGCTTCTGTTTGCTTGGGGAAAAAGCCGGAACGCATGACATCAACTTGAGGCTGAAGCTATCTGTGTCCCTTATACAGCCTTCTCCCAAAGTGGCGTTGTTGAATAAATCGGAAATGCTCTGGGAGGCTGCCCCGTGTAACCGAGCCGCGACCGTGAGAGAGCGTTATGATCAATGGGCATTGATGTGATGACAGGATAAAAACTGGACAATTTAGCTCATTTCGTCTACCATATAGCACAAATTATAGCGTATAGCATATGGCGTAAATACGAAGCGCCTGATTTATCTAATAGATTGATTTATATCAATATATAAAAAACGAGGTATACCATGGCAGCAGCGAGAAGAGATTTTGATTTCGATAGATGGCTTAGTAAATTACACGAAATAATAGGAAAAGATCGTGTAACACCGAGAGATCTGGTGGACGTCTTGTCTGAGCCTGGTGCATTTGAACAGTTAAGTCATGATGATTTAAAAGAATTGCGGAACTGGTTGCCTGCTGATGATCATGCAGCACTTTTTAACCAAGTGTTTGCTGATTCTGATAGAGCAAGGCAGCTGATCCAGCGTAACAATAAACTTCTCATAGAATTGTTTCGTTTAGATGTGGACGAATCAGATCACTATGTCTATATGCCAGAAGGGGTAGAATCGCTGGGTGGTAACCCTAAGTCTTATCGTAAAATTGAGCTGTCGAGTAATAGAAAACTGCTCTTTCCTAGTGAATTTTTAGACCCTGCGTGTACCCAAGATGCTGAAACAATTTTCCGTATCTTTTGCATGCAAATTCTAAAAGAATTCACGTCTGAAGATGATATATTATCTGAAGCGGATTTGGAGTCTGTTGCAAAAAAGAGATTTCTTGCTTTTTTATCGGCCAAAGAAATTAGCATTTACATTAAAAATATTCGCAGTTTTATAGAAGTCAATGCGCTGTTAAATGATCAAGAGGCAGTGCTTCTTGAGCAGGTGATACCAGTATTATTAGAGCGTGCCCTATTAGAAATAGAAGAAAATACATTAAATGAAGCATCTTTATTTAGGGATGCTGAGCTGCTCGATACGTTAAATAGGTTTGCAAAATATCAAGATGCAATAATGACGTTTGTGTTAAGTCATCCGACGATATTTTATCATGCATTCGAAAATCCACGGGTTTTAGCTAAATTTTTTGTAGGTTATCCAGATCTTCAAGAGAAAGTTGTACGCTATTTACTATTACATGTTGATATTTTTCAGCGTATTCTTAATAATGATGATTGTGGACTTTCTGCGGTTATTGAGCTCATCTCGATTGTATCGAGCGATCTTAAAGAAGAAATATCTGATTTTCTGTTATCGCATCAAGAGATGCGAGAAGGTTTCTTAAAATCATTTGATATGCATGCTATGAGATGTTTTGATAGGTTGCCGGACAAGCTTAAAAAAGAAATTTTTGATTATTGGGTATCTGATATAGAAAATTTGAAATCTGTTTTTGGTCGTTTGAATTATGCTGGTCTTAATTCGCTGATACATCAATTACCAGATGATCTTAAAGAAAGGCTTGTTGATTTGTTGTGTGACACAAAGCTACTAAGCTATTTTTATGAGAAATTGTCTCGGATGAAAGGACTGATACATGGCTTGCCAGGCCATCTTGCGGTGAAGATGACTTATTTTATATTGCATAAATATCATAAAATATTTGGTCGCCATATTCACTGCACAAAGTTCATTGAAGAGATATACGAGTATAGACTCAGCAGTCATAATTTGAAGAAATTCATTCCAGTTATCTTGTCTTATCCGGCACTATTTGTTAAATATTTTTTACACAATGAGTCAGAGTGGATGACGTTAAAATGGTATTTTGGTTCATATCTACAGAATGGCGCAGATGTGCTGTATGCAGATATCGTAAGACAGTGTCTTCTGGCATCTCCGGAAGAGGCGCTTGAGATAATCACACGTGCGCAGAAGAAAAGAGTAGATGTTGCTAACGTTATTGTGACATTAGGCCGTTCATTACCTTGTTTGCCAACGACAGTGCTGCATGAAGTTTCCTCGTTTATGGCAGAGTCTTGCTTCAATGAACATGACTGCCAGGCATTAGAAAAAAGAATGCAATTTGCAGGGCCGGAAACAGCACTTGAGGACCTGCATTGGGTACGTTATTTACCAAATGATCATAAGAAAAGATTTGTTGATCATTTAGATGCAAGCAACCTGAAAGTTTTTTGCAAAACATCAGACGATTTAAAGTTATTTATCACTCAATTGCCAGATGATCTTAAGATAAGGTTTTTTGATAATGTGTTATTAGATATAGAACTTTTAGACCATTATTTTACATCAGTTCATGAACTGATGGATTTTGCCAGTGACTTGCCAGATTATATTGCTATGAGAATGATTCATTTTATTTTGCATAATGATTTGAGGGCTAGTTCATTATTTGGAATTCCGATATTTCTGCCGCGCGCGCTTTATCAGCGTCCTACTATCAAGAAAAATCTTGTTCAATCCCTTTTCTCTGATCCGCTATTATTTTTAAAAAATATCGCAGGTCCTTGTGCAGATTGGAAAGAGTTACAAAAATATGCGAGATCATCTTTAGATATTATACCAGCGCCTTATGCAGAGATGATAAAGCAATGTCTTGATTTGTCTGTAGAGGAGGCGATGGCGGAAATAAAGCGAGTACATGGAAAAAGGTTACCCATTGCTGCTTCCATCGTAACATTATGCCATCGTCATGCTGCTGTCGCTGTGTCAGACAAAGAGCCAGGTGAAGGGAAATTGTTGCCCGGCCTATTACCCTGCTTGACTGATGAAACGCGTTCTGAAGTTGCCGCATTTATCGCTGCGCCGTACTTTGGTAGAGGTGATTATTTAGCGCTGGAATGTGAGATGCGACGTCCTCCGACGACCTTACCAGCAACTGCTGTCCCCTTTCATGGTGGTATATTTTGTAAAAAGAGGGCTTGTGAAACCGAAGAGTGCGCGAAACCGAGCTATGGTCTTTGATTTATAACGAATTATTTTTCGATCATAAAAGTAAAGAATTTTTGCCCTACAGCTTTTGTTAATAAAGTCTTAAGGTTAGGGTTGTTATAATAGAACTATTATATAGAGCCAGCCAAAAGGTGAGAATATGTCCAATACCAGAGAAGGTTCAAGAAAAGCTCAGCGAATCGTTGAAGTCGATAATGGTGCAGGCGTCGCCAGCAAAAAATTTGCGCTCGAGCTCACAAGAGGGGACGGTAACTGTGCATTTAACGCCTTTGTTTCGGGGTTTGTGGCAGACCTTGATGGCATTGAGAAAAGATACAGAGAAGTGGGTACCACTTTTGAAGATCAGCATGGTGAGCGTTGTGATAATCTGATCCAGAAATTGGCCGTGGCGCTTGGTATGCCCCCCGCTACGCCTTGGGATGCCGTTAAGACACAGATCATAGAAGTGGCAGCGCAAAATCCATTTGATTTGCAGACAAAACTTGCGCCCACTATGCGTGAGATTGCTATTGTAGAGATGTCCAAAGATAGCGAGGTTGATGCTGGATGGCTAGCGGCATTAAAATCTGCATATGATAGATCTAAAAAGACAGAAGAAGGCAAACAAACTGACAAAGCTTTGCTTGCAGAGATTGCTCAGCAAGTTGATCAAAATAATGAGAAGTTAGAACAAACAGAACAAGAAACGTTAGAACGAGCATTAAAAAATTCAGTGGGCTCTGCGCGTGTGGAAGCTGAAAGAAGAGCTGGGCCAGCTGACGATATATTTATCATGCATCGATTTGCGATGGATGAATTTAAACGTCTTCGCGCGCTTGAAGAAAAGGGTGACGTTACTGATGTGAATGAATCGCTAGAAAACTGGTGGAATGGAACAGGGCGTGAGCAGTTTTATATTGCAATGAGTCAGGATGCAAGTTGGGCGGGTGATGTAGAATTAGTTGCATTGGCGCGTTATTTTGATATGAAATTAATCATGGTGAAGCTGAATAGCCAACAAAAACCATTTGCTATTGATGCTGATGACCAGCAGCCAAAAGATCGTCCTAGTGATATCACCCTTTATCATTCTAGTGGACACTGGAGTTATCTCAAACCTCTCACCGCGCAGAGCGAACTGTGTGTTGCTCAGCAGGTGGCGTCTACTGTGCCAGATGCAGGTTTATTTGGTCGTGCTGAAAAATTGCTTGGTTCGAATCAGGTTGCAGAAAAGATGCATCACAATGTAGTGCTTACATTAGATAGCCTCATACAAGCATTGCAAGAAGAAAATAAAGAAAACGGTCAAAAAGCGTTTACTGAACGGTTAACGAGCGATCTTAACACAGTTGAGGAAGCGCAGACTGTATTTGAGAATGTCAGTCAAAAAATCAAAGAAGAAAATGAAAAAACACCAGTTTCTCAGGGTGTCACCTATACGTTAGTAGAAGATACAGACGAGAAAACTGAGGTGACAGTCGATCAACAAATCATTCTAGATGGTATTTTAGCGCGTAAACTGATGCTTGAAGAAGAGAAAAACGCAGGAAGCGAAAATAAACCTAAACGCTAACTCTCTTCACCTTCCCCCAAGGGGGCTTTGTTGAATAAATCGGAAATGCTCTGTGAGGCACTCGGTGTAACCGAGCCGCGACCGTGAGGGAGCGTCACTGTATTATAAGTTTTAGCTGAAATTTCTTACTTTATGATATTAAATTGCCTTATAGTGGTTAGAATGTTGCATTGTTATACGCCATCTTTTATCAGATTCATGTGACGCTCCCTCACGGTCGCGGCTCGGTTACACCGAGTGCCTCACAGAGCATTTCCGATTTATTCAACAAAGCCCCCGGAGGGAGAAGACATGCGAGGCTCGGCTTCAGAGGTGAACCCCTACAATTCAGATTTTGGTTCAGATTCATGAAGTAGTAAAACCAATAAAGTGTGATAAACACTGCTTCGCCGCACTGGTTAACTTGCTCAACAATGGTTTTTTTGTTTCATAATAAATGTGATAGAGCTTTGCCTCTTTTTTCCGTGCTAATAAATAATCATCGCTGGTTTTAATCTCGTCAACGAGTTTAAGTGGCAAGGCTTGCAGTCCAAACCAATGTTCGCCCGTCGAGACTTGCTGAATATCAATCTGTGGGCGATGTGTTTGTATCAGATTCTTAAAGAGCTCGTGTGCTTTCTCGATCTCTTCTTGTAGTTTTTCACGACCATCCGCTGTGTTTTCACCAAATACCGTTAATGTACGTTTATATTCTCCCGCTGTATGTTGCTCAAAATCAATATGTTTATCCTTCAATAAACGATGAAAATTGGGTAATTGCACAATGACGCCAATAGAGCCAACAATTGCATAGGGCGCAGCCAGAATGTGATGCGCAACACAGGCCATCATGTAGCCGCCGCTCGCTGCGACCTTATCCACACTCACAATCAAGCGAATACCCTTCTCGCGTATACGCATCAACTGTGCAGCAGCTAGACCATAACCATGCACAACCCCGCCGGGGCTTTCTAATTTCATGAATACTTCATCTTTTGGCGTTGCAACCGTTAATATCGCGGTGATTTCTTCACTTAAATTGGCAACAGCAGAGGCTTTGATGTCTCCATTGAAATGCAATACATACACTTTAGGTTGCGGCGCATCTGCTTTGCACGCTTTTTCAGTTTCTTTTTTCCCTTTCAAAAATTTCTTGAATTCTTTTTTTGTGAGTGTTTTTTCTAAGATATTTTCCGTTACGTCATCATACTCTTCATTTAAATTTTTAATAACGAGCTGCGCCTTTGGTTTGGCTTTTCCTCTAGCAAGTAAGGCAAAAAAAGCGATGAGTAATATGAGAACAGTTATGAAAACAACAAGCGACTTTGTTGTGAAAATGAGCAAATCAATGAGCGCGTTTTCCATGAAGTACCTTATCTTTCTTTAATCGAATGAATATCATTTTTTGATGAACCATTTTCGGCGTATCTGAAAAGAGATCAATGTGCATCACTTTCCATTCCCACACTTGATCTGATTTCTGATGCGAGAAAATGAGAGCGGGATCAGTTTCTAATGCGGGTAACTTTGTTTTGTAAATCCAGCTGTACGAACGCGGTACAATCTCAATCATGCCTACCCATAACGTTTCGTTTGTTTCCTTGATGCGACGGTTAGCATCCCACAGTCGAATCACAAGTAAGTTTTTCTGCGCATTAGTGCGTTTTGCTAAAATCAACGCTGGTTTTTGATCCAGGTATTGTGGGGAAACGAGGGGCAGATATTGCGTGCTCTCGATATCCGCTAAACGGTGAAGCGTGCTAATCCAATCTCGCACAGGTGGCTTTTCCCACCCTTCGTTTAATAAGGTTTTACGAATTTGATTCAGATTTCCGACCCATGCAATATTTAATTTTTGGGAGGGGAAGCCAAATAAACTGGTTTGATAAGCAGACAGCGCATCGTTTTTTGACCACCAGTGATCCATCGTCACATTCACGGTTGGCCAATCCATTTGTGCATAATCCATCTGCATCTGATTGAAGCGGCAAACATAGTAAGTTGTGGCAGTCAGTAGCAATGTGATCGTGCTGGCTAACAAGGTGCGGCCAAATGGCGGCGGAGATTCTTTGCGCCTGTTATAGGAAATTGTGACGACGAGCAAGACAACGGCGCTCAACAACCAACCACCCAGGATATCAGTAAACCAATGAGCACTTAAATAAAGGCGAGAGAGGCTAATAGCAAGAATGATGATTAACGCAGTTAAGTAAATGATAAAGCGGCGACCGGGACGTACGGCCTGTGCAAGCAACAAAGCCAGGCCCATCAAGATGCAAGCGGATAGCGTCGTATGCCCACTTGGAAATGAGAAAGTATCAGGACTGTGAAGTATGCCCCAGGGTCGTGGAGAAGCAATAACACGCTTGATGATGAAAACACCTCCCGCGGCCAGTATGCCAAGCGCGAGTATGTGAAAGGCAACCCGAAAACGGCGCCACCACAGGAACAGTCCGAATAAGACAATGACAACGGGTAACAGCACTTCTTTCTGTCCAAAAATTGAAGTGATCAGCATGATGTCATCAAGATCAAGATTATTTCTTAAGCCACGAAATAAATGTAATACGGCTTCGTTAATCGGAATATTCGCTGCGCCAACTGTTTTGATGTAAAAAGCGAGTGCCACAAAAACAACACCGGCCAGCAAGAGATAGAAAAATAAATTAAGCTGGCCATGTGGACTGTCTGGTGTATGGTTTTTGAGAAGTCGTGTGGTGAATCTGAGTTGCGGTGTTTGCTCAAGGTAATGCCAAATTTTTGATTGCAGTTGGTCGGTTTGTTTGTGAATCAGGAAGAGCATTTTATAAATAAACCACAAGCAGAGCAGGATAAACAACAACATCAGTAAGAAGACGAGCATCACATGTATTGCAATATCAGGGGGTAGTTCAAGGGAGGCTGCGCCCAATAAGATGCCGGGTAGCATATAAAGCGGTGCCCAACCAATAGCAGAAGTAATATTAGCAATCATAAATTGCAATGGCCGCATCCCTAACATGCCAGCAACCAAGGGCACAAGTGCGCGTACAGGGCCTACAAAACGACCTAAGAAGACACTCATACTGCCATATTTATAAAAAAAAGTTTCTCCTGTAGAAAGGAGAGTGGGATAAGATCGAAAAGGCCACAGAGAAGGTAAGCGTCCTTTAAAGGCAAACCCTAACCAATAACTGATGCCATCACCGGCAACAGCACCGAGTATTGCCCACAGAATGGTGCTCCATAAAGGGATAACGCCTGCGCCTGCGAGAGCGCCAAGTCCCGTCATCATAATAGAGCCAGGTACAACCGTGCCTAAAATAGCAACTGATTCGCCTGCAGAAATGGCAAAAGTCACAATGCCAGCGAGCTGGGGGTTATCGTTCAGCCATTGAATGAGTGGGGTAATCAATTCCGTCACTAAGTTACTTCCTCTCCTGAAGCTTGTTTGTCGGCATGGTAAGATGACCGAACAAGTGGGCCGCTTGCAATGTTCTCAAAACCCAGTGACTTCGCAAATTCACTAAATTGCTTAAACTCAGCAGGCGTCACATAACGTGACACGGGTAAATGAAAGCGGCTAGGTTGTAAATACTGACCTAGCGTTACCCTGTCGACATCGTGTGCCCGTAAATCCTTTAACGTCTCTTCAACTTCTTCATTTGTCTCGCCTAATCCTAACATAATCCCAGATTTGGTGGGAATGCCTGGATAGGTTTTTTTAAATTCTTGTAGTAGGCGTAAGGAATGCGCGTAATCAGAGCCTGGGCGTGCTTGCTTATAAAGCCGTGGCACCGTTTCAATGTTGTGATTAAATACATCAGGTAAGGCCTTACCTGTTTCTGCCAGCGCCAGTGCTAAGCGACCGCGGTAGTCTGGTACTAACACTTCAATTTGTATACCTGGACATGATTGACGGATAGCAGCGATACAGGCTGTAAAGTGGCTGGCGCCACCATCTTGTAAATCGTCTCGATCAACAGAAGTAATGACCACATAACGTAGCTGCATTTGGGCGATCGTTTTTGCAAGGTGCTGTGGTTCTTCAGGGTCTAATGGGTCTGGGCGACCATGTGCAACATCGCAGAAGCTGCAGCGTCTTGTGCATTTATCTCCCATAATCATGAATGTTGCTGTTCCTTTACTGAAACATTCTGATAAATTAGGGCAGGATGCTTCTTCGCAGACGGTGACAAGATTGTTTTCTCTCAGCAGTTGTTTGAGGTGACCAACAGCAGGAGAGGCAGACATGCGAATACGTATCCAATCTGGTTTCTCTAACGGTTCGGTAGGGATAATTTTAACAGGGATGCGCGAGAGCTTATCAGCACCGCGTTGTTTGGTCGATGATGTTTTTTGTTCCATAACCTAACCCTTTCATTAAATAAGTAATTAATTCATGTCCAACAGCAGTGACATCCGAAGTGCCTCCCCAGTTGGAGAATTGTGTCATCTTTAGGTTTGAAAAACCACAAGGATGAATATGGGAAAAGGGGCTTAAGTCCATTGATACATTGAATGCGATACCGTGATAGCTCGCCCCGCGACGTATTCTAAGCCCAATAGAGGCTATTTTTTGTTCTGATATGTAGACGCCAGGCGCTTTAGGGTCTGCATAGGCAGGGAGATGGTGGGCAGCTAACATATCAATAATGGCTTGTTCTAGGCGGGTGATCAGATCGCGTATGTGCCATTTTTTTCTTTTAAGATCAATGAGGGTATAGATAATGAGTTGGCCGGGGCCATGATAAGTAATTTGCCCTCCGCGGTCAGATTGAACAACAGGGATATGATGAGCATTCAATAAATGCTCAGATTTACCATTTTGGCCTTGTGTAAAGACAGGGTGGTGCTCAAGTAGCCAGATTTCATCGGTTGTTGCTGCATCGCGTTGATCCGTAAACTGACGCATGGCCTCCCAGATTGTCTGATAATCCGAGATGTTCAGCCAGCGTATGTTGACGGCTTGCGTTGTAGTGGGGTTTTCTTTCGGCATGCGGTGAATCATAACATACTTCATGCACAAATATTGCAATTATTCGCCCCCGAGATCTGGCTTGGCACGCCTTCCCTTTGGGGCTTTGTTGGATAAATCGGAGATGGCGTTACCGAGCCGCGACCGTGAGGGAGCGTCGCATGAATCTGATAAACGCTGGTGTAAAACAATGCAACATTTCTACCGTTAAATGGCACCTAATATCATAAAGTAAGAAATTTCAGCTAAAAGCT
>DATLOT010000047.1:0-51895 GCA_035536095.1 Gammaproteobacteria bacterium | reverse complement strand
ACTTTTGTTGAACAGTGACGCTCCCTCACGGTCGCGGCTCGGTATGACAGACGAACGCCCCTGGCGCTATCGTTGGTCTTCTTTCTTTTTTTTCTTTTCTTTGCGCTTTTCTTTGAGCGACTTCGTTGGTTTTTTGCCTTTGGATTCTTTCTTTGCTTCTTTTGCTTTCGCCATGTTGGGTCTCCTTAAAAATAAAAAAATCAGCGACGACTATCATCTCATGCAGTCATTTCAGGTGCAATAGTGGTGTTTGGGTACTTAACCAACTAAGGCTAGTTTCTCTTTTTTCGTTTGTTTACCCGTTTCAAATATTTCCAGTAAGTCTTTGATCAGCTGAGTTAATGACTCGACCATTAAGATAAAGTCTGTGGAAAATTTTTGACGAACGGTGTCAATTTGGTCGCTTATTTCACTTAGCTCATCGCTCGCGTACTTGAGGCTACGCAATTGAAAGGGTTGCGTAATGGTAAAATGAATACGATCTTGCCAGCAGCAGGCCAGTTGAATAGCTTGACAGCCTTCTTTTAACAATGCCTGTATGCCAGGTGCAAAAAGGTCTTGTTGTGTCGCTCTAATCACCCTGTTCTCTTGTTGGGGATCTTGCAAGACACATGCTTTTTGAACAGAAAATGACGTGGGATTGCTATGATTCATCAGCCAATCACTTAAAATAAGGGATGGTTTTAGGGTATCGATAGGTGCAATACTCTCTGCAATCGATTTTTTAAATAAAGACAAAAATAGTTCAGTCTGAGCAGGGTTTGTTGTATTAAGTACCAGCCATTTATGTTTGATGTCAATATAAGCAAATATTTTGGTATATTTACTGAAAGCACGGGGCAATAAGGTCTGTGTGACTTCCTCTTTGTAGGAGAGTTTCTCTTTTTGTCTGATTTTTCTTCCTTCTTGCTTCTCAACTTCTTTTATTTTCGTTTTTAATGCGTCATTGATCACGCTATTAGGCAGTATTTTTTTTTCGATTTGTAAGCAAATCATGATGCAGTTTTGCAGGCCAATGGCAAGTGGCGCATCGTCTTCTTCTAAGGGTGAGACCCACCCCATACTGATCGGTGAAGAAGCAAAGCAAGGGTGAAAAGCAAAATCATGCAATTGGGTTGCGATATTCTCTGCTGCGGTAGCAAGGCGTGTCTTAATGTCAAATAGTTGTATTTGTTTAAATAACATAACATTTTCCTAAAAAAGGGCTAGGTGATAGAAGCAGTATGATACCGCATTAGTAACTTGAAAATACCTGTGATCAAGGCATTTAATATTAAATAAACGGCACCAGCAAGCAAATAAAAAGGTATGGGTAAATAAGTTGTTGCAATCAGCTGCTGTATCACGCCCATAAAATCGAGTAAGGTGATGGTGCTGACCAAAGCAGTCCCCTTTAAAATCATCAACACTTCGTTTGAGTAGGCAGGCAGTGCAATACGAAAAGCACGGGGAAAGATAACACGCCTAAAAGCAAGCCATTTTGACATGCCCATTGCGGCGCAAGCATCCACCTCATTCTTTGGGACAGAGGCAATTGCACCTTGCAATAACACACTGGTATAACACGCTGAATTCATTGCCAATGCAAGGATCGCGCAAACCATGGGATGACGTAATCCTATCCACAAAAAGGACTCTCTTAGCCAAGCGAATTGGCCCGACCCATAATAGATGAGGAAAATTTGTACGAGTAGCGGTGTCCCTCGCATAAAGAAGAGAAAAGCGTGAATGCTATATTTCAATAAACGGTTGCCGAAAAGCACACCGATTGTCAGTAAAATAGCAGTCAATAACCCAACCACCAAAGATGCCAATGTGAGTACGATGGTGATGCCCAATCCACCTAACAGTGTCAATAAATAAGTGTGCATAAAAAACCTATGAAATATACCGATTTGCCCTATCACTTAGAAAACGAATCACCACTTGAGAAACGCTTGTGATGATCAGATAAAGCAAGGCGGCGATTAAATAATAAAGAAACGGCTGATTTGTTGTACTGGCTGCCAATTTTGCCTGGTTCATCATTTCAGGTAAGCCAATTAAACTGACAATGGCGGTGTCTTTCACAAGGATCAACCATAAATTACCTAATCCAGGTAGCGCATGTCGCCAAGCCTGAGGGAGTTGTATGAGAAAAATGACTTGCAAGGGACTAAAGCCCACTGCCCTGCCGGCATCTAATTGTCCTTGATCAATTGCCAGAAATGCGCCTCGAAATACCTGGGAGGCGTAAGCACCAAAAATCAATCCCAGTGAAAGCACACCTGCTGCAAATGCGTTGATATCAATAAAAGTATTGAACAGTTGACTCAGTACAGCGGTTAATCCAAAAAAGATAAAGAACAATACGAGTACTTCGGGTAATCCTCTGATAATAAAAATTAAAGAAGCAGCAATATACCTTAGCCAACGGATAGAGATAGATTCTAATAACGATCCCACAAGACCGACCACTAAACCCAACAACAAGGCGAAAATAGCAAGTTCAATTGTCATCACGGTGCTACTGATAATTTGATCTATAAATCCACTCATTATGATTTATCTCGATCGCTAAAATAGGTATCCATGAGCTTTTGATAGACACCATTGGCTTTGATTTTTTTGAGTGCCTCATTCAGTGCTTTTAATAAAACAGGGTTATTTTGAGCAACTGCGATACCATAGCCTGCCCCAAAGTATTGGTGATTAATGAGGGGATGTTCGACAATAGCAAAGGCAAGATGATTGTCGTTTTGTTTTAACCAAGAAAGCGCAATAGGCGTATCTGCTAGTACAGCATCCACTCTACCTGATAAGAGATCCAAGAAAGCATCTTGTATACTGCTATAGTATTTTATTTCTATCGTGTCAGCGTAAGTTTTTTCCAGATAAGTTGCGAAGGTCGTACTGATTTGTACGCCAATTTTTTTACCAATAAGATCTGATAAGTGATAATGATGACGAATCGCCGATACGAAACTGCTGCTTGGTTCATAATAAGCATCAGTAAAAGCAACTTGTTTTTGACGTTCTGCTGTAATCCCCAGCGCCGAGATAATCGCATCGTAACGTCCTATTTGTAAACTGGGAATCAGACTATTAAAGGCCTGATTTTCAAAATAACAACGCGCTTGCATTTCTGCGCAAAGCGCTTTTGCCAGTGCAATATCAAAGCCTTGTATTTGACCAGTGGCATCGACATACTCAAATGGTGGATAAGTGGCTTCTGTGGCAAAACGAATGGTTTTGATAGGCTCGGCAAAAGCCAAATGACTGACCATACTCATGCAGAAGAAAATAAAGACGCCTAATTGATACATTCTGCTGTACTGCATTTTTTCTCCGCTGCTTTCTCAATTTTCTCAATGGGCGATGGCCTGCAAAAACTGCTTGAATCGCTCTGTTTGGGGGTTCCGAAACAGATCGTCTGTTTTCCCCTGTTCTATGATTTTTCCTTCATGTAAAAAAATACCCTGATTAGCAAGGCGGTGTGCGAATCGTAACTCATGCGTCGCTACAATCATGGTCATGCCTTCTGCCGCAAGCTGTTGCATCACGGCGAGCACTTCCCCAACCATTTCTGGATCTAAGGCAGATGTTGGTTCATCAAACAGCATGACCGCTGGTTTCATCATCAACGCTCTGGCAATGGCTGCACGTTGCTGCTGTCCGCCTGAGAGTTGTGCAGGATAATGATCACGCTTTGCGAGTAACCCCACTTTCTGTAGCAGTTGTTCAGCTGCTTGTATACTGTCTTCTTTTTTTTGCTTCAACACATGCATAGGTGCTTCAATCAGATTTTCTAAGACGGTCATGTGTGCCCATAAATTAAATTGTTGAAAGACCATTCCAACTTTTGTGCGTAACTGAATCATGTCTTGCGTTGTAACCTGCTTTGCGCCCGGCATTTGAAATGCCAAGTACGCTTGATCAAGTTGAATGCTGCCCATATCGGGGATAGTCAATAGATTAATGCAACGCAACAAGGTGCTTTTGCCGGATCCACTGCTGCCCATCAATGCAATCACTTCTCCCTTTTGTGCAGAAAAAGAAACACCGCGCAAAATAGGATGATGGCCGAAAGATTTATGTATGTTCTTAACGTCTAGTGTCAGCATAGAATGATTATTTATACAAATAAATGAATATTTAAACACATATCCCGACGGATGTCAAGCAACGGCTTCTAAGTGGTTGATTGAGGAAATAATCATATCATTTGTCACGACACCGCGATTTTTAACGGCCAAGTACAAGATGCAAACACTGAAAATGGCAATGACTAAGAAGTCCCAGCCAAACGGGATGATGTTTTTTCCGCCAAAGGCGCCAAAATAAGAAATGCTAATCAATCCAATGAGATAAGGTGCAATCCATAATCCCGTTTTAAGTCCAAAGGAAGAGACACGCATCTTGCCTCGCAAGCAGGCAATGGCAAAAAGGCAAATACCAATGCCCATTGCAATCGCTAACTTATACAACGTTTCCCATCCCGTCCAATAACTGAGTAAGTTGCAAAAATAAAATGCCAAACAACAAAGTAATGTAGCAGCGGGTAATCTGAATTGTCTTTCAAGATTGGGTAACTCAAGACGCATGCACAATAATGCAATGGGTCCCATGGCATAGGAGATAACCATACCAGAAACCAGAAAGCTGACCATGGCTTGCCATCCTGGTAGCGGTAAGAATAGTAGCATGCCTAAAATAAAATTCACGATGATCGCGGCGACAGGGAAATGTTGTTTGTTCACGATGGTTAACCATCGTGGTAGATAACCAATCTGGCTCATGGCGTATAAAATACGTGCTGTTGAAGTCACATAAATGAGTCCTGCGCCAGCAGGTGAAACAATAGCATCGACAAACAATAAATTAGCAAGCCAAATCAGTCCCACACCAGCAGCCAAGCCTGCAAACGGGCCAATATCGCCAACAAAGCTGAGGTTGTGCCAGCCCAATTGAAAAACAGAAGTACTCAGTGCGCCAATAAACGCAATCTGCAATCCCAGGTAGAGTAACAAACAAATGAGCACAGAACCCACAATTGCAAAGGGAATAGCAATAGCAAATTTTTTTGTTTCGCCAGCAAGCTCTACGCCATGTTTGAATCCCGTAAAAGCAAAAGCGACACCACCTGTTGCAAGCGCGGTTAAAATACCATGCCACCCTGCTGCGCCACTCACAGCAGGTAAGAGATCACTAAAATGTGTGGGCTGATAATTTGTTTTAATAAGCGCAGCCACGGTCAGCAAAATCACCGACAGTTTAAAAATAAAGAGGAGTGTGTTGAATCGCATCAGCCCGTTATAACTTGCGATATTGAGGATACAAAATAACAACATCAAACAGGTTGCCCAACCCATGCCGATTGTTGTGAGCAGTGGGACACCGTGATGCATGTAGATCAGAGAAGAAAAATAGGTAGAGGCATACTGTAAAATAGCCTGTACTTCAATTGGTGCCATTGTCAGTGCAGATAGCCAGGCTGTCCAACTGAGTATAAAACTCGTGAATGCGCCATGACTGAGCTGTGGAATATGCGCAGTACCACCAGCAACAGGAAACATCACAGAGAGTTCAGCAAACGTTAATGCAATAAAGGCAGTGATACCACCGCCAATGATCCATGCAATGAGAGATCCGGCACCTGCTATTTTAGCGGCATAAAAAGGTGCAAAGAGCCAGGCAGACCCTACCATTCCATTGATACTAATCATCAGTAAAGTCAGGGGTGTAAAGCGGCGATGGAGCCCTATTGTCATATTAACCTCTTTGAAAAGAGCAGCCTAAATGAATTCATGCGTGTTGTCTATCTGATAGAAAATAAGATCTCCCTGCCCACCTGAATGACACGCTGATTATTTAATGTTTTATTTGTTAAAATCACAACACCTGACTGCTTATTGGGTAGTACCGCTATATAGCTGGTAAAACCAGCGGTATAGCCATATTGGTCAAATAGATTGTCACCATTGTATGTGGGTTTATCAGAGATGCTTTGCACAGGCACAGAATCAGTATTGCTTTCTAGATGATGTGTGATAGCGGAAAAAGCATGCATCTCGTGAATATGCCACCCCAGCCCTTGCATGCTATTCGGTAATTGCACATAAGCAACCTGTGTCAGACGCATCGGATAGAATATGCGTTCAGGTGTGCCAGGTAAACCAATGGCGGCGCTTAAGAATTTTTGCATGTTCTTACTGGATGCTTTGATAGTATCAAAAGCAGGTAGGTTTTTTTCTGATGATGTGAGTGGATGTCCTGCTTCATCATAGCCTGTTGCAGAATAAGCGGCTAATTTAGGATGGATGGTTAAACCAATTGATTGCATATTGAGCGGAATAAGAATGTGACGATGATATAATTTATCAAAATCTTTGCCCGTTGCTGTTTCGATGGCTTTAATGAGTAAGGCAGTATTCATGGTAGCATTGATCCACTGTTTTTCTGGTTCAGCAGCGAGTGTCAAACGAGAAAGCGGTATCACGGAAGCTGTATCACCGATGCCACTGACTTGAGTGGCTAAATCTTTGAGTGTGATATCTTCAAAACGAGGAGATAATGTTTTGATATATTGTCTCATCGTATCGTCTAATTTCATATTTGCCATGTCTACCTCTTGGGCAAATAGCAGGCCAGCCATCATGTTAGATAACGATCCTATTTCAAAAATGGTATTTTCTGTCACGGGCGTGTTATTAGGATTGGCGTAGCCAAAATAATAAAAATAAGGCTTGCCTGATGCGTAAATAATAACAGCGGCACCCGGCACGTGGTTCTCTTTCATGAAAGTGGCCATGGTAGATGAGATGCTACTTTGGTAAGGATCAAATAACGTTGCATAGGCATATGTTGCGTATAAGCTTCCTAATAACGCGATAACAAACGAAATAAACCGAACAGATCTCTGATACATCATGATATCTCCTTTAATTGAATACTTGGTTCCAACTGGATAAAGCTTGTTTTTTGAGCGGGACCAAACTAATGGCATTGAGCTGTGGACTGACACCAGAGCTCACACTTGTCCAGCTGCTACCATCCCAATGTAATATCAGGCCAGAGGCACCAACGGCCCACGCATCTTGTGCGTTATACATATCCACACCAAATAAATTCGTTCCACCTAAATCGACAAAACTCCAGCTACTGCCGTTGTAGGTCAAGATACGTTGGGAGTTGCCAACTGCAAAACCAGCATCTGCTAATCCATCGCCATTGGTATCTTGCATGACAATGGCATTTAAATCTGTTGTCACAGGAGAAGAAAAAGTAGACCAAGCCGTGCCATTCCATCGAAAAATCACGCCCCCCTGCCCCACTGCCCAGGCTTCGCTGGTAGAGACGGTGGATACGCCATACAGATTATTGCCACTGATGGCCGTCAGTTTTGTCCAGACGCCCCCACTATATTGCAGTACCTCTCCATTGTCCCCGACTGCAAACCCAATATTACCGGTGCCACTGCCTGTGGTATCAATGACGTTAACGGCATTAAGATTTTGATTATTGGCATTATCAGCGGGAATAGATGCCGGCGCTAAGACACTCCATGTGGTACCATTCCACTTGACGATATTGTGGCGAAATAGGGTGCCAGTACAGCCTGCGCCTGGTTTATAGCGTGCACCGACGGCCCAACTTTCTATTGATGATACAGCAGAGACACCGTATAAATCTTGGTTGTTACAGATAGAAGGAATGGTATTTACTGTCCAGCTTGATCCATTCCAATGCAAAAAAATCAAAAGAGAATTCTTTTGATCAGTAACTGCCCATCCATCTCCATAAGACAGCATGCTAACACTATGTAAGATACCTGCGGTCGTGCTGCTGCTTACGGTAGCGGCTGTCCAGCTTTTTTCAGTGCCTCTGTTCCATTGTGTTAAATTAAAACTTGAACCCGAATTATTTGCCACTGCCCAACCATTTTGTAATTGCACGCTACCACGGATTTCGCGCTGATAACTGGGTGCGCTGATACTGGGAATGCCTGCTTGTGCATCCAACAAACAAGTATATTGGCCGACGCTTGCGCCGGAGGCATGTGCTGAAGCGATGGAGCCACTGGCACCACGTGTCACACCAATTAAACTATTGCCAGAGATAGCGGCGTAATTTATCGTTTCTTTATCGACCATAACCTTCCCATAGGGAGCAAAACCAGCAGCACTGGTTAAAGGAATTGTTGTCGCACTGGCAGGGACACCCGCAGCGAGCGAATTAATTGCGTAGATAGGGGAACTATTCGTTGTTGTAACTGTGAAGGTGCCACCATTTAAGCTGGCATTAGTAATAGCCGCGGTACCTGTGATGGCGGCACAACTACTGCGAGAAGGTGTTCCTGTTAGAGCCGGCATGGTGAGTAACCTGCCACCCGTTGATAAAGCAGATTCTGCAATATAAAACGCTGTTAGTCCTTTTTGTTGTGCAGCAGAGAGCAAAGAACGTGTTGCGAGTAAGTAGGCGATGACAGCACCCATTGTGCCGATGACTAAAATCAAAATAACAGCGACGATCAAAAAATATCCCTGTTGTTTCCGTCGCATGGATCTTCCTTCCTGGGTTCGTTTCTTTAGTGCGCCGAGTATATCACTGCATACCTCTGGTGCCGACCAAGGTATTGTAAGTGGTGGTTATTGTACCCTGTGTGATGCTAAGCGCAATAGTGATATAGCGCACATTCGCAGCCGTTCCTGTGGTGGTACCATTTTTATCGAGATAACCAAAGGTGATGCCAGTGATCCCCATTGCAACGGTTGTACCATTACGTACGAGTGTGGAACCACTTAGCTGATATTGCACACTACTTGCACTTTGATTGGTAAATGTCAGCTGTGTTGCTGAGACTGTACTGATATCTGCTGCAGAACGAATGGTATGGATATCATCGGTCAAGTGTGCAAGCGCTGTATAGCCTTGCCAGTCTGCATTGCTGATATTTTCTGTATTATTAAAATTGAGGAATCCTTGTAAGAGGAGTTTTCCTACGATCGTACTAATAATGCCCATCATCGCAATGACAAGTACCAGCTCTATTAATGAAAACCCCTCTTGATTTTTTCTCATAGACTGTTTCCAACCTGTGTGGAGAGAGAAGTGCTTGCTAATCCGCTGACCGTCACCGTAATGGTTTTATAAGCTGTATCGCTGTTCCATGTTGTGCAACTGATATTTGTTGTGACGGTATAACCGCTGGGTGCGCTACAGGCGCTGGGTGTGGGTGTGCTGGGGCAGCTCAGTACCGTGTATCCTTGTAAACTAAATTGATCCACAAACCATTCTAAGCAGCCACGTGCAGTTTGGAGCGCAATCCATTGTTTGTGCGTAACAGGCGCATTACGTAAAGCGACCTGGCCTCCTAATAAAAAAGTGCTCATGAGCAAGCTTGTTACCACAATAAAAACAATCAATTCGATGAGTGTGAAACCTAGCTGCTTATGCTGCATCTTTCAACCGCTCCCCCTGCTATCAATATATTAATAGTACAATAAAAACATTTATGTTTTATTTATCTACGCTAATATCGCGCAACCTGTTTGCGGTGTAATTTGAATCGTGCGTGATTGGCCGCCGCCAGTTAAGGTAATACTGCCCGTTGAGCCCAACGTTGTGCCAGGAATGGCAGTATCGATATAGGGTGTACCAAATGAATCAAAAACAACAAGATTATTGGGTAGATTAGTCAATGCGCCAAAACTGATGCCGCTTGTCAGTGTGAGTTGTGTGCCGCCAGAAGGCAGTACAATGGCTGTTCCTGCTTGATTAAGAATTTGGTAGCTAGTAGCAGATAGCTTTACCCAACGATAGCGCTGACCCCCGTTCATACTCAGTGCTTGTGTATAACGAATATCATTTAAGAGTCGTCTTGCTTCATAATTGACATTGATCGTCACGTGTTGCCACTGCGGCATCGCAACAACTCCAATGATAGCCATGACAATGATGACGATGATTATCTCTAGTAAGGTAAATCCAGCCGTGGCAAACTGTAGTGAGGTTTTTTTCATTGACATCCGTGTTTATTTCGCCATAGTGGTAAGACAGTGTTTTTATTGTAAACAATGATCCACAAGGAAGATAGTAGTGGAGATAGTGACCTACATCAATAGGTTAAAAGAATGGGTAAAGCCCTACCTACTTGAAAAGGAGCAGGTGCAAAGTACCACGGAACGCTGTTGTATTAGCATTACGCCTAAAGAAGTCAGCTTACTCCATGTTGATTACAATGCAGAGGGCATGCAACTGATCCAGGCTGAACGTCTCGCTTATGATGATTTCACAGACCTCTCTCTCTTACTCCCTGCACTCATGACGCGTTATGCCTTAGCGCTTGTGCCTACTTTTTGGTTATTGCAACCCGATGAATATCAATTATTCCTGATTGACTCACTGCCTGTCTCTGAAGAAGAGATCACAGATGCGTTAACATGGCGTATACAAAGTCTCATTAACTACCCTACCAACGAGGCTGTCATTGATTATTTTATGTTACCCGCAAAGAAGGGTGCCTCATCTCGTCCGATGGTTGCCTCTGTTGTTGCAAAAGAAAGTACGCTGTTAAAGGTGGTCAATATTTTTAAAAATAACCAGCTTCAACTGTCAACGATTGACATTCCTGAATTGGCATTACGTAATTTAAGTTCACTTTACGAGACTGATGAAAAAAGTACAGCAATCATTTATTTTTATCATCGTATGGCTATTTTGAATATCTCGCATCAAAAAACACTTTATTTTACACGGCAATTACCTATTCCGATGACCACAGATAATAATACAATATATTATGAAGAATTTTGCTTAGAGATTACGCGTTACTTCGATTATTTTCAGAACCAATGGCGATTTCCTGTTCCAAGCCGTGTTTTTGTGATTGCTAAAGAGAATGAAATCACTGATATTGCTAGCCAATTATCGACGCACTTGTTACTTCCCGTAGAGCCATTTACATTGACTGCTGTTAATGTGAATAACAAAAAGAAAACAGAGATAGAAGCCAATTATTTGCTTCCCTGGGGTTGTTTAATGCGAGAGGAAAGAAATGATGCTGCGACAAGAAATTAATCTCTATCGAAAATTTGCGCCACCACCGACCCTTGCTGCTATTCTAACATGGCGTCGCCTCTGGGGTATTTACGCGCTCATGGCGATTCTTTTTCTTGTCATCTATCTTGCGTCCTTATGGTCAGTGCATTTTCTAAAGGTAGAAAAAAAAGAGTTAACAGAAAAAGTAGCGTTACTGGCCAGTGATTTTGCTGCGCTTAAGAAGAATTACCCTACTGTCATTTTCTCTCAAGATTTTCAGCAGTCTATTGAGAAGTTGAGTAAAGAATTGTCTTCTGAAAATAAAGAGTTGGAAGGCATGGTGCAGCAGAGAAAATTCTCTAACACGTTGTTGGCATTGTCTCATGCCATTGTCCCTGATGTCTGGCTTACTCAAATTAAAGTGATGGAAAACGGTGCGAAAATCTCTCTCATCGGGAATAGTCTGAGCCAAGGCGCACTGCAGCAGTTTTTTAGTAATTTATCAAAAGAAAGTCAGTTTTCTCAAGCAGCGATCAGTATAGAAAAAATCGAAAATGCGGATAAAAAAATATCCGAAAAATTAAGTTTTGATATTATTATTGCGAATAAAAAATATGAACATCATTTTTATACAATTTAAAGAGTGGTATAACACGTGTAAAACACGTGAGAGAATCCTGGCTATTTTTTTAGGATGGTCTATTTTATACGGGTTCTTCTATTTCTTTCTATTTAAATCACTTGATCGCGAAGCAGATTTGTTAAATGCAGATATCAGAAATATCCATCATCAAATTAAATCGTGGGATGCGCAGATTGATGCGTTAAATAAGTTATCAACAACACCAACCTATAAAAAATGGCTTGTTGAAAATGCAGCGCTAAATAAATTACGAACACAATATAAACGATTTTTAACAACATCGGCAGCCAATCAATGGCAAGATGTGATTAAACAAATTTTAAGTCATTATCCGAATATTAAACTAGAACAAATCAAAAACATGCCAGAATCGCTCTATCAACCAGAGAATATAAACGATACCAATATTTATCAGCAAACGCTTATCCTCACTTTTGATAGTAATTACATCGATACATTCAATTATATTCAACAATTAGAGTCTGCCTTACCCCAGGTACACTGGGATACCTTGTCTTATGAAGTGACGCAGTATCCTTTGGCAAAAATAGAAATGGAGATATCAATTTTATATGATAAGGGTACCTAATCTTATCAAGGGTTGTTTAGGGGCTGTGGTCATGTGTTTGCTCATGGGTGAAACGATCACCGTTGACCCCACACGCCCACCAGATAGCTTATCAGCACCGGGAACACCGGTTGTGAGTCAACAACCCGTGGTAACGGCGATCTTTACTTATCCGACCTATCGTCTTGCGATAGTCAATGGCAGAGGGGTTAAGGTAGGCGACCGTGTGGGTGAATATATTGTTACTACTATTACGCCCTTTACGGTAGAATTACTAGGGTCATCGCAAACAAAAGAAGTGTTAAAGATTGTGCCTGCTGTGAAACAGGACGACCCTGAAAAAGGAATGTAGTCTATGCGATTGAAATATAAGACATTTATTAAAACAGCTAGCATGGTATGGATGCTATTACTGGTAGGCTGTCACACGGTGCATCCGACGCAGCAAACAGCAGTGCAAAAATCACAAAGTATCATTAGAAGCAGTATTGCGATTGATGCAGCAAAGCAACGTGCGGAAATGCCTTATCAGCGCAGCCTGCCGGCTAATGTGAATACCGCGCTACTTCCCCCGCTGTCACATTATGTCAATCCCGCTAAGGCAGCAGAGCCTCGTTTTGATGTGGTTGCAAATAATATGCCGGCTAAAGAATTTTTTAGCAGTTTGGTTGCTGGTACGCGCTATAATATGGTGATACATCCCAGTATCAATGGCAATATCACATTGAATCTTAAAAATGTGACGGTCAGACAAGCCATGGCAGCGGTACGAGATCTGTATGGCTATGAATATTATCAAACCAGCTATGGTTTTGAGATTAAACCACCTCAGTTAGAAACGCGTATTTATCATATTAATTATCTGGATGTGCAACGTACGGGTAAGTCTTACACGCAGTTAACAACAGGTGAAGTGACAAGCGTTGGTACAATCAGTGTGGGGGGGAGTACAAATACCAATCAACCTACGCAAAATCCAAGTAATACGGGATCAGGTCCTGCAACGGGTACTGGTACCATCAGCAGCATTGAGACCAAATCAGAGATGCAATTTTGGAAGGGCTTAGAGAAAACCATTGCGAATATGATTGCTAAAGATGATCAGCATACGGTGACGGTAAACGCACAAGCCGGTGTCATTGCAGTACGTGCTTATACCAGTGAATTAAATCACATCACACATTTCATTAATAATTTACAAGCAAGCTTAAATAGACAAGTTATCTTAGAGGCAAAAATATTAGAAGTAACATTGAATGATAATTATCAAGCAGGTATTGATTGGGCAGTGTTAGGTAATCCAGCAGGTGTTGATCCTGTCACGGGATTGGTGGATACGACGGCTGGTATTGGGCAGAATGCCTTACAGTCTTTTGCGAATACACCATTAGATACCTTAAATGGTATTTTTGCTATTCGTACGAATGGTAATTTTAAGACATTGATCCAATTGTTACAATCCCAAGGTAACGTACAAGTACTCTCCAGCCCACGCATTTCAACAATTAATAATCAAAATGCCGTGATTAAGGTTGGTTCTGACGAATTTTTTGTAACAGGGGTTTCCACTTCAAATACGATTATTGGTACCAATACCCTCCCTTCTCAAAATGTTTCGTTAACACCGTTTTTTTCTGGTGTGACGCTTGATGTGACACCAGAAATCAGCAGTGATAGCAGTGTGGTATTACATATTCACCCCAGCGTCAGTAAAGTGACAGAACAAACGAAATCGATTGTATTGGGTTCTAGTACGTCTGGTTCGCCGAATAATTTAATTCTACCGTTGGCAGCCAGTACCATTCGTGAATCAGACAATATTGTGCGCGCTAAGAATGGGCAAGTGATTGTGATTGGTGGATTGATGCAAAATATTATGACAGAAACAGTCGTTGGCACACCTTGGCTCAGTAAGGTACCGTTTATTGGTGGTTTATTCCGTCGTACGCAACAGAATTCTATGAAATCTGAGTTAGTGATTTTGCTTCGCCCCATTGTGGCGAATAATCAAAATATGATCTCTGCGTTGGAACAAGAGAACCAGGCGTTCAAACAGCTACACCGTCCATTCCATGCAGGTGGATTACCTAAAGTGTTTGGTAATGAAGCTGAGCGTGCAGATAACGAGTAAGGATAGCGGAAATATCAGGAGGGCATTGCTTATGTACCAAGATTTTTTTCAGTTAACGTGCTTGCCATTTAATCTCACGCCGAACCCACAGTTTTTTTGTCAACTCAAAGGGCATCAAGAAGCTTTTAATACACTGCTGTTTTCGATTCAAAGTGGAGAGGGTTTTATTAAAATTGTGGGAGAAGTTGGGTCTGGGAAAACGTTGCTATGTCGAAAATTATTGGAGAACTTAAATGAAGAGTATGTTACAGCTTATATTCCTAACCCAGATTTAACGCCAATGGAATTACGTAAAGCATTTGCAAGAGAAATTGGCTTAGACCCCAGTCCATTTCAAGATCAGCATGAATTACTTACCATGATTAACCAACATCTCATTGCACTGCATGCAAATGGTAAGAAGATTGTACTCTTAGTTGATGAAGCGCAGGCCTTAAGTGATGAGAGTTTAGAAACGGTGAGGCTATTAACAAATTTAGAAACAGCCAGCGCCAAATTATTGCAAGTTGTTTTATTTGGTCAGCCAGAACTGGATCAACGTATCAATAAGATACATTTCAGGCAATTGAAACAACGCATTACTTTTTCTTATGAATTACCGCTGATGAATCGAGAAGAATTAGATATTTATTTGAACCATCGATTGGCCATTGCTGGCTATACGCATCGTCAACTCTTTACAAAGAAAGCAAAAAATCTATTATTTAGATCAAGCCGAGGTATACCGCGGCTTGTCAATATTTTATCACACAAAGCCTTATTAGCCGCTTATGGTCAGGGAATACATCAAATTGATGATAAAACGATGTGGTTGGCAGTTCACGATACAGAGTCTGTGATGCTGGCAAAAACACATCAAAATGTTTTTTTGATGGCGGCCGTTATTTTGCTCAGTGCCATTGCACTCATTATTTTGATTTACTAGCCGTTGTAAAGGGTATTGTTTCATGAGTTTAATTAATAATATGCTCAAAGAATTACAAAAACGTGAATCAAATCTGCATTTTTCATCAGAGACAGCATTGATTTTAGCAAAACACAAAAAACCTTTTTTTCAACTGGAAAAAAAGGTTTTTATTCTCGCATTGATCGCATTGTTATCACTATTTTGTGGGCTACATTTCTTTAAATATATCACATCAAAACACACGGTCACGCAGACGACTTTTTCACATGTGGTCGAAAACGAGTTGATACCTGTCAAAGAAGAAGATGCGAAGTGGTTAGCGCCAGTTACGATTTCTGCTCTTGCCATACAGGTCAAAGAAAATATAACGGAAGTGTCTTTTCTGCTTGATCATCCTGCGCTTTATCGCGTGGTCGCAGACAGCCCGCAGCACTTTGCGATTGTTTTTGATCATGCAGATTGTGATGCTGGGCTGCCGCCGATTCAATATCTTCATACCGCCATACAGCATATCACAAAACAGAATATCAATGGTGATATCAGATTTGATTTTTTTCTTCTCCCCAATACCACAATTAATGCGATTGATCTGAGTCGGGAACATGATCAATCTGCGCTGGTGCTTCGTGTAGAGAACCATCTGTTTAACAAAGCGAATCAACGTGACCCAGAAAGCACTATCAAAACACCCGCTATGTTTTCAATGTTGTCAGCGCAATACCAACAAGCACTCAGTGAAGCAGAGAAAGGCAATTATCAATCGGCTATCGCAGCACTCACGATGCTTTTGAAAGCCAATCCTGGCTATCAGGACGCACGCGTTTCTTTGGCTGCTTTGCTACTTGATCAAAATAAACAAGTCAGGGCGAATTTAGTGATTGATCAAGGGCTATCACGAAGTCCTGATTATGTCCCCTATATTGAATTAAAAGCGCGCTTATTAACGCAGGCTGGCAATATACAACAAGCATTGGTTTTGCTCAAAACGGCCTCCCCCGCTTTAACAGAAAATCCAGAATATCATGCCTTTATTGCAGCGTTATATGAACGTACCAACCAAGATAAACTGGCAGCCCGTATTTATCGGGAGTTGCTTACACTTTGGCCGCAAAATGGGAATTGGTGGTTTGGCTTGGGTCTCTCCTTAGATAAAATGGGTCAGGGTCAAGCAGCAAAGAATGCTTATACGAAAGCGCTCATGGAAGGACATTTGAATACATCCTCTGTTTCTTTTTTAGAAAATCGCTTGCAGTCTTTAGAGAGGATAACCAATGCCACAGAGTAAAAAAGTACCGTTAACTGATATGTTATTATCAGAACAATTGATTACAGAAGAACAACGGGATAATGCGATTTTAGAGCAAAAAAAAACAGACAAGAAAATAGGACAAATTCTGGTTGAACTTGGCTATATTGAAGAGAAAAAATTACTACATCTGTTGTCTGAACAATTACATATTCCCTATGTGGATCTCAAAACGTATGAGTTGAACGCAGATTTAGTAAAACGATTACCAGAATTTTATGCCAGACATTTTAGATCTATTGTGTTGAATGAAGAGAATGGAAAATTTCTGGTTGGTATGGTTGATCCGCAAGATCTCATTGCACATGAGGAAATAGAAAGAATTCTAGGTAGGAAAGTGTCGCTTGCCTTAATCCGAGAAGAAGATTTGTTAGCAGTGATTGATAGCTTTTATAGACGCTCGGAAGAGATCAGTCATTTTGCGGAATCGCTATCCAGCGAATTACAACCCTCCGCAAGCGGTTTAGGGCATTTATCTTCAGTGACTACAGAAGATATGCCTGTTGTGAACTTGTTGCGATCTATTTTTGAAGATGCGGTACAAGTGCAAGCTTCTGATATTCACATAGAGCCTGATGAAAGTGTCTTGCGTATTCGATTGCGCGTGGATGGTGTGTTGCAAGAGCAAATTATAGAAGAAAAGGCAATTGCACAGGCCTTGGTGCAACGCATTAAAATGATGTCTGGGTTAAATATTGCAGAGAAAAGATTACCTCAAGATGGTCGATTTAGTATCAAAATTAAAAAATCAAGTCTAGATGTGCGTGTCTCAACATTGCCTAGTCAATATGGTGAAACCGTTGTGATGCGATTATTAAATCAATCCGCCGATGTACTGAAGATATCTCAGGTTGGTATGCCACCTGAAATTTTGAAATATTATACGCAGATACTTTCTGCTTCCTACGGACTTCTGTTATTAGTGGGTCCAACAGGCAGTGGTAAAACAACAACGCTGTATGCTTCTTTAAATCAATTGAATAAACCAGAAGATAAAATTATTACGGTAGAAGATCCTGTTGAGTATCGATTACCGCGTATTACACAAATTCAGGTGAATGCACAAATTGGTCTGACGTTTGCAAATGTGTTACGCACCATATTACGTCAAGATCCTGATATTGTGATGATTGGTGAATTACGTGACGAAGAAACAATGGAGATTGCTATACGTGCCGCGATGACGGGGCATTTTGTCTTATCGACGCTGCATACCAATGATACCATTGGTTCGATGACACGGTTACTGGATATGGGCGCACAAGGCTATCTCTTAGCAAGTGTATTACGTGCCATTATGGCACAGCGATTGGTCAGAAAAATTTGTCATAACTGTATCACTGATGATGTGCTCTCGTTAGAGGAGCAGAATTGGTTACGATCGGTATGTCAGTCAGAGATGCAAGGTGTGATTTTTAAAAAAGGGAGTGGTTGTACTTATTGTCACCATACAGGTTATCAAGGTCGTGTTGGTGTATTTGAATTATTACTGATGAATGAGGAGTTAAGTGATGCACTGCGTCAGTCTGACACAGCTGCTTTCCAAAAATTAGCGCAAAAACAGCCAACGTATCGTTCGTTATTACAATCCGGTATTGATCTTGCTGTGAAAGGCATCACAACCGTGCATGAAATTATTTATATGTCGGGTGAGATATAATGCCGCAATTTTCTTATAAGGGTCGAGATAAAGAAGGTAAATTGCGCATCGGTCATCGTGTTGCGTTGAATGCAGCAAAACTTGGAGATGACTTATTAAAAGAAGGTATTTCCCCTATACAGATTTTACCTTATCGTCCTGCATTCTCTTATCGCGAAAAAATAAATGATTTTTTACAGGGAGAAAATTTACAACGAGAAGAGTTAGCCATTTTTGCGAGACAAATGCAATTGCTACATCAAGCAGGTGTTGGTATCGTACCGGCTTTAAAACAACTGGCGGGTTATACGCGTAGTTTTCGCTTAGCCCGTGCATTGCAAGGTGTCACAGAACATTTAGAGATGGGACAAGATTTAGCAACATCCATGCAATATTATCCTGAAGCCTTTTCGCCATTGATGGTGAATGTGGTGCGCATTGGAGAAAACACCGGTCATTTGAGTGAAGCATTTGGTCAGTTATTTAAGTATATTGAGTTTGAGTCGCATAATGCTAAACAAATGAGGTCTTCTTTTCGTTACCCTATTTTTGTCTTTGTTGCCATTTTCTTATCAATTATTATTTTGAATATTTTTGTCGTGCCTACTTTTGCACGGTTTTACACAAATGCAGAAATTACCTTGCCTTGGCAAACGCGCGTGCTGATTGGTAGTTCTCATTTTTTTATTCATTACGGGATCTACTGCTTGATTTTTTTAATAGGGCTGGGTATTGCAGCGCATTATTACCTCAAAACCCCACAGGGGAAATATCGTTTAGGGAAATATCAACTGCGAGTGCCACTTGTTGGTAAGCTATTAAAGCGTATTATCCTGATGCGGTTTGCACAATCTTTTGCGATTGTTTTGGGTTCAGGTATTTCTGTGACGCAGGGTCTGGGGTTTGTAAAAGAGGTGATTGATAATAAATATGTTAGCAAACAAATTGGCGATATGCAGGAAATGATAGAAAGAGGTCAAACATTAACCAAATCTCTTTCTTATGTTGATTTATTTTCACCTCTTGAGTTGCAAATTTTGAGTGTAGGTGAGAAAAATGGAGAGTTAGTGTCTGCATTAGAGTATATGACAGATTTCCAAAGTCATGAGATTGAGTTTGAACTGAAGCGATTAAGTGATGCGGTTGGTCCTATTTTAATTAGTGTGATGTCTGTGCTAATATTGATTGTTGCACTGGGTGTTTATCTTCCTATTTGGAACATGGTAAATGCCAGGTAGAGTCTGTTGCTATTAATGAGAGGGAACGAATATGTATCAGAAAAGGGAACAGGGTTTCACGTTAATTGAGTTGGTCATCGTCATTGCTATTATTGGTATTTTGGCGGCGGTTGCTATTCCTAAATTTATTAGCTTATCCTCCAATGCGCAAACGGCTGCAACAAGCGCTATTGCAGGTGCCTTATCTTCTGCAAATGCGAGTAATTATGCTGCACGCTCACTGAGCTCCTCATTGGGTAATGCGGTTGCCAACTGTACGGATGTAGGAACCAGCTTACAAGGTGGGTTGCCCTCTGGTTATACCATCACCTCTGCCGCGGTTTCTGCCGGCAGCACAGCGACGTGTACCTTAACAGGCCCTAGCTCAACAACGGCTACCTTTAGCGCAACTGGCATTTCCTAACAGATGATGAATCGCCTGACGCGTTGTTCTTATCAAGATGGTTTGATCAGTGCTGGTTTCACACTGATTGAATTGGTTATTGTTATTGCCATTATTGGTATTCTCGCTGCTGTTGCGATTCCAAAATTTCTGAACTTGTCCTCAAATGCACAAGCAGCAGCGACATCTGCTGTTGCAGGTTCTTTATCTTCAGCAAATGGCAGCAATTACGCTGCCAGATCGCTGAGTGTTTCTTTGGGTGTCCCGATTACCAACTGTACCAGTGCGAGTAATTTACTAGAAGGAGGATTACCCAGTGGATACACGATTACTGCAACAGTGGTTTCCGCTGGCACAACTGTCACTTGCACGCTAAATGGACCTAGCTCGACGACAGCCACCTTTACAGTAACCGGAATTACCTAGGGCCTTGGCCAAGAGAAAAAAGATTACCGATCAAGTAGGTTAAGCTGCCCGCCAGACACCCCACAAAAAGCATACGCAATCCCTGCCACAAAGGGTTTTTGTTTGTATATAAGCTCAATATGGCACCAATCGAGAAAAGCGTTAGGCCTGTTGATATCAAGCTAATACAGAGACTTTTTGAAAGACCATCGAATAAGAAAGGTGCGATGGGAACAAAAGCACCGATAGCAAAGGAAAAAAAGGAAGACAGCATCGCACCCATTGGTGAAACCAATTCTTCAGGATTTAATCCCAGTTCTTCGCGCACAAGTGCATTGAGTCCTGTCTCGGGATTTGCAATCATGATATTTGCTAAATGCGTCGCTTCTGCTTTAGGCACGCCACGTGCCTGATAAATTAAACTGAGTTCTTCCGCTTCTTCTTCCGGGTATTCTTCTAGCTCCTTTTGTTCCACTGCAATTTGATACTCAAAGACTTCGCGTTGTGAACGTACTGAGATATATTCACCCGCTCCCATGGAACAAGCACCTGCTAATAATCCAGCAATACCTGCAATGACGATAAAATGTTGAGATTGACTGGCGCCAGCGATGCCCAGAATAAGACTCATATTAGAAATCAGGCCATCATTAATCCCAAAAACGGCAGCACGTAAGTTATTGGCAGAGCTAATGCCTGTATGACGATGCTCACGATGGTAGTGTGTAAAAACGGACATGCCACGAATTTTCATGGCGGACAGTATAGAATGCATACTGTCTGTCCCCAGCCACTTTACAAGACGAGCAACTAATTTCGTCCGAAAATCAGGCTGAAAAAGGGGGGTAGGAACGCCCGATTGATGCATTTTTTCTTCCCAGACATGCGCTTGTTTTTCAGCAGCTTCTTTGAGATCTAAGAAAAGTTTTTTATGCAGTACATTGGCTTCATAACGTGCCATTGTACCATAAAGATAAGCAGAGCGCTTTTCTTCCCACCAACTTTGTTCATCTTCCATAAGTCATCCTATCTCAAACATAAAATCACTGTCATTTAGACAAGAATATGAGAAAATATACCTTATTTACCTGATGAGGAACAGTGATTCATGAATGATTATCGATCAACAACATTATTAGGTGCGCTGATCCTTGCGGTTGGCTTGTTTGCTGCGGGTTATAGTATCAGTAAGGCGCAGGTTAAAATCAAACAACTGAGCCGTTCTATTGTCGTCAAAGGGATCGCCGAGAAAAAGGTAAAGTCAGATCTTGGTATTTGGGAGATCAATTATCGTGAAGTGGGTAATAATCTCGTTGAACTAGATCAACGCGTGCAACATGACCAAGAAGCTCTAATGGAGTTCCTTAAAAAACAAGGATTTACAGATGATGAGATGGGAACGGCTAATTTTAAAGTCGAAGATCGTCTTGCCAATATTTACAACACGCAGTCGAATATGCCTGCTGCAAATGAGCAGCGTTTTGTTGTCACAGCCGGTGTGCGCGTGCGTTCTGTGCATGTAGACTTGATTCAAAAATCTGTGCAATTGATTGATCGATTATTACAACAAGGTATCCCCTTGGCTTTTGATGTGAGTAGCTTAAGCCCCAACCCAAGCTACTACTTTACGCATCTGGATACGATCAGACCAGAAATGCTATCTGACGCAACAAAAAGCGCAAAAGAATTAGCATTACAATTTGCGCATGATACAGATAATGAGGTGTCTGCGATACAACATGCCAGCCAAGGTGTTTTCCAAATCATGGATGCTGATACAAGCACAATGAGTGCGGATTGGAATAGCAATCAGAGTGCGCTGGGGTCTATTAATAAGATGGTGAGATTAGTCACGACCATCGACTATAGGCTAAAGTAAGTCCTCATGACAGATTTTAAAATCGAATATGTAGATACATTGCCAGATAATCTTGATGAAAGAGTCCGTCAAGGACACATTGCTGATGAAGCTGCTCACGGAATTGTTTGTAACTATAAAACATTTTCATTCACTGCTAAAAATAATAGCAATGAAGTTGTCGGTGTGCTTGCCGCTTATACTGCGTTCTCAGAAATTTATGTGGATGATATTTGGGTTGACCCAGTCTATCGTAAAGCTGGATTAGGTCGCAAGCTACTTCAAACCCTTGAAAACCAATTCAAAGGCAAGGGGTATAATAATATCAATTTAGTGACCAGCCAATTTCAAACCCCCGATTTTTATAAAAAATGCGGATTTGAAATTGAATTTGTACGGCAAAATAAATTTAACCCACAATTAACAAAATTTTTCTTCATTAAATATTTTGATGATGAAATACAGAATCAAGGTATTAAAATATGTTGAAGGAAATTGAAAGGAAGCTCACATTAATTGAAAATACAGATTATATTAACAGATCAATTTCTTTAGATCATATGAGAATTCGAGAGAATAATAGAAAATGAATGAATCACAAAAATTTATTAAACTCGAAACCATTAGTGCTCAGCTTCTATTAGGTGCAACAATACTGGCGATGTGTTTAAGTAATTCTCCTTTAAATGACTATTACCATAATCTCTTCCATACCTATATTCTTAGCCAATTTGGAGGATTACAATTTAAATCTAATTTATTATTTTGGGTTAATGAAGGGTTAATGACGATTTTCTTTCTGGTTGTTGGGCTAGAAATAAAATATGAATTATTAGAAGGTTCTTTGAATTCACTTCGCAAGGCAGCGCTACCTGGGATAGCTGCTATAGGCGGCATGATAGTTCCTGCACTCATATATATTGGCATTAATTATCACAATGCTATTATGCTGCGTGGTTGGGCTATACCGACAGCAACAGATATTGCATTTGCACTATGTGTTCTATCACTATTAGGATCTCGCGTTCCTTCCGCCCTTAAAGTTTTTTTAACGACGCTTGCGATATTAGATGATTTAGCTGCTATTATCATTATAGCGTTTTTCTACACAGATCATCTCTCAGTTATATTTTTAGGCCTTTCATCTATCATGATACTCTTACTGTTTGTTCTAAATAGGTATCGTGTAACGTACCTTTCGATATACATTTTAATGGGTTTTGCCTTATGGATTTGTCTTTTGAATTCAGGTATTCATGCAACATTAGCTGGCGTTATATTAGCTTTAATGATTCCGGTATGGGATAGAAAAAAACAACACAATTCACCTTTACAAAAACTCAAGCACGGACTACATCCTTTGGTTGCTTTAATCATATTGCCTTTATTTGCTTTTGCAAATGCCGGTGTTTCATTTTTAAATTTGGGTGCAGGAAATTTGCATCTCACTATTATTTTAGGGGTGTTATTGGGGCTTTTTATCGGCAAACAAATAGGTATTTTTAGCGCCTCCTGGCTAGCTGTAAAATTTGGCATGGCAAAGCTCCCAAACCATGTGAGATGGAGTGAATTTTATGCTATGGCTGTTATTTGTGGTATAGGTTTTACAATCAGTTTATTTATAGGTTCGCTGGCTTTTAGCTACAATGATGCAAGCTATCTCAATTCAATTAAAATCGGAGTGCTCATAGGTTCTTTATTATCCGGAGGTATCGGATACTTATTGCTACAACTTATTCATCGCACTCGAACCAAAGATAATTTAACTTAGAATCAGCAGTTGGATGCGTGTAATGTTAATAAAATCTATAAAAAAGTCTCTAACGCAGGTGATTGATTATTCTCGCTTATAACTAAGGGATAGGAATAAACAGTAAGGCTAACATGCATCGAAGGGAAACATATAGTGAAAACTGGAAGGATAATTATTGAGCCGAAATCTCCTGGCGAGCAAATTCTTTATAGTACGGTACGCATTGCAGGGGATGCTGGTACTGGTAGTGACCTGCCCGGTTTTTTATGTTGGCCATATTAAGGCCAAGAATGGCAGAAACGAGCATTCGAGAAATATTTTGATGATGCAATACAAAATCAAGGTATTTTAAAAACAGAATGAGGAAATATGACATGAAGCAAAACGTAAAAGCAGCGCTAGAAAATCAAGAAAGAGATTAACCTGCTCCGGAAAGCAATTCTGTTACCCATGAATTTAGACTCTTTCCATGCGCTTCAGCCATCATGGCTACCTTTGCGTGCAGTTCAGGCGGAACACGTAACATGATATGACCTGAATAAGGTTTCTGAGGCGGTCTTCCCGCACGCTTACAGGTTTCAAGATAGTCATCTACTGCTTCTTCGAAAGCCGTATGCAACTCGGAGACAGAATCCCCATGAAACCCAACGACATCATTAATGCCAGATATATGGCCTACGAAGCAATCGTCTTCATCGCTATACGTTATGTGTGCTGTATAACCTCTATAACTCATTATATTCATGGCGATACCTTCGCTTTTTCAAGAAATAATCGCGCATCACGAACCTGGTAAGGCTTAGCTTCTTTTTGGGGATGTGGTCTATGAAACGTACCAATGACCCCATTGAGTTCAAACCGCACTCTTGAACCAGTTCCTTCGATAATTTTAGCACCTACTGCCGTGAACAGCGATTCAATACGTCGCCATTCAAGATTGGCTGGAACTGGTTTCCGGAAGATAGCCTCCAGTGTCTTTTGATGTCCTTTGTTCATTATTTATCCTTATATGATATCAGATTATGATATCATAAATCAACTTGTTTCCACTTATTTACAACTAAGGCGCTGCATCTTGCTCTGATAAATTCCATTAATTACATATAGTTATATGATTTTTTGGCACGAAGGAGATTACGCTTCCTATTAGCTCTAATAGAGGTGGCGAATTCGAGATCTTTAGATCAGCTAAAGTCTCGACTTTAACAAAGGACGTTCCTCTTTAACATCATGCTCTTTTTTTTCGGCCTTATGCGATAAAAATTTAGGTGTCATAACGGTTTCAGTAAAAGCCTCTTGTTCCATAAGATTTAATTCTTTTAGCTCTTTCCACAATGCAGGCAAATGAGCCGGCTTTAACGCTTCCACATTTTGTTTTACCTCATCTGGCGTACGCATTCCTGATACAATTGTCACAACATGAGGATTCAATAATAAGAATTTCAATGCGGCATCTCGTAAAGTAATACCATGTTTCTGGCAAATTGCACCAATACGGTCTCTTTTTTGCAGAATCTCATCGTTAGCTAACTTGTAATTGTAATATCTATTTTGAGAATTTCCGCTTAAAATACCCGAGTTAAGAGGTCCTGCAATCATCACTTTAATGTTGCGTTTAATACAAGCTGGAAAGAGTTTTTCAAGCGAGGGTTGCTCGAATAAGGTATAGCGATTTGCGAGTTGAACACAATCGATAAATCCTTCTGGTGTTTTTTCAATGACTTCAAGGCAGCATTCCCAATTGTTACTCCCTACTCCGATGGCACGTATTATTTTCGCTTCACGTAGCTCAAGCAATGCATCATAGCCTGATTTTCCTGCCATGTTTTTTTCTAAAAAAGATCGCATCACTAATGGTTGTTTGTCGCCATGCGTATAAACATCAATATCATGAATATGAACGACATCTAGATATGTCATTTGCAAACGCTGCAAACTCTCTTTGACGGATTGCATAATACCGTCATAAGAATAATCAAACACATCGATAAAAGGTAATGATTCTGGAAAAAGATCATCAGATCCTTTTGGATTAGCATCCGGCACCAACAAGCGTCCCACTTTTGTTGAAAGAATGAATTCTTCACGCGGGTACTTTTTTAAAACTTCACCAAAAATATTTTCACTCAAACCATATCCATAAAGTGGCGCAGTATCAAATACACGAACACCGTTTTCCCATGCTGACGCTATTAATGCGATGGCATCCGATTTGTTCATTGCAACCGGGTGGTTTCCAATTTGTGCACCACCTAAGGTAAGCTCAGTGAAAGATAAATGAGATTTTAATAATTTTCTAGTAGATAGACTCATCGGGTGCCTTATTGAATGAAAAGTGAAATGCATTATATGGAATAAATAAGTTCTTGTAAATAAGAAAAATAGTTACATTTATTAATGTAATAGCGTGTGTTCTGGTGTTGCAAATATTCGATTCTTTTTAAATTATAAGTCACTGAAATTCAACTCATACCGCACACTGCGTCCGCTCCCAATTTGCTTGAATGCGTTAATCAGCAACAAATGCTGCAAGTCACGCGTCGCGGTTGCTTTAGATGTACCCGTGATTGAGATATACTTCTTCGCACTCATGCCATCTTCAAATGGATGAATACTTTCAAAATACAAATGTGCAATAGCCGCTCGAACTGGTGCAAAATGATCTTACAATGTCAAATTTTCAGAAGGATCCTTTTCATCCTCTGGAGTTTTGGGATGGAAAAGTGTCAGTGTGCATGGTGGTTGCGATGGCGATGGCAGTAGTCTTTTTGCAGGGCGCTCATGCGGGCCATTATTTCCAGTTTCTTCTGGTGTAAGCAATGGGCTGTCTTCTCTTTTCCTTTCTGTTCTCTCTTGACTTTTTGGTGTACTAAAAAATTTTTTTCCGATTTCTCTAAGATCTTTCTGTGATTTTTTTATCTCTTGTAAGGTTTTTCTACTTTCTTCTATATTCGGATGCTCATGTAATAAAATTTGGCATTGAAATCGAAAAGCTTTCAAGCATAAGTCATGTGCCATCCCTAACACTGATATTCCTATATCAATGAGTCGCTTAATTTTAACTTCAGAAGTCTCTCCTCGCTTTTTAATATGCTTGAAAAGTCTTTCTGAATTCTCTACGTTTGGATTATCTGCCACTGTTTTCAATAATGTTCGAGTTGCAGAATCAGTTGAATTCGTCGTTTTTATTTTAAATTCACTTGCTATTTTTTCCAAATTTGATAAATCAGAAGATTCTTCTTCTAATCGGCCAGGTGTTAGAGTCTGGAGATTCGCTTTCTGTACTACCCGCAATAGAGAATTAGCGAGCTTTTGTCTACTTCTTGCTAAATCAGGATGCTTGAAGGAAAGTTTTTCTTCTCTTAATTTAACTGCTGCATTAAATGCCACACAACTCCCAAAATAATCTTCATTTAATGCAAAAATGCCCGCTTTAGCATGCTCAATGAGTTCTGTTAGTCGGTTAATAAGGTCCACATCAGAGGATTGCTCTTCTCCAACAGGACTTCGATGTGATTTGAGTGATCCATTAGCAAGCTCTAGGTATCTATTAGCTTCAACTCTATAAGTTTCTTTACTTGATAGCAGTTTAAATAAACTTTTATTAATATAGCTAAGCGTAATATATACACGAGCCTGAAAAAAATGTTCATTTCTATATAAAGTAGCAGACCTTTTTGGTAGCTCCTTTTCTACTTTTTCCATTCTTTCTAGCACTTTTTTTAGTTTAGACGATCCATCTTCTGTTTCTCTACAAAGTAAATATTCGTTAGTGCAAGCGCCATGTGTTGCTTTCAATTGCAATTCTTTAGTTTCCACTGAAGAAGTTTTTATCTCTGCAAGAAATTTTTCTAAAAGATTATAAAAATATAGTGATTCTTCATAGTTACGATCTTCGTTTAAAAGATATGAGGCTAGATTCTCAAGTAATTGAACAAATTCTAATTGATTATCCTCTTTGTCAAAAACAGTCTGGATAGATTCGGGATATTGAATAAAATTAACCAGACATTTCACATGCATAATATAAGAACGTATCCTATTAACCTCATCTGGTTTTATACTATAGAAATCATACTTAAATTTTTCTCTTATAATATTTAATGCTGCATCATAAAGTTTCATTTTGTTAATTTCATGCAATTTAACCTTGACTTCACTATGCAGTATAATTCCTTCGCTTTCATCCTCGCCATTAACATAGGACAATAAATGTAATGAATGAAAAAATCTAAGGAGTTCCTCTAAACTGGGAGTTGTTACTTGACTTGAAGAGGTTCTTCTGAGTGCAGGATTTGGACTTGTTTCTCTTGTCTCTCTAGTCATCGAGGAAGCGTCACTTCTACTGAACACAGAATTGTAGCATTTCTCTACAATATCAAATTCGATTTGGTCATCAAAAAAAGCTAACATTGAAAAAAAATCCCATCTTCCTATTTCTAAGTCTTGAAGTTTATTTTGAATATCACGTAATACGCTCTCAATAGGAGAATCTGGATTAACACAAATGCAAAATTCATCAAAATCTATACTCTTTTTTACAAAAAATTCCATGTAATGTGAAAAACAAATAGCTACAGTTTGTGGATGCTTGCCAAATTTCTCTAGGAAATCATCAGAATGAGAACTGTTTTCTTCTAGTAAAAAATTGCTGTAATGATGCTTCGCTATATACTCGATACAACTTCTAGCTTCTTCCTGACTAAATTCCCCTATTTCTATAGCGCTTATTCCTGCATGATGGTCAGCTTTCCTGAAAATTTCATTTTCCAATAAATTTTTTTTAGATACGCAAATAAAGTGTCTGCGCCCACTTGTCAGAGCAGACAGCGCTTTTATTGATTCATTTGTTTTATCTATCTCTTCAGAAGAATTAACATTGTCAAATATAAATAAAGCATGCTCTTTTGTCTCCAGTTTCTTATGAACAGCCGCCTTAATCTGATCCAATTCTTGATTTTGTTCTACCCCTAAACGTGACGCTAACTCCAGATAAAATTGTCTATGTTTTTTTGATACATCCATTTTAATGACAACATCGTAATATTGGCGATTTTTATACCCAAACATCTCAGAAAGAAATGATTTTCCGTAACCACTTTTTCCATGCAAGTTAATAATCATACTGCCACTTTTAAATGCTTCACGACTGGAGCTAAATAATTCTTTATGTATCTTTTTTTCTAATTCCTTACGTTCAATTCTATTTTTATATTCCCGTAAATTATACACACAATCAAATTCGATTTGACAAAATTCCGACAACCAAATGCGTGCAATCGTATCTTCTGTAGACGAACCCAGCTTCTTAATGATTTCTTCATCTTTTTTATCAGGAACTGCTTTATCAACAAGACCTTTGTTATCCTCACTTTCAAGAATTTTAATAGCCCCCACCAATAATCCAGCTTGAACAGCCCGAATATAATCGCCCACAATAGCTTTATAATAAAAATTAGCTGCTTTTTCCTTCCCAAGAATGTAAATTGCACCTTGATCTGTTTTATAACAACTGTATCGGCTTCGCTCTCTTTCAATTTCAATATTGCTTAAATCTAATTCATCATCCGCTGAGGTACACAGTACTAAAAAGACTTGCTTTTGACCAAAAGATTTAAAATCATCTCCAGAGAGCGCTTTATTGCCGGTTGCACAGTAGATAACAGTTGCTTTTTTTATTAATTCTTCTCTATTTACGACATTAAAACCCTGCGAGGAAGCGTAGAGTAAACGATTAGGATCTTTATCAAAGACCAGTACCTTTCCAATGTTTTTTTGCCTTAAATGCTCCGCAATACTACTCCCTATTTTACCAAAACCAATAACAGCTGTAGCGGGATGATTTTCAGATCGCATATTAAATTCAGTACGCAACATTGTATCAGCCGCATGCACAATTGACTTACCAACATTATAGTCCTCTGTTTGTTTCAGTTGACTCCGTGCTATCGAATAAATTGGGAAAGTGACAGGAATTTCTTTCAGACTTTTTTCATATTTTTGCTGTCCATTTTCAGTATCCTCAACAATACCAAGTAATTTTCCTTCCTTATACTTTTCTTCCAAAAGCTTTAAACAATTTTTTGAAGCAAAGTAACCTCCAATATCCATGATAATACATTGATCTTCCTGTGTTCTAAAACTAGAGAAAATATGATCCAATTCAAAATCAGGAAAATCGCGTAAATCTTCTTTTTTTACATTATATTCTTCAAGAAAGCTCTTATATTCTAAATCTTTCTTTTTCTTTTTTATATACCTAAGTGTTTTTTTATCTTTTTCTGAGCTTTTAAGAATGACTCGTGCAATATACGCGTCAGCAAAGTATGCGTCATTAAAATACTTTACTATAGCAAGTAAAAATGCTGGTAAAGTTGGTAGCGTGTGTGTTACAATAACAAACGCAAGCTTTTTCTGTCGCTTCAAATTATCATGCCCAAAATGCTCAATAATTTTTTTGAAAAATCCATCTACTTTCTCTGCTTCTATTTCAATACCTTCATCTGAAGATACCTCATCCACATGATATTGCTCGAGAGGATCTAAATCTTTTCTATGCATAACATCACTACTCCTTGCATGTAGGGATAAACTTCCATTTCATTTTGTGTTTATTTTCCGCCAACAATCCCATGTTTGTGTTGCAAGTTTAAAATTTATAGAGTTAACAATATATTGACGTGTCACATTGTATGGTTGTGTTACCTAGAAAGCAAGCAGTTTGCATATTTTTGTACCACACGGTGATCGCATGATACTAATACTCATAAAATACTGATACTGGCATTAATGCTCCATGTAGAAAGAATCCCGCATGTTAGCGAACCTTTTCGCAATCGCATCATACTTTTCCCCTTCATTTTCCATCAACCTACATTCCTGTTAAATTATAAGTCACTGAAATTCAACTCATACCGCACACTGCGTCCGCTCCCAATTTGCTTGAATGCATTAATCAGCAACAGATGCTGCAAGTCACGTGTTGCGGTTGCTTTAGATATACCCGTGATTGACATATACTTTTTCGCACTCATGCCACCTTCAAATCCTTTAATGCCAGCGTGCATCATACGTCGCAATACTTTGATTTGGCGTTCATTGAGATCATTTTGATAACGATCGAAAAATATTGATTTTTTCAGAATAAAATTAATTTGCTCCTCAACTGAAATCTGTGCACTTAATATCGTATCTACAAAATATTGTATCCAAGCAGTAATCTCGTTTGATTGGGAAGCCGAGTGTAATGTTGAATAATAGGCTTTTTTATTGGCTTCGATAGTCCGAGATAAACTTAGCATAGCAGGATACCCAAAACCTTGGGACAAAGCCTTTTCTGCAATTGCTCGGCCTATCCTACCATTACCATCTTCAAATGGATGAATACTTTCAAAATACAAATGTGCAATAGCCGCTCGAACTGGTGCAAATTTAATTGCTTCGGGTTTATCAGGCGATGTGTTATTGAACCAATGAATAAATCTTTTCATCTCTTTAGGAACGTCTTCAGAAGGTGGCGCTTCATAATGCATTGTTTTCTTACCATAATATCCAGAAATAATTTCCATAGGCTCATCGCCTGTACGCCAACATCCTATCTGTAACGCAGGGTTGAGAAAGCCACCAAACAACATTTCATGCCAAGCATATAACTTGTATTCGCTAAGCGGTTCTTTAAATGTATTTCGTACATCAATCATGAGCTCTGCAATACCTTTTGCTCGTCTATCATGTACAGGAATAATTATTTTATTTAATCCCAGCTTGTTTTTAATGGATGACCTGATATCAATGCGGTTAATATACTCACCTTCAATTTTCGACGTTTTAACAGCCTCCTCCACCAAGAAGCTAATCAGCGTTTCGGTTCGCAGTTCTTCAGACAGATGCGTTAGCTTGCCACTGATAAGACCCGTTTTTTCTGAAACAGCACATAGCGCTTCATTGATGACGGATAAGTCATATCGAAACGCTGGCCAATCTGATTTTTGCCAATTATATTTTAGCACCATGAGCCGATTATAACACCTAATCGGCTCAAAAAATAGCATTACCATGAGCCGATTAAACCAATTAATCGGCTCAAGAGAGCGATATCTGACTCTTTTCTTTGACGGAAGATCAAATTAATTCATTGATATTTAAGTAATTTTTACGTTTTCTTAGGTAAAAGATAATAGACGGGTACGGCGGCGCAAATTGCGACAAAGGAAAGTAAGATATTTGCTTCGCTAAAATGCAGTATCATCCACGCAGCATAAATTGCCGCGGTACACGCAATATAGAAAGACTTGTTTTTTAATAAAGCAGACCACGCTTTGGCTTTTTTGTCTTTTATCAAAAATCGTAACTCTGCTAAGGTCGTTGCGAAATAAGTCAACAACGTGAACAAAGAAGCCAGTAAAGCAATGTAGTTAAATTGTTTTAATAAAGACGATGTTGTTGTCACAATGAGGAACAGTGAGACAAGTGCAGAAGACAGTAATTGCGCTGCAATAGGCACGTCATGTTGAGACAATTTTGTGAAATACGAAGGGAATAATTTGTCCCGAGCTGCTGCAAACACAATTTGACCTTGCACTAAAATACTGACATTAAGTGCGCCCAGGCCAGAAATAACGGCACATAAGGCAATCACAACAGCAGCATGCGACCCAAAGAGTATGGTGGCGGCATCAGCAAAGGGGAATTGTGAATGTTTTAACTGTTCAGCGGGCAACATACCCATCAATACAATTGTGCTGGCAATATAAATCAGTGAAGCAATCATTGTGCCATAAACCGTAGCGCGGTAAATATCTTTAAAACCATGTGTATTTTCAGCTGGTATTGTCGCTACTTCTAATCCAATAAATGCCCAGAATGTTAGCGCAGCTGCACTGTTGAGTGCATGAAAAGGAGAAGTCGTTTGCAATTGTGAAAAGGTGTGAAAATGTTGTATATGGATGTACCCCATACCCAATAAGGTAATGATCAACAAAGGCATCAGTTTCAAGATCGTTAAAAGCAACTGCACAACGCCAGCAGTATGTATACCAATAATATTAATGAGGGTAAAAAACCAGATAAACCCTAATTCAACACAAAGCGTGATACCGTGGTGATATTGCGGTGTGTTTGCATCTAATATCGGTGTGATAAACCCGAGATAACTGACAGAAGAGACGGTAATACCTGCAATGGAGACGAGATTGCTCACCCAATACGTATAGGCAACTAAGAAGCCCGCTAAGTGCCCAAAGGCCTCATGGCAATAGACATAGGGTCCACCGGTCTTAGGAAATCGCTTATTCAGGTGAGCAAAAGTCAGTGCAAGAAAAGTGGCGCCAACGGCAGTCAACACCCAGGCATACAATGCCATGGTGCCATACTCTGCTAAGGAAGCAGGTAAAATATAAATACCTGTTCCGATCATGCTCCCAATCACCAGCGAAATGAGAATAGGAAGATTTAAGGCATTGCGATCCATAAGTACTACTTTATTTAAGTGGTGGAACAGCTTGTGTTTTCTACTTCGCCGATGAGTACTTTCTCAACGATGATTGGTTCAACAGGCACATCTTGGTGTCCCCCACGTGTTGTTGTGGGTACTTTTTTTATTTTATCAACAACGTCCATACCATCAATGACGTTAGCAAACACACAATAACCCCACCCATTTGGTGTTTCTGACTTGTGATCTAAGAAAGCATTATCAACAACATTGATGAAAAACTGAGCGGTTGCTGAATGCGGATCAGATGTTCTGGCCATTGCAACTGTGCCGCGCTTGTTTTTATTGTCTTTAGCAGCAGAACCTTCATGTTGAATGGGCGGATTGACTTTTTTTTGCACCATTTCCTGATTAAAACCACCACCTTGGATCATAAAACCGTCGATAACGCGGTGAAAAATCGTACCCTCATAAAAACCATTTTTTGCGTAATTTAAAAAATTTTCAGCTGTTTTAGGCGTATTTTTCGTATCAAGCGCGATAACAATCTGGCCTTGGTTGGTTTGTAATGTGATTGTAGAGGTCGTCATCTCAAAATGTCTCCATATAAATAGACAGGCAGAAACGGAGGATGGTCGCATGGTTTGTATGGGAGGGTCAAGTGTAGCCTAGCGCAGGAAATCAGAGAAATTCAGCCAGCATAGTAGAATTGTCAACAGACCCTAGTCTAGTCGGCTATTTTCCACGTACTACCATACTGACAAAAAGAGAATTGGTATTTGTCGCTTTGGTAGTTGGCTTCATTGAAGATCAGCAGCATTCTGCATTTCATACCATTTCTTGTAAATGTGCTGAGGGGTTGCACAAAGCCATGGTTGCCTGTTTTGGGGTTTTTCCAAGATAGTTTTTTGCCGTTGGGATACTGGCTCAGTGCTTTTTCAGAAGCAAGATCCAACATCGTCCAATCTGCTGCCGTGAAGTTAGCCGTTGCAGAATCGTTAAGAAAGCTCATATTAAAGCTGTACCCTGCTTGGCAATAAAAAGAAAATAATAGCATCAGGCAAATTTTTCTCATTTTTTTCATCATATTCCCTCGGGACTTGTTTCCGGTATGTCTTCATCCAGTGCACGTTTGTGCGCGTGATCCTCAGCTAATATCATATACATAGCTGGGACAACAAATAAAGTAAATAATGTGCCGATTGAAATCCCTGTTGCGATGACTAATCCAATATTATAACGAGATAACGCCCCTGCCCCTGTTGCGCGAATTAGCGGGATCACACCAAGCACCATGGCAGCTGTTGTCATGAGGATGGGACGCAATCGTATAGCAGCAGCGCTTTGGATAGCCTCGCGCTTGCTTTTACCGGCTGTTTGCAAATCATTAGCAAATTGCACAATCAGAATACCATGCTTACTGATCAGACCAATCAGTGTGACAAGACCCACTTCTGAGTAAATATTCACGGTTGCGCCACCAATCCCTAAACTCACGAAAATCATCGCGCCACAAATTGACATCGGCACGCTGATTAACACAATAAGTGGGTCTCTAAAGCTTTCAAATAATGCAGCAAGAGAAAGGAAAATAATAATCAGTGCAAAAAAGAAAGTGAGAATGAGCGCAGAACCTTCTTGTATATATTGCCGAGATTGTGCCGCATAATCGATACTATAACCATCAGGTAGTGTTTCATTGGCTAATTTTTTCAATGTCCCTAGGGCATCACCCATTGTAATACCCGGAAAAGCAATAGCAGAAATCGTGGCTGAATTTAATTGTTGAAAATGATTAATGGATTCAGGCACAACGGTTGTTTTTATTTTTGCAACCGTTGATAAAGGGACACTATCCCCTGTGATAGTTTTGATATAATAATTCAGTATTTCATCGGTATTGATTCTGCCCTTACGAATCATTTGTGGAATGACTTGATACGATCGACCGGCAAAGTTAAAGTAATTGATATAACCCTCACTCAGTGCTGCACCAAGTACATTGCTGATATCTCTCATGTTGAGGCCTAATTCAGATACTTTATCTCTATTCAGCGTTATCGTCGCTTGAACTTGATCAAGTTTTAAATCAGGATCCAGATACATAAATAAACCGCTGGCATAAGCTTTTTGTAAAAGGGATTGCACAACAATATTCAGGTTATTGAAGTCTTGTGTTGTTGTAATAACGAATTGTATAGGCAGTCCACTACCACCACCTGGTAGCGAAGGTAGCTGAAAAGCCGCAATTTTTGCACCAGCAATGGTGTCAAGTTGATCTTGCACAAGGGGTTGTAGTTGGTTAGATGTTTGCGTTCGTTGATCCCAGGGTCGCAATACCATACCCACAATACTTGAATTAAGATTATTGTTTGTACCATCGATCTGAAAAACTTGCATGGTTTCTGGATATTTCTTATAGATCTTATAAACTTCATTGCCAGCAATATGGGTTTCTGAGAGAGACGCATTTGCGGGTGTATTGACCTGTGCCATGATGATGCCCTGGTCTTCTTGTGGTGCTAGTTCCGTGTTTGACGTAATAAATAAAAAATAATTGCTTGAAAGAATAATGACGGCAAAGACAGCTGTTACAGGTAAAGCATCCAAGGCATGATGTAGTGTCTGTTCATAACGATGTTGTAATTTTTCAAATTGTTCGTCAACAAAGTGAATCAGTCCTGTGGTCGATTTCTCCACATTCTTTAATATCGTAGAACACATCATTGGAGAAAGTGTTAAGGCAATCACAGCAGAGACAGTGACAGCGCCTGCTAAGGTAAAAGCAAATTCTGTAAATAATGCGCCTGTTAGTCCACCCATAAATCCAATAGGCAGATAAACGGCAATGAGTACCACCGTAATGGCAACAATAGGTCCTGTGAGCTCTCTTGCGCCTAGGATAGCAGCTTGAAAAGCTGTTTTCCCTTCTTCCATGTGTCGTTGCACATTCTCTACAACAATAATCGCATCATCAACGACCAGACCAATGGCAAGAACCAAAGCAAGCAGTGTGAGTAAATTGATAGAGTAATGTAAAACGAGCATAATAAAAAATGTACCAATAATTGAAAGCGGAATCGCGATTAAGGGAATAAAAACAGAACGTAATGAGCCTAAAAACAAGTAAATAACGATGGAGACAATGAAAAATGCTTCCAATAAAGATTTAATCACTTCTCTGATAGAACTATTCACATAATCACTGGCATCATAGACAATTTTAGCGTGGAGTCCTTCTGGCAGTTCTGATTGAATACTTGGGAACATGGATTTTACTTGATTAATGACACTCAATAGGTTAGCTGTTGGTGATATTTTAATGCCAATGTAAACAGAAGCCTTTCCATCAAAACTAACAGCTGAATTATAATTCTGCGCCCCTAAATCGACTGTTCCTACATCTTTTAACCTGACGATAGCGCCCTGACTCTGTTTTAAAACGAGATTTTTAAATTGTTCGACGGTCGATAAATTGGTATCTGCTGTAAAATTAAGGATAACGGTGTTACCATCTGTTCTCCCAGCAGCTGAAATAAAATCGTTATTTCCCATGGCAGTTGCCACTTCTGCTGGTGTCAAGTTCATACCCGATAATTTGACAGGATCTAACCAGGCGCGTAAGGCAAATTGACGTTGTCCAATGAGTTCTGCAACCTGTACGCCATTAATGGCTTGTAATTTAGGTTGTACAACGCGAATGAGATAATCTGTAATATCATTATCCGGCAAGATAGGGCTATAAAAACCGATATACATGGAATCAATCGTTTGCCCAACAGCGACAGTAATCACAGGTAATTGCGCGCTTTTGGGTAATTGATTTAAGACAGCATTGACCTTTGTATTAACGTCAGAGAGACCCTTCAGTGGATCATAGTTTAATAATAAATTCACGAGGATGGTGCTGAAATTCGCAGTACTACTGGAAGTCATATAATCAATCCCATTGGCTTGTGCAATGGAGTTTTCTAAAGGTGTTGTGATGAAAGCAGCAATAGACGCTGGGTCTGCACCTGTATAGGCTGTTGAAACGGTGATTTGCGCATTCTCTGTAAAAGGATATTGCATCACAGGTAAGGAAAAAATAGCACGTAATCCCATAGCTAAAATCAATAAGCTAATGACGGTTGCTAGCACAGGCCGCCTAATGAAAAGATCTGTTAGTTGTTTATTTTTCATTCGCTACCTGTGGATTTGGGTTAGAAGATGGTAACACACTGTTATTGATATTGACTTCGCTATTGTTTTTTAGTTTTAGCATACCACTGGTTACAACAACATCGCCTGCTTTTAAGCCCTTTAAAATCGTTGTTTGATCTCCACGTGTTTCACCCACGGTGACGAATGATTGTTTGACAACCAATGCAGATTTTTTATCATCTTTATCTTTTTGATTGACGATATAAACCAAATCACCATAAGAGTTATAAGTAATCGCTGCTTGTGGCAAGGTGAGATATTTTTGTGGTGTGCCCGTATCAATCTCGATATAAGCGAACATATTCGGTTTTAGCAATAAGTCAGGATTAGGAATCGTTGCTTGTACCTGCACATTTCTTGTTTGTGTTTGTAGAATGGGTTCAATTGTTGTGATGGTGCCGTTAAATATTTTATTTGGAAAGCTATCAACAGTCATGGTGACGTGCTCACCAATACTCAGCATGCTGATATTTTGTTGTGGCACATAAAAATTCACATAAATGGGATCAAGTGCTTGTAATGTTGTGACGGTGTCGCCAACATTTAAATATTGTCCAGGATATACTACCGATATACCTAGCCTGCCTGTGAAAGGTGCTGTGATGGTTTTCTTTGCAACAGTTGCTGTTTGACCCTCAACTTGTCCGACTAAATTTTTATAATTATATTCATCTGTATCAACCTGTTGTTTGCTTACCGCATGTGCTTTATATTGTAATTGATCCCTATCCCACGTGATTTTTGCAACAGCAGCTTGCGCGATGAGGGCATGTAATTGCCCTATCTCAGTATCGGCATTGAGCTGTACCAATACAGTGCCTTTTTGTACAAAGTCACCAGGCGTGAAATAAATTGTTTTTACCATCCCAGCTAATTCTGTTGTAATGTTAACGCCTAAAACGGGCACTGTATTGCCAACGGCTTTTATTTTCGGTTGCCAGTCTGCATAGTTAACAGTGGTGGTGGAAACTGTCACAGCTCTGGAGAGGGTTGCAAAATAATGTTTGCTCAATAAATGCGAAATGCCTTTATAGATAAAAATAACACTAAATAAGATGCCGACGATCAATAGCATCTTTTTCATCTGTTTTTTATGTTGCGCATCCATTATTGACCTCTTCTACCCAGGTAAGCATTCTTCTCTTAAATCTTTACTATCTTTACAAAACCCTTGTGATCGATTCCACCAGCCACCACCTAATGATTGGAAAAGTGCAACCGTATCGTTATATCTCGTGGCTTGCGCCTGTATGCGACTAATCACAATTTGTTGGTATTGCACTTGTGCATTTAATAAATCGAGATAGTTAACGCCACCCAGTATGTATTGTTTTCTCGTTAAAGAAAGATTATTTTTTGCAGCTAGTTCGGCTTCTTTTAATCCCTTAAACGTTCTTGCATCTGTTTCTAATGCGCGCAAACTGTCAGCCACATTTTGAAAAGCTTGCAGCAATGTTTCCCGGTATTGCGCTGCTGTTTGATCAAAGACAGCGATGGCTGCACGGCGATGTGCTAGCAAAGCACCACCGTGGAAAATAGGTTGCAGCAACTGTATGCCAATAGACCAAAATTTATTGCTGGGACGAATAAGCGTGGAAGCAACCGTAGACTGCCAACCATCCCCTGCGCTGAGATTGAACTTAGGAAAGAGGTCTGCTGTAGCCACACCTACCAATGCACAAGCTGAATGCATCTCCGCTTCTGCAACACGTACATCTGGTCTTTGTCTCACAAATTGAGAGGGTAAACTAACTGGAATGCGCGCGGGTAATACCAATTTCTCTAGGCTGATGTCAGGCAATGGTTCATTCGGAAATTCACCCACTAACACAGAGAGAGAATGTTTGGTTTGGGAGAGACTCTTCTGTAACGGTGGTAAACTGGCCTGTGTTTGGTTAAGTAAGGTTTGTTGTGAGAGTACATTTTCAGCCGACACACCACCCTCTTGATATTGTTTCTTAATAATCGCTAATTGCTCTGCTTCTGCTGTAATGAGTGATTGTGTTGTTTTAATTTGTGATTCTAACGATGCCATGGTAATCGCTGTTGTCACGATATTAGAGGTTAATGTGAGGTAAACAGCAATGAGTTCAAAACGTCGACGTTCCACATGTGCCATTAAGCTTTCTGTTTCTCTTCTTGCGCCGCCAAAGACATCGAGTGTATAGGACACGCTCACAGAAGCATTGAACAAATTAAAGAGTGTAGAGGGCACAACATTACCGCCTAACGAAGCGCCCGGAAAGCGTTGACGTGTTGCGCCAAGGTTAGCATCAAAAGCAGGAAAGAATGAATTACCAATCTGCGCATTTAAGACTTCCTGTGCTTCTCGTAACGTGGCATAAGATCTGCTTAAATTAGGATTATGATCAATCCCTGCTTGCACCAAACGATTCAATGCAGGCGAATGAAATAATGACCACCATATCTCAGGCATGTCTTTGCCTATTTCATAAACCTGCGATTTACCTGCGGATCCAGCGTGCGCCGTATGAGCTGTTTGATGCGGGAGCGGTGTTTCTGTGTAGCGACTCACATGGGGCGAACGGGGTGCGTGAAAGTTTGGTCCGACCATGCACCCTGTTAGCATGAGCAAATACAGGATGCTTGCTATAAAGCAAAGCATCCATTTTTTCGTAACATACAACACTACCGTTCTATAGGGATGATCCACCTCTTAGCAGTCCTTACGTTTTATTAGTAGGTTTTTGCAGCAGCCATCGCTGCGTCTTGTCCCCCAGTGGGTTGAGATCTCATATTATAATCCTGTAGTCCCGGTGTATTTGGATTATCAGTCGCACATCCTGTTAATAGGAAGCTATAAAGTAGTAAACACACGATACTGACTAATGTCTTCATCTCGATTTCCTTATGTTGTTGAGGCAATTTCTACGGCTGCTGTTAACTCTGCTTTGTTGCCAATGGGCGTAGGTGGTGGTGTCAAATCCATTTTCCTCGTTGTACCGACGGCCATATTAATCATAGGCGCCATGGCAAAAGCAGCGGCAAAGTCAACACGATGTAAAAAGAATTTTTGATCAGGATAGCTTTTGTTAAGCACCTCTATTTCGGATTTGATTTGTTGATAGATATTCGCTCTTAATGTGTTACTCGCTGCGAGCATTTCTTCTTGGCTTGGGTTGAACTCTATACTGTCAATAGTATAGGTCTCCCCTGCTTTACTGATCGATTTTGTTTTGTTACGTAGTCCATTTAAGTCAGCTTGCTCTAAGCGTGCTTGTGCAACGAGCTGAATGCTTTCCAGACCAGATTGGTCTTGCTGCCGGCTAAAAGAAAGGATATGCCATTGGGCGCCGGGTACAATTTGTTGTAGCTTTGATAAAATATCGCCTCGCACCTTCTCAATCCCTTGGTCGGCAACGGTTGCATTAGCCGTGATATTCACGGTGGCTGTTTTTGTCGTGAGCCATTGCTCAGCATGTAGTGAAAGAGAGACTTTGTTTAGGTTGAGCTCTGCACCATCAGTGTGCAGTGCCCAGGCGACAGGGGTGAATAATACAGCCAGGAGAATCAGTAACTTTCTCATACAATTCCTTATGTCTCATGAGCCAATACCCAGTGTAGCAAATTTTATATGAAGTGGAAGCCTTAAGTTAGCCACGCCGGCATAAATCGATCAGCTTCTTTAAGTGCTGCTTTATGGGTTTTCCAAAGCGGGTCATGTGTTGCGACAAGCGCCCAAAATTCAGGAGAATGATTGAGGTGTATGGTATGGCAAAGTTCATGGATCATGACATACCTGGCTAATGGCATGGGTAAAAAGATTAGCTTGTAATTTAAGTTAATTAGCCAGTTGGCAGTGCAACTTCCCCAAATGGTACGCTGATCTCGTATACAGATATCATGATAAGGAAGCTGTGTTTCTTGGCTGATTGTGTAAAGCTGCTGTCTTAAATGCCTTTCTGCTTGCTTTTTTACCCACCTGAGTAATGCTTTCCTAGCAGTTATCTCATTTTGTTTCCCCAGTAGAACCAATTCTGCATGGGGTCTTTCCATGAGGTATTGTCTCGTTTCACAAGGCATATAATGTATCTTCCATGTGGTATCGAGCATGGCGAGCGTGATATCTGTCGGCAATGAAATGGTTTCTTTTCTTTCAATCAGGGCGATATGCTGCTCAATCCATGCGCGATGGTCTTGTAAAATAGCAGGCAGTTTCTTTAGATTGAAGCGGTATGGCACAATCACTTCCAGTCCCCGTTCTTTTGTTGCCTTTAATTTGACAGACCGTGCAAGGCGGTGCTTTTTGACCGTATAAGCAGGCAATTCTTGTGTGGCAGCGAATGCAATGACCATTTTTGATGGCTTCCATCGTTATTTTAGATTTTAGTATGACGATGATGCGCGGATAAGCGAGTCTTTTCAATCAGTATGTGACTGGGATTTTTCTTCTATCAACTGTGATAAGGCGATATAGTGTTCTTGGTTGCAAGGTGTACGTTCTACAATGCCATGTAAGGTTTTAACCAACCGGTCGCTTGCTGTTGTTTTGAACAAAAAAGGGAAAATACCATGGATAAGGCACGCGAACCCAGCAAGCAGCATATTAGCTGCAATACCACAAGCGCAGCCCAAATGCTGGACATAAGTTTCGCCAACGCTATTGGGATGATTTTTAAAGATATTCTTCATGTTCCCCTGTCCTTCTGGGTGGTAATCCTGCGTAAAATCATATCGTTATTTTTAAAGAAATGAAATAAAAAAATGTCTCAGTTGACATGTTCCTAAACAAGGTTTATGTTAATGATGATCTTCAGGGCAGGGTGTAATTCCCTACCGGCGGTAGCCTTATGGTTTTTAGCTGATAAGGGAGCCCGCGAGCGCTTTTCGAAAGAAAAGGTCAGCAGATTTGGTAATAAGCCAAAGCCGACGGTATAGTCCGGATAGAAGAAGATAGCAGTCACCTTTAATGGGCGCCTAACCGGCATGCCTGTGCGTTGTGTGATCTGTATTGCCCTGAATAAATAGGGGCAATAGAGTCTGTCACATGAATGCAATAGATCACCAACATTATATGCAACTCGCTTTGACGTTAGCAGAGAACGGTCGTTGTACTGTCTCCCCTAATCCCATGGTAGGTTGTGTGATTGTCAAAGAAGGTACGATTGTTGGCACGGGTTTTCATCAACGCGCAGGCGAGCCACATGCTGAACGTCTGGCACTTGATGAGGCTGGTCAACAAGCACAAGGGGCGACGGCTTATGTCACACTAGAACCTTGTTGCCATCAGGGGAGAACCCCACCCTGCACAGAAGTGCTCATTCAAGCCGGTATTCAGAAAGTATATGTTGCCACTGTCGATCCGAATCCCCTAGTGGGTGGCAAAGGGATATTGGCACTACAGGCTGCTGGCATTGCCGTTGATATCGGTCTATGCGAAACACAAGCTGTACAATTAAACGAGATATTTTTTCATTATATTAAGAATCGCACGCCTTTTGTTTTTGCAAAATGGGCTATGTCCTTAGATGGTAAGACAATCACACACGCACAGGATACACGAGATATTTCAGGATCGGCTGCGCAGCATTATACACATCACTTACGTCAACAAGTCGATGCGATTATCATCGGTGCAAATACAGCACGCTATGATAATCCGATGTTAACGGTACGGTTTAGCCAAGAAGAGCATGTGAAACAACCGATGCGCATCATTATCACAACACGTCCCCTACCCTTAACACTCACGCTCTTTTCAGAAAGCTTGCCTGGTAAAACAATGATTGTGACATCGCAGTCTTTTGATGTGCCTCCCTTTGTGGAGTTGGTTGTGTTGTCTGCTGATGACAGGGGTCGGATTGATATCAAGCAACTGTTATTGATGTTGGGAGAGCGTGGCGTCACCAGTATCTTACTAGAAGGTGGGCAAAATCTCCGAGATCAATTTATCAAAGAGAATAGCATTCAAAAATCGCATGTGTATGTTGCGCCGTATTTGATTGGTGATGCGATGAAAAAGCAAGCCTTACAACTCCATTTATCAGGGCGATTAGAGTCAGATTTTCATTTTACTGCAACAAGGGAGGGGATGTAATGTTTGGCGGTCTTGTTGAAGGTATTGGTATTGTGAATCACATTGAATCGCAACAAGGATGTAAGTGTTTTGTGATTCAATCCGAAGTGCCTTGCAATGATATTTGCATAGGAGACAGTATTGCTGTAGATGGTGTTTGTTTAACAGTGACGCGTCTGATGGATACAGAATTGCATTTTACAGCGGTGCCAGAAACACTGAAGTTAACAACACTCGATCATTATCAAGTTGGTCAAGCGGTGAATCTGGAGCGTTCTTTAAAGGCAGACGCACGTATTGGCGGACATATGGTACAAGGACACGTGGATGCCACAGGTCAGATTGTCGATTTGCAAAAAGATGATGACGGTGCCTGGTTATGTAAAATCAACATCCCTTCTGATTTGTACCGGTATGTGATTAAAAAAGGTTATATCACAATTGATGGTATGAGTATCACCATTATTGAACATGCACCTTCTTGGGTAACAGTCACCTTTATTCCACATACACAGGCTGTCACCATCACAAAGCATTATCAGGTTGGGCAAAGGGTCAACATAGAAGTCGATATGATGGCAAAATATATAGAAAAACTGTTAAGAGGATCTAATGATGCAAACAAAAACGCATAGTCTTCAATGTGAATGTGATCGTGTTGAATTGGCCTTAGAAGATTTAAGGCAAGGAAAGATGATTATTTTAACTGACGATCCTGATCGTGAGAATGAAGGTGATTTAATTATGGCTGCTGAATTAGTGACGCCAGCGCTAATGGCCTTCATGATTCATCACAGCACGGGTATTGTCTGTTTATCTCTGACGGCATCGCAACTGCACAAATTGGATTTACCGATGATGGTGCCAGATAGCGAAAATACAAGCTCACGTGGCACGCCTTTTGCCTTGCCGATTGATGCTAAAGAAGGCATTACCACAGGGGTTTCTGCTGCAGATCGTGTGAAGACAATACAAGCAGCAATTCATCAATCTGTCACACCAGGTGATCTGGTAAAGCCTGGCCATGTTTTCCCCTTACGTGCAAAAGACGGTGGTGTGATAGAGCGTCGCGGGCATACAGAAGGATCAGTTGATTTAGTTCGCCTAGCAGGATTACAACCCGCTGCTGTTTTATGTGAAGTAATGCATGCAGATGGCACCATGGCACGAGGTAAGGCATTAGAGACGTTTGCTGTGACACATGGTATTAAGAAGTTGTCGATCAATGATATTGTTGCTTATCGTCTACAACATGAAAACCATATTGTGAGCGAAGTCACAACACAATTGCCTTTACAAGAGTATGGTGATTTGCCGATGACAGTCGTCAGAGATAGTCTTGGGCATGATTACGTGGTTTTTAAAAAAACGCCTGTTTCAACGCGTCAACCGATGCTAGCACGCGTGCACTCTTCTTGTTTAACAGGTGATTTATTTAGATCCGAGCGGTGTGATTGCTATGATCAACTACACCATTCTTTAAAAAGAATTAGCAAGGAAGGCGGTATACTCATTTACCTAAATCAGGAAGGACGTGGTATTGGGTTATTTAACAAAATAAAGGCCTATGTTCTACAAGAACAAGGGTTTGACACAGTGGAAGCTAATACACAATTGGGATTACCTGTGGATGCACGTGATTATTATATGGTAGCAAATATTTTACGTTATTTTCATATTAATCACGTGCGTTTATTAACAAATAACCCTCAAAAAATATCAGAATTAGAAAAATCCGGTATTTGTGTTCAACAAGAGCCGTTGCCTTCTTTTCACCAAGATAAAAATTTATTTTACTTATCAACTAAAAGAAAAAAATTAGACCATACAATTGACTTAGAAGGATATTAATATGATGCCGTATCGATTTGCTATTATTGTAAGTGAGTTTAATCAGGACATCACAACTGAGCTATATCAGGGTGCTTGCCGTGGATTAGCGCAGGCAGGTGTACCAGCATCACAGATTGATGTTGTTAAAGTGCCGGGTGCTGTTGAGATTCCGTTAGCCGCACAATGGATGGCGCAGTCAACACAGTATGATGCGATTATTTGCATGGGTGCGGTTGTTCGTGGTGAAACGGATCATTACCGTTATGTGTGTGAGCAAGTCAGCCAGGGTTGCCAACAGGTGATGCTGGAATACAATATGCCAGTTATTTTTGCTGTCCTAACTGTTGATAATGAAGAACAAGCTTGGGATCGCCTAGGTGGCAAGGAAGGACACATTGGAGAGAAATATGCTCACGCTGCGATTCAAATGTGTGAGTTGTCTGATCGAATAAAACACAAAATAGACGTGTCTAATCAAGAGAACACAATTTTTGCCTAGAACAGTTGCCATCTGAAAAACAACCCACTCTGTCGAGTGGGTTGTTTTTTTTCTGAAGCTTCAGTTTTCTGTTAATAAGTTACTCAACAACTTTAACATCTTCCGCTTGTAGCCCTTTCTGGCCTTTGATTACCGTGAATTCAACTTTTTGGCCTTCAGTCAGGAATCTATAGCCCTCAGCAGAGATAGATTTGAAGTGTACGAATACATCTTCACCCTTATCTCGCTGAATAAAGCCAAAGCCTTTCTCAGTGTTGAACCATTTTACGGTACCCCTTTCACGTTCTGCCATTACACACCTACCTTCATTATAACGTTAATAAAAACTTACTCTGGACATAATTGGTCTATATCAAAGAAATAAACCAAGTACAGTCCAACCACACACTTTATGCTATGATGCGAATAGAATCAATAGGGTTTTTTTATAATTTTACGTCGTGCCAACGCCTTATATGCAGCAATAACATATAACATGTTCAAATAATGAACATTTCTTACTATTGTCTCTCACGCTTGATGATATTCAGCCCTTCGACCGAGAGAGAAAAAGCCATTGCAAAGTAAATGTAAGCGCGTGGAAGATGGTATCCAAAACCATCTGCAACCAAGACAGTACCAATCAGTATTAAGAAAACGAGTGCCAACATTTTTAGGGTTGGATGTTTCTCGAGAAAACGATTCAAGGTGCGACTCGCAAATATCATGCATAAAATAGCAATGGTGATCGCGGATGCCATAATTAAAAAGGATTGTGTGAGACCAACCGCGGTTAATACACTATCTAGTGAAAAAATGATATCTAAAATAGCAATTTGTAGTACGACGCTGCGGAAAGAAGGAAATTTCAGTTTGACAGTCGCTTCTTGTTTCTCAGGTTCTAACTCGTGATGAATTTCTTGCGTGGATTTTGCTAATAAAAATAAACCACCTAAAATTAGAAATAAATCACGAAATGAAAACGAAAAATCATTGAATGAAAATAATGGTTGATTCAACTTAGTGATAATCAGTGCGGTTGATAACAACAATAATCTTGTCATCCATGCTAACGAAAGACCTATTTGGCAAGCTTTTGCTCGTTTTTCTTGGGGTAGCCGTTGAGATAATAGGGTGAGAAAAATGAGGTTATCGATTCCTAATAAAATTTCCAGCACAGTTAAAGTGAGTAAGCTTGCAATAATGTCAATGACTTCCATCCCATATTCCATCTCAAAGTGTAATGTATCCATCTTATGATAATGGAAGATGCTTTACAATCTTACGGTAACAATCTGCATCACTTGCTGTGAACTTTGTATAATATGTTCTAAAAATACTTGTTGTTCACTGGTTAATGCGCCTGCCTCGCCCATGATGAGTAGTTGAGAGAACCCGACAATATTATTAATGGTGCCTCTCAGTTCAAAAGATAATGTGGTCAAAAAGTCATCTTCTGAATAGACGGGGAAAGAAAGCAGTCTTTCATTTCCGAGAATAGACATATCTGAGATGATTTTTAATATATTATCTGAATTATGCAGTACATAACCCATATAATCTTTTTGTGTTTGTGTCATTGTATCTGCATACTGTGTTTGCATCAATTCTGAAAATCCTTTGATATTATTTGCAGATGTTCTTAATTGAAATGAGAGATCATTTATCAATGCCTTAGCGGAGGGTATCATATGCGTATCTCCTTCTGCTTCACTGATATCAGGCATTTCATTGATTAATGTTGCCATATCACGTGTTGATGCTGTTAGGTTTGTTACATAGTCACGTTGCACTTTTGTGAGTACTTGCTTATTGTCTGTAGAGAGTAGCGCTGTGAATCCAATGATGTTGTTCGTAATCGTTCTGAGTTTAAATGAAGTCAGAGATAAGAATTGATTAGGTAATAGTACTTGTACTCTACTATTACCTATTGCCACTGTTTTGGAAAGATGTTGGACAATAGGGAGTATGCTATCTACTTCAGCTAATATATTTCTCAGATACCCTGGCATTTCATCAGGCAAGCTGTGAGATTCATGATGTAAAAGACTAGCAAATCCAATCACATTAGTAATGGCTGTACGTAATTTGAATGGTAATTCTATCAACGCATGATATTGAGATTGTGTCTCTAGTATGTGTTTACGTATCACTTCGACATTTTTTTCTTTTCGTAATTGTTTCATAAAGGAGGCAATCAAGCCAAGTGCTAGCAGGATAATGAAGCCAGCTTGTACGCCAATATTCCATGTTTTTTCTTGGGAAGATAGAATCTCCTTGAGTGTCATCATGGGTAGATAAGCTTCTAGTGGATTGATTGGGATACTTCTCAGTGGATTACCTAGGAATCCTTTATGTGCTGAGAAGCTATTAAGCATATCTGATAGGCTATGGATGGTGTTTGCTATGCTTTGATTAAACATTGTGTCTAATAATGAGGTATCTATTATGAGAGATTGACCATTCTGAGAGCTTGCGCCATTGTTATAGTAAGAAAGTAAGCTAGCAATGACATTTGTTTGTACGAGACTATTCTGTGCAAGATTTTGTACAGGTATCACTTGTCCTAACACCAGATCAATACCATTAAAGAACAATGTACCCGGTACGCCATGTGTAAATTGTACTTTAGCAGCAGCAGCTGCACCGCCTGTACCACCAATGGTTCCGATTAAATTAGCTGTATTTACATTGATAAAGAGAGAACCTACATTGACGTGACCTGTGACGTTATTGCCTGTGATACTCACAGGACCGCCAGTATTTAATGTACTGAACCCTAAGAATGTATTGTTGCCACTCAGTTGTGTGAGGCTAGCGGCGTTGATTTCACCATTGTTTGTAAAATCACCCATGTTGATAATGGTAAATATATTGATATTTGAAGTGCCATCGAACGTGACATTACCTAAACTGCCGGCATCTAATGTCAGATTATTAAGGCCTTGTACACCATTATTGAAATTGATAGGTGCGTTATTTGTATTAATTGTTGCATTACCTTGTAATGCAACTTGATCTGTGAATGTTGTACCGTTATTAGCAGTGATCACATTATTGTTCAGCGCAGTCTTGCCTGCAAAGGTGATACTGCCTCCTGCTGTGACAGTAGCCCCATTTTGTACATCAATGCCGATGCTTGGGTCGCTGACCATGACTCCGCTACTGCCCTGTACGAAAAGATCCCCTGTTACCACAATATTTGCGCCAGATTGTAAAATAACACCACCTATGCCTGAATTGAGATTATCACCTACCAAACTTAAACTACCTGTTACATTAATATTGCCTGATATATTGAGGTCTTTTACAACAGAGAATTCAACAGACTGTGTGAATGTGCCATTGTTAATTGTAACATCTGAACCGTTACCTTGTAGCACAATGTTATTAGCCCCTGCATTGAGCGTGCCAGTCAGAGAAAGACCACCACCTAATGTCAATACGCCGGTTGTACCTGAGCCTGTTGATAAATTACCTAATACAATGAGGGAAGTTGCTGTACCAGCAGTGTTATTAGCGGCTTTTGCGGTAATCGCGCCACCATTTGTTGTAATGTTATTATTAATTGTGAGGGTACGTTCCGTACTATCTGGTGATAATGTGGTGAGTGTAATATCGCCAGTTTGTGACGTGATGTTAGCAGCGGTTGCTAGTGCACCTGTGTTGGTGATATCAACATTACCACTGCCAGATTGAGACAATCCTACGATAGTGAGTGTGGGCGTGGTATTGATTAAGGAAATATTGCCACCACCTGTATTGCTTGCATTGAAGTTTGTCAGGGTATTAGCATTTGTTAAGACTGTGCCGCCTACTGATGTGGTTGTCAGTGTTCTTGCATTCACAGTACTATTTTGTCCGATACTCGATAGGCTATTGACTGTCAGATCTCGTCCGACATTTACGAGTCCTAATGTGAGTGCTGTTGAGTTGTAAAGTGCCACATCATTTGTACCACTATTGCTGAGTGAGACAACACCTGTGAAGGCATTATTTTGTGTTAAGGTAATAGGGCTTGCACCGGTGGTAAAGCTAGCGGTGCCTGGGATCGTCAATGCGCCCGTTTGTACAATAGGACCGTTAACAGTCGCAGAGAGATCACCGCTTGTTGTCAGTGTTGTTGCTGGTAATGAAACACCAGCATTGGGTAAATCAATGATGAGACCGGCATTTGTGCCTGTGATATTACCAGAGAAGACAAATGATCCTGTACCAGTACCGGCAATACTGCTATTACTTTGTAATTGTATAGGATTGCTTAAATTTGTATTATTGGCTGATAGTCTTAATGCGCCCGTATTTCCAATGCCTGTACCATTTAACTGAATAATATTATTATTTACTAAGTTATTAACGAGTAAATGTAAAGCAGCGCCACTAGAAACGGTGATACTGCTAGAGGCACCCAGCGCATTAGTATGTGATGCAGCTAATTCACCGACATTGACATTGGTTGCACCACTATAAGTATTGACACCACCTAATACTAAGGTGCCTGTACCTGATTTATTGAGTGTTCCAGAACCTGCGATAATGCCGTTATAAGTCAGTGTGGTAGCAGGGTCGACTAAGAAGTTCCCTGATGCAGTTAAGGCAATGCCACGATTAGCATTTAAGGTAAAGGTCGCAGTGGTTTCTAATGTGCCACCGTTGAATACCAAGCTATTTGCTATTGCAGAAACTGGTGTTGCACCTAATCTTGAATCTGTATCAATTGCTAAGATGCCGGCAGCGAATGTTGTACTGCCTGTATAACTATTAGCACCACCTAATACCAATGTACCGGTACCTGATTTATTTAATGCACCAGGTCCTGCAATAACGCCATTATAAGATAGTGTGGTAGCAGGATCGATTAGGAAGTTCCCTGTTGTGCCTAAGTTAATGCCACGATTCGCATTTAATGTGAATGTCGCGGTGGTTTCTAAGGTACCACCATTAAATACCAGGCTACTTGGTGTTGGAAGACCAGGTGCTGCACCTAGTCTTGAATCTATATCGATTGCTAAAATGCCGGCAGTGAATGTTGTACTGCCTGTATAGCTATTCGCACCGCCTAATACCAATGTACCGGTGCCTGATTTATTCAATGTACCAGAACCTGCGATAATACCGTTGTAAGTTAATGTTGTAGCAGGATCAACGAAGAAATTACCAGCTGTACTTAATGTGATACCACGATTAGCATCTAAGGTGAAAGTTGCGGTTGTTTCTAATGTGCCGCCGTTAAACACTAAACTGCTGATTGTTGGAGAACTGGGTGTTGTACCTAATCTTGAGTCTGTATCAATTGCTAAAGTACCAGCATTTAATGTGGTGCTACCTGTATAGGTATTATTACCACTTAATACTAAAGTACCCGCTCCATTTTTGCTAAGATCAGTGCCTGAGACAACACCGCTTAAGGTCAATGTGCCGGCATCAACACCGAGAGCTGCAGGAGAAGAGAGCGCAATCGTGCCTGAGATGGTATTGCTATTAGCGAGATTGCGAATCACACCATTATTAGAAATACCTGTGCCTGCGATATCGAAGTTATTGGTGACACTAAATCCACTACCATTGATTTCAACAGCTGTCCCATTTGCAACAGTCACAAGAGGAGAAGCACCAAAACCAGCGGCATTACTTAATCTGATAATACCGGCATTCACGTTAGTAGTACCGGTGTAAGTATTGTTAGCACTTAATACTAAGGTGCCAGCCCCATTTTTACTCAGCGCAGTACCTGAGACAACCCCACTTAAGGTGAGTGTATCCGCATCTACACCGATAGCAGCAGGTGAAGACAACACAATAGTCCCTGAGATGGTATTACTATTAGCGAGATTACGAATCACACCATTACTAGAAACACCTGTGCCTGCGATATCGAAGTTATTAGCAATATTAAATCCAGAACCATTAATTTCAACAGCTGCATTATTTAATACAGTGACAAGGCTAGAGCTACCAAAGCCAGCTGCATTTTGTAGGCTAACGATACCGGTACTGACATTTGTTGCACCACTATAGGTATTGACACCACCTAATACCAGTGTACCCGTACCTGATTTATT
>DATLOT010000046.1:0-24242 GCA_035536095.1 Gammaproteobacteria bacterium | reverse complement strand
AGCTTTCGGTCGTAAACGACCTGATTGCGTTGTTGTTTTATGAGGTCAACCCAAAATTAATTTGGGGCTTTGTTGAATAAATCGGAAATGCTCTGTGAGGCACTCGGTGTAACTGAGCCGCGACCGTAAGGGAGCGTCACTCCAAAATTAATTTGGGGCTTTGTTGAATAAATCGGAAATGCTCTGTGAGGCACTCGGTGTAACCGAGCCGCGACCGTAAGGGAGCGTCACTGTGCTATAACTTTTAGCTGAAATTTCTTACTCAAGTTAAACGCATTTTGGGTTGACCTCATAAAACAACAACGCAATTAGGTCGTTTACGACCGAAAGCTTTATAGATACTGTGTTGAATTGCAACCCCTCGTCAAATTAATTTTGGGTTGACCTCATAAAACAACAACGCAATCAGGCCGTTTACGGCCGAAAGCTTTAAAGCCCCGGGTAAGCGCGGAGCGCGCAGCCCGGGGTGTAGATGCCACACCCCACGCTTTTAAGCACCGTAGGTGCGTGAGAAGATATGTTAACGCATGAACAATAAAAGTAACTCCTGCTCTTCCACTTTATAGATAAGCCGATAAGAATTAGTTTCCTCGCAGTACAGCCCTGTGAGGCCTTCTATTTTGTTGGCGCCAGGCGGTCTGGGGTTAATGCCTAATGCCTCGATGAGTTTGATAATATTTTTCTGGTCTTTGTCAGGTAATGCACGAAATTCTCGTTCTGCTCGAGGTGCAATTTTCACAACATAGGGTGTTTGTGTGGTCGTTTGCTTAAGATCATTAAAAGAGATAGTGCCTTGATCCCTCGCTTCCTTCAACGCTTCGCGCGCCGCCTCAAGATCTATTTTCTGTTGGTAAGAAATCAGTAATTGCAAATCTTCCATCGAAATAAGTGCAGCAATCTCTTTCCCTCTGCGTGTTAAAACAACACGCTCTTTGTGGTGAGAAACGCGATTAACAAGCTCAGATAGCATCTCCTTTGCATCAATTGTTGAAACGCTTGTGGTCATGGTGCTCCCTAAGTGTATCTGCAGAGAGTGCACACACTCCCCTTTATTGAGAATGTTATCACTATCCGTAGTCGAGAATATTGTCGCTATTCACCTCGAAGCCGAGTCTGGCATGCCTTCTCCCTTTGGGAGAAGGTGCCCGACAGGGCGGATGAGGGGTATGTCAATACTACGCTGCTGTCGCCTGTTTTTCCATTGCTTCTGTATACTCACCTTTCGCAGCTAGACTATTCAACTTCGCGCGTTTGTAAAACTCTGATTGCGCTGCTTGATAGTGCGCCGCTTGACCTTGCCAGATTTTCATGCAGCCATCTTGTAATGCGCGCGCATAAGAAAAGCTAAGGTTCCAAGGTAGTGTGCCATATTGGTGCATCATATTTAAGTGTGCTGTGGCTTGTTCCGCTGTTTGTCCGCCAGATAGAAAATTAATGGTTGGGACAGCGCCTGGTACAGTGCGGCGTAGAATGCGTACTGTTTCTTCAGCCACTTGGGTGACACTTGCTTTTTGAGGGCAAGCTTTGCCGTTGATTACCATGTTTGGTTTTAAAATAATATATTCTAATTTGACTTTATGGCGATACAGCGCTTCAAATACAGCTTGTAATACGGCTTCTGTTGCAATGGCGCATTGCGCTAAGGTGTGATCACCATCGATTAATACTTCTGGTTCTACAATTGGCACAATACCTTCGTTTTGGCAAATAGCAGCATAACGTGCTAACACTTCAGCATTTGTTTGAATGCTTAATAGGCTAGGTGTTTCTGCCGAAATTTGATAAACGGCGCGCCATTTTGCAAAACAAGCACCTTTTGATCGGTAAGTTGCGAGTCTTTCTGGTAGACCATCTAAGCCCTGGGTAATCTGTTCGTTATTCGCATTCGCCAGTGCAACAAGCCCTTTATCTACTTTGATGCCAGGCAAAATATTGAGAGCAGCAAGCGCTTCTGGAAAAGGTACGCCTTTGCTGGTGTTTTGGTTGAGTGTTTCTTCAAACAGGATCACGCCGGCAATAAATTGGTTGCAATTTGGTGTAGTGAGCAATAATTCTCTATATTCACGACGTGTTTCTTCAGTAGAGGTGATGCGATTTGCTTCAAAACGTTTGGTGATTGTGGGTGTGCTTTCGTCAGCAGCCAAAATCCCCTTGCCAGGTATGGCGATTTTTGAAATGGTTGATTCTAAATTTTTGATATTAGTCATAATGTTGTCCTGTTTCTCTATTGAAGATACCGAATATTAACATGCTCTAATACGCTTTTGCAAAAAGTACGCGTTGTTTGCTTGGTTCGCCTGTGAAGATGCATTTTCCCTCTTTTCCAATCTCTGCAAACGGCAGGCATCGGATGGTAACACTGAGATCTTGCTTAATTTTTGCTTCTACGTCAGGACTGCCATTCCAGTGTGCCAAAACGAAACCGCTGCCTTCTCCGGAGAAGAATTCATAAAACGCATTTTTATCTTCGATAATGTGCGTATGTTGCCGTTGGAAGTTTTTAGCGCGTTCCAGGAGCGTTTTTTGCATAGCATCAAGTTGTTCTGTGATTGTTGCAAGAAAAGTGTCAAGTGCGACCACTTCGCGATCTTTATAAGCTTTATCACGTCTACCCATAAAAACGGCTTTATTCGCATATTCTTTGTTGCCAATCTCAAGGCGAATGGGAACGCCTTTTTTCACCCAGCTCCATGCTTTTTCGCCGCCGGGTAATTCGCGCGTATCGATTTCTACTTCTATTTGTCTACCAGCGTAATGTATGTCACGCAGCGCAGTGGCTATGTTGTTGCAGTAAGATAAGATAGTATCACGATCTTCTTCTTTATGAATAATCGGCAGAATGACCACATGTGAAGGCGCTAATTTTGGCGGTACGATAAAACCATCATCGTCGCTATGCGTCATAATCAAGCCGCCCATGAGTCGCGTTGATACACCCCAAGACGTTGTCCAAACATGTTCTCGTTTGCCTTCTATATTTGTATACTGGATATCAAAGCTGCGTGAAAAATGTTGCCCCAAGAAATGCGAGGTGCCTGCCTGCAATGCTTTTTTGTCTTGCATCATCGCCTCTATGCAGTAAGTGTTGACCGCGCCGGGGAAGCGTTCGCTTTCGCTTTTTTCGCCTTTTACAACCGGCATGGCCATATAGTCTTCGGCAAATTTTTCATAGATATTAAGCATGAGTCGCGCCTCTGTCATGGCTTCCTCTGCGGTTGCATGCGCTGTGTGACCTTCTTGCCAGAGAAACTCTGTCGTGCGCAAAAAGATGCGTGTACGCATTTCCCAGCGTACGACATTCGCCCATTGGTTAATTAAAACGGGCAAGTCGCGATGCGACTGTATCCAACGTGAGAAAGCATCACCAATAATCGTTTCAGAGGTGGGTCGAATGATATAAGGTTCTTCTAGTAGACCATCTGGCACAAGTTTTCCATCTTGATCTTTGGTCAGGCGATGGTGGGTGACAACCGCACATTCTTTCGCAAACCCCTCGATATGCTCAGCCTCTTTTTGCATAAAACTGAGCGGAATGAGTAAAGGAAAGTAGACATTTTTATGATTGGTTGCTTTAAATGCCACATCAAGCGCGCGCTGCATGTTTTCCCAAATGCCGTAGCCCCAAGGTTTAATGATCATGCAGCCACGTACGGGAGAGACTTCAGCAAGATCAGCGGCTTTAATCACTTGCTGATACCACTCGGGGTAATTTTCTGCGCGGGTGGGTGTAATTGCTGTTTTAGTTGCTTGTTGAGATTTCATGTAAGACTTCCTTCACATGTTCAGAAACTTTTACTTTTCGCCAAATGGCCTGCACAATGCCTTTTTCGTCGATGAAAAAGGTGGATCGTTCAATGCCTAAAAAGGTATTGCCGAACAACTTTTTCTGGTTGAGTACGCCATAGGCTTTGCAGACGGCGCCATCTGCGTCGACGAGTAGGGTAAAAGGTAATTGGTATTTCTCTTTAAATTTGGTGTGACTGTTCGCATTATCTTTAGAGATGCCGAACACCTCAACTTTCGCTTGTTGAAATGCGTTAAAGTGATCACGGAAATCACAAGCTTCTTTTGTGCAGCCGGGGGTATTATCTTTGGGGTAGAAGAATAGAACGACTTTTTTGCCTTTTAATGCATGTAATTGAACAGTGGTATTAGCTGTCTCTGTGTTCAGGCTAAAATCAGGCGCCTGCATACCGGTTGTGAGTATCATATTCTACCCGCCCTAAATTAAGGCGGGTAGAATACCATTTTTGCGCAGGCATCAACAAATGTTAATTTGTGACTTGTCGGCCAATATAGCCGCCACCCACGGCGCCGGCAATGGTGCCGGCCGTGCTGCCACCGGTCAGTGCGCTACCGGCTACACCGCCTAGCACGCCACCAGCAACCATGCCGGTATCTTTACGTTGAGAGGTTGTGCAGGCGCCAAGCGCTGCTGTAACGATTAAGAGAGCAATACAAGAAACAAGAAGTTTTTTCATGAAACGCCCCATCCTTATCTTCAGTTAGTCCGTTCTCTTATTGTACCGCAAAATGGGGTTTTTGTGTGGAAATTTAGTCTAACTATTTGAATTTATTTATATTTCTGGATCAGTCTGCTGGGGTTTGTGCCGCTGGGTCTGTAAGAGGCGGAATCATATCTGTGGGAGGTTGTGTCACTGGCTCTACAGAAGATGGAGTCGTGTTTGAGGCGGTTTGTGTCGCTGGTTCCTTTTGTGGCATCATTTCACCCAATAAAATCTAACGTTAATTTGTCGTCCGTCTTACTGTTGGGCCAGCGTAGGGGTTTCGCTGAGTTGCAACTTGGGCACGTGTGGTTTCGAATAATCTTGGGGGAAGGGGCCCTGTTCTTGTTGAAGCGGCTGGTTGTCTTGCGGGTTTTAGTTTGTTGATCAATTGCGTCGCTTTTTTTATTTCCGGGTGCTCTGCATCAAAGACGGCTTTGAAAAGGGGTAAGGCATGTGTTGCACAGCCAAGAGCTTCTTTTGATTGTTGTAAATCATGGCAGATAAAAGCTAAACTCAGCATAATTGTTCCCTTCTCTAATAGCATATCACTGCAATTTTCTGTTTCAATGACTCTTAACATTCGGCGTAATAATTTTTCTGCTTCTTTGTGGTAAGTTAAATCTCTGGAAGTCGTATCTGCATTTACTAATGTTCTATCCATTAAGAATTCTTTTAGTTTCGCAACATAAGGCATATGGGTATGCTCAGATATGATTGCGTTAGCGCAAGAGATGACATGTTTAAAATGTCTGCTTGTGGTCACTTTTTCTGTGAGATCATCAAGCGACTTATCTAACACTAAAATGAGTTGTTTTAGGTGTTCAGCCCATGTGGGACTATCTGCGAAATATCTTGGTACAATTTCTTGTGTTAAATGATGTACGCTGACATAGTCGGGATCATCACATGGCATGAGTAACCCATACCGCACTAAAACATCTACTGCGGCGCGTGCTTCTTCTGTCGGTAACTGACTCGCTTTTGCCAAGAGATCAACGGGAATGCAATCGGCTGCTAAATAGGCGCTAAGGCCGAGGAGGTTGTAAACGTACTTATTTTCTTCGTGTGCTTGATGCAATGATAGACACAGGGGGATCATAATTGGTTGAAGGAATTCGTCACAAACTAACAAGTGGTGATGATTAAACTCATTAGCTTTGCTCTGATAAAGAAGCAGATAATTCTGCAGAGAGATGTTGGTTGCTTTAATATAAGCCGACAATAGGCCTAACGAAAAAGGAATGCCTAGAAGGTGCTTTCTCGCTGCGATCATTGCGAGCTGGTCTTGTTTCTCGGAAAATGTATGTTCTAAAAAGCCATAGGTTTCTACGGGTGAAAAACGATCGATCCGTATAGGGTTAAGGAATAAATGATGAGGTGCGCGTGAAGTGAGAATTAAGTGAAGACTCGCGTGATGATGATCTTGTGATGGTAAAAAACGCTGCAGCGTACGTTGTATTTTTATATTATCAAATACGATGAGTGTATGATGCTTTTGTAAAAAAGCATACACTGAAGAAACAACGTCTTCTGGATCGTACTCTGCTTTTTCCAAGAAAGCTTCTGCCGCGCCTTGGAATTGTGTCAGTAAATCATGATTCCCATCAAACCAAAGAATGTAGCTGTAAGTAGAGATAGGTGTGATGAAACGAGCTTGATCCTCAGCTGTTAATGCGTACATCATTCGTATATATTGCAGAACAAGCCAAGTTTTGCCAACGCCGCCTCTCCCTACAATGGACTGAGTAGCATAAACACCTGCATGATCGTTTAAATGTCCGGTCAATGTATTGAATGGAGACGCATGGCCTGCAAATGGAATATCAAAAGAAGGTACTCGGAAAAGGCGAGTCTCGCTTGTGTCTATGGGGGGTGATGAGTCTCTGGCTTCTAAATGATGGGGATTTGAGCCGATTGGCGGAAACTCATGAGGATCTTGCAAATCTATACCAAAAGCTGTTGTATTTTTTTTGTCAGTAGAAGTTTTATGTTGTCTAGTGGCTGCCATCATTTCATCCAATAAAGTTTAAAGTTAGTGAGGAGTATAGTTGCATTCCTATGATTTTTAAAGCATAAAAAAACTATGATACCAACGTGTCCAGATGGTACTCACCTTGCTGGTTAGTGGTGAGCGCATGCCATAACCAGGGTAAAATTTGTTCCATCGTCTGATCAAATTGCCAGGGTGGGTTAATCACAATCAAACCTGAGCCGTTTAAATGTTGCGGTAAATCAGGGTAAATGCTGAGCGTAACGGACAATGTTGGTTGGGTAATATTTTGTTTAATAGTTTCGTAAAAAGGAATAAGCTGCTTTTTTTCCTTAATAGGATACCAGATCGCGTAAATGCCAGTTTCCCAGCGTTTTAATGCGATTTTTAATGACTGTATGATGCGCAATAATTCATCGGGGTCTTCGTAGGGTGGGTCAATTAATACAACGCCACGACGTTCTTTAGGTGGTAGAAATGCTTTCAATCCGAGAAAGCCATCCATGTGATGAATGGCGACTTGTTTGTCTCCCGCAAAAGTAGCGGCAAGCGCTTGATATTCTTCGGGGTGTAATTCGCAAGCAATGATGCGATCGTGCGGGCGTAACAGTGAGCGCGCAATCATCGGTGAGCCGGGGTAATATCGCAACGATGCGCGCGTTGTTTTTGTAAATTGTTCATTGATTTTATGTATACAAGCTATGTAGCGTTTCACCAGATCGGGCGCGCGGGCTTGCTCAATTATTTTTTCAATACCGGTGGCGTATTCTTTGGTTTTTTCCGAGAACAAGGAGAATAAATCATAATATCCTGCGCCTGCGTGCGTATCTAAGTAACAGTAAGGCGTCTGCTTGTGAGAAAGTGCCGTCAGTAATGCGATTAATGTTATATGTTTAAAAACATCAGCGAAATTACCTGCATGATAACCGTGTCGATAATTCATTGTAGTTCCAAATTAATCCCATAGAGGGTAATGTTCAAGATGAATGTCTTCGCCAAAGAATAATTTTGCATTACGTGCAAAAGATTCTGTATAGTCAGATAAATAAAATTGCTTTTTGCTTTCTCCGGTTGTATTCAGTAGCTTGTTCTCTTCTAACTGCTTTTTAACGGCTTGTGCAACAATATCAGAAGGGTCAATGATCGTTTTAACATGTTGGCTGATGCGGTTTTTAATCACGGGATAATGTGTGCAAGCTAATATCAGCGCATCAATGTTTTTTAAATCAGCGTGAGAAAGATAGACATCGAGTAATGGATCAATCACAGGGTGGTTGCCAAATTCTTCTATGGCTGAAGCCAGTAGGTTGGTGGGTTGAGCGCTGAGCGTGATATTGCGATCTAAATTGTCAATTTTCTTCTTATAAATATGAGAGTTAACAGTTTGTCGTGTGCCAATCAACCCAATATGCCTAGATTGAAATTTTTCACCCAAATAGGCAATCGTGGGGTCTATCACATTCATCACAATGGCTTGCGTGCCGACATACTCTCGTACTAGCTCAAAGGCGGCAGCGGATGCAGAATGACAAGCAATCAATATCAATTTGCATTCCTGCTGTAACAATAAGTGTATGATTTTAATAGCGTAAGCTTGGATAGCGGCTGTCGATTTTTCGCCATAAGGGAGATGCGCGGTATCGCCAAAGTAAATGATATGCTCATTAGGCAGTAATGTGGTCAGCGCATGAGCAACTGTTAAGCCGCCGATGCCGCTGTCGAAGATCCCAATAGGTTGTTGAGGTGTGTGTGCTTTCATTAACAGCCTTCTTTGCGATAATAGAGAGGTTATTGTAACTGTTCACCTCTATCGAATAAACACCAAATGTTCGGTTGAGGGGTAGAAGTGCTTGGCCGGCGCCAGTAATCCACGTTATACTGAGCGAGTAATGTTCTTTTATTTACTTAAGTGAAAAAGGAGTTCGCGATGAAAAAGGTAACAGGTTTATTACTATTAGTTGTGATGACGGGTTTCTTAGCTGGCTGCTATTCAACAGCATGCCAACAACCAGCACCCATGAATATGAAAGGTGAAGGTTAAGATTGACCAGCTGATCATTTAGTAGAACAAAAGAGGGCGCTTCGGCGCCCTTTTTTGTTAAGGTTCTCTTTAGCGTTATTGTTTTCTAGAAGGCGGTGTGGTATTAGGTTCTGCTAACCCATAGTACTTTTCGCCTAATTTAATACGCTCGCGGCCGTTTTGCATGCGCCACTGATTGCTGTCTCTGAGTGAATAAGCGCAGCCGCAGTATTCTTGTTGATAGAACTGTTCTTGCTTGGAGATTTCAAGCATGCGCGTAGCACCGCCGTTTTTGCGCCAGTTGTATGTCCAATAGATTAAATCCGAGTAAGGTGCTGCAGCACGAACACCCGAGTCATTAATCTGGTCCATGTTTTTCCAGCGCGAAATGCCGAGTGAGCTTGTGATGACATCAAAACCATTTTCATGCGCGTACAAAGCAGTACGCTCAAATCGCATATCAAAACACATGGTGCAACGTATGCCACGCTCAGGTTCCATTTCCATGCCCTTAGCGCGCGCAAACCAATTGTCCTTGTCATAATCTGCGTCTATAAAAGGTACGTTGTGCTTATCCGCAAAACGCTTATTTTCGTTTTTACGCAATTCATATTCTTTTAAGGGATGAATATTAGGATTGTAAAAGAAAATAGTGTAGTCAATTTTTGATGCTAATAAGGCTTCCATCACCTCGCCCGAACAGGGTGCGCAGCAGGAATGCAGTAATAAGCGAGAGGTGCCTGTGGGCAGGGTCAATAGTTCGCGCATGAGTATGAGTCATCCTGTTAAATATACTAATAATAGACTGGGATAGTGGCTTAGGCAATGCAGGATTTGCAGCGAGCCGATGCTTGACAATTTATTTAAAGCTCTTTATAATAGTCGTTATAAACAAATTAGCCTATTATAAGAGACAGTAAATGAAAACCGCCCCCAGAATACCCATTCCAGCGGCAAGAGCCCTGCGCAAAACGGGGGAGGATATTAATCATGCGCGCCGGCGTCGTCGTATTACGATTGAGCTGATGGCAGAGCGCGCGGATGTTTCTAGAGCAACCATTTCTAAAATTGAAAAAGGAGACCCCAGCGTTTCAATGGGCGCTTATGTCTCGGTGTTGTTTGTGTTGGGCATGATAGATCGCCTTAGCAGCTTAATCGACGTTGCACACGATCTGATAGGCCTACGACTGGAAGATGAAAGGCTTCCACAAAGAATCCGCACACCAAGAAAGAAGCACAGAGATTACCATGAATCATAATGAAGTGATTGTTTCTATTTCACTAGGTGGTGAAAACATACGCGTTGGTACGCTTTGGTTTCACGTGCGCGGTAATCGAGAAAGTGCTTCTTTTGAATATGATAAAAAATGGTTAGTGCATCCTGAAAAATTTGCGCTCGAGCCAGCGTTACACCTCCTTGGCTGTTAAAGAAAAAATGAGTATTTCGCCTCTAATTGAATTACCTAAGCTGTTATCTGCTACTGAACGATTTCTTGAGGACAATGAAAACGCAGCAGACCTTAAATTATTGCTTGCCCCTGGCTCATCATTGGGCGGTGCACGCCCTAAGGCATCTGTGCGCGATAAAGATGGCAGTCTTGCTATCGCAAAGTTTCCAAAAAAAGATGATGAATTCAATATTGTTCTCTGGGAGGCCATTGCTTTAACATTAGCGAAAAATGGGGGAATCACTGTGCTATAGCTTTTAGCTGAAATTTCTTACTTAATGATATTAAGGTGCCATTTAACGGTAGAAATGTTGCATTGTTTTACACCAGCTTTTATCAGATTCATGCGACTCCCTGCCGGTCGCGGCTCGGTAACGCCATCTCCGATTTATTCAACAAAGCCCACGGAGGGAGAAGACATGCGAGGCTTGGCTTCAGAGATGAATCATTTACAAAATCTCTTCCAACCCATAAGCAAAATGTTTAAGCGCCACCACTTTTTCGCAAGCTAAGCAAACGCCGGGCATAAAGCATTGTCTATCAATGCTGTCATGTCTTAATGTGAGTGTCTCGCCCGTGTTGCCGAAAATAATTTGTTGATGCGCAAGTAATCCCGGTAAGCGGATGGCGTGAATGGGAATGCCAGCATAGCTTGCACCGCGTGCGCCAGGGATTGTTTCCGTGGTTGGTATCGCAGCGGCTGCTAATTTGCCAGAAGCTGCGATCATTTCAGCAGAGCGCATGGCGGTGCCAGAAGGACTGTCTTTTTTAGCATCGTGATGCATCTCAATAATTTCAACATGCGACATATGTGCAGCAATTTTTTCCGCGCACTGCATCATTAGCACAGCGCCAATAGAAAAATTAGGCGCCGCAATGCCGCCCTGTTTGCGCTCTTTGCAAATGTCTTTAAGATGCTTGATCTGGTCTTGCGTTAAACCGGATGTGCCAATCACAGGACAAGCGCCTGCTTCAATAATCGTTATTGCGTTTTGAAAGCCAACATCAGCATGGGTAAAATCAACAACGACTTCAGCCTGGCTATCCCTGATTGCTTTTGTCAGATCATACTCCCGGCCGGTCTGTCCAACCAGGCTCAGCGTGGGCTGCTGGTTAATGGCAGTAACCGTGATAAGCCCCATTCGCCCAAAGGCACCATTCACTAATACTTTTATAGACATACCTCATCCTTTTTGCGCTGATAAATGGTATTATTAGAACCGAAATCTTATTTGCTGTATATGACGACCTTTTTGATTAATAAATGAACAAATTAGGTGTGGGAAAGTGATTGATAAATCAGGCTATCGACATGGGGTTGGCATTATTTTGGTGAATAATCACCAGAAGGTATTTTTTGCTAAACGCATTGGTATGTCCGCCTGGCAATTTCCGCAGGGTGGTATGCAGGAGAATGAGACGCCAGAACAAACAATGTACAGAGAGCTGAAGGAAGAGGTGGGTCTTAATCCAGAAGATGTTGAGGTGTTGGCTAGCTCTCAGCGTTGGTTGCGCTATCGGTTGCCCAGTCGTTTGATTCGTCACTATGCAAAGCCTTTGTGTATTGGCCAGAAGCAAAAATGGTTTCTATTACGCTTACTGTCAGAAGATTCACGTGTGAATTTGCAAGCAAATGAACATCCTGAGTTTGATACATGGGTGTGGGTGCCGTATTGGCATCCTTTGCGTCAGGTCGTTGCGTTTAAGCGACGCGTTTACGTGATGGCGCTCAAAGAATTCTCTAAAGTTGTGTTAGTGGGAGACGCGGGAAGAACGAATGACGAGGCATCGTCATCATAGCTTGCTGCTTATCGTAACCTTATTATAGGTATGACTCGCGATGTTGAATGTACTAAGACAAATTATCCAAGAAGTGTCTTCTGCTCAAGATTTCAATGAAGCACTTCAAATAGGGGTAAAACGTGTTGCGCATGCACTCACAACCGAAGCGTGTTCCATTTTTTTATTAGATCGTCAACGTGGCGAATATCTCCTGGTCGCAACGCAAGGCTTAAATACGCAGGCAGTTGGACAAATACGTATTCCCGCCAATCAAGGGTTGATTGGCTTAGTTGGTCAGCGCGAAGAGCCGATTAATTTAGAAGATGCAAAAACGCATCCCCATTTTTTACGTGTTTCTGAAGCAGAAGAAGATGACTACGGTGCTTTTTTAGGAACACCGTTGATTTATCAACGCGAAGTGTTGGGCGTGTTGACGATTCAACAAAAAGAAACAAGACGCTTTGGCGAAGCCGAAGAATCTCTCCTCGTGACCTTAGCAACGCAATTGGCAGTGATTATCGCGCATGCGGAAGTCACGGGCTTACTGGCAACATTATTTAAAAATGTGCAAGAGAGCCATCAAGAACATATCTATGCGGGTGTGCCCGGTGCGCCTGGTATCGGTGTGGGTACCGGTGTTGTGATTTATACGCCGTCAGACCTAGACGCCATTCCAGATCATGAACCCGAGGATAAAGAAGCAGAAATTACACTATTTAATACTGCGCTAGCAGCAGCACGAGAAGAGATGCGATTACTGACGGATCGTTTATACCCGCGTCTACCGCCCGATGAACGCGCCTTATTTGATGTGTATCAACGTATTTTGGATCACGATGGCTTAGGTGAAGAGGTGATCGGATATATTCAAGCAGGTAACTGGGCGCCTGGTGCTTTACGACAAACCATTTCGCAGCATGTACGTAGATTAGAATTGTCAGAAAATACGTATATGCGAGAACGCATTGTGGATATCAAAGATTTGGGGTTAAGGATACTCGCTTATTTACAAAAAAATGATCGTGCGCTACCCGAATACGCTGAAAAAACCATTTTGATTGGAGAATCTATTGCGCCAGCAGACTTAGCTGAAATACCAGAAGGTTGCTTGGTGGGTGTGATTTCCGCCACAGGATCCGGTAATTCGCATCTTGCGATTTTGGCGCGTGCGATGCGTGTGCCAGCAGTCATGGGTTTGGGTCAAGTATCTCTCCAGGCCTTGCAAGACAAGGAAATTATTGTTGATGGCTATGATGGGCAAATTTATGTGTCTCCCAATGCAGTATTGTGTGCACAATTTGATTCATTAATCAGAGAAGAGCAGGCATTAGATGCACGCGTTGAAGAATTGGGTAATTTACCCGCTATTACCAAAGATGAGCATCGTGTTGGTTTGATGGTGAATGCAGGCTTGGGTGCGGATGTGAGTTTGTCTTTAACAGCGGGCGCTGATGGCGTGGGCTTATATCGCTCAGAAACGCCTTTTTTAATGCGCGACCGTTTTCCAACGACGGAAGAGCAACGTATGATTTATCGGCAATTACTCTCTTCTTTTGCGCCACGCCCTGTGATTATTCGTACCGTGGATGTGGGGGGTGATAAACCCTTGCCTTATTTTCCAATCAAAGAGGACAATCCCTTTTTGGGTTGGCGGGGTATTAGAATAACACTAGACCATCCTGACATTTTTCTTGCGCAAATACGTGCAATGCTGCGCGCAAGTGAGGGTCTCAGCAACTTACGTATTATGTTGCCGATGATAACAGATGTTTCAGAGGTGGATGAGGCGTTGCGCTTAATAAAAAAAGCCTACACTGAAATTGTAGGTGAGGGGCATCATATTCAAATGCCGCAACTGGGTGTGATGATAGAAGTGCCCTCTGCTGCTTATCAAACGCGTGTATTAGCAAAGCGCGTTGATTTTCTTTCTGTGGGGAGTAATGATCTCACGCAATATATATTGGCTGTTGATCGTAACAATCCACGTGTTGCCAATCTGTATGATGCCTTGCATCCCGCTGTGTTGCGAGCGTTAATTCATATTGTAGAGAATGGTCACCAGGAAGGAAAACATGTCAGTATTTGTGGTGAAATGGCTGGCGATCCCGCAGCAGTGATGTTGTTATTAGCAATGAATTTTGATTCATTGAGTGTGAATCCTTCGAGTTTGGGTCGTGTGCGTTGGATTATTAGGCAGGTAACAAAAACAGAATGTACTAAGTTATTGCAAGAGGTGTTAACAATGGAAAGTGCGGGAATGATACGTTGTCATATGGAGCTTGCTCTAGAGCGCGTTGGTTTAGGTGATTTGATACGAGGCGGTAGAATGCCATGTTAATGTATCCTGATATTAGTCCCGTTGCGTTTCATATTGGGTCATGGCCTGTTTATTGGTATGGCATCATGTATTTAATTGGCATCGTTGGTGGTTGGGCGCTGCTTTCTTATCGTATACGTGTTTCACCGCGTGGTGTTACGCAGGAACAGTTATCCGACATTATTTTTTTTGCAGCGATGGGTGTGATTGTCGGTGGGCGCGTTGGTTATATGCTTTTTTACAATTGGCAAATGTTATTTGCGCAACCCTTATTGATTTTTCAAGCATGGAAAGGTGGCATGTCTTTTCATGGTGGTTTATTAGGTGTTGTGATTGCACTGATTATTTGTGCACGCAAATTAAAAAAACCGGCGATGGCACTGATTGATTTGGTAGCGCCTGCTGTGCCTTTGGGTTTGGCGGCGGGTCGCATTGGTAATTTTATCAATGGCGAGCTGTGGGGTCGTGTGACAACTGTGCCGTGGGGGATGGTGTTCCCCGGTGGCGGGCCTGTGGCGCGTCATCCTTCGCAACTATATGAATGTGCGTTAGAAGGCGTCTTATTTTTTATTATTCTCTGGGCGTACTCCGCTAAGCCCAGGCCAATAGGAGCGGTTTCCGGCATGTTTGCCATTTTTTACGGATTGTTTCGCTTCAGTGTAGAATTTTTTCGCGAACCAGACGCTGAGATTGGTTATTATTTTGGCTGGTTAACAGAAGGGCAGTTGCTGTCCTTGCCCTTGTTGGTTGTCGGTGTGATACTGTTATTTTCAGCATATCGAAAGAGAGCGCTATCATGAGACAATACTTAGATTATTTAGAGCATATTCTAACGCATGGTGTGCGCAAAGAAGATCGTACAGGTGTTGGTACAATCAGCGTATTTGGATATCAAATGCGGTTTGATCTTAGCAAAAGTTATCCGTTGTTAACCACAAAAAAATTGCATACAAAAAGTATTTTTCATGAGTTGTTATGGTTTATCAGTGGTAACACAAATATTCAATATTTAAAGGAAAATGGTGTTAAAATTTGGGATGCTTGGGCGGATGCTGAGGGTAATTTGGGTCCTGTTTACGGTAAACAATGGCGTTCTTGGGAAGCGATGAGCGGAGAAACAATTGATCAGTTAAGTGAAGTGGTTGAACAAATTAAAACAAATCCTAACTCGCGTCGCTTGATTGTAAATGCCTGGAATGTGGGTGAGTTATCAAAAATGGCTTTACCGCCTTGCCATTTATTGTTTCAGTTTTATGTTGCGAATGGCAGGTTATCTTGTCAGTCTTATCAACGCTCTGCAGATGCTTTTTTGGGTGTGCCGTTTAATATTGCTTCCTATTCTTTGCTTGTTTGTATGGTGGCTCAGCAGTGTGGTTTGGCACCTGGTGAGTTTGTGTGGACGGGGGGTGACTGTCACCTGTATGCAAACCATATCGAACAAGCGAAATTGCAGTTAACACGTGAGCCGCTAGCATTGCCTACGTTGCGCATTAAGCGCTGCCCGCCCTCGCTGTATGACTATGCTGTGGATGATTTTGAGCTACTTAATTATGAAGCGCATCCGCATATTAAGGGTGAGATAGCGGTCTAGGTGCAGTCGCGGTCGTAGTTGCTTTGTTGTAGGGGTTTCTCCGCGCGCTCAATATCCGCTTGTCTTGCGCTCACGGTTGCGCCATTGAAGATAATGCTACTTTTTAATGTTCTGCACATGGCTCGGTGCTGGTCAGTGCGCCAGGATGCGCAACTTGCTAGGAAAAGGCAGCAGGCTATTATAGTAAGCGTATTGCGATGGTTCATGGTGCTTCCTTTTACATTGAATCTCAATTTATGCCGTACCCCCTCATCCGCCCTATCGGGCACCTTCTCCCGGAGGGCTTTGTTGAATAAATCGGAGACGCTTTGGGAGACACTCGGTGTAACCGAGCCGCGACCGTGAGGGAGCGTCACTACTTATGTATTCTAAAAATACAGTATAGCTGAGAATAAGGGTTGGTACAATTGCTCTTTTTATGTACAAAATTTATATTCTTTCTATTTTGGTTTTTTGGTTGTAGAATGGGCGCCTCGCCACCACTTTGCTTCAATTCTACAGACAGAGTATATTATCCGTAGCGAATCATTTTTATTAAGGTTTTATTAGGTTTCATTGATGAATAAAAAAATAGAAGATCCCTTTAAAGAGCGGGAAGCAGACAAGTACGACAACCCCATTCCAAGTCGAGAATGCATTTTAGACTATTTGGCTGAGCGTGGTCGTCCTGCTACACGTGAACAATTAGAGGAAGAGTTAGAGATAGTAAATGAAGATCAAATCGAAGCATTGCGTCGTCGCTTAATTGCGATGTGCAGAGATGGGCAGCTTCTTAAGAATCGTAAAGGCGCTTATGGCCCTTTGGAAAGCATGGAATTAATCGCAGGTCGTGTGATTGGCCATAAGGACGGTTTTGGTTTTGTTGTGCCCGATATCGGCGGAGAAGATTTATTCTTGGGTCCTCGTCAAATGCGGCATGTTTTTCATGGTGATCGCGTTTTGGCAAGGGTGTCGGAAATTGATAGCCGTGGTCGGCGTGAAGGTGTGATTGTTGAAATTTTAGAACGCAATACGCATCAGCTTGTTGGTCGATTTCACTGCGAATCAGGCACAGCCTTTGTAGAACCAAGCAATAAGCGCATTACGCAAGATATTTTAATTCCGCCTGATGAACAAAATAACGCCCGGGACGGGCAAATGGTTGTTGTCGCTATTATTGCACAACCAACACCGCATATGCGTGCTTTGGGCAGAATAGTCGAAGTGCTGGGTGACCACACGGCGCCTGGTATGGAAATCAATGTTGCGATACGTAATCACGAATTACCGACTGTTTGGTCAGATGAAGTATTATCAGAAGCATCGCGTTATGCACCAACAGTGGAAGAGGATGCGATTGCGGGTCGTGTTGATTTAAGATCACTGCCATTTGTGACTATTGATGGCGAAGATGCAAAAGATTTTGATGACGCTGTTTATTGCACCTCGCATGGAAAAACAGGGTTTACGCTTTTCGTGGCGATTGCAGACGTGAGTTATTATGTTAGACCCGGTACGAATTTAGATCGCGAAGCTTATCAGCGTGGTAATTCTGTTTATTTCCCTGGCCGTGTTGTTCCTATGTTGCCAGAAACTTTATCCAATAATCTGTGTTCATTGAACCCTTCAGTTGATCGTCTTGTGATGGTCTGTGAAATGACGATTGATAAGAAAGGAGACGTGACGCACTACGCTTTTTCTGAAGCAGTGATTCATTCGCATGCGCGTCTAACGTATGAGCAAGTTCATACGATGATGGAAAAGAAAGATGAGCGTATGCGCAAGCAATTTAAGGATCATGTGCCGCATTTAGAAAAACTGTACGCGCTATTTCATATTCTGCATGAGGCACGTAGGGCGCGCGGCGCAATCGATTTTGATTTGCCAGATACAAAAATTATTTTCGGTAAAAACCGTAAAATCATGAAGATAGTGCCTTATCAACGGTTTGATTCTCATCGTGTGATCGAAGAGTGTATGCTGTGCGCCAATATTTGTGCGGCTCGCTTTTTAGAAAAACACAAGCAACCCGCTTTGTATCGTGTGCATGAAGGGCCCACGGAAGAAAAATTAAACAATCTGAAATTGTTTTTGAATGAAATCGCTTTAAAAATGCCTACACATCGCCAACCTGTGTCCGCTGATTATGCAAAGATACTGCGTGCTGTGATGGATCGTCCAGATGCGCATATGGTGCAGATGATGCTGTTGCGTTCAATGAGTCAGGCTGTTTATAGTCCGGACAATAAAGGTCATTTTGGACTGGCATACGATGCTTATGCGCATTTCACATCGCCTATTCGTCGTTACCCGGATTTGTTGGTGCATCGCGGTATTAAGCAGTTACTAAAAGAGAAAAAACCCACCATTGATGTAGCTGAGTATGTGAAAGCAGGCGAACATTGCTCGATGACGGAAAGACGTGCCGATGAAGCGACCAATGAAGTGAAAGATTGGTTGAAATGCGAGTTTATGTTGGATAAAGTTGGGCAAGAATTCGCAGGTGTTGTGTCTGGTGTAACGAGTTTCGGTATTTTTGTTGAGTTGAATGATGTGTATGTAGAAGGGTTGGTGCACATCAGTACCTTGCCATTGGATTATTATAAGTTTGACCCCATTAGACATATATTAATGGGTGAGAAAACGCGTAGAGAATTCTATATTGGCGCTGCTGTGAAGATACAGGTGGCGCGCGTTGATCTCGATAAGTGCGAGATTGACTTTGTGCTTGCTGAGAAAGGCGTGCGAAAACATGCCAGAGAAGCTGGTGTAGAACGATCAGAGCGCTCAGAGAAAAAACGTTCTACGCCTAAAAAAGTGGGAAAGAAAGCAAGAAAACCTCGCCCAAAGAAGAAGTAAATCATGATTGTTTTCGGATTACATGCAACGTTGTCCTTGTTGGAAACGCATAGTGAGCGCGTGCTGCGCTTATATGTGTTGCGGGATCGACGAGACCAAAAAATTGAGAAGATAATAAAGATAGCAGAAAACAAACATATCGTGATTGAGTTGGTATCTCGATCAGTCTTGGATAATATGGCGCAAGATGGTAATCACCAAGGTGTTGTTGCGGAATGTGCTGCAATGAAAACTTACGGTGAGTCTGACATCAAACAGTTATTAGATACCATAGAAGGACCGCCTTTCTTATTGATATTAGATGGTGTGCAGGATCCGCATAATTTAGGTGCTTGTTTTAGAACAGCAGAGGCGGCGGGAGTGCATGCTATTATTGTGCCTAAAGATAAGTCCGTTGGTATCACATCAACGGTTATTAAAGTTGCCAGCGGTGCAACGGAAGTTGTTCCTTTTTTTCAAGTGACAAACCTAGCGCGCACATTGGAGATGCTAAAAGAAAAAGGTGTTTGGATTTATGGTGCAGCGGGAGAGGCTTCTGATTTGCTGTATGAAGCGAATTTAACGGGAGCAGTTGCGATTGTGTTGGGAGGTGAGGGAGAAGGCCTGCGCCGCTTAACGCGCGAACGCTGCGATGCTTTGCTGAGAATCCCAATGCATGGATCGGTGGCGAGTTTAAATGTTTCCGTTGCCACGGGTGTTTTTTTGTATGAAGTGGTAAGACAAAATAAACGATAAAGATGGGGTTTTGTTTTTACCGAACCGTGAAACCGAGCCGCGACCGTGAGGGAGCGTTACATGACTAGCAAACGTTATCGTTCAATAACAGTGACGCTTGCTTACGCGCGCGGCTCGGCTACGTGGTTCGATTTCGTGGCCCGACATGGCGGGGTATTTTTATGCGTCAAGACGATGCTTTCGCTTTACTAAAAATGGGTAAAAATGTATTCCTGACAGGTGCTGCGGGGTCGGGTAAGACGTTTATTTTAAATAAATACATCCGATATTTAAAGGACAACCAAGTCTCAGTCGCAATAACGGCTTCCACCGGTATTGCAGCGACTCACTTACAAGGTTGTACAATCCACTCATGGTCCGGTATCGGTGTGAGGCATAGTCTGCAGCCAGAAGACATCGAAAAATTGCAAAATGACAAGCGCATTGCTAGAAATTATAAAAAAACAAAAGTACTTATCATCGATGAAATTTCCATGTTGCATCAACAGCAATTGGATATGGTCAATGCGATTGCGCGTGCCATTCTAGACGCTAATCTTCCTTTTGGTGGTATTCAGGTCGTTGTCTGCGGTGATTTTTTTCAATTACCGCCAGTGACCACGAATGGCGGCAATAAAGAGAAGTTGTTTGCTTTTGAGGCGGCATCTTGGGCGGAAGCGGATTTCCAAGTCTGTTATTTGGAAGAACAGCACCGCCAGGGAAATGATCCGCTACTGACTGTATTAAATGATATTAGGCAGGGAACAGCAGGTGAGCATACTAAAGTGCCGCTGCGCACACGCTATAAGAAAGAGCCTGTAGGATCGGTGAAAGCAACCAAGTTATATTCTCGTAATATCAATGTTGATGCGATTAATGAGCAAGCGTTATCGCTGATTCATGGTCATGAACGGACGTTCACGATGAAAACCAGTGGCTTCGCAGCGCTTGTTGAGGGGCTGAAAAAGAGTTGCTTGGCACTGGAAGAGCTGCGATTAAAAATCGGTGCTGAAGTGATGTTTATTAAGAATGATACAACAGGTCGGTTTGTAAATGGTACGCGTTGTGTGGTTGTGGGGTTTGAGAAAATTGGTGAACGATGCCCTATTGTGCAGACAATGGATGGTCAGATTATCGTAGCGCACCATGAAGAGTGGAAATATGAAGATAATGGTGTTGTGCGCGCAACGCTTTTGCAGGTGCCGCTGCGTTTAGCCTGGGCGATTACTATTCATAAAAGTCAGGGAATGACCTTAGACGCTGCTGAAATGGATCTTGGAGATGCGTTTGAGCCAGGTATGGGGTACGTTGCTTTGTCGCGTGTACGACGATTAGATGGTTTGAAGTTAATGAATCTAAATGAAATGGCGCTAAAGGTGAATCCTGCTGTGTTGCAACAAGATGTTATTTTTAAAGAACAGTCAGTGTTCACATCGCAATATTTAGCAAATTTGTCTGCTGAGGAAATAGCAGATATTGAAAGAAAAACATTGGTATTGAAGTTTGGTGGCGTGCCCGCCGCTACAGTTGCTGGCCAGGTGATTAAAAAACAGGATAACAAGCTAAAGAAAGTTAAGAAAGACAAAGGACCGTTGACGCATCTTAAAACCTTAGCCTTATTACAGGAGCAGCTATCGATAGATGCTATTGCTGAAAAGCGCGAGATTTCACCAGGAACGGTGTTATCTCACATTGAAAAACTCAAAAGTTTGAAATTGTTAGATGAGCAAATTATGAACAATCTGCGCAGCGCAATTGCTGCGCATGATTTTGAGGTGATCTTGGCAGAATTTAAGCAATCAGCAGAAGGTTGGTTGCAGCCTATTCACGAGAAACTGGGTGCTAAGTACTCTTTTATGACACTGAAGGTCGTGAGGCTGTTTATTTAAGCAGTCGGATTTAATATTCTCTTAAGCTTTGGGGTGTAGAATCCCGTGATTGAGTTGAGTATGGTTGATTGTCTTTTTTGATCAAAAAGTAAACAAAAAATGAGGAGAGAAGGGTTATGCCACGATATGTTTTTACCACATTTAACAAATTGGTTGGAAAAGATTATCAGCAAGAAGTTATTTCTGTCGAATATGATGTGGGCGATACAGTAGCGCAAGTAAAAGGGAAAATAGAAAACATAATGCCCGTTCGTCATGGCGCGATCACATTGGTTGATCCTCGCAGTGGTTGTGAGATAGCAGATACAGACGTTTTCCATAATAATCACAATCGTCGAGAACAGCTTCAAATAAGGCAAGCTGCGATTGTCTTCTTCAAAACCCAGGATGGTCTCTCGCATCAAATTCGTATTTTTTGTCATCACGATACAGTTGCGGATGTAAAGCCTAGGCTTGAGCAAGTAACAGGAATTCCTGCTGGTCAACAGATGATAGTACTTGGTGGCCATGCTTTAAATGATAGAGAGATATTGTGGAAAAACAGTCTTAGCGAGATAGAAGGGTTCCACCTTGTTAGACGTACCCGGCTAGATGATACGCATTTCCGCCCAGCGGGGACAGCGGAGGCGGTTATGCCTACCAATCCAGTATTTATGTGGGCTTTCTTGCCGATTTATACAAATCTTAAGCTTCGTACGGGTGTTGTGAACGATAATTTCTTATCTTCTCTAAGTTTAAATTTTTGCGGTGCGCGGGAACTTAACGTTTTTGTCACAGGTCTTAAAAATCGAGATCAAAAAGATAGGGAGAGGGGAGCTGAAGCTAGAGGTAGAGTTGGTGGCATGCGTTATTATATAGCGTGTGTTGCGATTGCTGAAGCCGAATTGAATGCGCTCTCACATTCTGTGGATCGCTCAAACGATCCTATGGAAGCATATATATCGTATACTAATGCGGCCGGAGAAATGGTGCCCATCCCAATGGTACCTCTTTTTGGAGGGGAGTACACGATATCAGCACCTGGCGCGGAGCCCATAATAACTGGTTTGCAAGTTAATATGGCGAGCGGCATTCTGAATAACAGGGATGTAGAAAGAAAAAAAGCTCAATTTCTAAGAGTATTTACAGGTTCTGCTTCGAACGCTTTATTAGGTTATATCATGGAGGAGTTATCTAATTACGATGGGGATCCAGATATAAAAAGAAAAGTAATGGAAGTGGTAGCGTATTTCAGAAGTAATCCGACGCGAAAACTTCCTTGCGAAGTACCGTGTGAATTTAGCCAACAGAGTAATCGCCAAGGTAACTTGATCAAGGCGCTAGTATTTAGTTGGATTAATGATCCTGCGAAGTTGCGTATGGCTAGTGAGGATCTCGAACAAGTTAGCATACAGCGGGAACAGATTTTATGTTCCTTGGAAGGGTGGTGCTCTGAACATGATGCTGATGCTGATGTTGCTGGACCTGCTACGCCGCGAACAGCAGCTTTACCCGCGGAGGTGGTCGGTGCAGCAGCGCCACAACCAGCATGCGTGATGGTAGCGCCTGCTGCTCGAGCTCCAGGGGGTCTTCTGCATCATAATTTTGTTATGTTTCGCAAAGAACGGGATAGTTGGGTTCGATATGTTATTCCTGTTGAATATAATGAGCGTGATACGGTAGCGGAAGTAAAAGGAAAAATAAAAAGAAAAATAAGAGAAAGTGAAATGCAGCAGTTTGTTTCTCAGTCTCAAGGAGGGATTTCTACTCTTGAGATAGCGCTAATAGCTGGTAGTGGTCAGAATAAGAAAGAGATAGCAGACACAGATATTTTTCACGATCACCATACTGGAATTATCGAGGCAAGGCAACTAACAGTATCAGGGCCTATTTTTAGGACGATTGCCGGACGGTCCTACGTTGACATTCCTATTTGCCGTGATCGTGATACGGTCGGAGATGTAAAACGCAGGCTTGCAATACAACCAAACCCTCCTGTTGGTGAGCTAAGACTTGCGAATGCTGGTCAGATGTTAAATGAGGAAGAAATATTTTGGACTCCTGAAATGAATAGGAGGACATTTATTCGTATTACTCGTATTAGTATACTTGATACTCCTACTCCTACTCCTACTCCTACTCCTATTGCTACTCCTACCGCTTCTACGCCGAAAGGAAATTTCTTGACTCGAGGGGTGGTGGGTTGGTTTAAAGGAAAAGGAAAAGGAAAAGAAGCTGCAGTTGCAGCGGGGGCATCACCAGCACCGCAAGCTGTATCTTCGGCTCAACCTGCAGCTGCATCAACGCCAGTAGCAGCTCAGCCTTCTCCAGCGCCAGCGCCAATTTCTGCACTACCACCTGTTGTTGCAGCGGCAGCAGCTCCGAGTGTAACGCCACAACCAGCATCTCCAGCTCAGCCGGTTGCGCCTAGCGTGACGGCAGCGCTCGTGAGTGCAGTGCCTGCTGCACCTGTATCTGCTGCACGGACATTTGTACCTGCTCCAGTGGGTCCGTTGCCTGAGCAGTTAGTGCTTCGCATCATACGATTCGATAAGGAGCCTGATATTCATGTTAACGTTTCCCCTCATCGTGAGACGGTTGGGGATATCAAAGCAAAAATTCAAACGGCAACGGGTATTTCTGTAGATCAACAGGAGATAATAACAATTGATAAACGGCAACTAGGCGAGATAACCCTTCTAAGGGATACAGATTCATTATCCAATCTCGAACCTCATAGTAGGGATAAAACATTCTTTCTTGGTTCTTCTGCGCCTGCTGCAGCTGCTGCACCGGCAAGAACTGGCGCTAGACCATAATTTTTTCTCACGCACCTACGGTGCTTAAAAGCGAGGGCGCGTGGCATGTACCCCGGGCTGCGCGCTCCGCGCTTACCCGGGGCTATAAAGCTCTCGGTCGTAAACGACCTGATTGCGTTGTTGAATAAATCGGAAATGCTTTGGGGCACTCGGTGTAACCGAGCCGCGACCGTTAGGGAGCGTCACATGAATCTGATAAACGATGATATATACCCATCACACTTCAAGATGCGATTTTTAACATCCCATCTTGCGTCGAACTTTAAACGTTCTTCAATCGAAAAAGCTCGAAATAGAATAACTATTCCTGCGCTTTTTCTCAATCAGAACGTTTAAATTTCTTGCAA
>DATLOT010000045.1:0-46348 GCA_035536095.1 Gammaproteobacteria bacterium | reverse complement strand
AGGGAGCGTCACATGAATCTGATAAAAGATGGTGTAGAACAATGCAACATTTCTACCGTTAGAAGGAATTTAATATCATAAAGTAAGAAATTTCAGCTAAAAATGATCGGACAGTGCACGCTCCCTTACGGTCGCGGCTCGGTTACACCGAGTGCCTCACAGAGCATTTTTTTAATTAAACATGGAGTCTTACCATGACAAAAACACTACCTTACTGGCTCGCTGCCCTTTATTTGCCAAACTTAGGCCCGCGCACTTTTTTACAATATTTATCTTATTTTTCTGATATTGAAAAATTATTCCAAGCAACAAACGAGGAATTATTAGCACTCAAGATGCGCCCTGAGCATATCCATGCGATCCGCCACCCACAATGGGATATCGTGGAGAAAACGATTGCTTGGCGTAATCAATCCGGCCACGCATTGCTTTGCTTAGATGATCCGGATTATCCAGTGCAATTGAAGCAACTATCGGATCCTCCGCTTGTCTTGTTTGTGCGCGGGCAAGTTTCTGTTTTGCATCAGTTTCAAATTGCGCTCGTTGGTTCTCGGCGTGCAACACCAACGGGATTACGTAATGCAGAACAGCTTGCTATAGAGTTGGCACAGGCTGGTGTGGTCATTACCAGTGGTCTAGCGCTTGGTATCGATGGTGCTGCACATCGCGGTACACTTTCTGTAAAAGGTACAACCATTGCTGTATGTGGTACGGGCGTTGATTGTGTTTATCCTCGTTCACATTTATCTTTGGCTGAAGAAATTGTTCACTGTGGCGGTGCAATTGTGTCTGAATTTCCGCTTGGCGTGCCGCCACTAGCGACTAACTTTCCAAGACGTAACCGTGTGATCAGTGGATTGAGCGCTGGTGTGTTGGTGGTTGAGGCTGCTTTAAAGAGCGGCTCTTTAATCACAGTGCGTTATGCGCTGGAGCAGGGGCGAGATGTGTTCGCAGTGCCAGGATCAATTCGTCAGCCCTTGAGTCAGGGCTGCCACTACTTACTGCGTCAGGGCGCTAAATTGGTTGAAACGGCAAAGGACATTTTGGAGGAGTTTAAAATGCCCGTTCAGTGTGACGCTGTGCCAGCCGCATCTGTTACATCAAAAGAGGCGCTTTCCGAGGTTGCTGGACAGATCTTTAACCATATTGAGTATGAAATCACGTCCCTTGATATGATACTATGCCGCACCGGGGTCACTGCGGCTTGTGCTTCTTCAGCACTTTTATCTTTAGAATTAAATGGTTATATTAAATCAGTGTCGGGTGGATATATTCGTATTGCTTAAAGCATGCGGCTTGTCTTATTCTCGTTCTATGTCTGTGGTTATTATTTAATACTTGTAATAGTATTCATATAAGGTAATGATATGTTCGAAATTTTGATGTATCTCTTTGAAAATTATATGGATGGTAGTGTTATTTTGAATGCTGATGCGCACACAGTGGTCTCTGAACTAGAGGGCGTGGGTTTTCCTGCTAATGAAGTGAATAGGGCATTGGATTGGTTAGACGGGCTCCAGCGAACCCAAGTGATTCTGCAAGCGCATTCGCGGCTGACATGGCGTGCATTACGCTGTTACTCTCAAGAAGAGAGAGAGAAACTCAGTATTCCTGAAAGAGGATTGTTGCTATATCTTGAGCAGTTGGGTATTTTAGATCCAAAAACAAGAGAAGTGGTCATAGATAGGCTGCTGGCATTTGATCCTTCAGAATTGGATGTGGGTAAGGTGAAGTGGGTCGTGCTACTTGCACTATTCAATCAGCCAGAGAAAAAGGCAGCGCTTTCTTTATTACAAGATATTGTATTACGAGAAGCGCACACAGTATTGCATTAGCAAAGAAGGAAGATTTTTTGCATGACTCCAAATTTGGTCATTGTTGAATCACCTGCAAAAGCAAAAACGATAAAAAAATATTTAGGTTCCGAGTTTACTGTGCTTGCCTCTTATGGTCATGTGCGGGATTTATTACCTAAAGAAGGGGCAGTTGATCCGACGCATGATTTTGCCATGCGTTATGAGTTGATCGCAAAAAATGAAAAGCATGTTGCTGCTATTGCAGCTGCAATGAAGAAAGCAACGCATCTTTATCTTGCAACTGACCCTGATCGTGAAGGGGAAGCCATCTCCTGGCATGTTTATCACATTTTAAAAGAAAAGAAGTTGCTCGCAAAGAAGTCAGTTAGTCGCATTGTATTTCACGAAATTACAAAAAGTGCGATACAAGAGGCCATGTCGCATCCTCGCGATATTTCGATGGAACTGGTGAATGCACAGCAAGCACGGCGCGCACTAGATTATCTGGTTGGTTTTGTTTTATCGCCATTGTTATGGAAAAAAATTCGATATGGTCTTTCTGCGGGTCGTGTGCAGAGTCCTGCATTATGTATGATTGTCCGTCGAGAAGAAGAGATCGAGAAATTTATCAGTCAAGAGTACTGGGACTTAGAAGCGAGTTTAGCGACGCAGAAAAAAGCATTTACTGGCAAGCTCAGTGTTTATCATGGTAAGAAAATAGAGCAATTCTCTGTCACAACAGCAGAGCAGTCTGAAAATATGAAATCAGAGCTCTTAGCAGAAGCCAAAGGCAAGGTGCGTGTATTAAAAGTAGAAAGAAAGCAACGCAAGCGACATCCTGCTTCACCTTTTATTACTTCTACATTACAACAAGAAGCTGCACGAAAATTAGGATTTGCTGTACAACGTACAATGCGTATTGCGCAACAGTTGTATGAAGGAATCAAGATAGATAATGATTTAGTTGGTTTAATTTCGTATATGCGTACAGACTCTGTTAATTTGGCGCAGGATGCCATAACAGAAATACGCGCACTTGCTAAGCAGCGTTATGGCAAGGACAGCATTCCTGATGAGCCCCGTATTTATAAAACCAAGGCAAAAAACGCACAAGAAGCGCACGAAGCCATTCGTCCAACCTCTGTGCTGCGCACGCCAGAAATGGTTAAATCATTTTTATCGCCAGAGCAATTTAAATTATACGATTTAATCTGGAAACGCACGGTGGCGTCACAGATGATTTCTGCCACGATTGATACTTTAACAATTGACGTAGGTGCAAGCGAGAAGAATCAATTTCATACAACAGGTTCTGTTGTGGCTGATCCAGGGTATATGTTGGTTTATCAGGAAGGCTCGGACGATAAGCCAGAAGAGTTGGGTGAAGAGCATCTCTTGCCAGATCTCGCCGTAGGAGACGAGGTTGTGCTGCATGATATTACCTGCAATCAACACTTCACTGAACCGCCGCCGCGCTATTCAGAAGCAACGTTGATTAAAGCCCTAGAAGAACATGGTATCGGTCGTCCTTCAACCTATGCGGCGATTGTATCCACTTTGCAAACACGTGGATATGTTGTGTTGGATGCGAAGCGGTTCCATCCCACAGATGTTGGTCGTGTTGTGAGCCAATTCTTAACGCGGTATTTTGCAACATATGTGGATTATGATTTTACTGCAAAATTAGAAGATGAGCTTGATGAGGTCTCGCGCGGTGAAAAAGAATGGATACCTCTACTGGAACATTTCTGGGATCCCTTCAAGCACCAGGTTGATCATATTGCAACGAGCGTACAGCGCAAAGATGTGACACAAGAGCTGCTGGATGAGAAATGCCCATTGTGTGCGAAGCCACTCTCTTTACGTTTAGGAAAGCGAGATCGTTTTATTGGTTGCACAGGGTATCCAGATTGCTCTTATACGCGTGCGCTAAAAGAAGAAGTGCAGGATGCAGCAGCAGATGCAGAGATCATACAGGATAGACAGTGTCCTGACTGCGGTGGTCCTTTGAAAATGAAACATGGTCGATATGGCAAATTCATTGGTTGCGGTAATTATCCTAAATGTAAGCATATCGAGTCATTAAATAAACCAGTTGAAACCGGGGTTGACTGCCCAGAATGTAAAGAAGGTAAGATGGTGAAGCGCCAATCGAGGCGTGGCAAAGTATTCTTCTCTTGTAATCGTTATCCTGATTGTAAATATGCGGTATGGAATGAACCTGTTGCACAAAGCTGTCCCAAATGTGCTTGGCCAATGTTGACAATTAAGCATACGAAGAAACGTGGTGCAGAGCATGTGTGTCCGCGTCCAACATGTGGTTATGTCAAACAAATAGAAAGTTAAGGTTTTTGTATGGTAAAGCAACAAGTTGAAGCATTGATTTCGGAGGCGCTAAAGCAACTTCAGTCTGTTGGAGAATTCTCTGCGGTTCCTGCTTTCATACAAGTTGATCCTACAAAAGATAAACAACATGGTGATTTTGCTTCTAATATTGCGATGATTTTAGCAAAAGCGATGCAAAAAAATCCCAGAGAAGTTGCTGAACGCATCGTGCAATCTATCCCGGCATCTTCTTATGTGAAGCGTATTGAAATAGCAGGTCCTGGGTTTATTAATTTCTTCTTGTCAGCGGATGCCTTTGCGCAAGTTGTTGTTAAAGTGCTGACTGAAAAAGCACAATATGGTCGCAGCGATATGGGTCGAGGCAAGCGTATTCTTGTGGAATTTTTGTCATCTAACCCAACGGGGCCATTGCATGTTGGGCATGGTCGTCACGCAGCGTTTGGTATGATTGTTGCAAATTTATTAGATGCTGTTGGTTTTAAAGCCTATCGTGAATACTATGTGAATGACGCGGGTCGCCAGATGGCTATTTTAGGCGTTAGCATTTGGTTGCGTTATCTGGGTTTGTTTGGGGAGAAGGTAGTTTTTCCAGCGAATGGATATCAGGGAGAATATGTCGTTGATATTGCAAAGCGTGTTCATGAAGAGCACGGAGATTGCTTCAAAGTTCCTCTTTCCGCTGTTTTTAAGGATTTACCGCTGGATGAGCCACAAGGTGGCGATAAGGAAATTTATATTGATGCGATCATTGATCGCGCAAAACAGTTGCTTGGGCAAGACCGCTATGAAGCTTTATTAGAGGTGGGATTGCAAAATATTTTGGCAGATATTCGAAATGACTTATCTGAGTTCGGTGTGCATTACGATGGCTGGTTTTCAGAGCGTCAGTTGATGAAGGAATCTGTTGTTGCGCGCGTATTGCAGAAATTAAAAGAAAGCGGTCACACCTATGAGCGAGAGGGTGCTATTTGGTTTCGTTCAACTGACTTTGATGATGAAAAAGATCGTGTGTTGGTGAGATCAAATGGACAATATACTTATTTTGCGAGTGATGTTGCTTATCATCTGAATAAATTCGAGCGCGGTTTTGATATTGCGATTGATATTTTTGGTTCAGATCACCATGGTTATCTTCCCCGCATGCGAGCAGCCATGCAAGCTTGTGGCATTCATCCAGAGCGTTTAGTGAGCCTACTTGTGCAATTTGTGACTTTATATAGGGGCAAAGAGCAAGTTTCCATGTCAACACGCGGGGGTAATTTTGTCACATTGCGAGAACTACGAGAAGAAGTGAGTAATGATGCTGCTCGATTTTTTTATGTGATGCGTAAGAGTGAACAGCATATGGATTTTGATTTAGCGTTGGCTAAATCAGAGTCGAACGATAATCCAGTTTACTATGTACAGTATGCCTATGCTCGGATCTCGAGTGTTTTTAAGCAGGCGCATGAGCGCGGCATCACTTATGTTGAAGCGCAGGGTATTGATCAGCTTGCTTTGTTGACTGCACCGCAAGAGCACCAATTATTAAATACCATTGCGAATTATCCGGATATGCTGGTTGAGGCAGCATTACACTATGAGCCACAACAAGTGACCAACTACTTGCGAGAATTGGCTGGCGATTTCCATGGTTATTATAATGCTTATCAATTTTTGATAGAGGATGATAAGTTAAGAAATGCACGTTTAGCACTTGTTTCAGCAGTGCGGCAAACATTGTTGAATGGACTCAATTTGTTAGGTATTACACCAACTGAAAGTATGTGAACAATGAATAGAAAATCAATAAAAAGAAGAACGCAACCTTCTCCTCGCACGGGGTGGCTTCGTTTTGTGCTGGTATTGTGCTTGGTTGTTGGTGGTGCTGTTTTTTATCATCACCGGGGATTATCGCATCCGAGTATTGCGGAGCGATGGTCTGGATTGAAAGTGTGGGTGGCAGAACGTAGAAATCATTTGCAGTATGGTTTATCTCGTCGTCTAGATAAAATGAATTCATTGGCCGTTAAAAAAGACGAAGAGCCTGAGATTCATTTTGAGTTTTATACAGCTTTAGCAAATATGCAAGTGCCGGTACCGGATGCCGCGAAAGTGGAATCTAGTAAAGTCGTTCAAGAAAAGTCTGTGACGGTGTCGCGTAAAGAGCCCTCTCGCAAGCCAGTTAAGATGGCAATCACCAGCGCAGATGATATTGAAAGAGCATTATCTGAGGAAATAAAAAAATGATCGTAAGTATGACAGCTTTCGCGCGCACGCAAACCGAAAGTGGGGAGTTAGTTTGTGAAATTCGTTCGATTAATCATCGTTATTTGGAGATGAGTGCGCATTTACCGGATGGATTACGTGCTTTTGAAATGCCCTTGCGGGAAGTAGTTCGTTCCCATGTTAAGCGTGGCAAGGTTGATTTTTCGATACGCTATCAACGTGCGCAGCAAGCAGAACAAACCTCTTTTGTATTAAATACAGCGTTAGCAAAAAATCTATGTGAAGCCAGTGACCGCATCAAAAAATATTTACCTGAGAGCGCACCTGTGAATCCAGCTGATATTTTGGCAATGCCAGGTGTACTGATCATGAAAGAGATGGATGTGGAGGCGTTAAAAGATCAGGTATTGGCTGTGATGACGCTTGCTGTGAAGGAGTTGATGCTTGCGAGAGCCAGAGAGGGTAATGAATTAAAAGCATTGTTTTTGCAACGTGCAGATGGGATGCGACAACTCTTGTTGAAGGTGCAGGCGCAATTGCCAAAAGTGATTGCTGATCAGCAAGAGCGATTGATGAAGCGTTTTAAGGAAGCGGCGATTGAATTAGATCCCCAACGTTTAGAGCAAGAAATGTTGTTTTTTATTCAGAAGATAGATATTACAGAGGAAATAGAACGTATTCAAACACATTTAGATGAGTTGGCACGTATTTTAAAAGAAGGTGGGTTGGTTGGTCGTCGTTTAGATTTTTTAAGCCAAGAGTTGAATCGAGAAGCAAACACGCTTGGATCAAAGTCTGTTGATCCAGAAATCATACATGCTGCTGTGGAGATGAAAGTGTTAATTGAGCAACTCAAAGAACAGGTTCAGAATGTAGAATAAATGTTATTTCTCTGTAAAATTTATTATAAATCAATAAGATATGAAGACACGCTTGGATGGCTGGTGTTGACATCATTGACAATTTTTTGATCTTTCTGTACAATGCCGTCTGCTCTATCGCATTATTCTTATAAATAATATAAAACGAGAAACGTTATGCATCCACGTCTTTTTCAAGCGCTACCCGCTATACCCGTTAGCGAAGCGCCCCATTACCATATTGTCTTAATGGATAATAAGGTGGGGCGATTTTTAGCATTAGCAAGCTTTAGAAAAACGGTTATACATCTTGCAAAAGAAGGTATGGCGTGTCTGGATATCAAGCAACTGCATGGTGTAGATGCCTATAGAGTGAAGTGTAAAAATGACAGTCATCATAATTCAGAGCGGTTTGCCTTTGTTCGCACGGGTATTCTGCTAGACGGAATAGAAGTATTGGTCATTACAGGGTACACCTCTGCGCATGATATGGAACATTTATGTAAAAGATCAAGGAACGCATTGGCTATGATTCAGGGCTTACGAACCACGTCAGAAGCGGATCTGAGAGTCATTGTAAATAAAACAACAGCTCTTTTATCGCAAACCTGTATGCCAAGTACGCCAAGAATCAGTTATGCGGAAGAAGAAGTTCTTCTCAACAATGAACAACAAATAGCAATCGAAAAATCACAGCGGGCATCTGCGCATCCTAAAAAAGTAGAAATACTGTATGGGAAAGCAGGCGTAGGGAAATCAACAGTGCAGATTGAGGGAATATATAACTATGTCTATTCAATCATACAAAGGGACTCAACGTTGCCCCGTACCGGACTCTGTATTTATGCAACGTCAAGTGAAAAGCTTGTTGCTTCGATGAAGAGACAGTTTGCTGATCTTGTGCAGTTTAAACAGAAATTGAATCTAGACCCGGTTTGCGACATGGTGCAAGCAGATTCAGTTAGTTTTATGACAGAAGCTGAACATAATGAGCTTATGTTGCGTGGACAAGGATATACTATCGTTAAAAATAGAAAATTCTTTGAAGAATGGTTCCCGCTATTCTTGAAAAGTGATCGATCTAAGAAATCAAAAGAAATAGAAGAGTGCATTTCTGATAAAGAATTGTTTTATCAGATGATGATAGCTGTTCGGTATGAAGACCACAAAAGAAAAACATCTTTATTTTACGGCACATCAGAACAACTCATTCACTTTTTCCTGTTAGCATCTGAAAAGTATAAAGATTTTGTGAAGGATAAATCGAAAAAAGAAGATAAAAACTATATTGATTTACAGATGATGCCGATTCCCTGTTTTCCTAAGGAAGAAGAATATCAGCCAGCATTTTATGGAGATGAAGTGCAGAACTGTTCGCCTAGTGAAGTGCATAATACTTTAAATCATTATAGCCGTGTTTGTTTTGCATTTGGGTCATGTCAAAGAACCGAGATATACGCGCTGACTTATGATTGCGCTAGACATCATGTTGAAGCAGCTAATAGAAAGCATGAATGTGGGGAGGAATACGAGTTAGTAGAAACAGCGCTACATCATAATATGCGTTGTGCGCCTGCTGTCGATGGGTTTTGCGATATTTTTATAGGGATGGCATCGAATATTTCATCTTTACACAAATCAGAAAAATCAAAATCGGGTGCAGTGCCCGATTTCGATTGTGGAGATCCTGGCTTTGTCTTTTTTGAAAAAAACATGACAGGAGGGGTGAAAGAATTAATAAAAAAAGCAGGCCATCGTTGCTGTGTTGTGACATCTGATATTGGTAGTATCAAAGCGATGTGCGATGCAGCACTAGTAGATGATGCCAAAGGCGTCATTGGGTTAACTTATACAATAGGCATATGCTACAACTTACTGAGCAAGGATATCTATAGAGAAATAAATAACGTTTTAAAGAAGTTAGAAAATGGTGATACATTAAAAAGACTAGAGGTCATGGGGAGGCCAAAATATCGTGCTGCAATATATGATATTGTCGTGGCGATTAGTCGTTTTTCTGAGATGGTTATTTTTATTCAAGAAGATGAACATAAATTACGTTTTTTTATAGAAGCAATACAGGCGTATATTCAAACGCTGGAACAGCCACCCATGGGTATTGCATTTAAAAAAGTATGCCATGAAGAATCCTTGGCAGAGGATTGGGAGAAGGAAATCCTCAGGCGCGTGAGAGCAGGAGATCGTCAAACAGCTGAGAATATTTGGACAAAAAAATTATCAAGAAAAAAAGATGAATTAGATAATTTTTTGAAAGAGCATGAAATAATCATTGCCAAACCTGCTACTACTAAAGAACCTTGTTCTGCTGAGGAACCTCGTTCTACTGAGGAACCTCGTTCTACTGAAGAACCTCGTTCTACTGAGGAACCTCGTTCTACTGAGGAACCTCGTTCTACTGAGGAACCTCGTTCTACTGAGAAACCTTGTTCTACTGAGGAACTTTGTCCTGCTGAGAGAGGGGAATCGGTGCAATCTATAAATGATAAGCTATTGCGACTGCTTATGAAGACTCGCTCTACAATAGGGCAGATCATGAATACAATAAAAAATGAAAAGATGGGAAAGCATACTATTTCTATTGCAGTATTAAATGAATTGTTGATGTTGGCAGTGGATCAAGACAACATAAATGCTTTGCAAGAGCTTCTCACTTTGGGTGCAGATCCCAATGCAAAAAGCGAGATAGGATGCCCTGTTGTTTTCAAGGTAGCTACAAAAGGATCTCCTGAAGCGCTAAAGCGTCTTGTTGACGCAGGCGCTGACATTTTTATTAATGTAAAAGATGAACGTTTCTGGGAGGTAATAAAATTAGTTGATTTTGATGCGCCGGGAGGTAGTGTCATTCATGCAGCGGCTAAGAGTGGAAATTTAAAAACGCTAATGATGTCATTATCGCTATTTTCTTCGAAAAAAGATAAAGAAGAATTTCAAAAAATCATAAATCACAAGATGAGTGATGATTCGACACCGCTTAGCCTCGCTGCACAAGAAGGTCATGCTAAAATAGTGACACAATTATTAAGGGCTGGTGCCGATCCACATATCTCTGGAGTAGGTAATGAATTACCCATTGAAAAAGCAGCTCAGTTTGGACATATTGATGCTGTACGGGTATTCATAGAGGATGATATCAAGAAAGAAAAAACAAGAGACATGGTAAATTGCTATAAAGCATGTATAGATTATGCGCAGACAGGAGAGCATGCGGATGTCTTTTCCTTATTGCTAGATGAGCATCCAGCGCTTATTGAAGGAGGAAAGTGGCTTGAAGGTCTAGATTTTAACATTGATTGGTTGATTTTTTCTTTGATGCGGTATCATAAGGTTTCTAAGAAGACTGCTGAAATGCTAATTGATAAATTTATAGCAGATAATAAGTCAATTGATAATATTGTCTTACAAACATCTAAATTCCCTGCTGCTGATTTTGAATCAGAAAATCTTTTATACATGATTCTTGCTTATTGCCCTACTAGCAATCTGAAATTGTTATGCGATAAAGGTTTAAACCTTCAAACTGTAGAAAAGACGATAGGCGATGATCTGCCTCGCTTCCTCATTGATATTTTTCATGCAGAGAAAAAGAAACATGAAGAGAGAAATGGGATTGCAAATAATGATGTAATGACAGTTGATGCATGTCGAGCATTTTTGGAATTTTTTATAAAGAAGAAAGTTAGTTTTAACACGATAAGTGAAAAATCAGGAGACGGTGCAATACACTGTATTGCCAAGCAAGGTGACTTTGAATTGTTGGATGTTTGGCCGCAGGATGCAAATTTTGTTTTACAGGATACTGATGGTAATACCGCAATGATGATTGCGGCTGCTGAGATCGATCGTGATGTTTCCTGTTACAGGCAATTTATTTTGAAATTAGTGGAACTGGCAGGAGAGGGAGCATCATCGCTTCTTTCTATGTGTAATAAAGAAGGTAAAACAACTATCGAGATATTAGAAGCGAAAGGTCATCATAAACTAGTCAAAGAATTACATGCGGCAATAAGCGAAGCGGTGCGGCTGAGCCGCAGAGCCGGACCGCGACGATGATGAACCATCCCCACAAAATATTGCAGCGATTCATTCGTGAAGCCTGATCTGGCGTGCCTTCTCCCTCCGGGGGCTTTGTTGAATAAATCGAAAATACTCTGCGAGGTACTCGGTGTAACCGAGCCGCGACCGTGAGGGAGCGTACACTGCGCTATAATTTTCAGCTGAAATTTCTTACTTCATAATAGTAAACGGACGTTTCTCAAAAAAGGCTGAGAACTCTCAGGCATGATCCTGCTCTAACGCCTGCAAAACCATGTTGCAGCGTTCTACAGAAAACACCCGAGACAGCAAGCGTAGCCGTTCAAAAGCGATATTTCTTTTGAGAAAGAGAATAGCCATGATATTCCCTGCTGTGTTGCTTTCTTCAGCATGGATTAATATTTTCGAAGCCGAGCCGGGATCGATAGTGTCAATCGCTTGTAATAATCGCAAAATACGAGACGTTTTAAGATGCGCGCTCATCGCGACGATCTGCTCTTCTTTGTTGAGTTCAAAGACAGAAATCTTGTCGAGCGCGTCTCCTATTTTTTCAAGCGCAGTTTCAAGCTCAGGGTTGCCATCTAATGTGAATGTTTCTACAGCTTCCATATAGGTGACAACCTGGTACAAAGTTTGATCGTCGAACGATTTCCAATATTCGTGTGCGCTGGCTAAATCTAACTTTGGCATGGTCAAGCCCTACTGTCTGGGAGGCACGCCTTGTGCCTTTGCGATAAGTGTTTTTTCATTTGTTTGTTGTGATGCAATCAACACAGCATTTGTCATTGCAGAAGTGGCAGCAATTTGTTTTTCAGTTTGTAACATTTGTGTCATGATGACAAAAACTTGTGATTCAAAAAGTAAAATCTGACGCAACACAGTTCCGATATTTTCTGAAGCAACTTCAGCAAACCAGTCACTGCCACTAGAAGCCTTTAAAACTAAAGACATCTGTAATTCATTCAGTTGATTGCCGTCTGCGTAAAGTTGGCTAAGGACATAGCCGTTATAAGATTCAACAGCAGATACAGTATCAAAATAGTGCTGATAGCTATCTCGATCTTCAATACTGCCACCCCAGTTCCCTGGTATAGGGTGAGCAGTATTAATGCCACTCGCATTTTTAATATAATTGTAACGGGAGTCAGTATCTTTCATTTTTGGTTTAGGGAGAAAAGGGTTGCCAAGTAGCGTCGAGTAGGTGAGATCATTGGCGTTCAATGCAGTATTGCCCTTTCCATTAAAAAGATCATTATTCAATCGTGATTGCTGGGCAGCGCTCTGATGATTTGTGTCTACGATGAGCATCCCCAACTTTGTCATGTCACCTTGTATGCTTGCTGTAGATTTGGATTCGTCTTTTTGTGTCCAGGCAAGAATAAAAGTACCGAGCTGGGATAGCACAGTGGGGACAAGATCCAGCTGCTTCAGTGTGTTTCTGGTATTGATTTCGATTTGTTTTAATACACCGGCGCTCGCATCATCTGCATAAAGTGTGTTTGTGCCGATAACGGTTAAGCTTGCAGCGGTTAACAGAAATAAAGCAGATTTTTTGATCGGTCGTAAGTCCATGGTGTGCTCCTTTAGCTGTTAACAAATTTAATATTGAATACCGAGGCCGCTCGTACTACCGCTCCCGCTGTTTCCTTGCGGTGGCGGTGGGGCGGGTGGCTGGTTGCCAAATCCTGTGTAAACAGATTGTTGTGTAGGCTGGGGCGCAGGTGTCTCAGCAGGTGCAACAGGTTTTGCAGCGACTGTATTAGCAGGGCTTGTGGCTTGGTTATCATTGCTGCCAGGCTGTGTCCCTCTGGCAGCATTTGTTTGTTCAATTTTTCTTTTAAGTTCTTGTTCTAAATTGTCTTTATTTTTTTTGTCCAGTACAGAAACAGCGCTTTGAAACGCTTCTGGAGACAGCACAATATTCTGCATGGGGCTCTGTGCGGGCATGGCTTGGGGTCGCATCATGTCCATTGTGGTATCTGTTGTCGCTGCCTGGGAAAAGGCCAGTGTACTTGAAAAAAGACTCAGTATTACAATAAGCGGGCGCCGAAACATCATCTGTGTGCTCCTTAAAGACGGGAAATGGCCTCAGGTTGACTTCCTATGCTACACCAGAGTTGTAATTAATATCCAGATAGGATAATAATATTTAATGCCGCGTCGAATAAGGATGTTGCTTCTATGTCGTTACGTTCAGTTTTTAAGATTTCTTGGCGTACATTTTTCAACCCCAGGGCGTGGTTTGGCTACGACGAGCTGAAGAACACCACGGTCGCTATTTTTGGTGCGCTTTCTGATTTGTTTACCACTGCGCAACCTATTTATACAGAAACCTTCGAAGAGGCTATGAATCGCCTTGGATTAACAGAAGCAGATATCCGGGCGCAAATGCAGGCTTTTCGTCGTTATGCCCTACTTTTATTCTTCTGTGGTATGCTGACTTTTGCTTATACCTTCTATTTGCTGTTTGCTTATGCTGCATTGTTGAGTTTTTTACTAGGCATCGCAACATCAGCGCTTTTCTTTGTTCAAGCATTCAAATTCCATTTTTGGGCTTTCCAACTGCAAGAGCGTAAGTTGGGTTTGACTTTCGCGGCATGGAAAAAACACTTTCTCGGTGAAAAAAGGTAACCTGTAAAATGCTAGGTGACATATTCTCTATAGCAGACCAAGATCTTTCTGCAAGATACTTATCACTGCTTTTTGGCAAAATGCATGGTGTGATTCACATGGGCTCAGGTGGTTTGAGTGCGGGCGATGTGAATATTTTGAGTACACTTTTTCGCGTTTTTAATGCGACCGTGCTGGCACTTGGTTCACTCGTTATCGTTTATGTCACATCGCTCGGTATCATGATGACTGCCCATGAGGGTGAATTCATGGGTAAAAAATGGAATAACATTTGGTTACCCATACGTACAGTGATGGGTGTTGGGCTGCTGGTACCTACGCCATCGGGCTATTCCTCGTTACAAGTGCTGATGATGTGGGTTGTGATGCAGGGCGTTGGTGCTGCAGATACCTTATGGAATACGGGGCTAAACTACGTACAAATCACGGGGTCTGCTTATGCTCAAACAGGATCCAGTATTACTGAAATGGCAACTTTTAGTGCTCTTTTTCAAGGATTGTCTTGTGATGCATCGATGCGATTAGCATACCCTGATGTGACTGCCGGTCCTGCAAGTTATTTTTGTACTAAAAACATTGGTAATCCTTTCTGTGGCGGTAAGCCTAATTTCGCCTTTAATGTAGATGACTCTCTTTTCGGAGCAAATAAATCAGCACAACCTGTTGTCCTTTTAGGGCCCGCTGGTAATAGTGCATGCGGCAAGTTAATTTATTGTTCCATGAGAAAGAGTGACTGTACTGCGAATACCGTCGGTAGCAGTGCGGGCACCGGCGCGGGTGCTGGTGCGGGTATCGGTGGGCTTGCTGGTCCGGTCGGCGCGGGTGTAGGCGCAGGTATTGGCGCGGGCATCGGCGCGGGCGCGGGTGCGATGGCGGACTCAAAAACTTGTGCATTGCAAGCAGAAAACCAAGCAGCGTTATGTAAGACGCAGCGAGCTGAGTTGGCGGCAATTGTGCCGACGCTTTATTCCATTGCGGAAAAATTTGCGCAGGTCGATTATGAATATCGCAACTTCTATTACAATTCTTATAATTTAGAGAACAGGCCCGCCTGGATTTTAAATTATTGTAGTAAAATGAAGGTGTCTGACAAAGAATGCTGTGTGTCTAGTATTGCTGGCGCAGCTTTGTCCCAGAAATGCAAAAGTCCTTTGGGTGGTGGCCTTTTTGCTTCGTTGAAACCAGATCCCAGCACCAGCTCAGATTTTTACGTGCCGAGCGATGAAATTGTGGAAACACTCTATTGGCCGGCAATGGATCCAAATAATGAGTTAGGTGGATTCATCGGGACGGTTGTGAACGAGTATACAACGGCTATGGCGACTACCATGGCAGCGAATAATACCCTAGACAAAGACACCAATACATTGCTTAAAGAAGCAAAAGGTGAGGGGTGGATTGCTGCGGGCGGGTACTATTACATGATTGCGCAGCAGAGCAAAAGCAGTACGCAGTCACCTACGTTGACATGGATTCCTAACTCACAAACAAATCCCAATCAATATCGAAACTTGTATACTGCTGCGCAAAGCTTAATAGGTTTAGCGGATGAATCGAGCGGTAGTGGTCCCGGAGGTGCGTCTCCTCGTCCCTCTGTGAAGACTGCCGCCACGGCAGGGTTAGGTAACGTGCCTGGTTTTGAGTCATTGGGTCGTACAGTCAACAGTGCGGGTCGAGATCTCAGTAATTTCTTTGTTAACATGCTAAAATCAGAAGCTGGCAGAGATCCTCTGCCTAAACTCATTAGCACAGGACAAGCGCTTATTACATTAGCAGAAGCGCTATGGGTTGCGCTTCTGCTTATTGTGACTGTGATGGCTATCCCTGGCAATATTAGTATCCTGGCGCTTGGGACAGGTGTGACTAACCCTATTGGTCCCGGGATGCATTTGATTATCTTGTTTTTGTTGCCTGCAATATATACTTTTGTGGGTGTTCTGCTGGGAATTGGTGTCACACTGGCTGTTTATGTGCCGCTTATCCCCTTTATCTTTTTCACCGCTGGTGCAATTGGTTGGATGATTGGTGTGATAGAAATGTTGGTAGCGGGTCCTTTGGTCAGTTTGGGAATATTAAGCCCGAATTCTCAGCACGAACTGCTGGGTAAAGCAGAACCAGCACTTTATCATCTTTTCAGTATCTTCTTGCGTCCAGCATTGATGGTGTTTGGTATGTTTTCTGCGATGTTATTATCTTCTGTTGCATTGTTGTTATTAAATCAAACATTCTCTCTTGCGATCAGCGGCATTGCGTCAGGCGGGTATCAAGGTGGTATTGGTGATCCACTGCTGCTGATTTGCTTCCTTGCCGTTTATGTCACATTAGTTGTTTCGGTTTTAAATAAAGCTTTCTCGGTGATTCATGTGTTGCCAGATAGGGTGTTGAGTTGGATTGGTGGTCACCATGGACAACCTGGTGGTGCTGGCGGTGAAGCTGAAATGGCCGGTAAAGCAGAACGTGGTACAGAAAGCGCTGGGCATGCTGCTAGAGGCGGTCTTGGTAAAGCGGCTGGCGGCATTGAAGCGACACGTGGTCGAGCAGAGAAGCAAGCTGCCTACGATAAAGGAAAAGAGAAGGAAGGTGAAGCGAGTAAATCAGGTGTTGGGACTGGCGCAACACCGCCTGAGAAACCGAAAGAGAATCCGCCAGGTGGCGGTGGCACGCCATAAGAAGGAGGAGTCCGAACGCTCTACTCTTTTTCTTCTCGCGTTGCCTGTTCCGCAATAATCTGATACTGCCGCTTAGAAATAATACCAGCAGTGAATTTTTCATTTGCATCATCTGTAATAGTGCGCCCATGCGTTCTCACAAGATGGCGCACGGTGTTCGTAATATTGAGAATATCGGTCTCTAGTAAAATATCACGAATTTTTTCATCAAATATCAGATACTCTCGCAACGCAACGCGCTTGCCATCAACTGTTGGAACCAATCGTTGTGAAATCACAAGGCGTACAGTTTCAATGATGTCGACAGTGCGACCTTGACGCTCTTCAGCGGGAAAAGTGATCACAAGACGGCGAACGGTTTCTGCTACGCTATTACTGTGTAATGTTGTATAAACAGGGTGCCCCGTCATGGCGGCTTCCATGACCGCTGCAATGGTTTCTTGATCACGCGCTTCACCGACAAGAATCAAGCGTGGTTTGCGTCGCAGCGCATTACGTACGCCTGCTGCAAAACTGGGTAAATGACGCGGGATCTCAGATTGGCTCACCATGCTAGAGATTTTCTCGATATTATCAAAAACAAATTCAACAGGTGACTCATAAGTGAGAACTTTGCGATGGCTTTCCGCATCTTCTGCAATGTGGCGAATAATAGCAGCTAAGAGCGTACTTTTACCGGATCCTGTTGCGCCTGTCACATAAACGACACCTTGTTCGGGTGCAAGCGCATTCAAAATGGGCTCAGGTAATTGCATAGAAGCCAGTAATGGTGGATCTGTGGGGATGGTTCGCGCTGTAATTTGAATGCCATCATGTCCTTCTACTAAGCAAGCTGTACCATTAATACGAAACCGATAACGGTCTGTGCGGTTAGGTTTAATTTCATAATGGGTATCGATATCTTTACCAGACATCAAAATCGTGGTGGCGTTAGGGCCATAGATCGCATTTAGCATATCGCCTACTTCAATATTCGCAATGCGTCTACGCGTTACTTTGTTCAATTTCCCGTAAATTTCAGCAAAAATGGGCTCGTCACTTTGTAAAGTAACATCAGAAGCGCCATTCTTAACGCAATGAATCAGAATCTCATTCAGTGATTCAATGGTCAATCGTGTTGGTTCATGTGGAAAAATGAAATTAGTCATGTGCTTTAATCACCACCGCTTTCCAATGACTACCATTGGTTTGAAGTTTGGGAAGTTCAACAATGCGTAGTACTTGGTCGTTAATGCGCATGTCGCTACCATCACCTGTGACGCCAAGCTCTGTACGTGCAACAAACGGTGGGCTAATCATTTTTTGTTGCAACAATTTACGATAAAGCAGCATGCCACGATAATCTCGTTTCAGGCGTGCTAGATTTTGTTGAAAAATACTATAGGACTGCGCGATGCCTTTTTCCCAGCCAGCGTCAACGCCTTCTCGCCAGACTTTTTGCTCATCTTTGTTTCGTGGTAACAAGGTATTATCAGGCAGTGTTGGCTTTGAGTAAGACATCCATAAATATTCTCGCCAGTTAGGCGGTGTGGTTGCAAAGCGTGCTTGCTGTACAATTTTATAAGTGCGATCAGCGACGCGAATGGTGTTTGGATCTGATAAATTCAAACTGTTGTCGCCCTCTTCTAAAACAGGTGGTAATACACCATGGCTTAACATCATTGCGCCAAAATTAAAGATAGAATTGAGATACTTATCGTCTTTTTCCATATTGCTGTTCATTCTTTGGGAGGCCCAAGCCAACCCACCTTGTGCGCCAATACTCATAGCTGAGTCTTGAAGCGCTTTTGCACGTAAGGGGCTGAGCTCTGTCTTGGTGGCAGAAGCAGAACGTTGTTTATTACGTGCCTGTTTTAATTGCGAGATATCGGTGGTATCAATGTTATTGATGTCGTGTGTTGCGCAACCAAAAAGGATACAGCAGATAAATAACAACAGAATGCTTTGGGTGATTTGCGAATAACGATGGCGTGCATGCATGTTATCTCAATTTCCTCTTTTTTCACTACAAATCATGCAAATCAATAGACCCTAATTTTTGGCATAGCGTAGTTCAATGGTTTGACTTTCAGGGTAGATCACAACGCTTGCGCGGCGACCACACTGATAGCCAACATTTCGTAATACATCACCCAGCATAACATTTTTTTCGTATACGGTAACGATAATGGGGATAGCCGGTTCTGTACCTAACACAGTAAGTCTGTAATTGGCAGCAAAAGCAATTTGTTTGAGCAAGGGTTGAACAGGTCCCGACCAGTCCACTGTCGTAATACCGCCCATTCCATAAGAAGCAGGGCTGGCTGGTGGTGGTAGTGATGGCATAGGGTGTGCAGCCTGTGCTGTTTCTGCTAAATCGACAATAGAATGGCTGACGCTATAAGAAGCTTCGGCAAGGGAGGATTCGGTTTTTGTCAGATTAAAGCCTTCGGGTGGTCTTGGTGTGGTGCATGCGCATAGGCAAAGCGTGAAAAGCATGTAGATCTTATATTTTTTCATTAATCATCCTTACGCCACAATGACGAACTACTGTTCGCTATCAATAGCAAAAGCATATCAAAAGTTAGCGGCAACTGCCACATTGTGTTAATATCTCACGATAGAGGAGGGTGTGATGGCAAGCTGGCGTGATTCAGCAAGGAATGTACGATTCTTTATTGTCGATTATAGGGCGACATTCCCTTTAATTATCTTTTTGCTGCATATTCGTCTGTGGACCTTTATATTTGCCATTCTGGCAACAGGTTTTTTTGCCTTACTCGAGCGGTTTGGTTTTACAGTGGCTGTATTCTTACGCTGGTTGCGTTCCTATATTGCAGGCCCACGTAAAATTGCACAGCCTTGGTGGAGATTATAATGGCAACATCTGACTTGTCTCAGCAAATGATGAAAATTGCGCGTACGATGAATAGGCAATATAGCCTCAATGGGCGTCCATTTACCCACGAAGAGGTGTTTTCTACGCGTGGGCTGATGCCTGGACTGGCGAAGCGCGCAGACCAATTGAGTGTGCTCTGTTTAGGTTATGGCCTTGGTGTGACTTTTGAACAGACGGAAGGAACGCCATTAGGTGTCACTGTTGTTTTTGATGATGTCACCCCCAATACGCTCAGATTGCTCTGTTTGGTTGATGTTCTCTATGAGTTGATAAAGGGCTCGTTCCCTGGTGATTTGGCTTCTTTAGACCAGCTGCTTTATGACTAAATCTTAAAGACCCTATTGCCCTCTCCCTCAAGACACTATACCCTTCATACTTCAGACTTAAATCGCCGATAGGCTAACTAAATGAACCCACAAGATTTAACAGCTTTTCTCTATCGTCATCCCATGCTGAGTATGGGGGTGGTTGTCGTACTATTACTGCTCGTTATACTGGAAGTGATAAAAGCGAAGGCAAAAATATCAACGCTTTCTCCACTTGCGGCGACACAAATGTTGAATCATCAACACGCCGTGATCATTGATATACGCCCTCATGATAGTTATCGCCAGGGGCATATTGTGGATGCGCTATCTCTGACGGCAGCTGAGGTAGAGGGAGAAGCTAAAAAGCTAAAACAGTTTAAAAATAAGCCAGTTATTATTGTTTGTGCAGCTGGCATGGAATCGCAGAAAGCAGTTTGTTATTTAGAGAAGCAGGGATATAACGCTTATTCGCTGGCAGGGGGTATGCGTGCTTGGAGCGCGGCGAATATGCCGCTTGTAAAGGAATCCAGCGGTTCCCACTGACCTTTAATTTTTATTAATGAAAGAGGATATGAGCATGACTGAAGCAGCAGCCCCCAAATTTGAAATCCAGCGTATTTTTGTGAAGGACATCTCATTTGAATCGCCTAATAGCCCGCATGTCTTCACAGAAGAGCATTGGAAGCCTGAAGTGCAGCTGAATTTGGAAACCAAAAGCCATCGTATTCGAGATAACTTACACGAAGTGATTCTTTCTGTCACAGCAACGGTGTCTTCTGACAAGAAAACAGCTTTTTTGATTGAAGTGCAGCAATCAGGTGTATTTGTTATCGAAGGTTTTGAACAAGATCAATTACATCATATGCTAGGTAGTTTCTGCCCAACAATTTTATTCCCTTATGTGCGGGAAGTTGTTTCTGATGTTGTGGTGCGTGGTGGGTTCCCTCAGCTTATTTTAGCGCCTGTGAATTTTGATGCGCTTTATTCTCAGCATATGGATCAGCAAGGGCAGCATACTAAAGAAAAAGCGAATTAAGTAGGCTTCTCTAAAAGGAGTGTTTATGCAGGCATTGCTAAAGCCTATTACGATATTGGGTGCAGGTTCTTGGGGTACTGCGTTGGCGCTTTCTCTTGCGAGGCGCGGCCAGACAGTGCGGCTTTGGAGCATTGAAGCATCTGAAATTGCTGCGATGCTTGCAGATAAAGCGAACAATCGCTATCTTCCTGGTATCTCTTTACCCGATACCATTCACCCGATGACAGATTTATCTCTTGCGCTAGCAGGGATAGAGGATGTTGTGATTGTTGTGCCTTCTGTTGGATTTCGTCAGACTGTTGTTGCAATCAAATCTTTGATTTCACCTACAACACGGTTGGTTTGTGCAACCAAGGGTTTGGATATGGAAACCGGCCAGTTGTTAAATGAAGTGGCTGAGGAAGTGTTGGGTCAATCGCATGCTTATGCCGTGTTATCTGGTCCTTCTTTTGCGCGTGAAGTTGCAGCGGGACTGCCTTGTGCTGTGGTAATTGCAAGTCGCGATCAGGCTTTTCAAGCTGCATTGGTTACGCGTTTTCAAAGTCCTTTGTTTTCTATTGATACCAGCACAGATGTTGTTGGTGTTGAGGTGGGGGGTGTTGTTAAGAACGTGATTGCGATCGCAACGGGCATGAGCGATGGTATGGGGTTTGGTGCCAATGCACGCAGTGCGTTAATTACGCGTGGTTTAGCTGAAATTACGCGTTTAGGTGTTGCGTTAGGCGCGCAGCCAGAAACATTCATTGGATTGTCAGGCTTAGGCGACTTGATCTTAACTTGTTCGGATGATCAATCACGCAACCGTCGTCTTGGTTTGGCCATTGGTAGGGGTCGTCCTGTCGCAGAAGCAGAGCAAGAGATTGGACAAGTTGTGGAAGGCAAACGCAATGCAGAATTGGTTGTGCAATTAGCGGCGTCTCACCATATTGCGATGCCCATTTGTGAGGCGGTTTGGAATGTGCTACAGGGCAAAGCGCAGCCAGAAACCGTTTACAGTTAGGGACTTCCTTGTTCTGGTGTCGTTGATGGTACTGTGCTCGCACCCGCACCTTTACTGACCCTCTTCCATAACCTTGCTGTATCTCTTTCTGTGCTTTTCATGCCTGACTTCACGCTTTTTATCACGCCCATGGCTTTGGCGGAAGTGCCGTGTCTACAGCCCCAGGTAATGGTACCAATCAAACCGGCTCCTAAAAGCAAGGCGCCTACAGCAGTCCACAATGCTCCAATCGCATTAAGTGCAGCGGGTGGTACTGTGCCTTGTATTCCCGCCATAGCGGCCAGTAGCCCGACGACAAACGGAGGTGGAACAGGCAATAAAGCAAGAATGCCTATGGTCATGATCACAACGCCAAGTAATACAATCAGAGCACACATGGTTGCGGCGCGGTAATCCTTGCTGCCTTCCATTATATTTGTACGTGCCTCTTTCTCTAGCGCATCACTCGTTGTTTTTAATTGTGAACGAGCTGTTTGTATGGCAGTGTGTAGTGGTTCGAGGGATTCTCTTCCTCCTCCCGCTGCTACAGCTTGCGCGAATGCAATATGTGCATTGATGTATATCACTAGGTGCTGATAATATTCACGACAAAAACCAGTATAAATTGTTTTGGTGGTATGGTGTACCCCCGTTGTCTCGGTAGTAAAATTCTCAGCTTTATATGGACTGGTATAGTCATTTGGTATGGGGGTGCCATTTTTCTTTGCCTTGGCTTGTTTTCTTATAAGCTCGTCCTTGCATACAGAGTCGAGCAGCGCCAGTAATTTTTCTGTAAGGCGTTCGAGGTCGAAATGTTGTTTTCCTGTTTTGCTATCGGCGTCTGTTGTTGCTAGCAGTACGCCCCGTTGTTCCTGCCAAAAGCCTTGAAGCGCGGTTTTGGCACCATCTGGAATATGGCGATATGTGGCTATGTTCTGTGATCCTCTTGGCATTTATTTATACTCTCTTTTTAGCGCTACAAAATAAAAACAGGGCGAATTGTACCCCACATAGCCCTATGAAGCAAATTTTGTGATATTGGGGGTGGATGAACGGATTGCTACCCCCTTCGCGCGCAGCACCACACGTGAATTTCCTGGGCGCCTGCTGCTTTTAGTGCTTTGCAGCAAGCGTGAACTGTGTGCCCTGTTGTCACCACATCATCGACCAGCGCCAAACGTTTACCTGTATAGTCTCCCGCTGTGATAAAAGCATCCAGCAGGTTCTGTTTCCGTGCGCGAGCAGAGAGCCCACTTTGGGCTAGGGTTTGCTTCACGCGAACCAGGCCACGCGCATGTAACGGGATACAAAGCTTTTTTGCTAACGGTTTTGCAATCTCTAAAGACTGATTAAACCCGCGCTCTTTTAAGCGATGAATATGTAGTGGGACAGCGACAATAACATCAGGAAGCATTTGATTTTTATACCATTTTTCTATCACTTCTCGCAATATCTGATAAGCTAAAGCTTCTGCGCAAGCCAATTGATGTCTAAATTTTAATCTAACAACCAGTTCGGTGACGGGGGTTATGTAAGGGTAAAGTGCGAACAGTTTCTCATAGGGTGGAGGGTTGGATAGGCAAGCGCCACATTGTCTTGCAGTGGTACTTTGTAAAAACTTCCCACATTGCGCGCAGCAATGAGGTACACTAGGCATGGCGGTTTGGCACAGATCACAGAGTTGGCTGGCTGCTGCTGTCGTGTCGCCACAGAGTAGGCAGCATGTTGGTAACACCATATGTTGAATGTGAGAAATGAGGTTTTGAAAGCGCATGGTTGGTTCTCCTGTTGAAGATGATATGTTTGTGATTGCCTCCGAGGCTGCGAAGGAAATGTTGGCGCGGTTGGCGTGGGTATTATTAGAGCCTAGATGCATCTTAAATGTGGGTTGTGCTGTGGATAGTCTAGAGGGTGCTTTGAAAGCGCGTTACCCAGCAGCAGAAATAATAACAATCGATTTGCATACCTTAAAAGCAGAGCAAACGATACAGCGTATACTATCGCAAGCAGATCAAACAGTCGATTTAATTTGTGCGAATTTACTCTTGCCCTGGACGCACGATATCACCTTTTTGTTTAGACAGTGTAAGCGTCTCTTAAGAGAAGAGGGGTTATTTTCGTTAACAGCATTGGGGGTAGATTCTTTAAAAGAATGTCGTACCGTTTATCCCGCTAAAGATATGCCACAATTATTGGACATGCATGATATCGGCGATTTATTGGTGCAATCAAAATTTGCAGATCCTGTATTAGACGTCGATTATTGTGTGATAAATTACAGCGATCCTAAGCGTTTAGTGGAAGAATTATGCCTCACAGGTATGTTAACAAAATCGCCGGCAGCGTATGAATCGGCGTTGCTTCCTGCTTCGAATGAAGGTAAATGGCCAGTCAGTTATGAATTAATTTACGCGCACGCCTGGATGCCTGCTCTTATTGAAGAAGATCAGGCACGCGCTGGTCAGTTGATGGAAATTTCGTTGTCGGATATGAAACGTCGTTTACGAGAAAGCACAGGATCGTTGTGAGAAATATTTTTATTGGTGTCGATGGTGGTGCGACCAAATGTGTGGTACGCGTTGAAGATGAAAATGGACAACTGCTTGGTGAAGCAAAAGGTGGTCCTGCCAGTATTCGCTTATCTGTTCCTCAAGCCATTGCTTCTCTTTATAACACATTACAACCCATCTTAGCCTCTCATCACTTATCATTAGATGATCCGCATAACCACTTTCATGCGGGAGTGGGTCTGGCGGGTTGTGAAATCAAAGCGGCTTACGATGCATTCCTTCATCACCCACATCTTTTTAAAACACTCACTGTTGTGTCGGATGCGCACGCAGCTTGCGTGGGTGCGCATGGCGGCCAAGATGGTGCGATTATTATAGCGGGAACGGGCTCAGTGGGTTTTCAAATCGAAGCAGGCGCGACAGTGAAAGTGGGTGGTTGGGGCTTTCCGCACGATGATAGAGGAGGTGCTGCGTGGTTGGGTGTAGAAGCCGTGCGACTCACATTGGGTTGGCTAGATGGTCGATTGTCAGCATGTGGCTTAGTGAAAGCTGTTCATTCTTATTTTCATCACGATCAAAAGCGTTTAGTAGATTGGGCAAATGAAGCAACGCCAACAGCGTTTGCTGAACTTGCGCCTATTGTGGTTTTTCACGCAAAAAACAATGATTCTGTTGCGATACAATTATTAACACAAGTCGCATCAGATATTGAATGTACCAGTGCCGCCTTACTGGCAAAGCAACAACAGAATTCACCTTTACCCGTTGTTCTTGTTGGTGGGATTGCATCATTTATCAAGCCTTATTTAGGTGAAGCATTATCTGCTCGTTTGCGAGATCATGTTGCCTCCCCTGCTCAGGGTGCGCTGTCTTTAGTGAGAAATGTGCGATGAATACACCGCTGATATTATCTGGTATGCAAATTTTGATGGGCGATCAGCTTGTGAAAGATCAAGCGGTACTGATTCAAGATGGTTTAATAAAGGCTTTTTTCCCACATCAAATGGTTGCGCATCATCAGCCCGCGGAAGTGCGCACTTACCCACATGAGTATGTTTTGATACCCGGGTTGATTGATTTACATGTACATGGTGTGAATGGTAAAGACGTGATGGATGCTGATCCAGAAAGTTTATTAGTGATGTCTCGTGCTTTAGCGGCTGAAGGTGTCACAGGGTTTCTAGCAACCACAATGACGATGTCGCACGACCGTATCGAAGCCGCTTTAGCGGCGGTTGCTGATAGGGCAGCTGAAGTAACAGGCGCAGCAATCTTAGGTATTCACTTAGAAGGTCCTTTTATTGCGAAAGCAAAATTAGGTGCGCAAGGAAACCTGAGTTGTGATCCGGATATACATTTGATGCGACGGTGGCAAAAAATCGCAAAAGAGAACATTAAGTTAGTGACAGTTGCACCTGAATTACCCAGTGCGATTTCTTTTATACAAGCGTTACGCGCGATGGGTATTGTTGTTTCTGTTGGACATACTGATGCGACATACGAACAAACATGTGCGGCGATTGCTGCGGGTTGTTCGCATGCCACACATCTTTTTAATGCCATGCGTGGCATGCATCAGCGTGAACCCGGCGCAGCTGGCGCTTTATTATTATCAGATTGTGTCACGGCGGAACTCATTGTCGATGGCGAGCATTTGCATCCTGCTATTGTCGATTTGTGTTTGCGAGTGAAGGGCGCGAATCGTTTGATATTGGTAAGTGATGCGATGCGCGCCAAGTGTTTGGGCGATGGAGAATACGAGTTAGGCGGTCAGTCTGTGCGTGTGCGCGATCGAAAAGCAACACTAGCGGACGGCACGTTGGCGGGCAGTGTGTTGCAATTACCAACAGCCATTAAAAATATCATGGCATACACGGGATGTGGTTTAGCTGAAGCAGTAAGGATGGCCTCTTATCAACCCGCTTGTCTTTTGAATATGGAACGTCATAAAGGCAGTATTGAAATTGGCAAGGATGCTGATGTTGTCATGCTCGATGAAAAACGAGAGGTCGCGCTCACATTGCGAAGCGGCGACCCTATTTTTAGCAAATGAAATCGAGGGGGTTCGTATCTATTACTATCCACCAGAAGGCTTAGGACTAACAGGAGCAGTTGTAGAATGACTGCGCTCGTTGTTGTTCCATAATCTTCCTGCATATTTCTGCATGCTGGTCGCATCGCGCTTAACGTGATTCAGCGTATCGTGAGCGATGGCACAGGATCCCTTTTTAGAAGCATGTATACATGTATTCGTAAAGAATACAAGAAACGCTGCAGCATGGCCGACAAGAGCCACTATAAGGTTAGCAGTAACTTCTGCTTCAGTTCCTACCATTCCGAAGGTTGCTATTGCGCTCAGCGCCGCAGGCGCAGTAGGAGAAGCCAAGGCAATAATGGCAATGATAAGGAGTGCAAGCATCATTGTTGTTGCTATCGCGCATATCAGCGCTAGCGCGTACTCGGGGTGGCCACCAAGCGTATCCGCAACCTTTTCAAGCTGTTTGAGTTCTGCTTGCAGCCGCCCATAGGTGGTTAGTAGATCGGCATGAGCCGTTTGATACGCTGTTTGATCTGGTGGCGGTGGGTTGCCTTGTGGTGAAGCTGCCACGAAGGCGTGAAAAGCCTTAGCATGTTCTTTTGTTTGCGTAATAAGTGGGTTGCAGAAATTACGCTCAACGTGTGGGAGATAGTTGTGTAATACCCTTCTTCTCTCGCCTTTCTGCGCAAGCCTCAGAGATGTATCTTTCTCTATCCGCTCATCAGCGGATACTTTTTCTTTGTGGGCAGACGCTATCAATTTTCTCAAACGATTTTCTACCAAAACGTTAGATTGGTGGTAGTGCACGCCGTCAGGTACGGGCGTGTCGCTCGCATTCCAGGGCTCGCTGTTGGCGGCTTGGGTGATTCGATTCATTATTGCGTTTGTCGTAAAACGCTCATCGTTGTTAGGGTCGCCGCCGGTGAGTATGTTAACAAGCTGGCCGACATTTCCCGTTATGTCTCCCATTGCTGGTTGAACTGCGTTGCCGTTTCTGTTAAGCATGATCTTTCCTCTCGTTTTGTATTAACGAAACTAAAATGACTCGCATTATATATCATAACCAATCCATAAACAAGTGGGTTTTTAATAAACAATATGACTAAAATCTAAGCACCCTTATCACATCATCTCGTTTATGCAGTTTTCTGAGTACCTTAGCAAGGTGCAAGCGATTCCGTATAGAGATAGTAATTTCAATATGATAGTGATAGTCATCACTCTCTTGCGCGCGAATATTGACGATATTAGAGTCTGCCTCGGCGATAGCAAGTGTCACACTGGCTAGGCTGCCACGTTTGTTCATCAAGTCTATTTTCAGGCCAACAGGGAAATCTTTTTCAATATCATCTGCCCAAGACAGCGGAATATATTTTTCCGGATGATCGTGAAATTCTTCTAAATGATCACAGTGTACGGTATGTATTTCAATGCCATAGCCAATCTTAATCAATCCCGCAATATGGTCGCCAGGGATGGGATGACAGCAAGTGGCATAGGCAACGCTTAAGCCTTCTGTTCCTTTAATTGTAAGTGCGTGACGTGTGAGCGCATCATTCTCTGCTTTTTGTAAGGAGCCGGTTTTTACTTTAAAGAGCTGTTTTGCAACTAATAGAGCAGAGCGATTACCCAATCCAACTTCTTCAAATAAATGAGCGATAGATTCTAATTGTGAGTGTTCAATCAATGCATGCATCATCTCTGCTGAAATATCAGATAACTGCAATTGATAAGTTAATAATGCTTTTTCGACTAATTCTTTTCCTAATGTTTGTGATTCTTCGCGTTGCTGTTTTTTTAAGAAATGCTTGATTCTGCTGCGTGCTTTACCTGTTACCACAAACTGTAACCAAGCAGGATTGGGTCGTGCGCCTGTTGCGGTGATTACTTCAACTTGTTGTCCGCTGGTAAGCGGCGTGCTCAGTGGCGATAAGCGCTTATCAATTCTTGCAGCGATACAAGTGTTTCCCACATCAGAGTGAATAGCATAGGCGAAATCAATGGGTGTCGCTGCTGCAGGTAGCTCAATAATTTGTCCTTTGGGTGTGAACACATAGACTTCATCCAAGAAGAGATCTGTTTTCATATTTTCAATAAATTCGAGCGAATTTTTAGAACTTTTATCCATTTCTAAAATGCTCTTTAGCCATTCTTTTGCACGCACTTGTGCTTCATTAAATACCTTTTTTTCTGTTTTATAAAGCCAATGCGCCGCAATGCCATTTTGTGCCATTCTTTGCATTTCTTCTGTGCGTATTTGCACTTCAATTGGAACACCATAAGGTCCAAACAGGGTGGTGTGTAACGACTGATACCCATTGGCTTTAGGAATAGCGATATAATCTTTAAATCGTTGTGTGAGTGGTTTATACAGATTATGTAAGACGCCCAGTACACGGTAGCAGGTATCTATTTTATCAACAACAATACGAAATCCATACACATCCATGATTTCTGAGAACGATAAATGTTTCTCATGCATTTTATTATAAATACTGTAAAGATGTTTTCCTCTACTGGAAAGTGTTGCTGATGTGATATGATTTTTCTTGAGCATATCCTGAATTTGATCACTAATGGTGCCCAGAATTTCTTGTCGGTTACCTCTTGCGGTGGCAACGGCTTGGTTAAGAATTTTAGAGCGAATGGGGTAGAGTGCGGAAAAACATAAATCTTCAAGTTCTACACGCAACCCATGCATACCAAGTCGATTCGCAATGGGCGCGAATATTTCTAATGTCTCCATTGCTTTTCGTCGACGCTTCTCTGGTGGTAGGCCGCCCAGGGTGCGCATATTATGCAATCGATCGCAGAGCTTGATCAGGATAATGCGGATATCGCTGGTCATCGCCATCACCATTTTACGAAAATTTTCTGCCTGCGCCTGTGCATAGTTCTCAAAATGAATTTGCGTCAGCTTAGTGACACCTTCTACTAAGGTAGCAACTTCTTTGCCAAATTCTCTTTCGATGTCCTCATATTGAAAGGAGGTGTCTTCTACGACATCGTGTAAAATGGCAGCAATAATGGTTGGGGGATCCATTCGTATTTCCGCAAGGATGTGGGCAACCGCAATAGGGTGTGTGATATAGGGCTCACCCGTATAACGAACTTGTGAAGCATGGGCGGTTTTTGCGAACAAGAATGCCTTCTCCACGATTACGATGTGATCGTGGCTAAGGTATTGATTTATTTCATCTCGCAACATCTCAAAATCTGTCACACATGCCTCGGTAGTAAACAGTTGCTTCCCTATTATGATGCGTTCTTATTGATTATTCATCACATTTTCTACACTCGCAATAGTAAGCCCCCTGTGGTATTTTATCAGAGTGATGCTTATTGGATTTTTAGGAGGTGGGTATGTGTAGATGCAAGAGTCGTTGCGGTGGAATTTGTCCTTTTACTTTCGGAATAGCATTGGGTTTAACGGCAGGTATTGGTGTCATTCTCTGGTCTGCTTGGGTTATGTACTATGGTATGCCGCATTTAATGTCAGGCTATCCCGACATGTCCTTTTCTTGGGCGGACAGTATCAAGCATGCTTTATGGGCAGTATTGAAAGGCTTTGTATTTGGTTTTGTATTGATACTGATCTATGACGGCCTGCTTTGCTGCAAAAAGAAGATGTGTAAAAAAGATGATAAGAAATGCGAAGGCAAGTGTTGCTGTTGTTCTCCCGATAAAAAATAATTGTGATGTTTACCTCGGAATGGGAGTAAATGTAAAACATTTACTCCCATTTTTCTGGCATTTTCTAATGTGTGACAGCAGATGCTGTGGTTGCAGCGGGCGTGGGTTGCGCGATAATCGGTTTGTTTTTTGCCGAGACGGTGTCTAGCATGTAGATGGTGCGCAGTATTTTTAATGCTTCAAAGAGTTGAAAATCAGTTTGCGCAAGCAACAGATCTTCCCGGTTTAAAATAAGCGAGTTGGGCGCTTCTGTCTTACCAATATGATTCTTGAGTTGGTACTCTTTGATGGGTTCAATCATCGCCAGATCTTCATCTGTTTTGTTTTTCACGACGGTCAAATCATCAATTTGTACATCTGGCACAATACCAATGTTTTGAATAATGCGACCAGAAGGGGTGTGATAAAGCGCTGTTGTGAGCTTTAATGCGCGTGTTTTATCCAGTGGTATGACCGTTTGTACAGAACCTTTGCCAAAACTGGTTGCGCCCACGATGAGTGCGCGACCATAATCTTGCAATGCGCCTGCTACAATTTCTGAAGCAGAGGCGGATCCCCCGTTAATCAAAACAACAATGGGAGCGCCATGTAGCATGTCTTTTCCCGTTGCTTTTGCATGATATTGCGCTTCAGGTAGTCGTCCCTCTGTATAAACAATCGTGTTGTTAAATTTATGCGTCATATTTTGACTATCTAAGAAGACATTCGTAACTTGTACGGCGGTTTCGAGTAATCCACCTGGGTTGTTACGCAGATCCAAGATGATACCTTTTAAACCACCCGGGTTTTTGGCCTGTAATGATTGAATGGCTTCTTGTAGTAACTTGCCTGTGGGCTCTTGAAACTGTGAGATGCGGATATAGCCAAAATTGTTGTCTAGCATTTTACTTTTAATGCTCGCAATATGAATAATTTCTCGTTTCAACTTGAATACAAGGGGTGCTTTCTCTCCCTTGCGAAGTATCGTTAGGGTGATGGGAGATCCTGCTTTACCACGCATTTTCTCAACCGCGTCTTGTAAAGTCATTTCGCTCACCAGTTTTCCATCGACCGCAACGATATAATCGCCCGCTTTGATTTTTGCTTTTGCTGCAGGCGTATCATCAATGGGTGTCACAATTTTAAGGATGCCGTATTCGGGCGTCACTTCTATGCCAACGCCACCAAATGCACCGCTGGTTGTCATCAGCAATGTTTTATAAGCTTCTTTATCGAGGTATTCAGAGTGAGGATCTAAGCCTGCTACCATGCCGCGAATGGCATCATCCAGCAGATTTTTTTCGCCAACAGATTTGACATAAAAATCTTTAATGAGCGCGATCGTGTTAGTAAAGCGATTGACGTCTTCATCGCTCGCCGCTTCTGTGGTGTTTTTATCCTTGTCTTTATCCTGCTCAAGGAAAGTGGTTGTTTTATTATTGTTTGGTTGGGTAACTGGTGCGGCTGTCGGTGTTGGTTGGGTGTTGGCATAGTTTTGTTGGTAGTAGAGTAAGGCAAATGCGGTGAAAGAGACTAATAACAAATAACGTATATTCATTTTAAATACCCCTTCGATATTGAGCTCCGTTTCTATCAGTATACACTTTCTTTAGGGGTTCGGGGGCTAATCGAGTACTAAAAGACTTTCTCCCGTCATCTCTGAAGGCTTAGAAATGCCTAATAAGTAGAGCATTGTTGGGGAAATGTCTGATAGTTTGCCATTGCTTTTCACTATGCTGGCTTTTCTGCCTATATAAATAAAAGGGACCAGGTGGCAGGTGTGCGCTGTATGTGGTTGATTTGTAAGAGTATCAAACATTTGTTCCGCATTGCCATGGTCGGCGGTGATAATCGCTTCGCCTTGCACTTTTTGTAGGGCATCGACAACCCTGCGTAAGCAAGTATCTAGGGTTTCAATGGCTGTGACTGTGGCTGGCATGTTTCCTGTATGTCCAACCATGTCAGCATTGGCAAAATTGCAAACAATAACATCGTATTCGCCTTCTTCAATGGCCTTAACGAGTTGGTCGGTGAGTGCAAAAGCACTCATTTGTGGCTGTAGATCATAAGTGAGAACGGCTGGAGAGGGGACCAGTATACGGGTTTCTCCTGGATAGGGTTGTTCTACGCCGCCATTGAAGAAGAAAGTCACATGCGCATATTTTTCTGTTTCTGCAATGCGTAGTTGTTTCATCCCTAACTGACTGATTATTTCAGCAAAAATGTGCGGTAGGGGTTGGCTGGGAAAGGCAACGGGCACAGCAAAGCGGGCATCATATTCAGACAAACAGACAAATGTGCCAAGTTGAGGGATTTTTTGTCGTTTAAAGCCTGTAAAGTTGGGATCAATCAAGCTTTCAGTAAGTTCGCGAGCGCGATCCGCGCGAAAATTGGTAAAGATAACGATGTCACCATCGTTAATGGTAGCCGGTGATGCTTGAGGCGGGTGAATGCATGTTGCTTGCACAAATTCATCGGTTTCCCCTCGCTCATAGGCGAGTGAAAGTCCTGTCAACGCATCAGGCGCTTTGTAAGTTGCTGTGCCCAGGGTGAGAAGATCATAAGCTTTCTCAACGCGATCCCAGCGCTTGTCTCTATCCATTGCATAGAATCTGCCGATTAAGGAGCGTATTTCCCCACACTGCATCTGTTCGCAGTAAGCATGGATACGCTGTAGTGAGCTTGCAGCACTACGTGGCGGGGTATCTCGGCCATCTAAAAAGGCGTGGATATAGCATTGTGAGATACCATGCTGTGCTGCTAGCTTGATCATGGCTAATAAGTGGTTCTCGTGACTGTGTACGCCACCAGGTGATACAAGTCCGAGTAAATGAACGGCTTTTTCTGTGTTTTTGGCTTGTGTCATGGCATTAACAAGGGCCGGATTTGAAAAAAAGTGACCATCAGCAATAGCTGCATCAATACGTGTGAGATCTTGGTAGACAATGCGCCCTGCTCCGATGTTAAGATGTCCTACCTCTGAGTTGCCCATTTGTCCTTCCGGTAAACCAACAGCGGATTCAGCGCCGGCAATAAGCGTGTGAGGGTAGGTATGACACAAGGCATCCCAAGTGGGGGTGTGTGCTTTTGAGATAGCATTTGACTCGCTGTCGGCATGGTGTCCCCAACCATCTAAAATAATGAGGGTGAGTGGGCGTCCTGGCTTTTTCATAAGGGTTCTCGTTTGTTTTGGTGAAAGCGTGTATCTTATTCATTTATTTGATATGATGCAGCACAAATTGTTGTTCAACGTTACCGTATTTTCATGTGGGATATTGCTATGATGCAGGGCGGGATAAAAAAGTTACTTGTAGTTGTTTATTTTTTAGCAGCTAGTGCTGTAGGTGTGCTTGTTTCTACAAGTGTTTTTGCTGAAACACCAACGAAGACCGCTTCTGCTAGTCAGCAGGAACCAGACCCTAACGATCCTGAAGTGCAAGCAACGAACAACGACCCTGAAACAACAGGTATCGGTTTAAAATCAACAGATAAGCAGGTGCAGGGGGAGACGAAGACATCATCTACTGACAGTAGTGACACAGCGGATGCCGATTTGCCAGAGTCTAATACGCCGCTGATCACAGATCCCTATGAGCCGTTTAACCGTGCCATGTTTACGTTTAATGATAAAATAGATAAGTATTTTTTAAAGCCAATAGCAACTGTTTATAACAAAATAATGCCTAAACCGCTTAATGTGGGGGTGCATAATTTCTTTAATAACATAGGAACAATACCAACTATTATCAACGATTTACTGCAGTTTCATTTTTATCAGATGACAAATGATTTATGGCGCTTAGGTATTAATACCACGGTTGGTGTGGGTGGTTTTTTTGATATGGCAACGCGTATGAAGCTCCCTTTCTATATCAATGATTTTGGGTTAACATTAGCAACTTGGGGATACAAAAATTCTAATTATATTGTACTGCCTTTTTTTGGGCCCAATACCATTCGTGATGGTGTTGGCATTCCAGTCGACTACTATGCCTTTTCTGTTTATCCCCATATTCAACCACCTTCATTGCGATATCAAATTTACGCAGTAGGGATTGTTGATCGGCGCGCACAATTATTGCAGTATCAGAAAGTTTTTGAAGAAGCGACTTACGATGAGTATTTGTTTATGAGGAATGCTTATTTGCAACGCAGAAATTATCAAATAGAACAAAACGCACATCGCGGTTATCAAGACCAGTGTGCACAATTAGGTGGTGCCGATATGACATCAACAACAGCGACACAAAACGAGGAGAGTGACGAGAAAGATAATAACACTGACCAGAATCATACACTCAAGGACAATGACCGTGATGATACTGGTGATGCCGGTGATGCTGATGACAGCAACGATGATACGGATAACTATGATAATGTTTGATTTTTAAACGATAGTAAAAAATAATAGGGATTTTTGAACAGCTTAAGCTGGCGGTGGCAGGGCTGCTGAGGTTAAACTCAATATTAGGTAGATTTTTGTGCTATGATAATAGGAGAAATAAGTCGAGTAACGAGACCAAGCCAAACAAGTGTAAAAAGGGTTGGGTTCATTATGAAAGACAGTGCGATTTTAGCGGCAGATTTGGAAGCAGCGCTTAAAGACGTTGCTTTGCAAGCGGAAAGGTTGGGTACAGCGCTACTCAGTGCTGCGCCTGGGGAAAAATCTGAAAACGGGAAAGTAACGCCGACGAAATCAGTGGAATACTTACTTGCATCTGCTGAAGCAAATCGAAAATATGCTGCAGCATGCAGAGCACTGATTCCAGAAGACCCGTTAAGTAGTAGTTAAGTGACGTATGTCAAATCAAGACAAAGAGCAGAACGAAAAACTCTTACAACTGGTGCAGGATGCGCTGGAAAAAGATAAGCGGCTACGAGAGCAGTTTGCTGTTGGAGAGAAGTTTCGTTTCATTCAAGATCGTTTGAATGCGCTTTTGTCTCGTGCAGAAGAAGCTTGTTCTGATGAAATGTCGTTATCTGCAAGACAAGATGTTGTATTGGAGTCGGATGAAACATTAGTTTATGTTTGTCTTTTTAATGCGCATGGCGCAACTTTGCAAACATGGCATAAGTTAATGCACCCTTCTGTTTTTTACGAGTATAGTGTGAACCGTCCTATTTATTTAGATAAGGCGGATGTTGAAGCTGTTATTCGATCTAAGCCCAACAAAGCACACTATGGCTACTTGACTATCGCTGTTAAAAAGGCGGATATACTTATTCAGCCGGCATTAGATGCCAAAAAAGAAAGCGGCTATTCTCTGACGAAAGTCAGAGAAGGTGCGTTGGAATTTAGTCGCTTTTCTTTATTTCATCATAATGGGAATGTATACATACTCAATGCTGAGGGCGTGTTAGTGCATTTTCAGTGAATTCCCACGTCTGTGTCGTAAAACCGGAGCCGCGTTACCGAGCCGCGACCGTGAGGGAGCGTCACATGATTAGCAGGCGTCATTGTCCAATAACAGTGACGCTTGCTTACGCGCGCGGCTCGGTTTTACGCGTTGTTCGGTTTTACATGCTGTTCTGTCTGCTACTATTTACTACCGGGCCATTTCTTGTTGATGAAATCTTTTACCTGCTTTTCTGCTGCTTGTGGATCGGCTGCAGTCGGGTTTATTCTTTTTACCATCTCCCCATATAAGGAGCCCGTTTTGACAAAAGCTTTCCATGCTTCACCTGTTTCTCGTATCACATTAGGTGCTGCGGTGTTGCTGAGCGATGCAGAGTCGTTCTTGTTAGCCTGTTTCTCTTTCGATTCCGTGCTTGACGATGAGGATGCTGCTTTCTCTGCTGTTGTCGCTTGTTTTGTGGCCTCCGCCATTGTTTTTTGTAATGTTGCCGGTTCCTTTTGTTGTACGGAGGTGCCTTGCCTAGGCTCTGCTTTTTGAGTAGCGGAAAAGACTGTTTTATGCTGTGTCGTTGCTTGTAAGGTCGCTTTATCTAAAGGCGTTTTATCTAGGAAAGAGCGGTATTTTTTTGTCGCTGTTTCTTCTTTGTTTTCTTGGACAACAGCTTCTCTCTCCTCTTTTTGCTTGCGCTGCTCCGCGTCTTTTTCTTGTTTTGCTTGATGCATTCTTTCTTCGTGCGCTCTCATCTCCTTGAAAGCTTTGCTGTCAATTTTCTTTTCTAGCCTGGTACTCCCCGTGCTGCTATCTGCGTCCATAGAAGCGTCTTCATGGGATTCTGCTTTTTTGCTTCTGCAATCATCGCAAATAGTGCCGTAAACCAGTCGCTCAGAGTCGGTACTTTGTAAAAAAGCACGCAATGATTTTGTTTGGCCGCAAATGGAGCAAATTCTTGATAACGCATTGGACATAAATAATAAAGCCTGTTTGTTAACACAATGAATAATATAATATAATTCGATAAGCGGGATCGCTAGTCAAGCGATTGCAAGGCATAGCTTACTAGATTTTGACCTGGCTTAAAAGCAAACATTACGCTATTGAAAAGATTTTGATCTTGCTAGCGCGGCCGATATTCGTTATCCTCCATGCTTTTCGATTATTATAAATATATGGAGTATAAAAATGTCAAAGGGACCTTCACTACAAGATCCTTTCTTGAACGCATTACGTAAAGAGAAAATCCCAGTTTCAATTTACTTAGTAAATGGTATCAAGTTACAAGGAGTTATAGAGTCGTTTGATAAGTTTGTTGTGCTGTTGAAAAATACAGTCAGTCAGATGGTTTATAAGCATGCTATCTCAACCATTGTGCCTGCGCGCAACCTTTCTACTTCTTACGAGTATACACCCACCAATGGAAGTAATGGTTATGGAAATAAAGTGCCTAAGCAGGATGAGTAATCGGAGAAGCAAGAGAGAACACTGAGATGAGCATCCCTAAAAAGGCCTGTGAACGTGCTATATTAGTGCATGTTGAGTTTTCTGCAGGGCGTAAAGAGGGAGGAGAGGTTGAAGAGTTTAAGGAGCTTGCAAAAGCAGCTGGCGCGGAAGTGGTGGATGTTGTTATCACAACCCGCCGTGCGCCGGATTCCAAGTATTATGTGGGGTCTGGTAAAGTTGAAGAAATTCGAGGATTAGTGCTTGCTACACAGGCAGATCTTATTCTGTTTAACCATACATTGACGCCAGCACAGGAGCGCAATCTAGAGCGTGCTATTCAGTGCCGCATTGTGGATCGCACAGGCCTTATTCTGGATATTTTTGCCAGGCGTGCAAGAAGCTTTGAAGGTAAATTGCAGGTCGAATTGGCTTTGCTAAAATACTTATCCACACGGCTTGTACGTGGGTGGACGCATTTAGAGCGTCAACGTGGCGGTATCGGGCTTCGTGGTCCTGGCGAAACGCAGCTTGAGGTGGATAGGCGTTTGATTCGTCAAAGGATAAAAGTCATTACGGCTCGCCTGGCTAAGATTCGAAAGCAGCGCGAGCAAAGTCGGCGGTCGAGGCGTAAGGCAGCCATGCCAACCGTTGCCTTGGTGGGTTATACAAACGCGGGTAAATCAACATTATTTAATTGGTTGACGCACTCAGAGGTGTACGTCGAAAACCAATTATTTGCAACGTTGGATCCCACGCTGAGACGAATGACACTGCGTGGCAGTAGCGCTGTTATTTTAGCGGATACGGTGGGTTTTATTAGGCAGTTGCCGCACGGTTTAGTGGAAGCATTTCAAGCGACATTGGAAGAAGTGAGCGAAGCAGATTTGTTGTTGCATGTGATCGATGCTTCTGATGAAAACAAAGATGTACATATGATACAGGTTGAAGAAGTGTTATCAGAAATTGGTGCAGCGCATGTGCCGCGTCTTTTGATTTATAATAAAATTGACTTGTGTCAAGGCTTAGCAGTGAAAAGTGATCGTAATGAATGGGGTCAAGTAGATCGTATTTTTGTTTCTGCAGAAAAGAAGCAAGGGCTAGCGGAAATGACAGCCGCTATCATTGAGCGCTTAGGCGAAAATATGATTGAAGGTGACATTGTATTGCTGCCTGAAGATGCACCTATTCGTGCGATGTTGTATGAGAGAGATGTGGTATTGTCTGAAAAAATAGACGATGCAGGCTGTTGTCATTTGCGTGTTGTATTAACACATGCAGAGTTAGAGAAATTTCATAAGATGAGTAAAAGAGAATAAAGCCATGGGAAAAAATATAGTTGTTTTAGGTAGTCAGTGGGGCGATGAAGGCAAAGGCAAGATTGTTGATATGTTGATGGAAAATGCTTCTGTTGCTGTTCGTTTCCAAGGAGGTCATAACGCAGGGCATACGCTGGTGATTGATGGGCAAAAAACCATTTTGCGCTTAATTCCCTCTGGTATTTTGCATGCGCATGTGCAGTGCTTAATTGGTAATGGTGTTGTGTTATCTCCAACTGCGTTGTTGCAGGAAATTGATGAATTGGAAAGTCGTGGTGTGCCCGCTTCAGCGCGCTTAAAGATAAGCGATGCCTGCGTACTGATTCTGCCTTATCACGTTGCTTTAGATGCAGCAAGAGAACGTGCGAAAGGTAAATCGGCGATTGGAACGACAGGGCGAGGTATTGGACCTGCTTATGAAGATAAAGTGGCGCGTCGTGCATTACGCTTTGGCGATTTGTTTGATGAAAATAGATTGAAAGCAAAGTTGGAAGAAGTGTTGCACTATCATAATTTTGTGTTGCAATCCTATTTTCAGGTTGAACCTATCTCGCCATCTGCATTGTTTGAAGAATTGATGAAGATGGCGCCGCGCTTAAAAGTGATGCGTGCAGATGTGACTGCATTGTTGGGGCAATATCGTGCGGCAGGAAAGAATATGATGTTTGAGGGGGCGCAAGGCACGCTATTGGATATTGATCACGGTACGTATCCCTATGTCACGTCTTCCAATACCACAGCGGGTGCAGCGAGCGTGGGGTCAGGTTTTGGTCCTCGGCATTTAGATTATATTTTGGGTATTACTAAAGCTTACACAACGCGTGTAGGTGCGGGTCCTTTTCCAACAGAATTGTTTGATGACGTTGGTAAACATTTAGCGACGCGCGGTAATGAATTTGGTTCTGTGACAGGTCGGCCACGTCGTTGTGGCTGGTTAGACATGGTTGCTTTACGTCGCTCGATTTTATTGAATAGTTTTTCTGGGTTATGCCTGACAAAGTTAGACGTGTTGGATGGTTTATCTGAGATTAAAGTGTGTGTAGGTTATGAATGGCAAGGCAAGCCTTGTGATTATCCTACAGAAACCGAAGTGTTTGCTGCTTGCCAGCCTGTTTACGAAACATTCCCGGGCTGGACGGAGTCAACATCCGGCATTAAAAAGTTCGAAGACTTACCGAAAAATGCACAAGCCTATCTTTTAAGTGTAGAAAAACTAGCGGGTGTACCCATTGATATCATTTCGACGGGACCGGACAGGAAAGAGACAATCATGCGAGGCGATGCGTTGTTTTCGGAATAAACAGCAAACGTTAAGTATTGTGATACTTCTGGAGCCAAGTCTTGCATGCCTTCTCCCTCTGGGAGAAGGTGCCCGACAGGGCGGATGAGGGGGTATAAATCGGGATTCAATTCAATGAGTCTTACCTTGCCGAGGAGAGGACTTGAACCTCCACGAGGTTTCCCCCACAGGCATCTGAAGCCTGCGTGTCTACCAGTTTCACCACCTCGGCGGGAACCATAGAGACTCTATACTTCCCGCAGTTGAGAATCAAGCTTCGTGAGAGAGAGGAAGTCAATTGATAAAAAAAATACCATCCGTTGAACAGTTATCAGGCGTAGGTACGCAAACAGCTAAACACCTAGATCGGCTTGGTGTCTCTACAATCCAAGACCTGTTGCTGCATTTGCCCATGCGTTACCAAGATCGCACACAGATCCAAGCGATTAAAGGTCTGACAGCGGGTGAAGAAGTCGTAGTGGAAGGTGTGCTCACCGCTTCTACGGCGCTGCCGAGCGGAAAAACAAAGTGGCTATGTCAATTAAAAGATGGGACAGGCACGGTGTATTTGCGTTTTTTCCATATACTGCCTTTTCAAATCGCTTTGCTGAAACCGGGTGTCAGGTTACGTTGTTATGGTGAGGTGCGTTGGGGTGCAAAGGGATTGGAGGTGATGCATCCAGAATTTCAAGTGATTGCGGAAGACAAACCGCTACCCGTCGATCAACATCTCACGCCGATTTATCCTGCAACAAAAGGCTTAGGTCAGCACACGTTACGGAAACTCACAGAGCAGGCCTTGCGTTGGATGACGCATGAAAAAGAGATAGAGCTGGTGCCTGATGCAGTATTACAAGCTTTATCTTTTCCTACTTTCCATGATGCGGTGCGATATATACATCGTCCCCCCCAAGGTGCGCCAATAGTATCGTTAATGGAGAATGAAACGACTGCGCAAAAAAGATTGGTATTTGAAGAATTGTTAGCGCATAGAATAAGTTTATTACTTCTTAAGAAAAAATTTCAAACGCAATTAAGTTTTCCTTTATTGCGGGAAGATGTTTTGATAAAAAAATTCATGGAAACATTATCTTTTCGTCTAACTGGCGCGCAAGAGCGCGTGATGCGAGAAATTCGACAAGATTTATCTTGTGATAAACCAATGCTGCGATTGATTCAAGGAGACGTGGGTTCAGGTAAGACAGTCATCGCTGCGTTAGCAATGCTGCAAGCGGTGGAAAATGGTTATCAGGCAGCGATGATGGTGCCAACAGAATTATTGGCAGAGCAACATCATCGTGTTTTTAAGCGTTGGTTAGATCAGTTGAATCTGAAGGTTGTGTTTTTATCGGGTAATGTGAAAGGTAAAAGTCGTGAGGCAGCGTTATCAGCAATTGCTTCTGGTGAGGCGCAGTTGGTGTTAGGGACGCATGCGTTGTTTCAAGAAGAAGTGGTGTTTCAAAAATTGGCTTTGTTGGTTATTGATGAGCAACATCGATTTGGTGTGCAACAGCGTGCTTTTTTTAGAGAGAAGGGTGTGTATGGTGGTTTATGTCCCCATCAATTGATGATGACGGCGACGCCTATACCACGCACCCTCGCGATGAGTTTCTATGCGGATATTGATTGTTCGGTCATTGATGAGTTGCCACCGGGTCGTACGCCAGTGTTGACATCTGTGATTGCATCCACCAGACGTCAAGAAGTGATTGCACGTGTTGCAACAGCATGCGCTGCGGGTAGGCAAGTTTATTGGGTGTGTCCCTTAATAGAAGCTTCTGATGTGATTGCGTGCCAGGCGGTGGATGAGATCAGTGTGCAACTACAAGAATCATTGCCTCATATTAAAATTGGTGTGATTCATGGACGTATTGCTGCTGCTCAGAAAGAGGCTGTGATGTCTGCATTTCAAGCAGGAGATATTCAATTACTAGTTGCAACAACGGTGATTGAAGTTGGCGTGGATGTACCAAACGCCAGCGTGATGGTGATAGAAAACGCGGAGCGTTTAGGATTATCTCAATTACATCAGTTGCGCGGTCGTGTTGGCAGAGGTTCCATTGAAAGTTTTTGTTTGTTGCTCTATCAAGAGCCGCTTTCTCACTATGCGAGAGAACGTTTGCAAGTGATGAGAGAGACAACAGATGGTTTTCAAATCGCGCAGCGTGATTTAGAACTACGCGGCCCTGGTGATGTATTAGGTACGCGTCAAACAGGAGAGCTTTCTTTTCGTATCGCTGATTTACTGCGCGATGGTGATTTGCTGAATGATGTGCAGTTAACCGCAGAGCGTTTGATGAACGAATATCCCGAGATGATCGAGCCACTGCTGGACCGCTGGTTGGGGGAAGCTAAGGCATACGGCAAAGTTTAACGGCTAGAAAGTTAATGCATCGCTATGGTGCCCTTGCTATATTAGCCATGCCTGCTTGTCCCCCCACCCCCGCTGTCGCTAATGCGGGCAAAATCACATAGCCAATCACAGCGGCAACGCCTAATACAGCGCCAACAACCAAAACAGACTTTAAGACAAAGTCTCTTTTCTCGGATGTCTCTTCTTCTTCCGCCATAGCATGGTATGGTTGCTTCGAAAGAGGAGTTGCTTGCTTGCCGCTAGCCTGAAAAGAGGTAGAGACAGATTTTTCCATGCCAGTTTGTGAATGCATGCTTGCACAGCCAGGCAGTGTTAAAACAAAAACTGCCAGTGTCAGCGTAATTAAAAATTTCTTTATAATCAATAAGTAAGATATTTTCTTCATTTAAAACGACCTCCATTTGTGTAATATCCGCCAAGGCTATCTGATTGCGATTAATAATTGAAATATATTGATTCTATCAGTATCATTGCTTCTATCTATTGATAGGCGGGGCGCGATCTATGAACTTACGTGATTTGAAATATTTTGTGACACTGGCCGAAACGAAACATTTCAGTAAAGCAGCGAAAGCGTGCTTTGTAAGCCAGCCCTCTCTCAGCATACAAATTAAAAAACTAGAAACTTTTTTAGGCGTCGATCTTTTAGAGCGCACGAGTCGATCCGTATTATTAACGGACATTGGAAAAATCATTGCGGAACAAGCGAGAGAACTTTTACAGCAAGCCGAGACCATACAAGAACTTGCTAAATCTGCCCAAGATCCTTTTAGTGGTGAATTGAATTTAGGTGTGATTCCGACATTAACTTCTTATTTGTTGCCTCATCTGTTGCCAGACTTAGCAAAAACAGAGAGCTTTCCTAAATTATCTATCTATCTCACAGAACAACAAACAAGTCAGCTTATATTGGGTTTGAAGCAAGGAAAACTGGATGCTGTCATTTTATCTTTACCTGTCACGCACTCAGAATTTACTGTGCAACCTTTATTTGAGGAAGAATTGCGTTTAGCCGTTCCTGAAAGAAACAGTTTGGCGAAGAAAAAAATAATCAATGCGACGGACTTAAATGGCAAGCATTTCATTTTACTTGAAGAGGGGCACTGTCTTCGTGATCAAACTATTTTGCTCTGTCAAAAAATGCATGCAGAGGAAGCTAAAAATTTTCGAGCAGCAAGCTTAGAAATTTTACGCTATATGGTTTCTACCAATCTTGGCCTAACACTGATGCCGACACTTGCTTGCAGACCTCAGCAAGGTCTTCGCTACTTGCCGTTTGCTTTTCCAAAACCTAAACGCACTATCGGCATTATCTGGAGATCAGGCAGCACAAAAAAACTTTTATTGATGCGTATGGTGGAACATATCAGACGCCTGATGTCTGAACAACCAGGCATCAACATTATTCACTAATCTGTATAAACTGATTGACTGCCTACATTAAAATCGCTCACGCACCTACGGTGCTTAAAAACATGGGTAGGTTGCCATGACCCCGGCCTTCGGATTGCTACGCTTCGCTTCGCAATCCTCAGCCGGGGCTATAAAGCTTTCGGTCGTAAACGACCTGATTGCGTTGTTGTTTTATGAGGTCGTTTACGACCGAAAGCTTTATAGCCCCAGGTAAGCGCGGAGCGCGCAGCCTGGGGTAATGGAATCCGCACGTGTTTTTAAGCACCGTAGGTGCGTGAGCAATTTTAATGAAAAATGTGTAGGCACAGTAGCTAAGGGGGAAGGCATTACGATGGGTATATACGAAAATTTTTTATCTTGCATTACTTTTTCAATAAGTGCATTGAAATCTTCATTAGTACTCATTTTCTTCTTCCTGTTGTAATAAATGTGTATTACGGCCAATACGCTTTAAGTCACGAATAGCAGCTTCTTTTGTTGCTACGCGCAGCGGACGTTTTTCAACCTTGTATATTGAGTGCAGTATATTCGTGATGGATCGCTTGGTATGAATAAATTCAATATTGCCATACGGTGTCTTATAAATGTCGCTTAAGTAAAATTTAAAAATTATTAGTTATAATAGATGCCACCCAAAACACAAGGCGACTGTGCGCCAGTAACAGAGGGCAGGTTGCCCGGTTTACCGTTCAGTGTTTGCTTAGCAAGCCACGCAAACGCCATGGCTTCTACCCAGTCTGGATCTACACCGTATTTTTCTGTAGTTTCTATCGTGAAATGTGGTTTGGCCAGCGCCTGAAGATGCGACATCAGCAGCGAGTTGCGTGCTCCGCCGCCGCAAACCAGTATTTCACCGTGCGGTAAGTGCGTTCTAATTGAGAGTATAATGGTGCGTACGGTTAATTCCGCAAGCGTGGCTTGTACATCAACGGGAGAAATTTTTTGATTTATTTTTTGTAAGTGTTGATTTAGCCAATTAAGATTAAAATATTCGCGACCCGTGCTCTTCGGTGCAGGTTGGTGAAAATAAGGTTCTTTGAGAAGATTTTCTAATAGTAACGTGGAAGCATAACCACTTGCTGCCCAGCGACCATCGTGATCGAACATTTTCTGTTGATGCGTATGAATCCATGCATCCATCAGCGCATTACCAGGGCCTGTATCAAAACCAATAATGGGTTGTTTGGGATCGTGAGGCAAGAAGGTTGCATTCGCGATGCCGCCAATGTTAACAATCACACGATTCATTTTCGACGAGGTAAATAAATGTTGATGGAAAGCAGGCACCAAAGGTGCGCCTTGTCCGCCAAACGCAATATCTCTACGACGAAAATCAGCAACGGTCGTGATGCCAGTTGCCGCAGCAATAATGTTGGGATCCCCAATTTGCAATGTAAAAGGGAGCGGCTGGTGGGGATGGTGTCGTACAGTTTGTCCGTGGCTGCCAATGGCGCGGATTGTTTGCGGCGCAATAGTGTGCTCTTGTAGTAATTTATTGGCAGCTGCCGCGAATATTTGGCCGAGTTGCACATCTAGCTCGCTTAGACGATGTATTTCATTCTCGCCAGGTTGATATAACGAGAGAATTTTTTCTCGTAATTCAGCCGTGTAAGGCGTATAGGCCGTTGCCACAACGTGGGGAAATTGCGCGCTGAAGTCCACAACGGCTGCGTCGATGCCATCTGCGCTTGTTCCGGACATTAAACCTAAGTAAAGTTCCATTGTCATTCCAATGCTTCCTTATTCGGCCAGTATTGTGCCATAATTCTGCCTCTTCATTAAAGTAAATTTAAGGCCTGATATGCAAACAACCATTGATGATGCGTTAGCGATTATTCGTCGCGGTGCTGAGGAAGTGCTCGTTGAAGCTGAATTAATTGAAAAATTAAAGAGTGGTCGTCCTTTGTGCGTTAAGGCCGGTTTTGATCCCACAGCGCCTGATTTACATTTGGGCCACATGGTGCTATTGCATAAATTACGCCAATTTCAGGAACTTGGTCACGATGTTGTCTTTTTGATCGGTGACTTTACTGGCATGATCGGCGATCCTTCGGGTAAAAATGAGACAAGACCCCCGCTCACGCGCGAGCAGGTGCAAGAAAATGCACAGACCTATCAGCGCCAGGTTTTTAAAGTATTAGATCAGGCAAAAACAAAAATCCAATTTAACTCCACATGGCTTGATCAATTAACCGCAGTTGATGTGATCAAATTAGCTTCAACGCATACGGTGGCGAGAATGCTGGAGCGTGATGATTTTCATAAGCGGTATACGAATGAACAACCAATCGCGATCCATGAATTCTTGTATCCATTGATGCAGGGCTATGATTCTGTCGCAATGAAAGCAGATGTAGAGCTGGGTGGAACAGATCAAAAATTTAATTTATTGATGGGCAGAGAGCTGCAAAAACATTTTGGCCAGAAGCCGCAGACGATTATTACGCTACCACTATTGCCGGGATTAGATGGGATCAAAAAAATGTCTAAATCCCTGAATAACTATATTGGTATTGATGAATCGCCCGAGCAAATTTTTGGTAAGGTGATGTCGATCTCGGATGAAACAATGTGGTTGTGGTTTGAACTAATTAGTTTTATTGGTCTGGATGAACTGCAGCGGTATCGTAATGAAGTCAGTGAAGGAAAAAATCCACGAGATATTAAATTCTTGCTAGCGCATGAATTAACAGCGCGTTTTCACTCGCAAGCAGCGGCCACGGCGGCGCAAGAGGCTTTTATTGCGCAGTTCCAGAAAGGTAAGCTGCCGGATGTGATGCCTGAGGTTGAAATAGAAGTTGAAGGCGAAACAGTTGATGTTGCGCAGATTGCTCGCAAGGCTGAGTTGGTTGAAAGTGTTTCTGAAGCTGTGCGTTTACTGGGTCAAGGTGGCGTGCGTATAAATGGAGAGCGTGTTACGCAGAGACAAATGGCATTTAGTGCAAAAGAAGATCAATTTGTGCTGCAGATGGGGAAACGTCGTTTTGCAAAAATAATATTAAGACAAAAAGCAGATAATTAGTCTTAATGCCCCTTGACACCCCGCGGATAAGTAGTAGAATGCGCGTCTTGTTGTAAAGTTCTTTAAAAACATGAGAGTGAAATATGTGCGCGCTTACCAGAAAGCGAAGGAGGCGTGGGTATATTGTAGGGTGAGGCTGAGAGGTTTTATCTGAAAGATATGTTCA